>DATLUD010000065.1:0-67898 GCA_035533275.1 Candidatus Dormiibacterota bacterium | reverse complement strand
GCCTCTTCTTGCGTCAGCCGGCCGCGCTGCACCTGATGCATGAACATGCCGAAGACCATCTGCTTGGCCTTCTCGACCTGCTCGTCGGACGGCTCGATCACCGTCACGGGGATCCCCGCGTCGGCGAAGGTAATGGCGATGCCCGCGCCCATGGTGCCGGCACCGACCACGCCCGCCTTGGCCACGGCGAGCGGTTCCGCGGGCGGCAGACCAGGGATCTTCGAGAGCTCGCGCTCGGCGAAGAAGAGGTGCATCAACGCCTGAGCCGGCGCGGAGCGCACCAGCTCGTCGAAGAGGCGGAACTCGCGCGCCAAACCGCGCGCGAACGGCAGCTCGAAGGCGGCCTGCACCGCGTCGACGAGCTTGTGGGCGGCAAAGCCCCCCTTCTCTTCGGGCGGGCACATCTTGTGCGCCTGCGCGACCACGTACGGCAGGGCGAAGGCCTGGATGCCAGCGCCGATCTCCACCTTGCGCCGGGAGACGCGCCGCTTGGGCTCGCTCTCCAGCGCACGCCGGGCCAGCGCCACGGCCGCGTCGACCACGTCCCCCTCGGCGACCTCGTCGAGGAGGCCCTTCTTCTTGGCCTCATCCGCCGCCACGGTCTTGCCCTTGAGCATCATCTCTAAGGCCGCCTGGGCTCCGATGAGGCGCGGCAGGCGCTGTGTTCCGCCGGCACCCGGGATCAGGCCGAGGCGGATTTCGGGCAGGCCCACCTTCGCGCGCGGCGTCCCGACGCGATAGTCACACGCCAGCGAGAGCTCCAAGCCGCCGCCCATCGCGTTGCCGTCGATGGCCGCGACGTACGTGTTGGCGCCCTGCTCGACGGCCGCGATCACGTCGCGAATCGTCTTGGCGCCGGGGCGCGGCTCGCCGCGGAAGTCGTTGACGTCGGCTCCGGCGCTGAAGATGCCGTTGGCGCCGGTGAAGACGACGGCGTGTACCGAGGGGTCGGCTTCCGCCGCGGCGACGGCGGCCAGGAGCTCCTCTGAGAGGGCGAACGAGAGGGCGTTCACCGGCGGATTCTCGTGCGTGACGATGCGGACCCCGTCGCGGTCCTCCGTGCGTATCATGGCCATCTCTAGCGCGCTGCCCCCACCGCCGGCTTGCGATCCGCGTCGAACTGCTCCTCCGAGAGCGCCAGCACGTCGCCCGAGCTCTCCTTGATCTGTCGCTGAAGCCACGACTCCTGACTCAGCACGTGCGTGGCGTAGAAGCGCGCCGTCACGATCTTGGCCGCGTAGAACTCCGTCTCGGGATCGCCCGCCGCCAGCTTGCGCGCCGCGACCTGCGCGGCGCGGGCCATCTGCCATCCGCCGGCGACCACGCCCCAGAGCTTCAGATACGGCACGGAGCACGCGAAGGCTGTGCGCAGGTCGCCCATCGCGGTCATGCCGATCCACTGCGAGACGTCCGCCAGCGTGTCGACGCTGCGCCCAAAGGCCTCGGCGATCACCGTGAGGTCGGCGTTCTCCTCGCCCGCGAGCTCCTTGGCGAACGTCTGCATCTTCGCGATCACGGCCGTCGCCGTGGCGCCCATGTCGCGGATCAGCTTGCGCCCCGCCAGGTCCAGGGCCTGAATGCCGGTCGTGCCCTCGTAGATCGACGTGATGCGGACGTCGCGGTACTGCTGGGCGATGCCCGTCTCCTCGATGAAGCCCATGCCTCCGAAGACTTGGAGCGCGGTGGAGCAGAGGTCGACGGCCGTCTCCGTGCACCAGCCCTTGACCACGGGAATCATCAGCTCGACGAACGCCCGGTGCTCCTTGCGCACCTTCTCATCGGGATGCTTGTGCGCGAGGTCGAGCGAGGCGGCGGTGACGTAGGCGATCGCCCGCATCGCCTCGATCTGCGACTTCATCGTCATCAGCATGCGGCGCACGTCGGGATGCTTGATGATCGGCTGCGGCTGCGGCGAGCGCGAGGCGACGTCGCGGCTCTGGACGCGCTCCTTGGCGTACTGGAGCGCGCTCTGGTAGGCGCGGTCGGCGATGGCCAGCCCTTGGACGCCGACGCTGAAGCGCGCGGCATTCATCATGATGAACATGTACTCGAGGCCGCGGTTGGGCTCGCCCACCAGATAGCCGACGGCGCCGCCCTTCTCGCCGTAGTTCATCGTGCAGGTCGGGTTGCCGTTGATGCCGAGCTTGTGCTCGATGCCCGCGCAGTAGACGTCGTTGCGCTCGCCGATGGAGCCGTCGGCGTTCACCAGAAACTTCGGCACGATGAAGAGCGAGATGCCCTTGGTCCCCTCCGGCGCGTCGGGCAGACGCGCGAGCACCAGATGGACGATGTTCTGCGCCATGTCGTGCTCGCCGAAGGTGATGAAGATCTTCTGGCCGGTGATGCGGTAGCGCTCACCCTCGGGAACGGCCTTGGCGCGCACCTGCGCGAGGTCGGAGCCGGCCTGCGGCTCGGTCAGGCACATCGTGCCCATCCACTCGCCGGAGACGAGCTTGGGGATGTAGAGACGCTTCTGCTCCTCCGACCCCGTGAGCTCGATGGCCTCGATCGCGCCCTGGTTGAGCAGCGGACCGTTCGCGAAGCCGACGTTCGCCGCGTTCCACATCTCGAGCGTGGGACCCAGCACCAGCGACGGCAGTCCCTGGCCCCCGTACTCGGCGGGAACGGGGAGCCCGATCCAATCCGCTTGCGCGAACCGGCGGTAGGCGTCCTTGAAGCCGGTGGGCGTGGCCACCTCGCCGTCCTTCCACGTGCAGCCTTCCCGGTCGCCCGTCGCGTTGAGCGGGTCTAGCACGCCGCTGGCGAAGGCCGCGGCCTCCTCGAGGATCGTGTCGAGGACGTCGAGCGTCTCCTCGAAGCCGGGGAGCTTTGCCACCGCTTCGGCGTCGGCGAGCTCGCGCAGCACGAACTGCATGTCGCGCAGGGGGGCCTGGTAGGTGCTCATCGTCTCTCCACTCTCCGGCAGGTCCGGCGGTAGATGCGGGTGGGCTCCCGATTGATAAAACTATCAATAGCCGCAATTAGCATAGTGCCGAGAGCGCCGGATCGTCAAGACCCGTCTGGGGTATCGCTCGTCCAGCCCACCGAACGAGCCGGCCGGCTAGGCCGGCTCGCGGATGGGCTCGGCGTACATGCGCTCGATGAGGTCGGCGAAGCGCTGCTCGACCACGCGCCGCTTGATCTTCAGCGTCGGCGAGAGGTCTCCCGACTCCACCGTCAGGTCGCGGGGCAGCAGCGCGAAGCGCAGGATGTGCTCGAACGGGGCCAGGTCGCGCGTCCGCTGGCGTACCTCGTGGGCGAAGAGATCGAGCACCTGCGCGTCCCGCGCCAATGCCTCCACCGGACGCTCCGCGGGAGCCCCCACGCGCTCGCGCACCAGCTTCCAATCCGGAGCGATCAGCGCCGCGGGATGCGGGCGCCCCTCCCCCACCACCATGACCTGAGCGATGTAGATCGAGCGCTTGAGGGCCGTCTCGATGCGAGCCGGCGAGAGATATTTGCCGCCGGAGGTCTTGAGCAGCTCCTTCTTGCGGTCCGTCACGTAGAGATAGCCGTCGGCGTCGAGGCGTCCGATGTCGCCCGTGTGGAACCAGCCGCCGGCGAACGCCTCGGCGTTCGCCTCGTCGTTGCGATAGTAGCCGCGCATCACGTTGGCGCCGCGCACCAGGATCTCGCCGTCCTGCGCGATGCTCACCTCCACGTGCGGAATGGGACGCCCCACGCTTCCCATGCGGTTGGTGGAGAGCGGATTGAGCGTCACCACGGGCGAGGTCTCGGTGAGGCCGTAGCCCTGGAGAATGGTGACGCCGAAGCCCGCGAAGACGAGCGCCGTGTCGAGGTGGAGCGGGGCGCTCCCCGAGACCAGGAACCGCAGGCGATCCAACCCCAAAGCCACGGCGATCTTGTGCAGGACCAACGCGTGCGCCACCGCGTACGCCGCGCTCAATCGCAGGCCCGGCGCGCGGTGCTCCACCAGCCGCGCGCGTGCGTGCTTACGCCCCACGCTCAGCGCCCACGGCACCAGCTTGCCCTGCAGACCACCTTGCGCGCGCGCGTGTCCGACGATGCCCGCGATCATGCGCTCGAAGAGACGCGGCACCGCGGTCATCATCACGGGGCGCACCTCGCGCAGATCGGGCAAGAGCTCGTCCACGCTGTGGCAGACGTGGATCGCGCACTTCCAATAGAGGTAGCCGTAGGTGATCATGCGCTCGTAGATGTGCGCCACGGGGAGCACGGAGAGCACGGGGTCGCCGGGACCGATGCCCTGCATGCCCATCTCGAACGAATCCACGACGTTGCTCGCGAAGTTGCCGTGGGTGAGCATCACGCCCTTGGGATCGCCCGTGGTCCCCGAGGTGTAGATCAGCGTGCACAGGGTGTCGCCGGAGATGCCCTGACCCAGACCCTCCACGTCGCCGGGCGCTTCGGCGGCATGCGCGGCGCCGGCGGCTTCCAGAGCGGCCAGCGTCGTCTCTCCCTCGGCCTGGAAGACGTAGGTGACCGGAAGCTCGATGCCGGAGGAGACCAAGTGGGCCCGCTGGGCCTCGTCGTGGAGGAAGAGCAGGCGCACCTCCGCGTGACGCAGGATGTAGCCGACTTGGTCGGCGGCCTGTGTGGCGAAGATCGGGACGGTGACCATGCCCGCGAACTGGGCTCCGAGGTCCGCCGCGATCCAGTCGACGCAGTTCGGCGAGAGGATCGCCACGCGATCTCCGGCGCGCAGGCCCAGAGAGCGCAACCCCAGCGCGACGCGCTGGATCCTCCGCAGCAGCTCGCCCGAGCTGAGCGCGCGAAACGGCTCCCCGGGCGCCGGGCGCTCGCAGATGGCGACGGGCAACTCCGCCCGCAGAGCCGGCAACAGCACGTCCGGAAGGGAGCGCGCCCCCGCCGCGGTTACAGCGTCCGAGGTGGTCATGGATGGGGTTTCGCGTACCCTCCAAAGCCCCCATTTTACAAAACGCCTCACGGACGCACGGAGCGCCCGACCCGCTCGAGCGTCCGCTCGCTGACGCCGGCGACGTCGAGCAGGTCGTCGATGGCGGCGAAGGGACCGTAGGTCTCGCGGTAGGCGACGATCCGCTGTGCCAGGCGCGGGCCGATTCCGGGCACGCGCGCCAGCTCTTGCGCACTCGCGCGGTTCAGGGAGAGCGGCACGGCCGGGGGCACCGGTCGCGCGGCGCGCCCTGCGCGGCGCGGCCCGCATGCCGGCTTCCGCCTCGGCGCCGGCGGCGGAGCGCCGCGGACGGGAACCACGATCTCCTGGCCATCCTCCGCCCGTGCCGCGAGATCGACCGCCACCAGGTCGGCGTCGGGGCGCGGCCCCGCCGCCGCGACCGCGGCGGCCAGACGCGCGCCGGAGGGGAGGGTGACCAAGCCCGGGCGGGCGACGTCGCCCGCCACGTAGACCACCACGGCGGGCTCGTGCCGCGGGGCGGCGACGCGCTCGCGCGCGGCCTCGCGCCGCGCGGCCTGCGGCGCGCGCGCGCAGCCGGGGGCAGGCGGCCACGCCAACCCGTAGCGCGCCACGGCGATGACCAGCGGCACGGCGAGGCACGCCGCCGCGGCGCGCAGGACGACGGCTGAGGAGAGGCTCATGCTCCTCTACTGCGCTCTCGCGGGGGCTTGGCAAGCACTCCGGCCCCCGAAGGCGAAACGGGGCGCCTATGACCGAGACGACCGCCCACCAGACGTACGACCACGCCGCCATCGAGGGCCGCTGGCAGCGCGCATGGGAGGAACGCGGGATCTACCGCGCCGCCGACGACTCCCCGCGCCCGAAGTACTACACGCTGGAGATGCTCCCGTATCCCTCAGGCGACCTCCACGTGGGGCATGCCAAGAACTACACGCTGGGCGACGCCGTGGCGCGCATGATGCGCATGCAGGGGTACAACGTCATCCACCCGATGGGCTGGGACGCCTTCGGCCTCCCCGCGGAGAACGCCGCCATCCAGCGCGGCATCGACCCCGGACTCTGGACGCGGCAGAACATCGCCAACATGCAGCGCCAGCTGCGCCTGCTGGGCACCTCGTACGACTGGACCCGCGAGATCGCCACCTGCGACACCGACTACTACCGCTGGAATCAGTGGTTCTTTCTGAAGATGTACGAGCGCGGCCTGGCCTACAAGCGCGAGGCGCCGGTCAACTGGTGCCCCAAGGACCAGACGGTGCTCGCCAACGAGCAGGCCGAGGGCGGCGTCTGCTGGCGCTGCGGCTCGCCCGTGGAGCGGCGCAATCTCTCGCAATGGTTCCTGAAGATCACCGCCTACGCCGACGAGCTGCTGGCGGGGCTCGACGAGCTGCCAGGCTGGCCCGACCGCATCAAGACGATGCAGCGGAACTGGATCGGACGCTCCGAGGGCGTCACGTTCTCGTTCGAGGTGGAGCGGCTGGACGAGCGCATCCGCGTCTTCACCACGCGCCCTGACACCACGTTCGGCGTGACGTTCCTGGCCGTCGCCGCCGAGCATCCCGTGGTGGCCAAGCTGCTGAAGCTCAGCAAGCGCCGCGGTGAGATCGAGCGCTTCATCGAAGGCGTCAGGAACAAGAGCGAGCTCGAGCGGACCTCGCTGATGGAGAAGGACGGCGTCTTCACGGGCATCTTCGCCGTCAACCCGCTCTCGCACGAGCGCGTGCCGATCTGGGTGACCAACTACGTGCTGGCCGAATACGGCACCGGCGCCGTGATGGGCGTGCCGGCGCACGACGAGCGCGACTTCGAGTTCGCGCGCAAGCACGCGCTCCCCATCGTGCAGGTGATCGTGCCGCAAGGGCAAGCCGATGCCGAGACGCTCCACGAGGCGTACGTGGACGAGGGCCGGATGATCGCCAGCGGCGACTTCACCGGAATGGCCTCCAAACGTGGCCTGCGCGCCGTGGGCGACCGCCTGAAGCAGATGGGCATCGGGGAGTGGACGATCAACTACCGCTTTCGCGACTGGCTGATCTCGCGCCAGCGCTATTGGGGGACGCCGATCCCCATCGTCTACTGCGAAGAGCACGGCGAGCAGGCGGTGCCCTACGATCAGCTCCCCGTGGCGCTGCCGCAGGACGTGCCGATCACGGGCGAAGGCTCCCCGCTCGCCCGCGACGAGGCCTTCATGCGCGCGGCGTGCCCGGCGTGCGGCAAGCCCGCGCGGCGCGAGAGCGACACCATGGACACCTTCATGGAGTCGTCGTGGTACTATCTGCGCTACCTCGATCCCCGCAACGACCGCGAGCCGTTCTCGACGGCGCTGGCCAAGCACTGGATGCCCGTGGACCAGTACATCGGCGGCGCCGAGCACGCCGTGCTCCACCTGCTCTACTCGCGCTTCTTCTACCGCGTCTGCCGCGATCTGGGCATGGTGGAGGGGAGCGAGCCGTTCACGCGCCTCTTCAACCAAGGCATGCTCCTGCACGAAGGCGAGAAGATGTCAAAGAGCCGCGGCAACGTGGTGGGCATCGACGCTACCGTGGAGCAATACGGCGTCGATGCCATGCGGCTCTTTCTGCTGGCCGCCGGCCCGCCGGAGGACACCACCGACTGGACGGACACGGGGATCCAGGGCCGCGTGCGCTTCCTCAACCGGCTGTGGCGTCTGGCCGAGCCGGCGGCGGCCAACGTGCGCACCCTTCCGCTGGACCTGATTCCGCGGACCACGACGCCGGAGGAGAAGACGCTGCTGCGCGCGCTGCACGTGGCCTTCAAGAGCGCCCTCGACGAGGCCAACACGCGGCGCTTCCACTTCAACACCACCGTCGCGCGCTTCGACGAGCTGCTCAACGCGCTCACGGAGTTCTCGCGCGCGCCGGGCGGGGAGGAGAACCCCGTCTACCTGCACGTGCTGCGCGGCTCGCTGGTGGCGCTGGCGCCCTTCGCGCCGCACATCTCCGAGGAGCTCTGGACGCGCATGGGCGGCGCGGAGAGCGTCCACGCGCGCGTCTTCCCTCAGCCGTCCGCCGAGGTGCTGGCGCTCGACGAGGTCACGGTGGTCGTGCAAGTCAACGGCAAGGTGCGCGCGCGGCTCCAGGTGGAGCCCCGCACGGACGAGGAGACGGTGGCGAAACTGGCGCTGGCGGAGTCCAACGTCCGGACGCAGATCGAGGGCAAGGAGATCCGCAAGCGGATCTACGTGCCCGACAAGCTCCTCAACCTCGTCGTCGCGTGACGACGGAAGGGTAGCGGCCATGGGATTCTCGGCGCGGGTGCTGCTGGACAGCGTGAGCCCGCTGGGCGTTCGCCTGACCACGATGGAAGTGGTCTTCCCCCGCTTCGTGCTGGCGGAGTTCAACACGCATCGGGTCTTCTCGCGCAACAGCGCCAGCTCGCGCGCCATCCCCACGGCCAAGCTGATCGAGCGCGTGCTGAACGATCCGGTGATTCCGGTGGAGTGGGGGCGCAACCAGCCCGGGATGTCGGCCAGCGAGGTGCTCTCCGCCGCGGAGGAGAGCGAGGCGCTGAGGCGCTGGCTGGCCGCGCGCGACGCCGCGGTGGAGCATGCGCGCAGGCTGGCCGAGCTCAAGGTCCACAAACAGGTGCTCAACCGGATCCTGGAGCCGTTCCTCTGGCACACGGTGATCGTCTCGGCTACGGAGTGGGAGAATTTCTTCGAGCTGCGCTGCGCCCCCAACGCCCAGCCCGAGATCCGTGAGGCGGCGCTGCGCATGCGCGAGGCGCTGCGCTCCAGCGCGCCGCGCGCGCTGGGCGCCGGCGAGTGGCACCTGCCGCTGGTCTTGGACGACGAACGCTCGCTGGAGGCCGAGCAGCTCAAGCGCGTCAGCGCCGCGCGCTGCGCCCGCGTCTCGTACCTCACGCACGACGGCGGGCGCGATCTCCAAAAGGACCTGGCCCTCTACGAGCGCCTGGCCTCCGATCGCCATCTGAGCCCGTTCGAGCACGTGGCGACGCCGGCCGACGACACGGCCTTCCACGCCAACTTCCGCGGCTGGGTGCAGATGCGCCGGGAGATCGAGGCTTTGCAGGAGACGGCCGCCTCAGCGCGCTGAGCGCCTGGTGGGCGCCCCCCGCCATCGCGAAGGGCGAACCCAACGGAGCGCTCGAACGTTATCGCAGCACCGAGGACCGAGACCGGCGGAGGAATCACACGCATGATGAAGCTGCGCGGCGTCCTGCTGACGGGCGTCCTGATCGTGACGACCGCCGCGGGCGCGCTCGGCGCGAGCGCAGCCGATCGCGATCGGCTGGTGGCTCACGCCGTGGTCCGCTACGCGCTCGACGTCCAGCACTACCAGTTGATCCCCGCCGTCGACCACGTGGTGGTCGTCGGCGCGTATGCGCTGGCCGACTGGGAGTCCGGCGAGACCGACGGCGAGTCGCTGGTCAAGCGTTCGGCCAGCGGATGGCGCGTGGTGGCCGCGGTCCCTCAGGCGTTCACGGAGCGGGCGCTCGTGCGCCGCGGCGTCCCGGCCTCCGTCGCTCGCAGGCTCATCGACCGCATCGGCACGATGGAGCGCGGCCAGACCGCGGCCGGCTAGACGCCCAAGCTCTTGCGGAAGAACTCCACGGTCTCGCGCATGCCGTCGAGCAGCTTGGTCTGCGGCGTCCAGCCCAGGACGTCGCGGGCGCGCGCGTAGTCGAACTGCGCGTCGCGCGCGTCGCCGGGGCGCTGGGGCGCGTGGGTGACGGGCGCGTCGAAGCCGATGATGTTCTTCAGCGAGAGGAAGATCTGGTTGACGCTGGTGCGCTTGTTCGTGCCGATGCAGAGGCACTCGCCGTTCCCGCCGTCCAGCGCGAGCTCGTTGACCTCCGCCACGTCCTTGACGTAGACGTAGTCGCGCGTCTGCTCGCCGTCCCAGTCGATGCGCACGCCGTCGCGCGCCAGGAACTTCCCGATGAAGATCGCGATGACGCCGGCCTCGCCGTTGGGATCCTGGCGGGGGCCGAAGACGTTGCCATAGCGCAGCGCGGTGTACTCGAGCCCGTGCTGCGCCTTGAAGAAGCGCAGATAGTGCTCGCCCACCATCTTCGAGATCCCGTATGGAGACTCCGGACGCTGCGGCGTCGACTCGTCCATCGGCAGGTGATCGGGGGTGCCGAACGTGGCCCCACTCGAGGCATAGATCACCTTGCGCGTGCCGGACTTCACGGCCGCGCCTAGGACGTTGAGCAGGCCCACGACGTTGACCTGGGCGTCGAAGAGCGGGTCTCGCGAGGAGATGGCGACGCTGTGCTGAGCGGCGTGGTGCGAGACCACTTCCGGCTTGACCTCGTGGAAGATCCGGTGCAGTTCGGGGTCGCGGATATCCATGTGGACGAAGCTCGCGCGCGGGTTGATGTTCTCTCGGCGGCCGCCGCCGTGGTCCCAGAGGTTGTCGACGACGACCACGTCGTGGCCCGCGAGGATGTAGCGGTCCACGATGTGCGACCCGATGAAGCCGGCTCCGCCGGTGACGATGATCCGCAAACGCTTGCTCCTGTCATCTTGACGTTGGGCCACGCCGAGCAGAGGGTGCGTGTGAACGTGTTGTTCCCCGCCCTCGCCGTCGCATGCATCGTCGGCGCGCTCCTCCCGCCGCCGTGGGCGTTCGGATGCGCGCTCGCCGCGACGGCCGCGGCCCGCCGCGGCCGGCGGACGATTCTCCTCGGCATCGCCGCTACCCTGGTAGCCGCCTCCCTTGACACCGCCGCCCGCGACCCGGTTGCGCGCGCTCGCGCCGGCGGCTTGCGGCCGCTGACGGGCACGGTGGTCGAGCTCGCGGCGGGGGCGCCGGGACTCTTCGTTCTCACCGGCACGCGTGAGGGCACGCTGGAGGTGCGCGCTCGCGAGCACGTGGAGCCGGGAGACCGAATCACGGTACGCGGCCGCTTGCTGCGCCTCTTTCGCGCCGCGAACCCGGGCGACGTTTCGCCGCGTGAACGGCTGGAGGTGCGGGGACTCGCCGGCATCCTCGAGGGGCGCGTCACGGCGCGCGCACCTGACGCCGGTCCCACGGGGGTTGCCGCGCGGCTGCGCGCGTGGGCGGAGCGCCGCCTCGCGGTCTTGCCAGCGCCCGCCGCCGCGGTGCTCGACGGGGCGCTCGTCGGCGAGCGCGGCGGTCTCGACGACGACGCGGCGGCGGCGTTCTCCGAGACGGGTACCACGCACGTCCTGGTCACGGCGGGCCTGCACTTGGGCGCGTTTGCCGCCATGACGCTGCTGGCGCTCGAGTGGGCCGGGGCGGGGCGCGTCGCCTCCGCGCTCTTGGCCGCGCTCGCGGTCGCCCTCTTCATCGCGCTCTCAGGAGCGCATCTGCCTTCCGTACGAGCCGGCGCGATGGTGGAGTGCGCGCTGCTCGCGCGTGCCTGCGGCCGCGCGCCGCTGGGGCCGGAGGCGATCGCCGTCGCGGCGATCGTGGTCACGCTCTGGGAGCCGTGGGCCGTGCGCGGCGCCTCGTTCGCGCTCTCGTTCTCGTGCGTCGTCGCCATCGCGCTCTTCGCGTCGCGCATCGCGACGCGGCTGGAGCCGTTGCCGTTGCCGCACCTGGTGCGCGAGGGCATCGCGCTCACCCTCGCCACGCAGATCGGCGTCTGGCCGCTGCAAGCGGCGTTCTTCTTGCAGCTCGCGCCGTACGCGCCCCTCGCCAACGCGCTGGTGGTGCCGGCCGTGCCGCCGGCGCTGCTCTCCGGATTGCTCACGGTGGCGCACCCCGCGTTCGCGCCTCTCGCGGCCGCGGCATGCGGTTGGATTCTCGGCGTGGTGCGTCTGGTCTCCTCGCTGCCGTCGGCCCATCTGCCCGCCACGCCGCCGCCGTGGTGGGCGATCGCCGCGTACGACGGCGCCGCGCTGTGGCTGGGCCTGCGGCGCACGCCAGCGGCCTCGATCGCCTTGCTCGGCGCCGCGGCGCTCTGTCTCTGGCCGCCGCGCCCGGGAGACGGCGGCGCGTTGCGGCTCGTGGCGCTCGACGTTGGACAGGGACAGGCCATCGCCGTGCTCTCGCGCGGCCACGCGACCATGGTCGACGGCGCGCCGCAAGCGCAAGGTCCGCGAACCCTCGTGCCCTTTCTCGTGCGCGCCGGGGTGCATCGCGTCGACGCCCTGGTGGTCTCCCATCCGCACGAGGATCACCTCGCCGGCTTCTCCGCCGTCATCCGGTCGCTGCGCGTCGACCGCGTGGTGGACGGAGGTTGGCCCGCCGCCGGATCGTTCGGGGCGCTCGTGCGCGCCGCGGCGGCGGCCCGCGTTCCGACGACGCACCTGCGCGCCGGAGCGGCGTGGCGCAGCGGCGACGCGCGGATCGCGATCCTGGCTCCGTTCGCGCAGCCGCTGCGCGGTACGCACGATGACGTCGACAACGACTCGCTGATCGTGCGCGTGCGCGAGGGAGCGTGCACCGCGCTGATCATGGGCGACGCGGAGGCGGAAGAGGAGCGCGCGCTGCTGAGCGCCTACGCCCCCGAGGAGCTGCGCGCCGACGTGCTCGTCATCGGCCATCACGGGAGCCGCTACTCCTCCAGCGCGCCCTTCCTCGCCGTCGTGCGGCCCCGCATCGCGATCGCCTCGGCCGGGCGGCGCAACCCGTACGGCCTTCCCTCGCCCCAGGCCCTCGAGCGCCTGCGCGCCGTTGGCGCGCGCATCTTCGTCACCGCCCGCGACGGCGCGCTCGATGTCCGGCTCCTGCCGAGCGGCTCCGCGTGCCGCGCGACCGTGTCAGGCGCACCGGAGACGCCGCTTCGCTCGGCGAAGGACGCGGGATGGCGCAGAAAAGCCTCAACCTCAACCAGCTCATCACGCTCTCCTACGTTGCGGAGCTCGGCAGCTTCACGCGCGCGGCGGAGCGCCTCGGCGTGAGCCAGCCGGCGATCTCGCAGCAGATACGCGAGCTCTCCGAGTCCTGCGGCTTGCCGCTCGTGGTCCAGCGCGGACGCGCCACGGCGCCGACGCCGCTTGGTGAGGAGCTGGCGAAGATCGGGCGCCGCCTGCGCGTCGAGGGGGAACGCGCCACGAAGCTCGTCGGCGAATACCGCTCGGGCACCGGGGGTCGCCTGACGGTGGCCGCGAGCCTCACGACCGGCGCCTCGCTGGTGCCGATGGCGCTGGTGCGTCTGCGCGCCACGCATCCGGGACTCGCCGTCGCGCTGCGCATCGAGAACACCGCCGAGGTGGTGGACGACTCCGTCGAGGAGCTCGTCGACATCGGCGTCATCGAGGGACCGGTCAAGCGCGCCGAGCTGCTGGTGACGCCGTTCTACCACGACGTGCTCCAGTGCCTGGTGCCCGAGAGCCATCCGCTCGCGCACCGGAGCGTCCCCGCATCGGCCCTGCTGGGTGAAACGCTGATCCTCCGCGAGCCGGGCTCGGGAACCCGCGACGTGGTGCTGCAGGCGCTGCGCGAGAGCGGCATCGCCTTCGAGCGCACGCTGGAAATCGGGAGCGCCGAGGCCATCCGCGTCGCCGTCGCCTCGGGGCTGGGCATCACGTGGGCCTCTCCGCTCACGGCCGGCCAAGCGCGCGCGCTGGCGCCCGTCGACGTCGTCGATCTGCGCATCGAGCGCACCATGAGCGTGATCCGGCGCCGCGATCTCGCGCCGACGCCCGCGGCGGAGGCCTTCGTCGAGGCGCTCAGCCACGTCGCGCTCGACACCGGGAGCGCCCCATAGCGCGAAGGCGACTGCGCGCGACCGGCGATTAGTCCCGCTTATCGAGGGATACGCGCCGGGCGGCTCCACCAACGCCGCGGCTCTGCTACGATCGCTTTGGACGCGCCGCACGGCGCGCCGCGATCGCAGGGCCAGCGCCCGCAGGAGCTTTTCACGTGAGCCTCGATCTCCGCCCACTCACCCGCCTGGCGCACCGGCGCGACGTCATCCGCAACTTCACGCCGAATTGGTTCACCGTGAACATGGGCACCGGCATCCTCGCCCTGATGCTGGGGCAGTTTCCGCACCACGTGCCCGGCCTCTCCGCCGTCGCACGCGACCTGTGGCTCGCCAACATCGCGCTCTTCTCGCTCTTCACCGCGCTCTTCACGGCCCGCGCGCTGCGTTTTCCGCGCGAATCGCTCGCCACGCTCCGCCATCCGATTCAGTCGATGTTCGTCGGCGCGATTCCCATGGGTCTGGCCACCATCGTCAACGGCTTCGTCGCCTTCGGGCAGCCGCTCTTGGGCGAGCGCGCCATCGCCGTCGCTCATGCGCTCTGGTGGGTCGACGCGGCGCTCGCGGTCCTCAGCGGCTGGCTGGTGCCGTATCTGATGTTCACCGACCAGCGCCACGGGATGGATCAAATGACGGCGGTGTGGCTGCTGCCGATCGTGCCGGCGGAAGTGGCCGCGGCCTCCGGGGGAATCCTCGCGCCGCACCTGCCGGCGGCGGCGGCGCAGGTCGTCATCGCCACGAGCGGCGTGCTCTGGGCCTTCTCGGTGCCGCTGGCGCTGGCGGTCCTCTCCGTGCTCTTCCTGAGACTGGCGCTGCACCGCTTGCCGCCGGGCGACTTGGGCGTCACCGGCTGGCTGACGCTCGGCCCGCTGGGAACGGGGGCGCAGGCGATGGTCCTGCTCGGCGCAGCCAGCGTGCGCGCCTTCGCCGGGACGCCGCTGGCGCCCGCGGCGCAGGTGGCGCAAAGCATCGGACTGGTCGTCGGACTGGTGCTCTGGGGCTACGGCGCCTGGTGGTGGGTGATCGCCATCCTCACGACGCTCCATCACGTCAAGCGGACGCTGCCGTTCAACATGGGCTGGTGGGCTTTCACCTTTCCCCTCGGCGTCTTCACCGCCGCGACGCTCGCCATCGCCCACGCCACGGGCGCCGCGTTCTTCACGCTCGCCGGCGGCGCGTTCGTCGTGCTGTTGGCGGGGTTGTGGAGCGTGGTCGCCGCACGCACGGCGCACGGAGCGTGGCACGGCTATCTCTTCCGCGATGCCGCGCCTGCCCGGCCGGCCGGGGGGCGCCCCCCGCTCGATGCGACCGTGCTCGCGCTGGTGGGCGCGGACGCCTAGCAGGGTCCGGAAGAACCCCTGCTAGCGGGCGTTACGCCAGCCTCCCCGCCGGCGAAGCGGGGTTGGGCGGCTCCACGGCCACCTTCAGCGCGGCGCAGAGCTCGCGCAGGAAGGCCGCGGCATCGGTCACCAGACCGATGGTCTGAAAGGAGCCGCGGTCCGAGAGCTTGGTGACGCTGGCCGGGTTGATGTCGACGTTGACCACGCGCACGCTGGCGGGCAGCATGTTGCCCACGGCGATGGAGTGCAGCAGCGTGCAGATCATCAGCGCCACGCCGATCTCGGGCACCACCACTCGCATCGCCTTCTGCGCTTCCACCACGTCGGTGATCACGTCGGGCAGGGGGCCGTCGTCGCGAATCGAGCCGGCCAGCACCACCGGGATGCCCGCGCGATAGGCCTCGTACATGATGCCGCCGCGCAAGGCACCGCGATCGATCGCCGCCTGGATCCCGCCTAGCGCGCGGATCCGGTTGACGGTGCGCAAGTGGTGCACATGGCCGTGCTCCACCGGGTAGGCGTTGTCCAAGTCGACGCCCAGCGAGGTGCCGAAGAACTGCGACTCGATGTCGTGCACCGCCAGCGCGTTGCCGGCGAAGAGGGCATCGACGTGGCCCTCGCGGATCAGCGCAGCGAGATAGCGCGCCGCCCCCGTGTGCACGATGGCGGGGCCGCCCACCACCAGCACCCGCTTGCCCGCCTCGCGCGCGGCGAGCAGCTCGCGGGCGATCTCCGCGACCAACGACTCCTTGGGCTTCTCGCTGGAGACGGCGCTCGACATGAACTCGAAGACGGCACGGCTGCGCGGACGCTCCAGCGGCTTCACGCGCACGCCCTCGTGGCCCACCACCACCGCATCGCCCTTGAGCACGTCGTAGCCCGCCGTCGTGAGGGCCGTTCCGTCGCGCACCACGATGGCGCAATCCATCTCCGGCAGCGCCACCGGCACCCATTCGCCGCCCAGCCGGACCTCGGTGTCGAGGTTGGTGGTGGCATAGAAGTCGTCGGGGAGCACGCCGTCGGCGGGCGCCGGCTCCGCGCGCGCGTCGGCGTCTTCCATCACCGTCGCTCCCGTCGCGCGCAGATCGTCGAGCAGGGATGCCAGGGGCGCCGGCTCCAGGCCGAAGACGGTGACGCGCGCGTAACTGGGATCGGTCTTGGTGCGGCCGACGTCGAAGACGTCGATGGTGTACTCCGCGTCGGCATCGGCCATGGCCTCGAGCACGCGTTGAAAGATCCCCGAGTCGATGAGGTGCCCGTGGAGCTCGACGGTCGCAGAGGTGCGCATGCCCCGGCTGTTCGAACGTGACCAGGTGGAGGCCTCCGCTCCGTCCCACGGGCGCATCGTGCTCGTTCCCACGCCGCTGGGCAACCTCGGCGATCTGACGCTGCGGGCGCTGGAGACGCTCCGCGCCGCCGACGTCATCGCCTGCGAGGACACGCGCGTCACCCGCAAGCTCCTGAGCCATTTCGGCATCGCCGGCAAGCCGCTCCACGCCTATCACGAGCACAACGCGCGCGTCGCGGGGCCCAAGCTGGTGGCGATGGCCGCGGCGGGGCGCATGGTGGCAGTGGTGACCGACGCCGGCATGCCCGGCGTCTCCGACCCCGGCTCGGCCCTGGTGAACCTGGCGCGCGAGGCGGGGGTTGCCCTCGACCTGCTCCCGGGGCCGTGCGCCTTCGTCTCGGGAGCGGTACTCTCGGGCTTTCCCGTGGCGGGGCTGCGCTTTGGCGGCTTCCTGCCGCGCGCCGCCGGAGAACGCCTTGCCGCGCTGCGCGCCGCCGCCGACGCCGAGGGCGCCAGCGCGTGGTACGAGTCTCCCCAGCGCATCGGGCAGAGCCTGCGCGACGCCGAGCGGGCCGGGGTGACGCGCTGCTTCCTCTTGAGGGAGTACACCAAGCTCCACGAGCAGCGGATCGTCGGCACGCCGGGCGAGGTGCTGGCGGCGCTGCCCGACCCCGTGCGCGGCGAGGTGGTCCTGGTGGTGGAGGGACACGGCGCCGAGCCCAAGGCAGCACCGGAAGGCGCGGAGATCGATGCGCGCATCGACGCGCTGATCTCCACGGGGGCGGGAGTCTCAGCCATCGCCCGCACCCTTGCCGCCGAAGGGCTGGGCGACCGCCGCGAGCTCTACGCGCGCGCGGTGCGGCGCAAGGGCGAGGGAGGCGCCGCGCCACCGCGCGACTAACGAGCGAGTTCCCGGAGGAGAACACGGTGAGCGAGCGCGCCTTCTACGTCACCACGCCGATCTACTACGTGAGCGGCCACCCGCATATCGGCCACGCCTACACGACGATCGCCGCCGACGTGATGTCGCGCGTTGCCCGTTGCACGCGCGCGGAGGCGCACTTCCTCACGGGCACCGACGAGCATGGGCAGAAGATCGCCGAGAACGCGCGCAACGCGGGCCTCGAGCCGCAGGCCTTCGTGGACAGCCTGATCCCGCGCTGGAAGGCCCTGCTCGACGCCTACGAGATCTCCAACGACGACTTCATCCGCACCACCGAGCCGCGCCACGAGCGCGCGGTCCAACGCGCCTTCGAGGTGCTGCGCGAGCGCGGCGACATCTATCCCGGCAAGTACGAGGGCTGGTACTGCACCAACGACGAGACGTTCTGGCCCCAGGCCAAACTCCTCGACGGACGATGCCCCAACCCGGAGTGCCGCCGCGAGGTGAAGTGGCTCTCTGAGGACGACTGGTTCTTCCGCCTCTCGGCGTACAACGAGCGGCTGCTGCGCCACTTCCGCGAGCATCCGCAGTGGGTGCGCCCCCAGCGCGTCTACAACGAGATGGTGGCCATCCTGGAGAGCGGACTCGAGGACATCTCCATCACGCGGGCCACGCTCTCGTGGGGCATTCCCGTCCCCGGCGGCGAGGGCGTGATCTACGTTTGGTTCGACGCGCTCCTGAACTACATCACGGCGATCGGATGGGGCTCCGACGACGCCGAGCGGCGCGCCCTCTTCGAGCGGCTCTGGCCCGCCGACGTCCACCTGATCGGCAAGGAGATCGCGCGCTTTCACACCATCATCTGGCCGGCCGTGCTCTGGGGCCTGGGCCTCGACGGGCCGCGCGGCGTGATCGCCAACGGCTGGATCACGTTCAACGAAGAGAAGATGTCGAAGTCCAAGGGCAACGTGGTCGACCCGTTCGAGGTCGCCGAGCGCTTCACGCCCGACGCGGTGCGCTACTTCCTCCTGCGCGAAGCGGGGTTCGGCCAGGACTTCAACTTCTCCGAGGACGCCGTGCTGCGCCGCTACCACGCCGACCTCGGCAACGACCTGGGCAACCTCCTCAACCGTACGCTGACGATGGTCGAGAAGTACTGCGGGGGAAGCGTCCCGGCGCCGGTCGACGCGGCGGGCCTGCCGGTCGCGGCGCTCGCGACCAGCGTGGCCGAGGCCGTGCCCGCCTGCGGCTTCCGCGACGCGCTCGAGGAGATCTGGCAGCTGGTGACGGCGCTGAACAAGCTCATCGACGAGTCCAAGCCGTGGGAGCTTCGCAAGCGCGGCGAGACGGCGGCGCTCAATGCCTGCATGTACCGCCTCTGCGAGGGGCTGCGCTGGCTGGCCGTGCTGCTCCATCCGTTCATGCCGGTCAAGACGGCGGAGATGTGGCGCCAGCTCGGCCTCGACGGCAGCCCGTCCCAGCCGTGGGACGCCGCGCTGCGCTGGGGAGGGCTCGCCGAAGGCACGCACGTGCGCAAGGGCGAGCCGCTCTTTCCGCGTTTGGAGACCGCACTCGAGGGAGCTTGAGGGGACCCGACCGTGTTCATCGACCGCACCGCGACGCCGGAGTCGTCGCTCGACGGCGCGCTGCTGCGCGACCTGATCCTCTGGGAGACCAACGCCCCGGCGGCGCCGCCGGACGACCTCGCCCAACGCCTCGTCTGGCTGAGCGGCGCCTACGAGCAGGCCGTCCGCGAACTCGATGCGCTCGGCATCGAGGCGGCCGACCTCGAAGCCGTGCTGGCTTCGGGGCGCGTGGAGGGGCACGCATACGCGCGTGACGACGGGACCCATGCGGCGTGGGTCGACGCCGGGGCCATCCCCACGCCCGTGCGGGCGCGCTTCGCCGTGCTGCGCGCGCTGCTGCACGCCGCGCACTACGCGCGCAATCCCAAGGTCGCATACCGCACGCCGGAAGAGTCGCGTCAGCTGGGACGCCGCCTCTGGAGCGAGGGCGTCGCCGCGTTTCTCGCCGGCTCGATCGCGCAGAGCGACGAACGCGACGCCTGCTGGGCAGACGTTCTCGGCAAGGACGCGCGCAACCGCTGGCGGCTAGCGCGGGCGCGCGAGGAGTTCGCGCGCTTTCGCCGCGCGCGTCGCGAGTGGGAGAGCACGGAGAGCGACGAGTGGTTCGTCAGCGATCCCGATCGCCCCGAGATCTCACGCATCGGCGCATACACGGGCTATCGGATGGCCCGCTTCGTGCGCGCCGTCTACCTGCAGAAAGACGCGGACCTCCTGGAGGTCGATCCCCAGGAGGTCCGCGCCCTCAGGTGGTGACTAGTGATCCGCCGAGGTGTGAGTGATGGGCGGCGCCGTCGCCTGCGCCACCGGGTAGCGGGGAACGCCCGGCGCCAAATACTTGGCGAGATAGGCGACCACCGTCTCCTTGTCGGCCTTGGGCAGCGGGGAACCGAACTTCATCATCTTGGTCACTTCGACTTCCCAGGTGGCCTTGGAGAGGCGCTGGGTGGTCACCATGTCGATCGAATGGCAGATCTGGCAGTTGGTCTGCACCGCCTTGAGCGCCGGGCCGGCGGGAAGCGTCGGGCCGGCAGGGGCCGTGGCCCCGCGCGCCGTCATCGCATGGGAGCCGGCGATCATCGCCGCCAGCAAGACGCCGAGGGCGCCCACCTTCATCGCACGCATCGCTAGCTCACCTCCACGTCGACGGACTGCACGCCGTTCCACAGATAACCACCGGGATTCCACGGTGAAGCCTTGGGCTGCACCGCACCCTTGCTGTCGGTGGCACGGGCGATGATCGTCGCGGCGCCCTTGGCATCGGGCGTCCAGCGGTATGAGAACGAGCGCCACGAGTACTTGTCGGGAAGCTCGCCCAACTGGGCGGGGCGCCAGCTCTTGCCGCCGTCGGTGGAGATCTCCACGCTCTTGGCGTACGCGCCGTCACCCGACCACGCGAGCCCTTGGATCACCGCGGCCTCCCCCGCCTTGAATCCCGCTTTGGAGAGCGGCGAGGTGATGATCGACTTCACGTTCATCACCGTGACCGGGTGCTCTTTGTTCGGAGGCACCCCGACACCCGGCTTGCCCAGCTTGTCGGGATACCGGTAGCCGACGGCCGTCCAGAAGTTGGTCGTGTTGTGGTCCTGCAGCGTCATGTTGGAGAACCACTTCACCCAGAAGTCTCCCGCCCAGCCGGGCACGACGAGGCGCACCGGATAGCCGTGGTAGTAGGGAATGGGCTCCCCGTTCATCTCGTAGGCGAAGATCGTGTCCTCGTCCATCACCTTATGGATGTCGAGTCCGCGGATCATCTTGGGCGTGGTGGGCAGGAGCGGGTTGTCGAGGCCGTAGATCTTGGCGAACGTCGCTTTGGGGTCGACGCCCACGCTGGCCAAGACGTCGCGCACGCGGACGCCCACCCAACGGGCGTTGCCGACGGCTCCGTACCTCCACTGCGCGCCGGCCGGGTGCGACGCCTCGGGAAACGCATCGCCGTACCAGTAGCGGCCGTTGCCGGCGCACTGCAGCACCGCGCTGACCTCGTGCTTGGGCATGCGCTTGAGATCGTCGAGCGTGACCTCGATCGGCTTCTTGACCATCCCATTGATCGAGATGCGCCAGGTCTTCATGTCGATGTGACCGGGCGGTCCCATGTGGCTCCGAATGAAGAAGACGCGGTTGGGCGTGTAGAGCTTGGTCCCCAGCTCCTCGAGCGGCGTCCCCCAGTCGTACGGACGCTGGTTGATCATGTCCATCATGGGAGCCGCCGAGGCTCCCCGCGCCGCCGCGCCGAGTGCGGCGACAGACGCGCCGGCAATGAACCCGCCGCGCGACCATTTTCCTGCCATGGTCTACCTCCGATCTCCAGACGGCTATCCCGTTGGGCCGAGCGGTTACCTCAGGGACCGGCAGTCACCCCCATAGCCAGGCTTATAGCGACATAAGTAGCAGTTGCGATTGCATTGCCAGGGGGCGCAACCGTGCGGGGAGGCCCGGCCGGGGCGGTGGGCCAAGGAGCGCCTCCGTGCTGATCGACACCCATGCCCACGTCCACGGATCCGAGTATGACGCCGACCGCGCCGAGGTGCTCCGCCGCGCGCTGGCCGGCGGCGTCGAGGCCGTGATCGCCGTCGGGACCAGCGTCGCCGAGAGCGAGGCAGCCCTGGCGCTGGCCCACCAGCCCGTCGGGGGCGGACCGGAGGTCTATGCCACCTACGGCCTCCACCCGCACGACGCGAAAGACGCCCCCGGCGACCTGGAGGCCCGCATCCTTCTCGCCGCTCAGGACGAGCGGATGGTCGCCGTGGGGGAAGTGGGACTGGACTACCACTACGACCACAGCCCGCGCGCCGCGCAGCGGGAGGTCCTGCGGCGCCAGATACGCGCCGCCGTGAGCGCGGGCAAGCCGCTGGTCTTCCATCAGCGCGAGGCCGAGGACGACTTCTCGGCCATCCTGCGGCAGGAGCTGCCCGCCGGGTATCCGGGCCTGGTCCACTGCTTCACGGGCGACGCCGCGGACGCGCGGCGCTGGACCGGCGAGTTCGGCCTGCTGCTGGCCGTCGGCGGCGCCGTCACGTTCAAGAGCGCCGACGCCATCCGCGAGGCGGTGCGGGCGGTTGGGCACGAGCACCTGGTCTTCGAGACGGACGCCCCGTACATGACTCCGGCCCCGCACCGCGGCAAGCGCAACGAGCCCCTGTACGTGACGCACGTCGCCGCGTTCGTGGCGGATCTGCTGGGCGTCCCGCTCGACCGCCTGGCCGCCGAGACGACCGCGCGCGCCCGCGCCTTCTTCCGGCTGCCGGCAACCTAGCGCCGCGTCAACGGAGGCACCGCGCGCGGGTGGGGAGAACGGTGGCAGCCTGGCGGCATGCCGCCGCCGCACCAGCGCCCGGAGACGACAGGACCAGCCGCATGGATACCACCCAGCTTGCCAATCTCACCGTGTTCACCAAGGACCAAGGCTTCGTTCGCTACGGCGACGTCTCGGTCGGCTTGCTCACGCACGGCCTGAACTACGGGACCGGCTGCTTCGAGGGTGTCCGCGGCTTCTGGAACGTCGAGGACCGCGAGCTCTATCTGCTGCACCTGGCCCCGCACTACCAGCGCCTGACGCAGTCGGCGAAGATCCTCAACATCGACCTCGGGATGACCGTCGACCAGATGGTCGAGACCACCGTGGAGCTCTGCGCGCGCAACCGCTTCGAGAGCGACGTCTACATCCGCCCGCTGGCTTACAAGGCGGGGGAGGATATCGGCGTCCGTCTCCACGGCGTCAAGGATGCCTTGGCCATCGTCGCGATTCCGTTCAACCGGTACATCGACACCGAGGGCGGGCTCAACGTCTGCACCTCGTCGTGGCGCCGCATCGACGACTGCTCGATCCCCGCGCGCGCGAAGGTCACGGGCGCGTACATCAACTCCGCGCTCGCCAAGAGCGAGGCCCAGCAGAACGGCTTCGACGAGGCGATCATGCTCTCGGCCGACGGCCACGTCGCGGAGGGCTCCGCGGAGAACTTCTTCATGCTCAAGAACGGCGCGCTGGTCACGCCCGACGAGAGCCAGAACATCCTCGAGGGGATCACGCGCAGCTCGATCATCGAGATCGCGCGAAACGTGCTGGGTCTGGAAGTGCGCGAGCGCGCGATCGACCGCACGGAGATCTACGGCGCGCAAGAGGTCTTTCTCACGGGCTCGGCCGCCGGCGTGGCGCCGATCGTCTCGCTCGACCGGCGTCCGATCGGCAACGGCAAGATCGGCCCCGTCACGGCGCAGATCATGGAGGTCTACGAGAGCGCCGTGCGCGGCCGCGAGCCCCGCTACCGCTCGTGGGTCGTCCCCGCCTACGGCGCGCGCAAGGTCACCACGGCATAGCCGCGCGACGCTCAGTCGCCGACCTTCTGCCAGTCGAGCGCGCCCTTCGGCGCGGCCACGCCAGTGAACGGGGCCACCGTCGGGACCACGGCCGGGTGCACGATGGTCGTGTCGCGCTCGGGCATCGCGACGGCGCCGTCGGCTCGCTGATGCGCGAGCGTCGAGATCTGCTTGTACGCCAGGCTGGAGACCTCGCGGATGAACGTCCGTCCGGCCTCGAGGCTCCACAGGTGGGTCGTCATGACGGCGATCGCGTACGGCGCCCCCGCCACGTAGACCACGCCGACGTCGTTGAGCGTATCGTGGAGGCTGCCCGTCTTGTGGGCGATCACCACGTCGGAGGGGAGCGACGCCGGCAACAGCGTGTTGATCTGCTGGCCGGCCATGATCTCCAGCATCTCGCCGCACGACCATTCGTCGACGATCTCGCCGTGGGCGATCATCGCCATGAGCTTGGCCATGTCGCCGGCCGTGGTCCGGATGCTGCGGATGTCTCCGTAGGAGCGGATGTAGTCGCTGAGCTCCGTGTGATCCAGGCCGAGCGCTCGCATCGTCTGGTTGACGTGGGCCCGGCCGACCAGGCGGATCAGCATGTTGGCCGCCGTGTTGTCGCTCTCGGTGATCATCAGCCAGAGCAGGCGGCGCACCGTGTAGCGCGATCCCGCCGGCGCGTCGGCCAAGTCGCCCCAGCCGTCGTCGCGATCGGAGTTCTGCAGCGTCATCTCCTGCTCGAGGGTGAACTTCCCGAGCTCCAGCTGACGGAAGACCTCGACCATCACGGGCACCTTGATCGTCGAGGCCGCGGGAAGACTCGCTTGAGCGTTGTAGCCGATCGTCTCGCCCGTGCGCAGGTCGCGCACGGAGACGGCGACGTCACCGGGCGCGCGATGCGCCAGGCCGTCGAGACGCTCTTGGAGGCGCATCAGCGGCATGGCCAGCGGCGCCGTACCGGCAGAACCCAGCGCCCATGCGGGAGCGGCGGCCATCATGAAGGCGATGGTCAGCCATGCGAACGCGCGACGTATCATCGGCAAGACGTCTCCCCGGGGGCAAAGAGACCGTTGCTCTTGATGACTGAAATACGCGGCTGAGCCCGCGAACCCTCGCTCCGCCGGGAGTTCGCACGTCACTTCACGCTGACGGGAGCGAACGCCGAGAGCTCCGCGCGCGTGGAGGGAGGCGTGATCTCGCCGGCGGCCATGGCGCGCTCGATCGCCTTGAGCTTCGCGGCATCGCGCGTCGAGAGCAGCGCGTCAAGGTATGGCGTCCGGGCCAGACCCACGCCGCGCTCAGCGACGCCGAGCACCATATGACCGGCGGGATAGCGCCCCTCGGAGACCTCGCGCGCAACGGTGAAGACGGCCACGTCGGCATGGTCGACCATCGAGGTCAGCACCTTGCCCGGGGCCAGCGCGTCTTCGTCGGCATCCGCGGAGATCACGTACTGCCCGGCGGGACGGCGCTCGACCTCCTCGATCGCCCCCAAGCCGGTGGTGCCGGCCGCGGCGTACACGATATCGGCGCCGCGATCGAAAAGCTCGCGCGCCAACGCCTTACCGGCCAGCGCGTCGTCGAACGACCCGGCGTATCGCACCAAGACCCTCACCGCAGGGTTCGTTTGGCGCGCGCCCGCCGCGAAGCCCAGCTCGTGCCTGCGAATGAACGGGAGGTCCATGCCGCCGAGGAAGCCGACGGTGCCGGTCCGCGTCACCAGACCCGCGAGCGCCCCCGCCAAGAACGAGCCGTCTCGCTGCTCGAACGTCACCGAGACGACGTTCGGGGCGCCGACGACGGCGCCGATCATCGCGAACCGCTGCTTGGGATAACGCCGGGCGACCACGGCGAGATCGTCGCGCATGGGATAGCCCACCGCGTAGATCATGCGCATCCCGCGCTTGGCCAACGCGGCCAGATCCGTCTCGCCATCCGAGGCGGCACCGGCCTCCATCACCGTCACCGTGGCTCCCAAACGCCGCCGAGCCAAGGCTAGGCCACGACGAGCCGAGCGGTCGAGCGAAGCGTCGACCAGACCGGAGGCATAGGTGACCATGGCCAGCGTCGGAGGCCCGCTCGGCCCGGGCGTGATCGCCTCCCCCGCGGTCGTGGCCGCGCGCGTCGCGCAGCCGGCGAGTGCGGCGGCAGCGCAACAGGCGGCAAGGACGAAGCGGGTTGCGCTCATCCTCGAGATACCCATACGCGGCTCTCTAATACGCCCCGTTTCGTCCGGCTCCCGCTGCGGAGGGATGGCCGCTCATCGCCCAAAAGGGTGAGATCATGGAGCATGCCAAGAGGGTCGAGGTCATCGGAGTTCCGATGGACCTGGGCGCGAGCCGTCGCGGCGTGGACATGGGTCCCAGCGCCGTGCGGTACGCCGCACTGGGCGACCGGCTGCGCGAGATCGGCCTGACGGTGGTCGACCGCGGAAACGTCTTCGTCCCCGTGCGCGAGAGCATCGAGGAATCCAGCCCCTCCGCGCGCTTTCTCCCCGTCATCGAGGGCGTCTGCCTCCAGCTCGCGGAGGAGGTCTCCACGGTGCTGCGCTACGGCGGCTTTCCCATCGTGATCGGTGGGGACCATTCCATGGCGCTCGGCACGCTGCAAGGCCTCAAGCGCGCCCGCGGACGCGCGCCGGGGGTCATCTGGATCGACGCCCACGCCGACATCAACACGCCGCGCAGCTCTGCAAGCGGCAACGTCCACGGCATGCCCGTGGGCCTGGCCATCGAGAGCGGAGTGATCGATCCCGCGCGGATCGTTCTGGTAGGCCTGCGCGACGTGGACCCGCCGGAGCGCGAGCTCATCCGGCGCTCCGGCGTCAAAGCCTACTCCATGAGCGACGTCGACCGGCTGGGCATCGAGCGCATCGTGACCGAGGCACTCGAGCGCGTCACCGATCCCGCGCATCCGGAGGACCCGATCCACGTCAGCTTCGACATGGACGCGATCGACCCGGCGGAGGCGCCGGGAACGGGGACGCCCGTGCGCGGCGGCCTCACCTACCGCGAGTCCCATCTGGCGATGGAGCTGCTGGCGGCAAGCGGGCGGATCGGCTCACTCGACGTCGCCGAGATCAACCCGATCCTCGACATCGAGAACCGCACGGCCAAGTTGGCCGTGGAGCTGATCCTCTCGGCCCTGGGAAAGACGATCCTCTAGCGACGGCCGCCGCTCACGGATAGAGGAGAACCAACTCGCCCGAGCGCGAGCAATCGCGGTTCACGCGATTGCGCTCCCGGAGGGGGCTTCAAAACCTCGGGGCCCCTGCTCGGGCGATGATCGCCGCTCACGGATAGACCAGCACCAACTCGCCCGAGCAGGGGAGATTGTTGCATCGCGCCGCCGCGTATCGCGCCGCCAGCAGGGCGTCGCGAACGCGCGCCGAGAGGGCCGCGTCGCCGGCATCCTCCACGCGCACGCGGGTCGCGCGCCCGGCGGCATCCACCTCGACCTCGATGCGCAGGCGCCGATGCACGCGGCCCAGGATCGCGTCGGGAGGCTCGAGGAGCACCGGCGCGGAGTCCAGGCCCCAGAGGCCGGCCTCCACGACCTGCGGCAGGGGCGTGGGCGTCGGCTCGGGTGTGGGGGGCGGAGAAGGCGCGCTCGCCGGCGGCTCCGCCCGCGCGGCGGGACCGGGCACCGAAGCGGGCGGCTCTCTCGACGGCGATGGAACCGCCGGCTCGGGCGGCGCTGCCGTCACCGTCAACCGGCGGTGGACGGCTACGCGGCGAGCCGGGAGCGGCACCGGCGCGGGTCGAGCGGCCACGGCCGGAGACGCCCGACGGCGCGGCGGCGCGGGCTTTGGACGGAACTCGACGGACGTGAACACCATCTCGGCCGAGCGGTCCGGGGAGGAGGCCAGGCGGCTGCGCACGGCCGAGGGCAGCGGCACCCCCGGCAAGAGGCCGCGCAGGAGCGAAAAGGCCAGGGCGATCGCCGCGGCGTGGAGGCAGCACGATGCGACGAGGGCGCCGCCGAAGCGGCGTCGAGATGCGGTGGGCCGGCCGGAAGCGCGTTCCGCCATCGGTGCCTCCGCGGACGACGTACGGTGCCGCCCGGGCCACAACCTTTCCGTTCAGGCGGTGGTTCCAGAGGGTGTTTGCCCGATAGGAGTGACCGTGGGAAAGCCGACCAACATCGTTCTCTACCAGGCCGAGTGGTGTCCGTATTGCGCGCGCGTGCGCCAGAAGCTCACCGACCTCTTGCTCGACTTCAAGAACGTCAACGTGCCGCGAGCGCACGCCGAGCGGGTTGAGGTGAAGGCCGCCTCCGGCCAGACGAGCATCCCCGTGTTGGTGGACGGCGACGTGGTGCTCGACGACGACGACGACATCATCCCATACCTCGAGAAGGTGTACGGCAAGGGCGCAGCGGTCCGCTAGCAGGGTGCGGAAGAGCCCCTGCTAGAGCGGACTGCGACCGTTACGCCAGCAGATAGGCCACGGCGGCGCCAAAGAGCGTCGCGGCGAAGTTCACGCCGTCGTTCTCGAACCACGCCAAGCCGCGCACCACGGTGGTCTGCGCGCCGCAGCGATGCGGATCCGTCTCGCAGAGCTCCGAGCATTGCGGACAGCGGCGTTGCGCTTGCAGCGTGGCGCCCAGCAGCGTGTCCATCGCGGCGCCGGCCACCCCGCCCGCGAGCACCGGCGCGAACGGCGCGACGCCGGCCCCTCGCGCGACGATCGCCAGAGCCGCCGCGCCCGCGACCGCGCCGAGACTGCCCACCGCGGTGACGGCGCCGGAGATTCCCACGGGCAGCGGGCGCCGGGTCAGCGGGTGGCGCGGCGCGCCGCCCCAGCGCGTGCCGATCTCCGTGGCCCACGTGTCGGCGGCGGCGGCGGCGAAGGCGCCGGCGAAGGCCGTCTGCCACGCGCCGTGCGTGCCGTGAGCGATCAGCGCGCACGCAGCGGCGACGGCTCCGTTCGCCAGGACCTGCGCACCGTCGCGCGCCCCCTCCTTACCGACGTCGGCCAGCCGCTGGGCACGTGCGCGGCGCGGCAGCTTGCCAAGCAGCGTTGCGGTCACGAAGAACCCGAGCAGCACCAACGTATATGGCCAGGTGCCCGCGCCGTAGACCGCCGTGCCGACGGCGAAGGCCGCCAGCGCCCCACCGGCGCGCAGCCAACGCAGCCGCCACGCGGCGCCCACCACGAGCAGCGCGAAGAACGCGCCCCAATCGTAGGTGGTGAACGGCGCGAGCGTCAGCGTGGGCACGCGGCGGCGGTCACGATCCCGCGAGCGCGGTCGCTTCCAAGGCGTCGATGAGGCCGTCGGCGGTGTAGACGTCGGCGACCACGTCCACGCGCAATCCAAGCTCGCGTGCCGTGCGTGCGGTGACGGGACCGATGCAGGCCACGACCTTGCCGTCGGCGGGGGAGAGATCACCGTCGAGCGCCTCGACGAAGGCGCGCACGGTGGAGGAGCTCGCGAACGTCAGCACGTGGGCGCGCCCCACTTTCTCGCGCAGCTCGGCATCGCGCCGCGCCACGGTGCGATACGCCGCTACCACGTCGCACGCGCGGCCCGCCCCGCGCAGCCGCTCCGGCAGCACGTCCCGCGCCTCGGCCGCGCGATAGAGCAGGATGCGGTCGCCGGTGCCGGTGCGCTCGAGCAGACCCTCGGCGACCAGCTCGGCCACGTACGTCTCCGGCACGAAGTCCGCGCGCAGACCGTGCGAGGCAAGCTCCTGCGCCGTCGCCGGGCCGATGGCCGCGATCTTCGCGCCGCCGAAGGCGCGCGCGTCCAAGCCGAGCGCATCGAGGTGGCCAAAGCACGCGCGCACGCCGTTGCGGCTGGTGAAGACGACCCACGCGTACGAGCCGACGCTCCGCGCCGCCATGCGCGCCGCCTCGACGTCCCGCGGCGGCTCGATGGCGATCAGCGGCGCCGCGATCGGGCGCGCTCCCAGCTCGTAGAGCCGCTCCGTCATCTCCCGCGCGTCCTCGGGAGGACGCGTGACGAGCACGCCCCTACCCGCAAGCGCGCCGGAATCGAACCACCGGAGGCGCCCGCGCAGCTCCACCACGCTGCCGATCACCACCACGGCGGGCGCCTCCAGCCGTTCGCGCTCCACGTCGTCGGCGATCGTCGCGAGCGTGCCCGTGACCGTGCGCTGATCGGGCTTGGTCCCCTCGCGCACCACGGCCACCGGCGTCGCGGGGGCGAGTCCTTCGGCGATCAGGCGCGCCGCGATCTCGCGCAAGTTGCCCATCGCCATCAACAGCACGATCGTGCGGTGCGGATCGGCCAACTTCGCCCAGTCGATGGTGGAGGCGGGCTTGGCGGGATCCTCGTGGCCCGTGCAGACGACGAACTGCGGGTTGTGATCGCGGTGCGTGACCGGGATGCCGGCGTAGGCGGGCGCCGCGATCGCAGACGTGATGCCGGGAACGATCTCGAACGGCACGCCCGCGGCGGCCAGCTCCTCCGCCTCCTCCCCGCCGCGTCCGAAGACGAACGGATCGCCGCCCTTCAGACGCACCACGCGCTTGCCCTCGCGTCCCAGGCGCACCAGCAGCGCGTCGATCTCCTCCTGCGTCATGATGTGCCGGCCCGCCTTCTTGCCCACGTAGATGCGCTCGCACGTGGGGGGAGCCAGCGCGACGATCGGCTCCGCGGCCAGATAGTCGTACACCAGCACGTCGGCGTGGGCGATGAGGCGCGCCGCCTTGACCGTGAGCAGACCGGGGTCGCCGGGGCCCGCCCCGACCAGCGAGACCTTGCCGCGCTTCACTCGGCGCGGTCCGTGCCGCCGTTGGCGGACGGCGGCGCGGGCGCTTGCCCGTCGAGGGCGAAGAGCTCGCCCAGCACCCGCACGCGCGCCATCGCCTCCGCCTGATTGGTGGCGGCCAACTCGCGAATGCGCGTCACGGGGACGTGCAGCAAGCGCGAGACGATCGTCATGCTGGCACCCGTCACCAGCATCCGCTCGCGATCGGAGAGCTCGGGCAAGCGCTGGAAGAGGCGCGCGATCTCGCGCTCGCGCACGCCCTCGGCGCGCTCGACCAGCGAGGAGATCAGCGGCACCGCCGAGCGCGTCTGGTACCACTCCTGAAAGCGCGAGACGTGCTCGGCGATGATCTCGTTCACCACCGGGATGTGCTCGCGGCGCGCCTCGATGTGCTCTTCCACCACCGAGGTCAGCGCGTCGACGTCGTGCAGCGCCACCTCGGGGATCTCCGCGACCTCGGGGTCGGCGTCGCGCGGGACCGCGATGTCGACGATGCACAGCGGGCGGTCCGGGCGGCGCTCCATCGCCTCGCCCACGTTCTGCGGCGTGAGGATGAAGTGCGAGGCGCCCGTCGAGGTGATGACGATGTCGGCCTCGCTCAGCACGTTGACGATGCCGGGCATCGAGACCGCTTTGCCTGTCCCCAGCTCGAGCACCACCTGCTCCGCCCGCTGGAACGAGCGATTGGCCACCACGATCTCGCCGACGTGCTCGTGACGCAAGCGGCGCGCGACCAGCGTGCCCATGCGCCCTGCCCCGATCACGAGTACCCGCTTGCCCTCCAGCGACCCCATCTGCGCGCGCGCCAGATCCACGGCGGCCGACCCGATCGAGGCCGAGTCGGCGCCGATGCCGGTCTGCGCGCGGGCGGCCTTTCCGGTTTGCAGCGCCTCGTGGAAGAGGCGGTGGAGCACCTTGCCGACGCTGCCCGCCAGTTGGGCCTGGACGTAGGCCTCCTTCACCTGGCCCAGGATCTGGGCCTCGCCCAGCACCATCGAGTCGAGACCGGTGGAGACGCGCAACAGGTGCGTCACGGCCTGCTTGCCGAGGTGCGTGTAGAGGTACGAGTCGAGGTCGCCCACCTCGCCGTGGCGGAAGTTCGTCAGAAAGCTCTTGAGCTGCGCGACGCCCAACTCGTAGTCGTCGAGCTCGGCGTAGAATTCCAGGCGGCCGCAGGTCGAGGTCATGACGCACTCGCGCACGGCCGAGTAGTCCCGCAGAGCCGTCAGGAGCTCGCCCGCCTTCGAGAGCGGAAAGGCGTGCCGCTCCCGGACTTCGACGGGGGCGGTGCGGTGGTTCATCCCAAGGCAGACCAGCGGCATATCGTCAATCGGATCCCGTGAGGAAGTGGGTCAGTATCGAGAGTTCGCCGGCCAGGTCGATATTCCGCGCGAAGACCGGGTCCGGAACGCGCAGGGCCACCGGGGCGAAGTTGAGGATGGCATCGACGCCCGCGGCCACCACGCGGTCGGCCGTCTCCTGGGCCGCCCTGCTGGGCACGGCCAAGACGGCGATATCGGCGCCTCCCAGGTCGGTCAAGACGCGCTCGAAGTCGTCGACGTGGCTGACGGTGAGGTCGTTCCAGCGCTGACCCACCACCTCCGGCGACCGGTCGAAGAGGGCCGTGATGCGGAAGCGCTCCTCGCGATAGGTGAGGAACGTGGCCAGCGCGTGCCCGAGGTAGCCGAAGCCGACGATCGCGATGCGCCAATCCTGATCGAGGCCCAGCACGCGCGCCAGAAGCCGCAAGAGGCCGGTCACCTCGTACCCGTGACCGCGGCGCCCCAGCGTGCCCAGTTGGGAGAGGTCCTTGCGGATCTGGGTCGGGGTGACGTCGTTGGCGCAGAGCTCCGCCAGCGACTCGCTCGTCACCACCGCCACGCCCTTCTCGCTGAGCTCCACCAGGGCGCGGTGATAGAGAAAGAGCCGCGGCACGTTGAGCTCGTTGACCCGCCCGCCGCTCCGTCCCGTCAGCGCCCGCAGGCCGGCGCGCAGCGTGGAGATGCGCTCGAGCGCCATCAGGCCGGTGCCTCAACGGCGGCCAGCGCGGCATCGGCGGCCGCGATGGTGGCGTCGATCTCCGCCTCGCCATGCGCCAGCGAGACGAACGCGACCTCGAACTGTGAAGGCGCGAGCCAGACGCCGCGCTCGAGCATCGCATGGAAGTACGCCGCGTACCGCCCCGCGTCGCTGCGCTTGGCCGAAGCCAGATCGCGCACCGGGGCGTCGGCGAAGAACGTGCAGAGCATGGAGCCCGCGCGCGTGTGCTGGGCGGCGACGCCGCGCCGCGCGAAGGTCTCGCCCAGTCCGCGTGCCAGCCGCGCGCCCAGCCCCTCCAGGCGCTCGTAGGCGCTCCCGTCGCGCAGCAGGCGCAGCGTGGCGATGCCCGCGGCCATGGCCAGCGGGTTGCCGGAGAGCGTCCCAGCCTGATAGATGGGCCCCAGTGGCGAGAGGCGCGACATGATCTCCGCCCGGCCGCCGAAGGCGCCAACGGGCAGGCCGCCGCCGATGACCTTGCCCAGCGTGGTAAGGTCGGGGAGCACCCCTTCGCGCTCCTGCGCCCCACCGCGCGCGACGCGCAGCCCGGTCATCACCTCGTCGAAGATGAGCAGGGCGCCGTGCTCGCGCGTGATGCGGCGCAAGCCGTCCAGGAAGCCCGGCTCGGGCATCACCAGCCCCATGTTGCCGGCGTACGGCTCCACGATGACGCACGCGATGCGGTCGGGATTCTCCGCGAAGAGCCGACGCACGGCGTCGAGGTCGTTGTACGGCGCGCTCAGCGTGTCGCGCGCCGTTCCCTCCGTCACGCCGGGGGAGTCGGGGGAGCCGAAGGTGAGCGCCCCGCTGCCGGCGTTCACGAGAAACGCGTCGGCATGGCCGTGGTAGCAGCCGTCGAACTTGACGACCTTCTCGCGTTCCGTGTAGCCGCGCGCGACGCGCAGCGCGCTCATGGTCGCCTCGGTGCCGGAGGAGACGAACCGCACCATCTCGATCGAGGGAACCATCTCGACGACCAGCTCGGCCAACTCGGCCTCGGCCTCCGTCGGGGCGCCGAAGGAACTGCCGCGGGCGGCCGCCAGCTGGATCGCGCGAACGACGTCCGGGTGGGCGTGCCCCGCGATCAGCGGGCCCCACGAGCCCACGTAGTCGACGTAGCGATTTCCGTCGACGTCCTCGAGGTACGCTCCCTCTCCACGCGCCACGAAGCGCGGCACGCCTCCGACGGCGCGGAAGGCTCGCACCGGCGAGTTGACGCCGCCGGGAATCACGCGCTTGCTGCGCTCGAAGAGGGCGCTCGAACGATCGACGATCACGGTAATCTCTCGACGAAGGCGGCATACTCCGCCGGAGTGTTGACGTTGGTGAAGACGGCGTCGTCCTCCATGGGCAGCAGGCGCACCGCCAGACGCTCGATCACCTCGCGCATCGAGCCGCGCCCGGTGCGCAGCACCTCGCGCCCCGCGCGCGCGAACGCCGGCGCGTCGTAGAGCGCGGCCAGCGGCTCCCATTGCTCCTCGCCGTCGCGAACGCGCACCGGCACCACGGCCTCGTCTCCCTCGCTCCACGCGGCGAGCACGCGCCGCAGATGGGGACCGCCCACCAGCGGCGCATCGCCGGCGCAGACGAACGCATAGCGCTGCTCCATCGCGGAGAGCGTGGAGACCAGCCCGCCCACCGGACCCCGCCGCGTCTCCACGTCGTAGACCTGCGTGCACGCGGCCAACGGCTCCGAGAGCTCTCTCGGCAGCGGCTCCTTGAGCGAGAGGTAGACGGGATGGCCCGCGGCCGCGAGGTTGCGGTAGACGCGCACCAACAGCGGCACCTCGCCGGCGGGCTTGGCGAGCTTTCCCGGCAAGCGAGTCGCCTCGCCGCCGGCCAGGATCACGATCGCGAGATCAGCGCTTGGCCGCACGCGCAGCGTACTCCGCGGCGAAGTAGGTGATGGTGATGTCGGCGCCTGCGCGCGCGAACGCCGTCAGCGTCTCGTCGATCGCGCGCTCCTCCTCGATCCAGCCCCGCATCGCCGCCGCCTTGAGCATGCTGTACTCGCCGCTGACGTTGTACACCGCCACGGGCTGCTCGAACGCATCGCGCAGCTCGCGCAGGATGTCGAGGTACGGCAGGCCGGGCTTGACCATGATGACGTCGGCGCCTTCCTCCACGTCGAGCGCCGCCTCGCGCAACGCCTCGCGCCGGTTGGCGGGATCCATCTGATAGGAGCGGCGGTCACCGAACGAGGGCGTCGACTCGGCGGCCTCGCGGAACGGCCCATAGAAGGCGCTCGCGAACTTCGCGCTGTACGCCATGATGGAGATCTCCTCAAAGTCGTGCGCGTCGAGGTTCTCGCGAATCACGCGCACGCGGCCGTCCATCATGTCCGATGGAGCCACCACGTCCACGCCGGCGCGCGCGTACGAGAGCGCCACCCGCGCCAGCAGCTCGAGCGTGGCGTCGTTGTCGACCGTCTCGCCCTTGAGGATGCCGCAGTGGCCGTGGCTGGTGTACTCGCAGTTGCAGAGGTCGGCGATCACGGTGACGTCGGGAACGCCCCGCTTGATCGCCTCGGTGGCGCGCTGGACCACGCCGTTGGGATCGTAGTTGGACGTGGCGTCCTCGTCCTTGTGGTCGGGGACGCCGAAGAGAAGCACGCTGCGCAGACCCAGCTGCGCCAGGCGGCGCACCTCGTCGACCACCGTGTCCGTCGAGTAGCGGCGGATGCCCGGCATGCTCGAGATCTCTTGACGCACGCCGCTCCCGGGGACCACGAAGAGCGGCTGAACCAGGCCGTCGATGCGGACCTGGGTCTCGCGCACCATGGCGCGCAGCGCCGCGGTGCGGCGCAACCGGCGCGGGCGCGCGTAAGGTGGGGTGACGGCGATCTGCTCGCCGGGCGCGTCGACGATCTTCATGCGTCGAAGCCTCCTTCGGTCAAGAGGCGGCGGACGGCGTCCACCAAGGCATCGATGTCGGGCTCGTCGCTGGTGGCATCCGGCTCGAAGCCCGCGTCGCGAGCGGCAGCCGCCGACCGCGGCCCCATGGCCACCACCAGCGGCCGCGCGTCGCGCGCGCGCAGCGAGGAGAGATAGGGAGCCACCACCGCGACGCTCCCGCTCGAGGGCAGCACGACCACGTCCGGAACGCGGCCGCCGAGGGCCTCTTCGGCAGAGGAGGCGCTGAAGGCTTCTATCGTCTGCGCCCCGAGCAGGCGCAGGCGTCCCGCCACCTCGCTGGGGCGATCCTGCGTCCGCGAAACCACCACGACCCGGTCGCGCAACGGCTGGAAGGCGCGCAGGATCTCCCGACCGCCCGCATCCAGCAGCTGCCCCGCCAGGGCGGCGCCCAGCGCCTCCGCCTCCTGGGCAGGCCCCTCGAGACGCCGCCGCACGAGCAGCGTGCCGTCGATCGAGGCCACCACCGCCTCGAGTACCAGGCGGTCCCCCTCTAGGCGGGCGTGGGCACCGATGGGCACCTGGCAGCCGCCTTCGAGGGCCCGGAGCACCGCTCGCTCGGCCAGGACGGAACGCTCGGTCGGCTCGTGGTTGAGCGCCTCGCGCAGCGTCGCCGCCGTCTCGCGGTCGCTTGCGCGGCACTCCACGGCGATGGCGCCCTGCGCCACCGCGGGCGTCATCTCGGCGGGATCGAAGTGGTACGCGTGGCGCGCGCCGGCTCCCAAGCGGCGCAACCCAGCCGAGGCGAGCACGACGGCGTCGGCCTCTCCCTGCGCGAGCTTGCGCAGGCGCGTGTCGACGTTGCCGCGCAGGTCGGTGAAGAGCAAATCGGGGCGGAGCGCCGCAAGCTGCGCGCGTCGGCGCAGGCTCGAGGTCCCGACCCGCGCCGCGTGCGGGAGCGCCGCCAGCCCCCTCTCCTCGACCGCGAAGCGATCGGAGAGCAGGACGTCACGAGGGTCCTCACGCTCGCAGAACGCCGCGATCGCCATCCCCTGGCCCAGCCGGCTGGGGAGGTCCTTCGCCGAATGCACCGCGTAGTCGGCGCGCCGGTCGGCCAGCGCCCGTTCCAACTCCTTGACGAAGAGACCGTCGCTGCCGATGGCGGCCAGGGTGCGATCCTGGATGCGGTCGCCCTTGGTGTGCACGATCTCGATGCCGGTGGCCGTTCCACGCGTCGCCAAACGTTGGGCGACCCAGCGCGTCTGCGTCATCGCCAGCGCGCTGCCGCGCGTGGCCGCCACCAGCGGACCCTCGCGCTTGCCCAGGAGACTCCGGCGCTCCCGTGCGCTCTGCTCCAGCGCGGCCGCGTAATCCTCGCCGAAGCGCTCGGCGATCTCGTCGCGCACGCGCGCGGCGAAAGCCGGGGCCAGCCCGTCGGTGTTGACGGCGATGGTGAGATGGCCCGCGCGGTGGACCGCCGAGGTGGCGAAGCTTCCGAGCTCGGGGTCGCTGGCGAGGTTGGCGAAGATGCCGCGCTCCTGCGCCTCGCGCGCTACCGCGCGGTTGACGCTCGGGTCGTCGGTCGCGGCGAACGCGAGCCAGGCTCCCGCGAGATCGCCGGCCGCAAAAGGGCGCTCCTGGTGTTCGATCAAACGCTCCGCGGCCCAGGCGGCGACCTGCGGAGCCAGCGCCGGCGCGATCACGCGCACAAGGGCGCCTGCGTCGAGGAGGTGGGCTACCTTCCGCTGCGCGACGTGGCCGCCGCCGACGACGACGACGAGGCGGCCATGGAGGTCGAGGGCAACCGGAAAGTAGCGCGACACGAGGAGCGGAGAGTCATCCCCTCCGGCGGTATCGGGCTTCGGGCGTGATGTGCTCGAGCAACGCGATCGTTCCGATCGTGAGCAGCACGAAGGCCGCGATCAGCACCGACCACAAGAGATGCGGCTGCAGGTTGGGGTCGACGTACGCCACGCTTTGCACGTACGCCGCCAGGTCCGCAAGCTGATCCGGCTTGAGCTGCGTCTTGAATGACGGCATCCCGGAGGTCCCGGGCCGCGCCGCGAAGCCGTTGCCGATGATCTGCGCCAGCGTGTCCTCGCTGAGCGAGGAGATGTTCGGATTCTCCGCGAGCTTGATCGCACCCGTGCCCGCTACCGGCATGCCGCCGCCGGCACCGTGGCACCCCGTGCACCCGACGCTGTTGAAGAGCTTCTCGCCGGCGCTCACGCTGCCCGCGGCCCACGCGGTCCCCGAGGAGACGGCCATGGCGAGCACCAGGAGCAATCCGGTGACGACCCGCTTTATTGCCCCACTCACTTCGCTGCGCTCCGTTCGCAGGAACCCGGATGCTCGAGAGATCCCGGGGCCCCCGCCCCGGATTTCACCGTCGCGATGACGCTCACTCCACTGTGCTCCATTCGTGGCCCTATCTGGCAAGGTAGACTGCGTTTCCGGATCACGTCTTCGAGACGGCGCCCCACCACGTGAGTCCGACGAAGACCACGATGGTGAGAATGCCGAGCACCAAGCCGAGGGGACGGCGGCGCACCGACTTGTACGGATTCTGATCGTAGAACGGCAGCAGCAGCAGCACGACCAGGAAACCCGTGGGGATCGCCACCGCGCCGATCCACTCCGGCACGCTGAACGGAAGGTACGGTGGCCCCAGCAGCTTGAGCAGCTGGTAGATCGCCAGGAAGTACCACTGCGGCTTGATCGGGTTGGGGGTCACCAGTGGATTGGCCTTCTCGCCGATAGCCCACGGGTGCGCCGTCGCCACCACGAACGTGAACGCGACGATCAGCAGGACGAGCGAGCCCTGGACGAGCGCCTCACCCGGGTAGAACGGGCGGACGGGGGTGTTGGGGCCGAACTCCTTGGAATGTGACATTGCTTCGCTCCCGGTTAGAGGCCGCCCGAGGGGCCCTGGCGACGGATCATCAGCAGGTGCGCCCCGATGAGGAGGCCGATCAGCGCCGGCAGCACCAGCATGTGCAGCGCGTAGAATCGGTTGATCGTCGCCGTGGTGAGGTCTTCGCCGCCCTTCAGGAAGTACGCGACGTACGGACCGGCCAGCGGCGGCGTGCCGGCGATGTGCGTGCCGACCTGCGAGGCCCAATAGGCCAACTGATCCCAGGGCAGCAGGTAGCCGGTGAAGGCGATGATGATCGTGAGCAGCATCAGGACGACGCCGATGATCCAGTTGAGCTCCCGCGGCGGCTTGTAGGCTCCCGCGAAGTAGACCCGGGCCATGTGGAAGAAGACGGTGCCGATCAGCAGGTTCGCCGACCATGCGTGCACCGAGCGGATCAGCCAGCCCAGGTGCACGGTGTCCATGATGTACTTGATGGACTCGTACGACGTGTTGGCGCCGGGCTGATAGTAGAACGCCAGCAAGATGCCCGTGATCACCTGCACGCCGAAGAGCGTGAACGAGATTCCGCCGAAGCAGTTCGTCCAGGTGATCGTGGGCGCGTAGACGTTCTTGTTGAACTGGTAGTCGATCGGGCCCTTGATGTCGAGCCGGGCGTCCAACCAGTTCACCAGCCCGCGCAGCGCGGGCTTGTCCGCGATCATATCATCGATGTACGGCATGGCTTACGAAGCGACTCCCTTGACCGTGATGTCGTCCTTGGCGATGGCGACGTCCTGAAAAACGAACATGGGGCGCGGTGCCGGGCCGCCGAGGACCTTGCTCCCGTTCGGCGGGAACTGCGATCGGTGGCAGGGGCACTGCCAGAAGCCGTTGGGAAAGGTCTCCCCGTCGTCCGCCTTGTGCTCGTCGGTGCGAAACGCGACCGTGCACCCGAGGTGGGGGCAGACGCGCGAGATGACTTCCGGATAGGGCTTGCTCCAACCCGGGTTCAGGGCGTCCGGGATCACCGCGACCGGCGTCTGCTTCTCACCTTGCGTGAGCACGCCCATGACGGGAGTGCCGGCAGCCTTGACGTCGGCCAGCGTGATGGCTTTGCCGTCGTCGCTGGTGAGCGGCTGGAAGCTTTCCTCGGCCGTCTGTGTGTTCGACTTCGGCGGCCACACGAAGGCCACGATCGGAATCAATCCCCCGATCGTGCCGATCGTGATGAGAACGCCGAGCAGCTTCTGAAGAAAACGCTGTCGCGGAAGCAGCGGGAACGCATCTTCCGGACCATGCGAAACAGCGTCCGACATCGGACTCCTCTCTGAGCACGAACGTGTAGCCGGCCCCTTGTTCGCAGAGGCACAAACTCTATCCTCTGACCGGGGGAACGCAGTCTTTGGCTATGCTAGGCTCCAGGTATTGCGAGGGCTACGACTAAAGTCAGGGGCCGTTATGCCGCCCCTGCGCTCCGATCGCTCGCCGCTCGCGACCCGTCCATGCCCGCGTTGACCGACGCCGCAGCCCCGAGGAGGGCGGCGGCGATCGGCGCCGCCGTCGCCGCTCTGGTCACCCTCCCCGCGCTCGGCTCCGGGACGCTGTGGGACAACAGCGAGACGGCGTACGGCGAAGTGGCGCGCGAGATCCTGGTGACCCACGACTGGGTCGTCATGCATCAGCACCTGCACCCCTGGTTCGTCCAGCCCCCGCTGTACTTCTGGCTTGCGGCGCTGGCGGCGAAGGCCTTCGGCCTCGCGCCGTTCGCGCTGCGCCTCCCGTCGGCGCTGGCCACGGTCCTCATGGGGGCGATCGCCGGCTGGGCCGGGGCAAAGCGGGCGGGCCTGCGCGCGGGAATCCTCTCGGCCCTGATCCTCTCCACGGCGCTCGAGCAGGCGATCATCGGGCGCCTGGCCATCATGGATGCGCTCGTCGACTTGTGCCTCATGGCCACGACGCTGCTATGGTACCGTGCCGCGCAGGAGGACGACGTCCCGTCGTTTCTCTGGGGCTGGCTCTGGGCGGCGGTCGGCACGCTGGCGAAGGGGCCGGTCGCGCTGCTGCTGCCGGGCCTGATCGTGCTGGTCTTCGTGGGCTGGAACTCCCGGCACGGCAAGGGCTGGCCGCGGCTCTCGCTCTCGGCGTGGGCTGCCGGGATCGCCGTCTTCGCCGTCGTCGCGCTCCCATGGTTCATGGCGGTCTACGCACGCGAAGGGCACGCCTTCCTGGAGGCGTTCCTCGGGCAGTACACCTTCGGGCGCTATCTGGGCGTCGTCGAGAACCAGACCGGCCCCATATGGTACTACGTGCCCGTGGCGATCCTGGGCTTCTTTCCGTGGGTCGCCTTTCTGCCGTGGGCACTCTGGTCGGCGGCCGCCGACGGAGCGAGCGGCGCCGACGAGAGCGCCCCGTTCCTGCGCTACCTGGTCGTGTGGACGGTCGTCACGTTCGCCTTCTACAGCCTCGCGAGGACGAAGCTGCCGAACTACGTCGCCTCAGCGCTCCCCGCGATGGCGCTGCTGGTGGCGCTGCAATGGGAGCGCTCGCTGGCCGTGGGGCGTCGACGCGCCCTGCGCGTCGGCGCGGCGGCGGTTCCGGCCACGATCCTGCTGCTGGCCGTGGCGATCGCGATCTTCTCGCGCGACATGCACTTCACCGAGCAGATGTCGTGGCTGATGCCGTACTTGATCCTCCTCGGCTCGGTCGTCTTTGCGGGCTCGCTGCTCACGTTCGTGCTGCTGTGGATCCCGTCGGCTCAGCGGCTGGCGCCGTGGGCCCTGGCCGGAGCGGCCATGGGCGCCGTCCTCGCGACGGTCTTCGTGGCGGAGCCGCAAGCCGAGGCGCTCAAGCCGGTACCGGCTCTGGCGCAACGCATCGACGCGCTGCGCCGCCCCGGCGACCGCATCGCGATTCAAGGCGTGAGCGGCGCCAACGCGCTGGCGTTCTACACGGATCCCAACGCCTTGGCGTTGAGCTTGGACGGGCCCGACCTGCGCGAGCTGGCTTGCGGCGCCTCGCGCGCGTTCGTGATCATCTCCGCGAAACGCGCCGGCGCACAACCTTCGTTCGGCAGGACGTTACGCGTGATCGATCGCTTGGACGGTGATGCCCTGGCGCTCTACGACGGCCCTCCGTGCCACCCCGCATCGTGACGACAGAAGTCTCTCGGCGCCTCGGTGCGCGCCGACGTGAAGCGCTCAGTAAAGCCCCGGTTTCGTACCTCAACGCAGTCAGTCCAGACCCCGAACCGCAGGGCTGGAGCTGGGAAACGACCATCCGCCGCCGAAACGTTGCGCTGTCAGGGGGATATCGGATACATGATTCGCGTCTGCGTCGCCGGTGCCACGGGATGGACGGGAAGCCAGATCGTCAATGCTATTCTGGGTTCGACGGAATTTCAACTGGCGGGTGCGATCGCGCGCAAGTCTGCCGGCCAAGACGTTGGTTCGGCGTTGGGTGGCCGGACAGCGGGGATCGCGGTCTCGACGACGCTCGCTGAAGCGCTGAAACAGCCGACTGACGTTCTCATCGACTACACGGGCCCCGAGTCCGTCAAGGCCCGCATCGTCGAAGCGCTCGAGCGAGGGGTTCGCGTCGTCATCGGCACGTCGGGCCTCACGGCTTCCGACTACGACGACATCGATCGAGTGGCACGACAACACCATCTCGGGGTCGTTGCGGCCGGCAATTTCTCCCTGACGGCGGCGCTCGCCAAGCATTTCGCGCTCTTCGCGGCGCGGCACGTGCCATCATGGGAAATCATCGACTATGCCGACGCGAATAAAATCGATGCGCCCAGCGGCACGACGATGGAATTGGCGGAAGCGCTCGCTGCCGTCGCGCAGCAACACGTGCCTGTATCGATCGATCAGACGCACGGCATCAAAGAGGCGCGCGGCGGCACGATCGCCGGAACGCAAGTCCATTCGCTGCGCCTGCCCGGCTACGTCATCTCCTTCGAAACGATCTTCGGACTTCCCGACGAGCGCTTGACGATCCGGCATGACGCGGGCGCGAGCGCGCGGCCGTATGTCGCCGGAACGCTCATGGCAGCAACGAAAGTGATGGACGTAACGGGCCTCGTACGCGGGCTGGACCAGCTCCTGTTCGGCTAGGCGGATATCTGATTCTCGCGCGCTCAGACCTTGTAGCTGTGGAGGCCGCTGATCCAGATGTTCACCCCAAGGTAGCAGAAGATCACGGCGGCAAAGCCGATCACGCTGATCCAGCTCGTGCGCATGCCGCGCCACTGGCTGCGCGTGTGCAGGTGCATGTACGCCAGATAGATGATCCAGCAGACCAGCGCCGACGTCTCCTTGGGATCCCACTGCCAATAGGCGCCCCAGGCCTCCTTCGCCCACATCGCGCCCATGATGATGCCCAGGGAGAGCAACGGCAGACCCACGGCGATGATGCGGTAGGTGATGACGTCGAGCTTGGCCAGCGAGGGGATCCCCATCAGCCACTGCGCCACCTTGTCGCCTTGCGCCGCCGCCAGCGCCAATCCGGGCGTCTCGTCCTGCACCGTGTTGCCGGTGCGCTCCGCCACCAGCGTCGCCATCGCCATCGATCCGCCGGCCGCCGCGCCGGCCGCCGCCGGCTGGAGTCCCATGCTGGTGAGGCCGGCGCCGCCGCTATGGCCGCGCTCGAGGTAGTACTTCACCAGGTAGAGCACGCTCGTGCAGAACGCCAGCATGAACGCGGCATACGCGGCCACCACCGTCGGCACGTGGATCGCCAGCCAGTACGACTGCAGCGAAGGCACCAGCGGCCGGTAACCCTCGTTCCACGTTCCCGCGTACGCCAGGAAGAAGTCGCTGATCAAGAGCACGAACCCGCCCAGCGCCCAGAGCCGGTACTGACGCGCGAAGATCAGGAAGAGCAGCACCGTGAAAGCCACGAAGAGCGAGAGCGAGTCGTAGAGGTTTGAGGTCGGCGACCAGCCGGTGGCAAACGCTTCCGAGACGATCGCGCCGACCTGCGCGACGAGTCCGGCGATCGCGAGCGGTACGCCGATCGCCACCTGCCACGACTTGCGCCACAGGAAGTACGCGAAGAGCGTCAACGCCCCGGCTGCGTAGAGCACGACGGCGAGTGCGTAGAAGATCGTGACCAGCGTTTGCATCATGTTGCCGTTGCCTCCTCGGAGCGCTGCAACGCGGCGACGAGCCCCGCGAACTGCTCCTCGTACATAGTGTAGCCCTTCGGGGTCTGCGCCGCCAACCCCACCGTCCAGCGCTCTCCCTCGCCTTCGAGGCGGACGAAGAGCCGCGCCGGCAACAGGTAGAACGAGATGCAGACGCCCGCCACTAGGACCAGCGCCCCTAAGCCCACGAGCGGGATGCCCGGGTCGTGGCGATACTGAATGCCGGAGTACAGGCGGTACGAGGCCGGCTCCAGGCGGTAGCCTCCGCCCAGATCCACCGCGTGTCCCAGCGGAACGATCTCGGAGCCGATCGGCTGGGCGCCGTCGAAGACCGTGACCACCACGCCCGGGTTGAAGGGGCGCGGATCGGCGCCGATCCCGCTGGGCGACTTGGGATCGATCGTGCCCACGAACTGCGTGTACTGGATCGCGCGCCCCGTGGGACCGAGGGGGAAGGAGTCGCCTTCGAGCAAAGGCGTGGCCGGAACGCCCGCCACCGGTTTCCCGGCTTGCGTCATGCGGAAGGTCACGCCGTAGCCGTAGGACGCCTGGTAGTAGGCGATGCCGTCGAACTGCAGCGGGTGGTTGACGCGCAGCAGGTCGCGCTCGGTCTTGCCGGCGGGGCTGGTCGCCGTGAGATCGGAGACGTAGTCCACCGGCTGATAGATCACGCCGCCGCGCGTCTGCGTCGGCTTGATCGTGTAGTTGAACGAGTGGACGGTCAGGAGATCGCCGTTCTGCGGGATGCGCGCGGTCTGCCCCGAGAGGATCGCGATCTCGCCTTGATAGCCCTTCCACCAGTAGAGCGTGGTGCCCGCCGCGATGATGACGAAGCCGAGGTGCGCCACCAGCACGCCACGCCGCGCCCAGTTGTGGCGGTCGGCGAACGTCCACTCGACGCCGTTGAAGAGCTTGCGGCGCACGTGCCAGCCGGCCTTGGCGAAAAAGCGCTCCAGCCGCGCGCGCACCTGCTCCTCCGTGCCGCGCGCCTCGATGAACGCGTGCAAGGGAATCTTGTCGACGAGCACGGGACGCAGCGGTGGCAGGCGGGCCGGAATCACCCGCTTGAACGTGCACACGGCGAGGCTCACGATGATGAGCCCGATCAGACCGACGTACTCGTACGAGTGGTAGATGTGGTCGAGCCCCAGGCGCAAGATCGCGCGCGCGAGCTCCGCGGGATACTCGTTGAAGTACGCGGCCGGCGCCTTGCCTTGGTCGACGACCACGCCGATGAGCGTCATGACGCCCCACACCACCAGCAGGCTGACGGCGAAGAGCACGTTGCCGAACGTGTCGATGAACTCTGCGTAGAGCGATTGGAGCGGTGAGAGACGCTCGGCGCCGGCGGCGGTGGCCATGATGCCTCTTATGCTACCGGAACGGGTCCGCGGCCTTCCACGACCGCTCCAAGACTCCCACGATGATGATCGACGCCTCGTAGAGCAAGTACATCGGCACCGCGATCAGCGCCATGGTCAGCGGGTTGCCGTCGGGAGCGGCGATGCCGCCGGTGATCATGAACGCCATGAAGACGTAACGCCGGTACGCGCGCATCTTGGGCGCATCGATGAAGCCTAGCCGGGCCAGCACCACGGCGACCACGGGCAACTGGAAAATCAACGCGAAGATGAGCAGCAAGACGAGGATGAGCCCCAGCGTCTGCGCGATGCCGAAGGTCGGCACGGCCACGCGCGAGGTCATCAGCAAGAGCGCCTGCACCACGTGCGGCAGGATCAGGAAGTGGCAGAACGCGATGCCGGCGAGGGCGAGGAAGAACGACGGAGCGACGTACGCGTAGACGACGCGGCGGGCCTTGGGATGGATCGCCGGGATGATGAACATCCAAAACTGGTAGAGCAGCACGGGCAAGCCCACGACCACGCCGACCAGCAGCGAGAACTTGAACTCGACGATGATGACGTCGGTGGGACCGAAGGCGTGGAGCTGGATGTCGGGTGGAAAGTACATGTGCACCATCCACGGAATCGCGTACTGCGAAGGCAGGAACGCGAGCACGGAGATGATGCCGACCGTGGAAATGGCGATGAGGAGACGGTTACGGAGCTCCCCCAGGTGCTCCGTCAGCGACATCTCCTTTTGATCCCACGAAGGCTCCTCGGCCGCCGCGTCGGCGCCTTCGTACGAGTGCTCCGAGATCACGCCGGGCTAGGTCGTCTTCGGGGCGTCGGCCTGCGGCGGCGCGGCTTCGTGCGTCTCGGCGGCAGCCGCCTCGGCGCTCATGCGCTTGCGCGCGTCCTCGCGCGCCTTCTCGGCGGCGACGTCGGCTTCGGCCTGGCCCACCATGAACTCGCGCTTGGCCTGCCCCATGCCGCGAGCAAGCTTCGGCAGCTTGTCGGCCCCGAAGAGCAGCACGCCGAGACCGATCACGACGAGCACGATCGGCGCATCGATGATCGCCAGATAGAGATGGGGTTGGAACAGCGTGGTCATCGTAGTCGGGTACTCCTATCGTTGTGCGGTGAGCGCCTTCGCGAAGGCCGCGAACGAGGCCTTCGCGGAAGCGTTCCCGAGGGGCTCAAGGCAATCGAGTGCTCGTTGCGACTCCTGGGCGATGACCTGGCGCGAGGCATCCAGCGCTCCGCACGCCGCCATCGCGCCGATCGCGCGGCGGGCGGCCTCGGCGCTCCCCCCTGCGGAGAAGCAACGTTCCAGCTCGGCGCGGAGTTGCTCGCCGCCCAGCGCCACGGCCACCAGGACCGGCAGGGTCATCTTCTGCTCCCGCAGGTCGTTGGCGACCGGCTTGCCGAGCTCGACCTCCGTGGCCGTGACGTCGAGCAGGTCGTCGAGCATTTGGAACGCGATGCCGTAGTGGTGGGCGAAGCCCTTCACGGCGGCCACCACGGCGGGGCTGCCGCCCCCCATGATCGCGCCGACCTCGCCGGAGGCGGCGAAGAGCGAGGCGGTCTTCTTGCCCACCGTCTCGCGGTAGGCGTCCATCGTCGTGTCCAGGTCCCCCAGCGAGCGGAGCTGGAGCACCTCGCCGTCGGTGATGTCGGCCAGGGTCTGCGCGAGGATGTTGGGGATCGGGTGCGGATACCCGGCCGTGACGTTGCGGAAGATCCAGGCGAACAGGTAGTCGCCGGCGAGCACGCTCACGCGGTTGCCGAAGTCGACGGCCGTGGCGTTGACGCCGCGCCGCGTCTGAGCTTCGTCGACCACGTCGTCGTGGATCAGCGTGGCCACGTGGATCAGCTCCATGTAGGCCGCCAGCGCCAAGTGGCGCTCCGGCTCGTCGCCGGCGGCCTGCGCCCCGAGCAGCGTGAAGCGCGGGCGAATGCGCTTGCCGCCCGCGCGCAGCATGCGGTTGACGGCCTCGGTGATGAGGGCGTTGTCCGTCGAGAAGCGATGGCGGAAGAAATCCTCCACCAGCGCGTGCAGGTCCAGCGCCTCCGACTCGATCACGCGGCGGCCTCGGCAGCGGGCTTGGTGCCCACGTGGATGGCCACGATGCCGCCGAGCAGCCGGACGTAGCGCACGTCGCGGAAGTCCGCCTGCGCGAAGCGCGCCGCCAGGCCGTCGGCGTCGGGGAAGTTGGTCAGCGAGTTCGGCAAGTAGGCGTATGCGCTCTTCGAGCCGCTGAGCAGGCGGCCGATCAACGGCACGAGCTTGTAGAAATGCAGGTAGAAGAGCTGGCGCCACAAGGGGTTCGGCGGCTTGGAGACGTCCAAGTTCACGAACCTGGCGCCCGGCTTGAGCACGCGCCGCACCTCGCGCAGCGTCGCCGCGATGTCGACCACGTTGCGCATCGCGAAGCCCATGGTGGCGCCGTCGAAGCGGCCGTCGGGGAAGGAGAGCGACATGGCGTCGCCTTCGAGGAACGTGACGCGGTCGGCGAGGTCCGCGTTGCGGCGGCGCGCGACGTCGAGCATGGGGGCGCAGAAATCCACCCCGATGACGCTCCGCTCGCGGGAGGCGCGGGCGGCGGCGAACGAGAGGTCCCCGGTGCCGCAGCAGAGATCGAGGATCTCGCCTCCTTGAGCGGCTCCCAGCTCTCGGATGGCGCGGCGGCGCCACGACTCGTCGATGCCGGCGGTCATGACGCGGTTCGCGAGATCGTACTTGGGCGCGATCGTCGCGAACATCTCGCGGACGTAGGTGCTCTTCTCCATGAGTTGGCCCCCGATTCCCCCACCGGCGCGCCCATTCCCGCAGGCGGGCGCGCCGCGGCAAACGGAGGGTTGCCGCCGGGCTCGTCCGAAGGCGTGGCGATGGAACCAGGTGCGGTTTCCCACAGCCTCGGCGTCGTCGCCGTCACCGTCTTCGCGCTGGGACTGCGACACGGAGCCGACCCCGACCACCTGGCCGCCATCGACAACGTGACGCGCAACTCCCTCCGGCGTCACCCGGCGCTCAGCCGCTTCAGCGGCACGCTCTTCGCCGGCGGCCACTCGCTGATGGTGCTGGCCATCGCCGCGGGGGTCGGTTTCATCGGCAGCCGCTTCTCGGCGCACGCGGCCGCCTTGGAGCGGATCGGGACGTGGGTCAGCGTCGCCGTGCTGCTGATCCTGGCGGGGCTCAACCTCTACGCCTTGAACCGCAGCCGGCGTGGGGGACACGCGCACGGTTTCCGGACGTCGCTGCTGCCCCACCGCCTGCGCCACGCCGAGAGCGCCTACGCCGCGATTCCCGTGGGCTTGCTCTTCGGCCTGGGGTTCGACACCTCGAGCCAAGTGGCGGCGTACGCGCTCGCGCTCACCACGGGGGGCGTGGCCGCCGCGCTCGTCGTCGGCGCCGCGTTCTGCCTGGGGATGGCCGCCACGGACACGCTCGACAGCTTCCTGGTCCACCGCCTCTGCACGCGCCCCACGGGCGACGCGGAGCGGGTGACCCGCCGCTGGTCCGTCGCCGTGACGGGGCTGGCCGTGGGGGTCGCCCTCTTCGAGCTGGCCCAGCTCCTGGGGTGGCATCCGCCCGTCCCCGACCTGGCCGTGAGCGCCACGCTGGTGGCCGCGCTGTTGGCCGTCTTCGCCTGGACGATGGCCACCGCCAAGCGCGCGGCGACCGCCGCCGACGCGCCTACGCGCGGCTGAAGCGCAGCACCAGCGAGTAGAGCAGGCTCCCCCCGCCCACCGCGAGCGCGTAGTACCCCGCGCCCAGGCCCGAGACGAAGGCCGCCACCACCGCCACGAGCAGCAGCGCGTAGCCGTAGTACTTGGCCCACGGACCGAAGAGCGACCACGGCATCGTCACCCAGAACATTCCCAGCACCAGCACCGACTCCAGCCGGACGAGCCGCCCCGGCGAGCCCGCCAGCCAGAGCAGCGCGACCACCAGCGTGCCGATGGCGGCGAAGACGGTGGGGCGGACCCACCATCCCTTGTGATAGCTCACCACGCCGCGCTGCTGGGTCTCCACCATGACGAACGCGGCGAACCCGAAGGCCAGCAACGGTATCCAGAGCGCCGGGACGTCGATCGCGAAGCCGACCAGCGCGATCGCCCCGACGACGCCGGCATACGGGGCCAACGCCCGGCCGGGCGAGATCACGGCATCAGACTGGGATCGAGGGCGTCGCGCAGACCGTCGCCCAAGACGTTGACACCCAGCACCGTGAGCATGATGGCCAGGCCCGGGAACGTGCCCATCCACCATGCCGTATCGAGATACTGGCGCCCCTCCGCCAGCATGTTGCCCCAAGACGGCGTCGCCGGCGAGACGCCCAGGCCCAGGAACGAGAGCGCCGCCTCGAAGATGATGGCCCGGGCGAGCTCGAAGGTGGCGATGACCGTCACGGACGAGGTCACGTTGGGCAGCACGTGGCGGAAGATGATGCGCAGCGGCGCGCAGCCGATGGCGTGCGCGGCTTGGACGAACTCGCGCTCGCGCAGCGAGATCACCTCGGAGCGCACCACGCGCACGTACTGCACCCACGACGTGACGCCGATGACGCCGATGATCGTGTAGACGTTCGCGCCTACCACGCCGATGACGGCGATGGCCAGCAGCACGTACGGGAAGGCCAGCTGGATGTCGGCGATGCGCATGATCACGTCGTCGATCCAGCCGCCGACGTAACCGGAGATCAAGCCGAGGCTGACGCCGATGACGCTTCCGATGATCACCACCGAGAACGCCACCGTGGCCGAGAGGCGCGCCCCGTAGATGATGCGCGAGAGGATGTCGCGCCCCAGCTCGTCCGTGCCGAGCCAGTACCCGGCCTTCCCGCCGTGCGCCCAGATGGGCGGCAGCGATCCCAGGTTGAGGTTCTGCAGGCGCGGGTCGTGGGGAGCCAGCCACGGCGCGAAGACGGCGCAGATCAGCAGCAAGGCCACCACCGCGCCGCCGAAGAGCGCGGCACGGCTGCGCAAGAAGTTGCGCAACGCCTGGTAGCGGCGCTGGGAGAAGGCTTGCTCGCCGGCGGCGGCGGTTGCGGCTTCGAACGTCGTCATGCTAACCGTAGGTCACCCGCGGGTCGAGTGCGGCGTAGGTGATGTCGACCAGGAGATTGATGCCGACGAAGATCGCCGCGGTGAGCACGACGATGGCTTCGACCACGGGGTAGTCGCGGTCGTAGATCGCTTGGACGGCCAGGCGCCCGATGCCCGGCCACGAGAAGATGGTCTCCGTGATGACGGCGCCCGAGAGCAGGTTCCCCAGCTCGAGGCCGATGACGGTGACGATGGGCAGCACGGCGTTGCGCAGGGTGTGCTTGAGCGTCACGGCGAGCGGCGCGAGACCCTTGGCCCAGGCCGTGCGCACGTAGTCCAAGCGCGAGACGTCAAGCATCCCCGAGCGCGTGATGCGCATGAGCTTCGCCGCCGTGAACGCGCCCAGCGTGAACGTGGGAAGCACCAGGTGATCCCAGCCGCCGCGGCCGCCGATGGGGAACCACTGCAAGCCGACCCCGAAGACGAGGATCAGCATGATCCCCAGCCAGTAGACGGGGGCCGCCTGCCCGATCAGCGCGAGCAAGCGCACCAGGTAGTCGAGCGGGCTCTCCCGCTTCTGCGCCGCGATGATGCCCGCGGGGATGGCGACCACAACGGCGAGCACCAGCGCCGCGAACGCCAGCTCCGCCGTGGCGGGCAGGCGCTGCAGCGCCAGCGACATGGCCGGATCGCCGTGGCGGATCGAGGTGCCGAAGTCGCCGCGCACCGCGTGCGCCGCGAAGACGGCGAACTGCACGAGCACCGGCTTGTCGAAACCATACTCGTGACGGAAGTTGATGATGTCCTGCCGGGAGGCGTCGGGCGGCAGCATCACCAGCGCCGGGTCGCCGGTCAAGTGCAGAATGAGGAACACCGCCACGGCGACGCCGCCCAGGACCACCAGAGCCCCGAAAAAACGCCGCACCAGATATGCCGCCATTACTCCCCACTCGCTCCCAAGGCTCCGGACCGCTCGGCCCGGGTTGCACGTGCCGCTCACGACGCGTGCGGGGACCCCGACCTTTGGTCGGGGTCCCCGAGACCAGAACGCTAAGGCGTTACTTGGCCCACGCGATGTCGTGGCAGATGATCAGCTCGTCGGTCCGCGGCTGGAAGTCGACGCGCTTGTTGATCCCGTAGAGGTCCTGGTACTCGAAGAGGAAGAGCCAGGGCGCCTGCTCGTGGACCACGCTCAGGACTTTCGCGTAGAGCGCCGCGCGCTTGGTGGGATCGGTCTCCACCCGGGCCTCGGCGATCATCTTGTCCGTCTCCGGCGTGCCCCACGTCGAGATCGGATAGGTGCTGGTGAAGAGCGACGACAGGGTGTCGTCGGCGTCGTAGGTGTCGTTGCCCCAGCCCAGCAGGTACATGGGCACCATGGTCTTGTGGACGACGGCGCCGACGTAGTTCGTCCACTCCTGGGTCCGCACCGTGGCGTTGACGCCGACCGCGGAGAGCTGACCGGCGACGGCCTCGGCCACTTCCTTATCCATGTTGTAGCGGCCGGAGGGCGACCAGAGCGTCAGGTTGAGCGGGCCGGTCACGCCGGCCTTCTTCAAAAGCTCCTTGGCCTTGGCGGGGTCGTAGCTGTACGAAGGCAGCTTGGGATCGTAGCCGACGAAGCCGGGCGGGATCGGCCCGTTCTGGAGCGGATAGGCGTGACCCTTGAGCACGGTCTTCACGATCGCCGGGATGTCGACCGCGTAGTTGAGCGCCTGCCGGAAGTAGACGTTCTGCTGAATGCCGGGCTTCTGCGTGTTGAAAGCGATGAACAGGACGCGGTCACTGCGCACCGTTCCCAGCTTGGTGGTGCGGCCGTTGGCGATCTGCTCGGCGTTCTGCGTGGGCACGTTGGTGATGATGTCGGTGTCGCCGGTCTGCAAGGCGGCCACGCGCGAAGCAGCCTCAGGCATCGGTTTGAAGATCACGGTCTTGACGGCCGCGTCGCCCCCCCAATAGCCCTTGCGCGCCGTCAGGACGATGCGGTCGTCCTTGCGCCACTCCTTGAGCACGTACGCGCCCGTGCCCATCGGGTGGTCGGCCATGTAGGCGTCACCGTGCTCCTTCCAATACTTGGCGTCCACGATGCGCAGGTCGTAGGGACGCCCCGGCATGATGGCCGAAGGCTGCTTGGTCACGTAGATCACGGTGTAGGGATCCGGCGTCAGCACTTCCGAGATCGTGCTGACGCGGTTGCGCTTCTGCGACTTGAAGGCCGGGTCGAGCACCTTCTCGACCGTGAACTTCACGTCGGCGCTGGTGAACGGGTCGCCGTTGGAGAACGTCACGCCGTGGCGGAGCTTGAACTCCCACTTGTCCGGGGAGATCTGCTTCCACGACGTCGCCAGCGCCGGCAACAGCTTGCCGTGCGGATCGTGCGCCAACAACCCGTCGAAGATCTGGAACGTGATGTTGTCGGTGGTGGTGACCGGCGTGGTCAGCGGATCCAGGGTGTCCGCGTCGACGCCCTGCGAGATCGTGAGCGTATCGCTGTCGGATTGGGCACGCGCTGGCTGGGCGCCGGCGAGGGAGGCTCCCCCGAGAAACGCGGCAGCCAGAAGAGCGGCAAGGATGCGACGAGGCATAGGTCCTCCATGAGGCAATTTGCCGGTGTACGAGGCCGTGTAAGGGGGTGAGAGTTGGCGCAGGAAGGGGGCGTTCCTCTCCACATGTGGCCGATCTTACCGAATCCTTCAGGGATTTCTCAGTCCAATCCCAGGCCCCGACCGTACGATCAGTTGCATGAAAGCACTCCTCACGTTGCTCCTCGTCGTCGCCGTCTTCTCGGCGGCGCCCGTCCTCGCCGGCGTAGCGGCCGAGCAGGGGGGCGGTCATCATCCCGCCTTCTTCCTTCGAGTCCTCCATCTCACGCCGCAGGAGCGGCAGCAAGCGATGCCGATCCTGCGCGATGGCCGCCAGAAGCTCCATGCCCTGGACCTCCAAACGCGCGACGCCGCGCTGGGCGCCCTGAGCGCCGATCATCGCCAGCGCGTGGATGCGATCGCCGCGCAGGTCCGCCAGCAGCTCCACTCGCTGCGCGGTTCCGCCCCGGCCGGCCCCTCCCAGAACCCCCGCGAGCGCTGGAGCGCCATGCGCGCCAACGTCAAGCCGATCTTCGATCAGGGCGCCCAGCAGATCGACGCGCTGCTGACGCCGGACGAGAGCAAGGCCGTGCTGGCCAAGCGCGAGAGCATGACCAGCCAGGAGCGCCAGATCGCCGCCTCCACCTCGCAGCAGCTGCGTCCGATCCTCACGGCCGAGCAGCAGCAGAAGCTCGACGCCCTCTCGTCGAAGATGGCCGCGCGCGCCGAACGCCGGGGACCGGGCGATGCGGGACGCTTCCTGCTCATCCTCTCCATGCATCAGAAAGGGTAGACGATCAGTAGCGAGAGTCAAGGGCCGCGGGTGGCCGTCGTCGACGACGAGCGGCACATCCGCGAGATGCTCGAGATCGGGCTCGGGCGCGAGGGCTACCAGGTTCGCTGCGCGGCGGACGGACAGGCGGCCCTCGCGCTCGTGCGCGAGTGGGAGCCCGACGTGGTCGTCCTCGACGTGATGATGCCGAAGATCGACGGCTTCGCGCTGCTGCCGATGCTGCGCCGGCTGACCGAGGCGCCGATCCTCATGCTCACCGCGCGCGGCGATCTTACCGACCGCGTGGCCGGGCTCACGCGCGGCGCCGATGACTACCTGCCAAAGCCCTTCGCCTTCGAGGAGCTGCTGGCGCGCCTGAGCGCAGCGCTGCGCCGCCCCCGCCTGGCCGCGGCGGAGACGCTGCGCTACGCCGACGTCTACGTGGACTTGGACCGTCGCGACGTGCGCCGCGGCGACCGGCACATCGACCTGACGCCGCGCGAATACGATCTGCTGCTGGTCTTTCTGCGCGAGCCGCGCCGCGTCTGGGGCAAGGAGCAGCTGCTCGACGCGGTGTGGGGGCACGACTTCGAGGGCAACCCCAGCATCGTCGAGACCTACGTCTCGTACCTGCGCGCCAAGCTCGACGCCGGCGGGGAGCCTGCGCTGATCCACACCGTGCGCGGGGTGGGATACGCCCTGCGCCAGAACGGCGGCGCATGAGCTCGCTCGCGAGCCGGCTCACCGCCTGGTACGTGGCCCTCCTGGGCCTCTTGCTGCTGGTGGTCTTGGCCGTCTCCTCCCTGCTGCTGGTCTTCACGCTCGACGGCATCGGGCGCGACGTCCTGGTGGCCAAGCACGTCCAGGCGCGGGAGCTGGTCGAGCGCTACGAGCGCCAAGGGATCAATCTCCCGTCCGCCGCCCCGCAGCTCGCGGCCAACCTCGGCGGGATCGGCCTGCGCGTGGGCATCTTCGACGACGCCGGCCACTTGCTCAGCGGCGACCCCTCCCTCGCCGAGATGGGGCCGCGCGTCGCCGCCGAGCCGCGGAGTACTCCGGGCCCCAACGACGGGGACCGCCGGGACTACCGCCGCCACGGCCCTCCGGTGGTCCGCGTCACGGGGGGCTTCATCGTCTTCGCGCCGTCGCTCGCGCTCATCTGGGTGACGCTCATGCCCTATTGGCGCACGATGCTCATCGTGGTGGCGGTGGCGTTGGTTGCGGCGTGGCTGCTGGGGCGCTATCTGGCGCAGCAGGCGCTGCGCCCCCTCAACGACGTGAGCTCGGCGCTGGGGCGCCTGGCCGCCGGCGACTACTCGCGCCGCACGTTCGCCATGAGCGAGAGCAGCGAGATCGGTGCGCTGGCCGCCGCGTACAACACCGCCGCCGAGCGCGTGGCGGTCGCGATGGAGGAGCGGGTGCGCACGGAGACGCGCATGCGCCAGTTCGTCGCCGACGCGGGCCACGAGCTGCGCACCCCTCTCACCGTGATCGCGGGCTACATCGACGTGCTGCGCCGCGGCGCGATGGCGGAGCCAGCGGTGGCCGGACAGATCCTCGAGACCATGGGCGAGGAAGGCGTGCGGATGCGCACGCTCATCGAGCGGTTGCTGCGCCTGGCGCGCCTCGACGGCGACACGCCGCCCCAGGCATCCACCTTCGACCTGGCGCAGACGGCGTCCGAGGTCGCCGAGTCGACCAGCGGTCTCGCTCCCCAGACGGAGATCCGATACGCCGGAGGCGGCCCGGCCGTCGTGAACGCCGACGAGGGCGAGCTGCGCGAAGCGCTGCGCGCCGTGATCGACAACGCGCTCAAGTACGCGCCGCATTCGCCGGTGGAGATCTCCGTCGCGCGCGAAGGCGGCCATGCCGTGGTGCGCGTGGCCGACCACGGACCCGGCATGACCGCCGACGAGCGAGCGCACGCCTTCGAGCGCTTCTTCCGCGGCGACTCCCGCGGCGACGTCGTGGGCGCCGGGTTGGGCCTGGCCATCGCCAAGCGCGCCATCGAGCGCGCGGGGGGCAGCATCGCTCTGGAGGGCGCCCCGGGTCTCGGCACCACGGTCGTCTTCCGCGTGCCGCTGGCGACCACGTCCTGACGGCCGCGGGGAGCGGGCCCATCGCGCCGCGAAGTGCGAGCGCGATGCTGCACGTCACCTATTATCTCGACATCCTCTCGTCGTGGTGCCTGGTAGCCGACGACGCCCTCGCCCGGCTGCGCGATGAACGCGGCGATCGCTTCGAGGTCGATTGGCGGATCGCCATCCTGAGCGGCGGTGGTCCCTTGGGAAACACGCGCGAGCTGCAGGCCTGGTACTACGAGCGCACCAAGATCGCCGCCGGCGTCGCGTTCGACCCCGGATGGCTCGAGGACCGCTCCACCTCCACGCTCGCGCCCAACCTCGCGGCGGAGGCCGCGCGAGCGCTGGGCTGCGGCGACGATCGCGTTCGGCTGGCGCTGGCACGCGCGGCGCTGCGGGAGGGCAAGCCCGTGAGCCGCCGCGAGACGGCCGTCGAGATCGCCGCCGCTGCGGGCGGTCTGGCTCCCCAGACGCTGGCCGAGAAGATGAGCGACCCCGCCGTCGTCGCGCGGATCTACGAGAGCACGTCGGACTTCACGGCGCTCGCGCCGCACGGCGTCGATCAGCGCCCCACGTTCGTGATCCGCAGCGGCATCGGCGACACGGCCATCCTCTCCGGCATCTATCGCTACGAGCCGCTCGCCGCCGTCGTGGAGGCGATGCTGCACGACGAGGACGCCTACGCGATCTTCGCGGCGACCAACCCGCCCGCACCCGCCTAGCAGGGTGCGGAAGAACCCCTGCTAGCGCGCGCGCTTGCGCTTGGCCGGGCCGCGCTTCTGGGCGACGAAGTCGAGCACGTCGTCGAGCTTGCGCGTGTTGAGCACGTTCTTGGCCTCGAGCCACGCGCGGCGCGCCTGCACCACCGCGTACGAGATGCGGTCGAGCTGCGCCGCATCGTGCGCGTCGGAGTCGAGCGAGATCATCGCCCCCAGTTCCGCGGCGCGGCGCGCCAGCTGGTTGGGCAGGTCCAGGCGATCGGGGTTGCCGTTCATCTCCAGCGCCGTGCCGGTGCGCGCCGCGGCGGCGAAGACCGCATCCGCGTCGATCTCATAGGCCGTCCCGCCGGGGACGCTGCGCCCCGTGGGGTGACCGATGACGTTGACGCACGGATGCTCGATGGCGCGAATGAGGCGCGCCGTCATCTTCTCGCGCCCGATCCGCAGCGCTGAGTGCACGCTGGCCACCACGAAGTCCAGCTCGCGCAGCAAGTTCTCCTCGAAGTCGAGGGTGCCGTCGGGCAGGATGTCCACCTCCACGCCGCAGAGCGTGCGGATCCCGTGCGCCTCTCCCATCTCGCGGATGGCGGCGATCTGCTTGCGCAGTTTCTCCGGCGTCATGCCGTACGTGGAGCCGCGCCCCCACGAATGCTCCGAGATCGCGTGATAGGCGTACCCTTTGGCGGCGCAGGCCTCGATCATGGCCTCGAGCGTGTTGCGGCCGTCCGACCACGTGGTGTGCATGTGGAAGTCGCCGCGCAGGTTGCGCTGCTCGATGAGCTTCGGCAGCTTGCCGCGCCGGGCGGCGTCGAGCTCGCCGCTGCCCAGCCGCAGCTCGGGCGGGATGTAGGGGAGGTCGAGCGCGGCGTAGACCTCTTCCTCCGTCTCGAAGGTGCGGTTGACGCCCGTCGCCACGTCGAGGATGCCGTTCTCGCTCACCCGCAGGCCGCGTTTGACTGCCATCTCGCGGAACTGGACGTTGTGCTCGCGGCTGCCGGTGAAGTGCTGGAGCAGATTGCCCCAATTCGCCGCCGGCACCACGCGCAGGTCCACCTGGAGCCCTTGCGTCGTCCAGAACGAGGCCTTGGTCGTGCCCTCGGAGAGCACGGCCTCCGCCTCGGGGAGCGCCGTGAAGCCCTCGATCACGGCCTTGGCCTTGGCCGAGGTGCAGACGAGGTCGATGTCGCCCACCGTGGGCTCGCCGCGGCGCAGCGACCCCGCGTAGGCGATGCGCTCGACGGGCGCCGCCTCGCGCAGGCGGGCGATGATCGACTCCGCCAGCGGCAGCGCGGCTCCGATGGGCCACCGGTGGGAGCGGCCGCGCCGCGCCAGCAGGCCGCGCTTCATGTTCTCGATGGTCTTGCGCCCCATGCGCGGCAGGTCGTCGAGCTTACCCGCGGCGATGGCCCGCTCCAAGTCGTCTGGGCCGGCGATCCCCAGGGAGTCATAGAGGACGTGCGCCGTCTTCATGCCCACCCCGGGAACCTCCAGCAGGTCCAGGAGGCTCGCGGGGTAGCGCTTGAGCAGGCTCTCCAGCTTCGCGCACGTGCCGGTCCGGACGATCTCGCGGATGCGCTCCGCGATGGTCTCCCCCACGCCCGGGACCTCCTCCAGCTCCCCACGCTCGATGATGCCGGCCAAGGGCGGCGCCTGCTCCACTCCGGCGGCCGCCTTCTCGTAGGCCATGAACTCGAAATAGGGCTCCCCCGCGAACTCCATGAGCTGCCGGATCTCCATCAGCCGCCGGGCCACGTCCGCATTGGTCATACCCGGTGGGGTTCGCCGGAGGCTGCGCCGTATTCTCTCGCCATGCGCCAGCTCGACCGATCCCTGCACCGCCAGGTCCCGCGCGTGTTGCTCGACCTCGCCGAATCGGAGGGCTGCCGCATCATGTCCGGATTTCCGGACGCGCACACCTACGCCGTCACCGTCCACGTGGGCGATTACGCGCAGGTCCCCGACTCGTTCGCGCGCCTCTTCACCTGGATCGCCGACAACGGCTACGTCGGCGACGGCCCGCCCGGCGACATCTATTGGGACGACCCCGCCATCGTGCCCCGGGACGAGCTGATCACCGTCTGCTACCAGCCGGTCAGCAGGGCGTGAGGGCGCCTCAGCCGGTGCGCCGGCGCCTGGACCCGGCGATCCTCAACCTTCCCGTCGAGCGCATGCGCGAGGGCTACTACTCCGACGTCTACTTCAAGCGCTCGCGCGAGATCCTGCTCAAGGACCACTACCATCCGCGCGTGCTGATGCAGGTCTTCAACCGCCGCGAGAGCGTGCTCTGCGGCATCGACGAGGCGATCGCGATCCTCAAGCTCTGCAGCGGTTATCAGCGCGAGGACGGCTCGTGGCGCGACGGCTGGCCGGAGCTGGCCGTCCGCGCGCTCTACGACGGTGACGCCATCGCCCCGTACGAGACGGTGCTGACGATCGAGGGCGACTACGCCCTCTTCGCGCACCTCGAGACGCTCTATCTGGGCGTCCTGGCGCGCCGCACGCGCATCTGCACCAACGCGCGCAACATCGTGCAAGCCGCCAATGGCAAGGACGTCCTCTTCTTCCCGGCCCGCTTCGACCATCACCTGGTGCAGACGGGCGACGGCTACGCCGCCTACGTCTCCGGAGCGCTGGGCGTCTCCACCGACGCCAACGCGGAGTGGTGGGGGGCGCGCGGCATGGGCACGGTTCCCCATGCGCTCATCGCGGCCTACGGCGGCGACACGGTCCTAGCCTCGCGCAAGTTCGCCGAGCTCGTCCCCGAGGACGTCCACCTGATCGCGCTGGCCGACTTCGAGAACGACTGCGTGGCGACGAGCCTGGCCGTCGCGCGGGCGCTGGGCCGGCGTCTCTGGGGCGTGCGCATCGACACCAGCTCGACGCTCGTCGACCGCTCGCTATGGTCGATGATGGGGACGTTCACGCCCACCGGGGTCAACCCTCAGCTGGTGCGCAACGTGCGGACCGCCCTCGACGCAGAGGGCTGCGACTGGGTGAAGATCGTGGTGAGCGGCGGCTTCACCCCGGCCAAGATCCGCCAGTTCGAGGCGGAAGGCGTCCCCGTCGACGCCTACGCGGTGGGAAGCGCCTTCTTCGACGGCTCGGGGCGCTTCGATTTCACCGCCGACATCGCGCTCGCCGAGCGGGACGGCGAGATGCGGGAGTGCCACAAGGTCGGGCGCCCCTACCGCCCAAACTCGCGCCTGGAGCGCGTCGTCTGACCTCGACCCTCGGGAGGATCACCTTGCGCATCGTCTTCGCAGTCCTGCTGGCTCTCTCGCTCGCGGCACCGGCCGCGGCGCAGTCCGCCGGCTCGCTGCGCGCGCGCCTTCCGGAGCGGATCCAGAAGGCCGGCATCATCACCATCGGCTCCGACGTCTCCTACGCTCCGGTCGAGTTCTACAAGACCGGCACCGATCAGGTGCAAGGGCTCGACTACGACTTGGCGCGGGCTCTGGGAGCCAAGCTGGGCGTCAAGGTGGCGTTCGTCAACACCACGTTCGACGGCATCATCCCGGCGCTGCTGGCCGATCGCTTCGACATCGTCATGTCGGCGATGAACGACACGCCCGAGCGCGAGAAGCGCATCGACTTCATCGACTACTTCCTGGCCGGCAGCGGCATCCTGGTGCGCAAGGGGAACCCCGAGCGCATCTTCAGCCTGGCCGACCTCTGCGGCAAGACCGCCGACGCGGAGAAGGGCACGGCCCAGGAGCACATGCTCGCCGCGCAGTCGGCCAAGTGCGCGGCGGCGCACAAGCCGCCGATCACCGTGCTCGCTCTCGCCACGGATACCGATGCGCTGCAGCAGCTGAAGGTCGGCCGTTCGGTGGCGCACGTCGCCGACTTCCCCGTAGCGGCGTTCGCGGCGCGGCTCTCCGGCGGCCTCTTCGAGATCGTCGGCAAGCAGTACGCCGTGGCACCCTACGGGATCGGCGTGCGCAAGGACGACCGCCGCCTGCGCGACGCGCTGCAAGCGGCCCTCCGGGCCGTGATCGCCGACGGCACCTACGCGAAGGTCCTGCGCTCATGGGACCTCCCGCAAGGGGCGCTCACGAGCGCCGCGATCAACGGCGGCGCCCGCTATCAATAAGGCGAGCCGGAGAGCGCGATGACGGCGGAGAGCGAGCGCGGCACGACGTTCACGGTCGTGCCCGTGCGCCATTGGGGGCAGTGGGTCCTCGCGGTAGTCGTGGGGCTGCTGGTGGCCTGGCTCGCCGCGGCGGCCGCCTCGTCGCACTTCCTCAACCCCCACGTCGTCGACCAGTACCTCTTCAACTCGCTGATCCTGGGAGGTCTGCTCAACACCCTCTTCGTCTCGGTGGCCGCGCAAGCCATCGGCGTCGTGCTCGGTGTGATCTTCGCCGTCATGCGGATGTCCGAGAACCTCGTGCTCTCCGCCGTAAGCGGCGTCTACGTGTGGTTCTTTCGCGGCACCCCGGTCCTGGTACAGCTGATCTTCTGGTTCAACGGCGTTCCCGCCGTCTTCCACGACCTGACGATCGGCATCCCCTTCACGCACGTGACGTTCTTCTCGATGCCGATGGTCGCGTTCATGACGCCGTTGGCCGCCGCGCTCCTGGGCTTGGGCCTGAACGAGGGCGCCTACATGGCCGAGATCGTGCGCGCCGGCATCCTCGCCGTCGACGAAGGGCAGGTGGAGGCCGCGCAGGCCCTCGGCATGATCTCCTCGCAGACGATGCGCCGCGTCGTCTTGCCGCAGGCGATGCGCGTGATCATCCCGCCCATCGGCAACGAGTTCATCTCGATGCTGAAGACCTCGTCGCTGGCCTCCGTGGTGACCTTCGGCGAGCTGCTGCGCCGGGCCAGCGACATCTACTCGAGCAATCTCTTCGTCGTGGAACTGCTGGTGGTGGCCAGCCTGTGGTACCTGCTGCTCACCACCGTGGCCAGCATCGGGCAGTACTACGTGGAGAAGCGCTTCGCCCGCGGCACGGCGCGCTCGCAGCGCGAGGGGCCATGGCAGCGCGTCTTGCGCAACCTGCGCGGCACGGTGCGCCTGTGAGCGCGGCGCGCCCCATGGTCCGAGCCGAGAACGTACACAAGCGCTTCGGGCGCCTGGAGGTGCTGCGCGGCATCGACTTGGAGGTCCAGCCCCGCGAGGTGCTGATGCTGATCGGTCCTTCCGGCTCGGGCAAGTCCACGTTTCTGCGCTGCATCAACCACCTCGAGCAGATCAACGCGGGGCGCATCTGGGTGGACGGCGAGCTGGTGGGCTACCGGCAAGAGGGCAACCTCCTCTACGAGCTCCGCGAGCACGAGCTCGCGCGCCGCCGCTCCGAGATCGGCATGGTCTTCCAGCGCTTCAACCTTTTCCCGCACATGACGGCGCTGCAGAACGTGATCGAGGCGCCGATCCAGGTGAAGCGCCTGCCCCGCGCCGCGGCCGTCGAGCGCGCGCGCAAGCTGCTCGAGCGCGTTGGACTGGCGGAGAAAGCGCACGTCTACCCTGCCCAACTCTCCGGAGGCCAGCAGCAGCGCGTGGCCATCGCCCGCGCGCTGGCGATGGAGCCCAAGCTGATGCTCTTCGACGAGCCCACCAGCGCCCTCGACCCCGAGTTGGTGGGCGAGGTGCTCGCCGTCATGCGCCAACTGGCCCAGGACGGCATGACGATGATCGTGGTCACGCACGAGATGCCGTTCGCGCGCGAGGTCGGCGACCGGGTGGTCTTCATGGACGGGGGCGTGGTGGTGGAGCAAGGGCCGCCGGCGGAGGTGCTGGCGAACCCCAAGCACGAACGGACGCGCAGCTTCCTCGCACGGATCCTCTAGGCTCCAAGGCGCCGGTACACCACGCTGCTGCACATCGCCGATCTCTCCAAGTCGCTGCACGGGCACGACGCCGTCAACGGGCTCACGCTCGACCTCCCTCCCGGCGAGCGCTTGGCCGTCGTCGGCCCCGCGGAGAGCGGGAAGAGCGCGCTGCTCGCGCTGATCGCCGGCTTGTTGCGCCCCGACCGCGGCGCCATCACGATCGGCGGGTTCGACATGCGCTACCAGCCAGCCCAAGCCAAGCGCCGCGTCGGCTACGTGCCGCCCGAAACGCCTCCGGTGGCGCCGCTCACCGTCGGCGAGTACCTGCGCCTGCTCGGCGAGCTCTACGGCCTCTCGGACAGGCAGCACGCCGAGCGCATGCGCGCACTGGCGTGGCTGCGCGACGACTCCTCGCGCCGGCGGACGCGGCTGCTCGGGGCGATGCTGCACCTGCCGTCGCTGCTGCTGGTGGACGAGCCGCGGGCGTGGCCCCCCGAGGATCTCGACGCCCTCGACCGCGCCGCCGGCGAGGTGACCGCCGAAGGGGGAGCGCTGCTCTTGGCGACGCGCGACGCGGGCGTGGCCCAGCGCCTGCGGGCGCGCGTGCGCGCGCTCGGGTCGCTCACGCCGGTTGCGGGTGGCCTGCGATGAAGCGTCAGGCGCTGCGCGCGCGCGGCGGAGCCGCGACCTTCGCGCTGGTGCGCGCCGAGACCATCGTCTGGGGCCGCTCGGCCGACGGATGGCTGGTCACGCTGCTGGCGGCGGCGACGGCCGCGCTCTCGTGCGCGTGGCTGGGCAAGCTCCCGGTCGACGTAGGGCGGCTCTACCCCTTCGCGGTCGGTGCCGCCGGCGCACTTGCGGCCATGGTGGCCTCCATGCGCACGATACCCCGCGAGGGCACCCTCGCCGCCACATGGCTGGCCGCGCCGCTCTTCGGGCGTGAGTTGGCGCGGGCCAAGGTTCTGGCGGCGGCCATCCGCGCGCTGCCCGTGGTCCTGGCGGCCTACGGCGCGGCCCTGTTCGAGTTGCGCCCCACGGCGGGCGAGGCCGCCGGCTTGCTCTTCGTGGGTCTGGCCGTCGCGGCGATCTGCATCCCGCTGGCCTTGGTCTGGGATCTGCGCGTGCCCCCGGCGTGGAGCCCCCTGGCGGCGGTGGTCTGCGCCCTTGTGGCCGCGCTGCTGGGAGCCGCGGCGAACCTGGCCGCCCCGCTCGCGGTGCCGGCGAGCGTGGGGGTCACGGCCGTCTTGCTCTATGCCGCGCTGCGCCAACTCGGCGAGCAGCTCGCGGCCTTCGAGCTCTCGCCCTCGCTCACGCGGCGGCCCTGACGCCGGCGGACTAGGTCAGCGGCGTCGCCTGGAACTGCGCCAACTTCTCGAGGAAGGCACGCTCGAAGTGGTCGAGGTCGTTGGCGCTGCGGCACGTCACCCAGTTGCCGTCCTGCACCGCGGGCTGATCGCGATAGAGACCGCCCGCGTTGCGGATGTCGTCGGCGATCGACGGCGCGCCGGTGAGCGTGCGGCCACGGACCGCGTGCGCCGAGATCAGGACCTGCGCGCCGTGGCCGATGGCGGCCAGCGGCTTGCGCTCGCCGTCCAGCTCCTTGACGAGCTTGAGGATCGCCTTGTGCGTGCGGATGCGGTCGGGACTGACGCCGCCGGGAATCAGCGCCGCGTCGAAATCGGCCGCGGTCACCTCGTCGATCGAGACGTCGGCTTGCAAGGCTCCCGCAGGCTCCAAACCGCGACGCCCTCGCAGGCCACGGGTCTTCGACTCCTCGTTCGGGCCGACGATGGTCACGGTGGCCCCCGCCTCCTCGAGCGCGCGCTTGGGTTCGGTGACCTCGATCTCCTCGAACCCGTCGCCGATCAAGACGGCCACGTGCTTCCCAACCATCCCTTGCACTCGGAATACTCCTCCTAGCAGATAACGCGTGCCGACGGCCGACGGCCGTGGCGGCGGAACCGCCTCTCTTACCGATGGGCGGTGGCGAAGTCCTGCCCCTGCCCGGAGAGGACCCGGTCAGAGCGCGGGTCCCGCCGCCTGTACCGCCGTGCGCAAGAGATAAGCCAACTCCAGCTCGAGCTTGCCGACGCCGTCGAGCAGCTCGTCTTGCGCGATGGCCACCAGCGTCGGGTTGCGCTTGGTCATGTCCCCTTCGGGCACGGCGTAGCGGGGGTTGATCTCGCGCATGTAGATCCGGGCGTCGAAGCGCACCTGGCCCTCGGGCAGGAAGAAGAGCGGATCCAGCCCGGCGGCGTACGCCGCCAGCGAGAGCACGTTGGCCCGCTGCAGGAACTCGATCGCGCGCACGCGCAGGGCCGCGGCCAGGCGCGCCAGCGTCGAGACCCCCACGCGCTCCTCCCCGGCGAGCGTCGCCGCGAGCAGCGCGGAGGGGAGATCGGCGGCGGCCGCCAGCCCGGCCTCGTCGAGCTCGCGGTCGGCCATCATCGTCCTCAGGCCCTCGGCAAAGGCGTCCCCGCCCGCCGTCCCGGTGCGGGCGTCCCAGGCCGGCGCCATCTTATGCGTGCCCCCGTGGGTGCGCGGCCACCAGCACCTCATCGCCCTCGACGCGGACGTCGAAGGCGTCGACCCCCGCAAACGGGCCCAGGGTCAGAGCCCCCGAGCCGAGATCGAAGCACCAGGCGTGCCATGGGCAGGTCACCGTGCGCCCCTCGATCCACCCCTCCGAGAGCGGACCCCCTTGGTGCGGGCAGACGTTGTCGAGGGCGTACCAACCGTCCTCGAGGCGGAAGAGCGCGATCTCGCGTCCCTCCACCGTCACCTGCAACGCCTCGCCCACCGGCACCTCGCCGACGGACGCCACGCGGACGTACTCCGCGGAACCGACCTCTTGCCCTTGCGACATCGCCCGCTGGCTTCGCCGCAGGCGGGGGCGCCCCTACGACGGAAAAGCTCCCGCCTCGCGAAGGAGGGCCCATGCTCGACGCGTACCGCACCTGGCTCGAACGGGAGCTCAAGACCCTGGGAAACGCCTCCCACCACGCCTATTCGTTCGGCCAAGCGAATATGGCCAAGCGGGCCCTCGAGCAACTCGACCAGGCGCTGGCCACGAGCGTGGTGCTTGAGGCTCTCGCCCCGCCGGCGGCCGGCGAGGCGCTGGCTGCCCTGGACGCCCTCCCCGATGCTCCCGCGGCGCTGACGCCCCTGCGCGACGCGCTGCGCCGGGCCTTGCACCCCGAGGCCTGACCCGCTATACTGCTACGGTCGCCGGCCCGGACCACCCTCGAGCGCGCACGCGCGGGAGGCCTGGAGCCGAAGCGAGCCCATCCTTGAACGAGGAGTCATCTCTTGCCGCTGACCAAAGAGCGCAAGCGCGAAATCATCGAGAAGTTCGGTGCCACGGCTACCGACACCGGATCGGCGTCGGTCCAAGTCGCGATGCTGACCGAGTCCATCAACCTGCTCAACGAGCATCTCAAGATCCACAAGAAGGATCACCACAGCCGCCGCGGCCTGCTGATGCAGGTCGGCCAGCGCCGCCGCCTTCTCAATTACATCCAACACACGGATTTGGCGAAGTACCGCGCGCTGATCGGCGAGCTGGGCCTGCGCCGCTAGGCCGCCTGCCGGACGCTTGAAAGGCGGGAGGGCGCGAGGAATCGCGCCCTCTTTGCCATTCAAGGGCTTTGCGCTCGGGCGTCGAAACGCGCCGCGTTTGAACAAGACGACAAACGCAACACGCCGGGCGTCGCCCGGCACCTACGTAGGAGAATTTCGTGTCTGAACCCCTGTCCGTCTCCATGGACCTGGGCGGGCGCAAGCTTACCATCGAGACGGGTGAGCTTGCCAAGCAGGCTGGAGGAAGCGCTCTCGTGCGCTTCGGCGACAACGTCGTGCTAGCCGCCGTCACCGCATCGAACTCGCCCCGCGAGGGCATCGATTTCTTTCCGCTCACCGTCGACTACGAAGAGCGCATGTACTCCGCCGGCAAGATCCCGGGCGGCTACATCAAACGCGAGGGACGTCCGACCGAGCACGCGGTCCTGAGCGCGCGTCAGATCGATCGGCCGCTCCGCCCGCTCTTCCCCGACGGATTTCGCAACGAGATCCAAGTGATCGTCACCGTGCTCGCCAACGATCCGCAGGTCGACTCCGACGTGCTGGGTCAAGTGGCGGCCGGCGCGGCGCTCGCCTTCTCCGACATCCCCTTCCCGCACACCGTCGCCGGCCTGCGCGTCGGGTACGTCGACGGCGAGTACGTCATCAACCCCACGATCGCGCAGATCGAAGAGGGCACGATGGACATCGTCGTTGCGGGCACCAAGGATGCCGTGATGATGGTCGAGGGCGGCGGCAAGGAGATCAGCGAGGAGCTGTTCCTCGGCGCCGTGGAGTTCGCCCACCAGCACGTCAAGCAGATCGTCGCGATGATCGACAAGCTGGCCAAGAAGGTCGGCAAGCCCAAGCGCGACTTCACCCTCTTTCTCCCCGACGAAGAGCTGGACGCTTGGGTCCGCAAGACCTTTGCCAAGGACGTGGCCAAGGCGATGCGCGTCGTCGACAAGCAGGAACGCAACGCCGCCTTCGACGCCATCAACAAGCGTGTGGCCGTCGAGCGCCTCGAGGCCAAGAAGCCCAAACGGTGGGAAGAGCTCAAGACGCTCATCGAGACCACCAAGGACTTCGATCGCATCATCAAGGCGATGGAAGAAGACGAGCTGCGCACCATGGTGGTCGACGAAGGCCTGCGCCCCGACGGCCGCAAGCCCGACGAGATCCGCCCGATCTGGTGCAAAGTCGACTACCTGCCGCGCGTGCACGGCTCGGGCGTCTTCCAGCGCGGCCAGACGCAGATCATGACGATCTGCACGCTGGGCAGCAAGAGCGACGAGCAGCGCCTGGACACCATCGTGGACGTCACCGGCAAGCGCTACATGCACTACTACAACTTCCCGCCGTACTCGGTGGGCGAGACGCGGCCGATGCGCGGCCCCGGCCGCCGCGAGATCGGCCACGGCTACCTCGCCGAGCGCGCGCTCGTGCCGGTGCTGCCGTCGCTCGACGACTTCCCCTATACGCTGCGCCTCATGTCCGAGACGCTCGAGTCCAACGGCTCCTCGTCGATGGGCAGCGTCTGCGGCTCGACCCTCTCGCTGATGGACGCGGGCGTGCCGATCAAGAAGCACGTCGGCGGCGTGGCGATGGGCCTCATCATGCACGGCAAGGACTGGCGCGTGCTCACCGACATTCAGGGCCTGGAAGACGCCCTGGGCGAGATGGATTTCAAGGTGGCCGGCACCGAGGACGGCATCACGGCCATCCAGATGGACATCAAGGTCTCCGGCATCACCGTTGAGATCATGCGCAAGGCGCTCGAGCAGGCGAAGGCCGGCCGCATGTTCATCATCGGCAAGCTCAAGGAGACGATTCCCGGCCCGCGCGAGGACCTCTCGAAGTGGGCTCCGCGCATGCTGGTCGTCCAGATCAACCCCGACAAGATCAAGGACGTCATCGGCCCCGGCGGCAAGGTCATCAACAAGATCGTTGCCGAGACCGGCGTCAAGATCGACATCGAGAACGACGGCCGCGTCTTCATCGCCTCGCCTGACGGCGAGTCGGCGGAGAAGGCCAAGAAGATCGTCGAGAGCCTGACCAAGGAAGTGAAGGCGGGCGAGGTCTACCTGGGCACCGTCACCCGCATCATGAACTTCGGAGCCTTCGTGCAGATTCTGCCGGGCAAAGAGGGCTTGGTGCACATCAGCCAGCTCTCGCCCTCGCGCGTGGAGCGGGTCGAGGACGAAGTCCAGGTCGGCGACGAGATCATGGTCAAAGTGATCGAGATCGACGCGCAGAACCGCATCAACCTCACGCGCAAAGGCGTGCTCGCCGACGGCTCGATCGACGAGAGCGTGGAGGTGGGTCCGCCGCCGAGCCAACGTGGCGGCGGCGGCGGGGGCGGACGCCGCGAACGCTCCGGCAACGGGGGTGGGCGCCGGCGCGGCTGAGACGCCGCGCCGTCCCGATGACTCACACGAACGGGGCCCTCGTACGAGGGCCCCGTTCTCATCCCGCCGTAGATGCGCCCATGAGCGTGCGCATTCGCGCGGGGCGCGAGGACGATTGGCGCAACGTCGCGCGCGGCAACGCCGAGACCGCGTGGGTGACGTTCGGGCGGCATGCCTCGGCACCGGTTCCCAGCGCAACGTTCCGCGCCCGCGCGCGCCGCTTCGATCTCGAGTTGCGCGAGGACGTCTCCGCGCCGCGAGCGCTCTACATCGCCGAGGACGAGCGCGGCTACGCGGGCCACGTCTGGCTCGAGGAACGCGGCGATCCCTGGTCGCTCGAGCAGTACACCGTGATCCTCACGCTCTTCGTGGAGCGCCGCGCGCGCGGGCGCGGCATCGGCCGGCGTCTCCTGCGGCGCGCGTACCGTTGGGGCAGGCGTCGCGGCCATGCGAGGGTCCAGCTCTCGGCGTCACCGCACAACGCCGGCGCGCTCGCCCTCTATCGGAGCGAGGGGTTCGAGACGTTCCTCGTCAGCCAGTCGCGGCCGCTGCCCTGAGGGCGAGCGTGGCCTAGCCGCGCAACGCTTCGCGCCGGGACTGCGTTCATCGCACATGACCACACGCATCGCACCGGCGCTGCTGCTCGCCGCCGCCCTCTTGGCCAGCGGCGCCCCCGCACGCGCGCAGTCCACACCGACGCCCTCCCCGAGCCCGTCCCCCTCGCCCTCGGGGATCACCCTGCCGAACATGCAGGTCCTCGACGAGATCCTCAACCAAGCGATCCAGACCTTCCAGCAGAACATCCAGCAAGGCATCCTCAACCGCCAGAACGACATCACCGGCACGGTCACGTACTACCGTCGCTTCGATCTCCAGGTCCAGACGGGGAGCTCCACCTACCGGACGGTGCACCTCCACCAGGGCACCATCATCAACCCGACCGGCACCACGCTGCAAAACGGGATGAAGGTGCGCGTGCGCGGCCAATCCCAGAGCGACGGCTCGCTCAACGCCGATGAGATCGACGTCGTCTGATCC
>DATLUD010000064.1:0-24674 GCA_035533275.1 Candidatus Dormiibacterota bacterium | reverse complement strand
CGCGGGGAGCGCTTCACGGCCCGCTCGCCGCGCCTGCGCGAGCTAGCCCCGCACCTCGACACCTGGCCGACGCCGCCCGCGGGACTCTTCGTGGTGGAGGAGCGCACGGCGTACGTGCGCTCGCGCTCGCCGCTGGCGGTGGCGCACGAGTTCGCCCATGCCCTGGACTGTGCGCTGGGCGAGGGCACATACCGCTCCAACGACGACGGCGACCTGCGCGCGATCTTCTCCTCGGCCACCGGCTTCGTCACGCCCTATGCCGCCACGGCCCCCGACGAGTTCTTCGCCGAGATCCTGCGGGCATTCGTGGAGGCCAACGACCGGCGGTCGCCGTGGCCCGCGGCGACCCGCGCGCGCCTGCGCGAGGTGGATCCGCGCGCGTTCTCCTACGTGGAGGCTCTCTTCGCGCGCGGGTTCCACGACGCCGTCGGGTCCTGAGCCCGTCCGGGCTCGTTGTGCTCTAGAACATGTTCCAGAGGTACTGGTTGTAGACTTCGTGGTGGTACTGGACTTCCTGTGCCTTCACGAACGTGCCGAGCAGGCGCGGGCAACGGTCGGCGCTGCCCTGCTTGAGCTCCGCGTACCGCTCCTTCACGTCCGCGCTCAGCAACGTCGTGGTCCACTCCGCCTTGCGGAAATCGGCCAAGGCGTCGTAGATGTTGTCGGGGAGGTAGCGGTCGGCCTGGCGCAGGTTCGCGATGCTGCTGATGCTGCCTTCGAGGCCGGTCTTGAAGACGGCCAGCATGACCATGTACGGGTTGGCATCCGGAGCCACCGAGCGGACCTCCACGCGCGCGCTGCGCTCGTTGCCGATGGGGATGCGCACCATCGAGCCGCGGTCCACCGCCGAGGCCTTGATCTGGTTGGGCGCCTCGAAGTGCGGGTCGAGACGGCGGTAGGCATTGACGCTCGCGTTGAGCATCAGGCAGACGTCGTTTCCGTGCGTCAGGATGCGGTCCACGAACTGCCAGGCGAACGAGCTGATCTTCTCCTCGCCGTTGGGATCCCAGAAGATGTTCTTGTCGTCTTTGCTGACCGAGACGTTGGTGTGCATGCCGCTGCCGTTCACGCCCACTACCGGCTTGGGCAGGAAGCTGACGGTCATGCCCAGCTTGGTGGCCACCTGGCGGCAGATCAGCTTGTAGAGTTGGATCTGGTCGGCGGCGGCCACGACCTCGCCGTAGCCGTAGTTGATCTCGAACTGCGAGGGGGCGACTTCCGGATGGTCCTTCTCGTTCTGGAAGCCCATCGCGCGCTGGACCTCGGCCACCGTGTCGATGAAGTTGCGCAGCGGGTCACTCGGCAGCGAGTGATAGTAGCCCCCGGTGCTGACGTACTCGAACTTCCCGGTCTCGTGGTAGCGGCGCTCCGCGTCCAGGCCCTGGAACAGGAAGCCCTCGATCTCGTTGGCCGCGTTGAGGGTGTAGCCGTTCTTCTGGTACTGCTCCGTCGACAGCTGTTTGAGCTTGCCGCGGATGTCCGCGCTGAAGGGCGAGCCGTCGCGGTCGAGCACGTCGCCGAAGACCAGGATCTTCCCGGGGCCGAAGACGTCGGCCGGACCCCAATAGAAGGCGCTCCAGTCGATGGCGAGGCGCAGGTCGCTCTCGCGCTGCGGGGTGAAACCGCGAATCGAGGAGCCGTCGAAGGTGAGGTTGTCGCTGGACTTGAGCAGAAACTTCTTGTCGTAGTCCAGCATGTGCAGCCGGCCTTCGAGGTCGGTGAACAGGACCGTCACCGCCTTGATGCGCTTCTCGTCCGTCAGGTACCGGAGCCGCTCCTCCTGCATGACGTGGCTCGGTACGCGGTCCTTGCGCTGTTGCTTGACGGTGAGGTTCAGCTCCTCGAGCTCGCCGTATGACAGCTCGAGGAAGTCACGCAGTTCGGTGGACATCGCTTCTCTTTGCACTCCTTGACGTGCCGTGAGTGTGTCGCGGTTTTTTCTGGGTCTGGGATGGTTGGCACTTCGCCGGGCAAGTCCTCGCGGCCGAAGGCCCACGGGGCCGCCCGGCGGCAGGCAGACCCTGAAAACGCCGGTGCCGGCGTTGCCGGGAGCTCGCGCTCCGCGGCGCGAACTCGCTGGGCCACGCAACCGCCATCCGGAGGAACACGGCATGAACCTCGCCGCATTGCTCGCCGCTCGCGAGGCACAGGGGAAGCCCGTGCGCGTCGCCCTGATCGGCGCCGGCAAGTTCGGCACCATGATCCTCGCGCAGCTGCGGCTGATGCGCGGCGTGCGTCTGGCGGCGCTGGCGGACCTGGATGGACGCCGCGCGCGCGAAGCCGCCGCGCGCGCCGGGTGGCCCGCGTCCTCCCTCGCCGAGGCGGCCACCAGCGGGGCCGCGAACGATCTCGCGCGCGCGGGCATGACGGCGATCGTTCCCAGCGGCGACGTCGCGATCGCCTGCGACGTCGACGTCGTGGTCGAAGCCACGGGCCACCAGGAGGCCGGCGCGCGCCATGCCTACGACGCCATCGAGGCCGGACGCCACGTGATCATGGTGACCGTCGAGGCCGACGTGGTGGTCGGGCCCTACCTGGCGGACTTCGCGCGCCGGCGCGGGGTGATCTACAGCCTCGCGTACGGCGATCAGCCGGCGATCATCTGCGAGCTGGTCGACTGGGCGCGGACCTGCGGTCTGCGCGTCGTCGCCGCGGGCAAGGGCACGAAGTACCTCCCCGCGTACCGGCGCAGCACGCCGCAGACGGCGCTCGAGCTCTACGGCTTCACGCCGGAGCAGGTGGCAGCGGGCGACTTCAACCCCAAGATGTTCAACTCGTTCCTCGACGGCACCAAGTCGGCGATCGAGATGGCCGCCGTTGCCAACGCCGCCGGCTTGCTGCCCGACGGCGGCGGTCTGCGCTTTCCCCCGTGCGCCGCCGACGATCTCCCCACGCTGCTGCGCCCCGTGGGCGAGGGCGGCATCCTGCGCGAGGAAGGCTGCGTCGAGGTCGTCTCCTGCCTCGACGAACGCGGCGAGTTCGTTCCGGGGCACGTGCGCTGGGGCGTCTTCGTCGTCTTCACCTCCGACGACCCCTATGCCGTGCGCTGCTTCACGGAGTACGGCCTGGCCACCGACCCGAGCGGGAGATACGGCGTGCTCTATCGTCCGTACCATCTCATCGGCCTGGAGCTCGGGATCTCGATCGCCTCCGTGGCCTGCCGGGGGGAGGCGACGGGCGCACCCACCGGAGCCCCGCAGGCGGAGGTGGTCTGCGCCACGCGCCGCGCGATGCGCGCCGGCGAGATCATCGACGGTGAAGGCGGTTACGCCGCCTACGGCTTGGTGCTGCGCGCGGAGGATGCGCGGGCTCGCCGCCTCCTTCCGCTGGGTCTGGCCACCGGACTCGCGCTGGTGCGCGACCTGCCGGAGGACCACCCCATCTCGGTGGACGACGTGGCGCCGCCGCAGGCGTCGTTTCTCCACGATCTGCGCGCGCGCCAGGACGCGCTCTTCGCCGCCGTCTAGCAGGGTGCGGAAGAACCCCTGCTAGTGCACGAGGTCTTGGACGAGCACGAACTGCACGCCGGCGGCCTGCATCTGCGGAATCATCGCGCGCAGCGCCTCGAGCGTGCTCGGTCGCGGGTGGCCGATCGCGATCGCTGAGCCGTCGCGCTCCGCCACGCGGACCGCCTCGCGCAGCTGGCCCTCCGTGTAGGCGACGTTGGCCTCGTTGTCCAGAAAAACGTTGCGGTCGGCGGTGGGTATGCCGTCCTGCGCCGCCATCTTGCCGGCCACCGACTTGCTCGACGTGAGCGAGTCGATGAAGAACTTGTCGTCGCGCTTGAGCACGCCCAGCACGTCCCGCATGACGCGCGGATCCGCCGTGGCCTCGCTGCCCTCGTGGTTGTTCACGCCGGCGGCCTCGGGGACTTGCGCCAGGTCGCGCTCCACCTGCGCGACGATCGCGCGGTTGCCCATCTCCGTGGTGATCTTGCCGGGCCCGGGGTTGATGTGCGAGATCGGCTCCATCGGCAGGTGGAGCATGACGCCCTTGCCGGCCGCCTGCGCGTCCTGCGCGATCGTCTTGGTGTAGCGGACGTCGGGGAGCACCGCGAGCGTCAGCGGCACCGGCAAGGCGATGAACCCGCGTTCCGTGTCGATCCATTGGCCGCAGTCGTCGACGATGATCGCCACCCTCGCCGCGCCGCGCGCCTTGGGCAGATGGATGCCGCCCGGCTGGAACGTGGTGACGGGTCGCGGCACCCCCAGGGCCACGCGGTCACCATGCTCGAGACCGTCCCATGCGGGCGGCGGCGCCGACCGCATGGGCCGCGGCGTGGGCGTCGCGGCAGCGGGCGTGGCGGGCTCCGGCGTCGAGGCCGCGGCGATCGGCGTGGCCGGCGCGGCGATCCGCGGCGCCCCGCCGCCCGAGTGACGGCCGAAGGGCAGCCACGCCGCCGCCTCGTGATTCGCGTAGCTCGCGGCGAGCGCGCCGACGATCAGCGCCAGCACGACCAGGAGCGTCAGCTGCAGGAGCGACGGACCCCCGCCGCGCTTCTTCTTCCGCTTCGCCATGTTCCGTGTCTACCGTTCCTCGTCCGGGGGCGGAATCCTCACTCGAACTTGCGCTCCACGCGAGGGTCCACCGCGAAGTCGACGCGCGTGGCGCCGATCACGTTGCCTGCCTCGTCCCGCAACTCGACCGTCGCATAGCGCGCGTTTCCGATCAGCACCTCCAGCGGGTTGATCGGGATGTCGTAGGCGCGCGTCATGCGCGCGAACGGAATCACGAGGATGGTCTTGTCGATCGGCGCCGTGCGCGAGTACAGCTCCGTATCGTGCCCCAGGTAGCTCGCCCCGCCCCAGAGCTTGACCTGGAGCGATGCGATGTGGAGCAGTCCGAAGCCCTCGCCGACGGCGGTCGCGTTCACCACCGCGTGAGTGTCCAAGCGTCCGAGAACCACGGGATTGGGACGAACGGAGAGGTCGAGGTGGGGAGAGCAGCCGCCGAGCAGGACGGCAGCAAGGGTTCCGGCGAGGATCAGACGTCTCACTGCGCGCGTGCTTCGGACCGGCCGCGAGCGGCGCCTTCCCTCACGGACCCGGCGGTCACGCGCGAGGCGTTGCCCAAGCCGCTGGCGATCCACACGATGTCGACCAGCAGGAAGTTCGCGATCAACGAGCTGCCGCCGTACGAAACGAAGGGAAGCGTGATCCCGGTCAACGGCAAGAGTCCCACCACGCCGCCGACGATCACGAAGATCTGCAGCCCCAGCATGGAGGCCAAGCCCAACACCAGCATCTTGGAGTAGAGGTCGGGGCGGCGCAACGCCACCCCCAGCGCGCGCGAGACCAGCACCAGGTAGATCGCCAGCAGGATCGCCGCCCCGATGAGCCCCGCCTCCTCGCTCCACGCCGCGTAGATGTAGTCCGTCGCGACGTCGGGAATCGTCGGGTGACCCAAGCGCAGGCCCGTGCCGAAGAGACCGCCGGCCGCCAGCGAGAAGAGTCCCATCAGCGCCTGATATCCGCTGCCGAGCGGATCGGCGAACGGGTGGAGCCAGACGTCGAGGCGCACCCGCAGGTAGGCGAAGTGGCGCGCGGCGACGACGGCGGCGACGGCGAAGACCGCGAGGCTCCCGACGGCGAGATCCAGACGCCGCGTCCCGGCGTAGAGCATCGTGAGGAAGACGCCCAGGAAGAGCACCGCCATGCCGACGTCGTGCTGAAGCACCAGAATCGCCATCGCGATGCCCCACCCCAGAAAGAGCGGACCCAAGTATCGCAGGTTCGCCCGCAGCCGCCACGGCGCCGCCTGCGCGATCACCTCGCCGCTCTCCGCCAGGTACGCGGCCAAGAAGAACACGAGAAAGAGCTTGATCAGCTCGACTGGCTGAAACGAGACTCCGGCGAAGCGCAGCCAGAGCTTGGCGCCGTTCACCTCGGTGCCGGCGATCTCCACCAGGGCGAAGAGCGCGATCGAGAGGAGCACCCACAGGTACTTGACGCGTGCCCACCGGCGATACTGCTCCAGCACCGGCCGGAGCAGCACCAGCAGGGCCAGCGAGACCACCATGCCGATCTCCTGCCGCCGGCCCAGGGCCGCCGAGAGCCGGGTCACCTCCGTCAGGCCGATGCCGGCGATCAGCACGGCGAGCGCCGGCAGCAGGTCGTCTCGGTCGTCGCCGCGAGGCTGCACGCCGACCCAGATCAATGCCAGGAGCGCCGCCGCCGCCAGCAACGGCCGCGAGAGCGCGTCCGCCGGCACGATGGTGAGGGCAAACGCATCGATCCCCAGGGCTACCAGCATGGGGAGGAGGCGGCGGATCGGGCTACTTGGCAACGAGTCGTTCAACGATGCGATCGGCCTGCTCTTCCGATCCGACGGAGGTGGATTCGAGCGTCGCGAGGGTCTGCGCTTGCAGGCGCTGCACCTTGAGGTCGTAGAGCTTCACCAGGCGCCAGGCGTGGACGCCGAAGATGTCCGTCGGATACCCTTGCGCGAGCGCCACCCGGCCGCGTACCACGGTGAAGTACTCGTGCGAGGCCAGGAGCCGGAACCCGATCACCGTGATCAGCATCAGCCACACCAGCGCCAGCGACGCCATCACGCGCGAGAGGTTGAACGCGAAGGCACGCGAGCTGTGCGAGATGGTTTGGGTGTGGAGGTTCAGCTGCCGCCCCAGCAGTGCGGTTCCGTTGTCGACGCCGCCCCGGCTGCGCGCGAGCACCGCCAGGCGGTGCACCGCGTCGGCGGCGTTCGCATGGCCTTGGAGCGCGGCGCGGATCTCCTCTTCCGAGACGAAGCGGTGGATCCCGTCGGTGCACAGCAGCAGCTGATCGTCCGCCGATAGCTCGAAGTGGACCACGGACGCCTCGAGCGCGGGCTGAGTGCCCAGCGTGCGCGTCAGGAGCGCGCGCGGAGCGTGCTCCCCCGCTCCGCCGTGAGGCACCAGGTCGGCGAACAGCGAGTCGTCGACGGTGAGGCGCCGCAGAGAGCTGCCGCGCAAGATGTACGCGCGGGCGTCGCCCGCGTGCGCGACGTAGGCATGCGAGCCGACGATGAGCACCAGGGTCAGCGCCGCGCCGCCGGCGACGAAGTCCTCGTGCGAGCCGCTCTGCGCGTAGAGCCGAGCGTTGGCGTGGCGCAGCGCCGCGAGCAGCGTCTGGCGCAGCTCCGGAACGGAGAGCGACCGCGAGAGATAGGAGCCGCGCATGTGGCGCCGGAGGTACTCGCGGACCAGGGCCAGGCTGAGCGCCGCCGGTCCGGAGCCGCCGGTGGAGACGCGGCCGAAGCCGTCGGCGACGGCGAGGAGCGTCGCCCCCGGGGCGATGCCCTCGGAGACGTAGGCGTCGTCGTTGCTGCGGCGACGCGCTCCCAACTCGGAGCTTACCGCTACTTCCACGGCTCCATCCCCACGAACTCCACGGCCGTTGCCCCCACCTCGATGCGGTCGCCTGGTCGCAACGGACGCGGCTCCGCGATCCGCACGCCGTTGACGGAGGTGCCGTTGCGACTGCCAACATCTTCTACCCAAGCCTGGGCGCCGCGCCGTACGACGCGCGCGTGCACTCGACTCACGCGCGGATCCTCCAAGACGATGGCGTGCTCGCCGGATCGGCCGATCGTCGCCGCATCGCGCGCGCGGACGAGGCGGCCGTCATTGAGTACGCGAAAGACCAAAGCTGCGGATCCCCGCGGAACCCTGGGGGGCCTGGCGAGAGCCGCATAGGCCGTGAATGCACCGAGGGCACCAAGCAATGCGACCGTCTGTTCGCGCAAGACCTCGGGAATCACGAGCCGGACGGCGCCTCTTCGACCACCAGCAAGGTGTCACCTAGCTCCACCCGTGCACCAGGACGCAACGGTGCGCGGTCGACGCGCCGCCCATCGACGACGGTCCCGTTTCGCGAAGCGAGATCGACGATCTCGACGCCGCGCTCGCCCTGCTCGACGCGGGCGTGGTGGCGCGAGACGCGCGGGTCGCGGAGCACGAGGTCGCAACCGGCGTCGCGCCCGATAGTGCCCCCGTGATCGAGATAGAGCCGCCCCCCCGCCGGCAGGCCCCGCTGGACCACCAACGCGAGCCCATTGGCCGGCGCCGCCTCCACGTCCACGCTGACGCTCCCCGATGGAGCTTCCGCGTCCGGGAGAAGGCGCACGCCCGGGCGCTCGGGGAGACGCACCCCAAGGGTTTGGGCCATCTCCTCGGCGAGCTTCCGCCACTGCTCCTGCAGGGCGGCGCGGCGCGGCAGCAGGCGCTCGTAATCGGCCGCCGAGACACGCACCACGAAGGCTCGCGGCAGGCGCGCCTCGCCCTCGCCGAGCGCATAGGCCTCGAGGGCCGCGGCCATCTTGCGCGCGACCTCCGCGGGTTGCACCCCGCTGGGAAACGTGGTGGCGAAGACGCGCTCCACGAACGAGGCGCACGCCTCTTCGAGCCGGCCCAGGAAGCTCACGGCGCTCCCTTACGCCCCATCGGCGCCCGCCTCCCTCCGAGGCCAGGGCCCGACCCTCACCCCTACCCTCGAGCGAGGATGGCGATGAAGAACCCGTCGCGCCCTTCGAGCCCCGGCGGGATCAAGATCCCCGGAGGGCAGGCAAAGGCCGCCAGGCGCTCCGGCGGCGCCACGGTGAGGGCCTCCGGCACGGCCGCCAGCGCCGCCGCCACGACCCCCTCGCCCTCGCGCGGGTCGGTCGAGCAGACGGCGTAGACCAAGCGTCCGCCGGGGGCCAACGCCTGCAACGCCCGCACGAGCATGGCCCGCTGGGTCTCGGCCAAGCGCGGCGCATCCTCGGGACTCTTGCGCCAGCGGGCCTCGGGGGCCCGCCCCAGGATGCCCAAACCCGAGCATGGCGCATCGAGCAGAATGCGGTCGGCCGCCGCCAGCGGCTCCGGCCACGGCTTGGTGAGATCGGCGGCCAGCGCCCGCAGGCACTCGACCCCCGCTGCCGCGGCCGCCTCGGCCAAGACCTTCAAGCGGCCGGCATGGTCGTCGACGGCCCAGAGCACCCCGCGGTTCTCCATCAGGGCCGCGAGTTGCAGACTCTTGTGACCGCGCCCGCAGCAGAGATCGAAGACGGTCTCCCCCGGCTGCGGGGCCAGCAGGCGCGGCGGCAGGCACGCCGTCTCGCCCTGCAGCGTCCACCTTCCCGGGTCGGACTGCTCGAGGACGCGCGTGAAGCGAGGACCCGTTGGGACGAGGCACTCGGGTGCGAGCGCCGAGACCTCCGAGGGAAATCCCCGCGCGAAGAGGACATCGCGAGCCTCTTCGACGCCGCCCTTGAGCAGGTTGACGCGCAAGGCACCGCGCGCGGGGCGGTTGCACGCCTCGAGCACCTCCACGAGGCGCGGACCGAACCGTTCGCGCCATGCGCGCACGATCCACGTGGGAAAGGAGTGCGCGGTGCCCAGATACTCGTCGTCGTCGTCGAAGACATCGCGCGCCGGAGGCACGGGGCGATCGCGCTGTATGCTCCGCAGCACCGCGTTGACCAGTCCCGCCGTGCCCCGGTGGCCGAGCCGGCGCGCCAGATCGACCGTTTCGAAGACCGCGGCATGCTCGGCAATGCCGTCAGCGAGCAGCAGCTGATAGGCGCCCAAGAAGAGCAGCTCGCGGATCGGCTCGGGAACCGTGTGCAGCCGTTCGCCGAGGTAGGGACGCAGATGCCACTCCAGACGCCGGCGCATCTTGACCGTGCCATAGGCCAGCTCCGTGGCGAGCGCCACCTCGCGCGCGTCGAGCGCGGCGCGCCCGGCGCGGTACTCGAGGCTCTCCTGCGCGCCGCGCTGGGCAGGCCCGAAGACGTCGCGCAGCACCTGGAGCGCCAGCTCGCGCGCCGTCGCGGCTTTAATCGAAGCGGGGAGTCGCTTGGCCATCGCACCACCGTCGCAGGATCGTTCGTCCGAACTCGCCGCCGCTCATCGGCGCCTTGTCCTGAGGCACCACGCGCTGGAGGGCCACCACGCCGCCGTCCCCCGAGGCCACCCGCAGCTCCTCCCCCTCGACGGCGATCACGGTGCCGGGCGGCGCGCTCGCCGGGGCGCCGGGCTCGACCACGCGCGCGCGCACGCACTTGAGCACGTGGCCGGCGATCTGCGCGCGCGCGGCGGGCGCAGGCGCGAAGGCGCGAACGCGGTTGACGACGCGGGCCGCCGGCTCGTCCCAGCGCAAGCGCTGATCGTCCTTGGCCAGGGGGCGCGTGAGCGTGCGCGCGATCTCGCGCTCGTCGCCGCGTTGCGGGCTGCTGGGCGGGGGACCCTCATGAGCGAGCTCGAGCGCCCGCAGCAGCAACTCCGCTCCGCGCTCGGCGAGCCGATCGTGTAGCGCGCCGTAGTCCTCGCCGGGGGCGATGGGCGTGCGCTCTTGGATCACGATCTCGCCGGTGTCCATGCCGGCATCCATCAAAAAGATCGTCACGCCGGTCTCCCGCGCTCCGTCGAGCAGGGCGCTCTGCAGAGGCGTGGCACCCCGGTAGAGCGGCAGGAGCGAAGGATGGACGTTGAGCGCGCCGCGCGGCGGCACGGCCAGCAGCGGCGCAGGCAGAATGCGGCCGTACGAGGCGACCACGAACGCGTCCGGGGCCAGCGCGGCGGCCTCCTGCGCAAAGGGACGCAGCTTCGCCGGCTCGAGCACCGGCAGCGCGCGCGCCAGCGCCGCCTCTTTCACGGGCGTGGGGCGCAGCCGCTGGCCGCGCCCGCCGGGGCGGTCGGGTTGGGTGACCACGGCGAGCACGTGGTGGTCGCGAGCGCACGCTTCGAGAGCGGGCAACGCGAACGGCGACGTGCCGAAGAAGATCAGTCGCAGAGGGGCTCCTCCCCCGGTCTCAGCTCGCGACCTGTCGCGCGTCGATGCGGGGGTCGTAGGCCACGCCGCCCTCTTGCGCGGCGGCTTGCTCCTCTTCCGTCACGGCGGGGCGCACGTTGGTGGCTTTGTCGACATAGAGCACGCCGTCGAGATGATCGAGCTCGTGCTGCAAGCAGCGCGCGAGCAAGCCGTCGGCGGCGACCCGCTGGCGCCTGCCGCGCCGGTCGAGTCCCGCGATCGTCACCGCGGCGTAGCGCGAGACGTCGCCCACCGTGCCGGGCACCGAGAGGCAGCCCTCCACCGAGGTGACCTCGCCCTCGCCCTCGACGATCTTGGGGTTGATGAAGACGTAGGGCTGGCTCTCGTCGTCCTGAAGATCGACGACCATCAACCGCTTGCTGACGTCGACTTGCGGCGCGGCAAGACCGATGCCCGGCGCCTCGTACATCGTGTGGAACATGTCGTCGATCAGCTGCTGGAACGCCGGCTGACGGATCTCCGCCTCGTCGACCTTCCTGGCAACCTTGCGCAGCGTCGGGTGACCGTCCGTGACGATCGTGAGCAAAATGGGCTTACCCATGGCACCCCCATTGTACCCCAGGGGTCAACGCAAAGGTTGCGCACTGGCCTCCGAAGGGTCGGCGGCACGCAGAGGCTCCCCCGCTCGGGGACGCCCGTCGGCGCACATCCGTGTGCGCCTCCTGCTAGCTTCGTCCTCGCTTTCGCCATCGTGGCTCCGCTCGGACCTCAGACTCCCCTCGGGGGAAGCCTCGGCGTTCCGCCGGGCTCCACCTCAGCCAGCGAGCGCGGCCGCACATCGGCTCATGCCCCACCATTCCCCAAGAGCGCCGCCGCACGCTGCGCGCGGAATCGAGCGCGAAACGCCTGCCAAAGGCGCGTGAAAGCACAGCGCGGTAGGGGCGGGGTGCGGGACGCCCTCCGAAGGAAGTCTCAAGGCGCCGCGAGAGGCCAGGATGGCCGGAGCGGCGCCGCAGCGAAGGCGACCGAGCGAGCGTGATGCGAGCGACGGAGCGTCTTCCGGAGGAGGGTGTCCCGCACCACGACCCCGCCCTGATGAACCACGCTACAGGATGTAGTTCGAGAGATCGACGTTGGCGGCGATCGCCGCCAGCTTCTCGCGGACGTAGCCCGCGTCGACCCTCACGTCGCCCCCCGTCTCGGGCGCCCCGAAGCTGACGTCCTCGAGCAGGCGCTCCAACACGGTGTGCAGGCGGCGCGCGCCGATGTTCTCGGTCTGCTCGTTGACCTCCATCGCGATCTGCGCCAACGCCTCGATGCCGTCCGGCGTGAAGCTCAACTCCACGCCCTCCACGCCCAACAGCGCGCGGTACTGCTCGGTGAGCGCGTTGCGCGGCTGGGTGAGGATGGTCTTGAAGTCCTCCACGCCCAGCGACGTGAGCTCCACCCGGATCGGAAAGCGGCCCTGCAGCTCGGGGATCAGGTCGGAGGGCTTGCTGACGTGGAAGGCGCCCGCGCCGATGAACAGGACGTGGTCGGTCTTCACGGCCCCGTGCTTGGTGTTCACCGTGGAGCCTTCGACGATGGGCAGGATGTCGCGCTGGACGCCCTCGCGCGAGACGTCGGGGCCGCGCGCCCCCTCGCGGCCAGCCACTTTGTCGATCTCATCGATGAAGACGATGCCGTGCTCCTGCACGCGGCGGATCGCCTCGCGCTTGACGGCGTCCTGGTCGATGAGCTTGCGCGCCTCTTCCTCGGCGAAGACGCGCCGCGCCTCCGCCACGGTGACGCGCTTCTTCACGCGCTTCTTCGGCAAGAGGCCGCCCAGCATCTCGCCCATGTCCATGCCTTGGGCATCCATGCCCGGCATGCCGCCGATCATCAGGCCCGGCGCCGCGGCCTCCTCGACCTCGATCTCGATCAGGCGCACGTCGTAGAAGCCGCGCGACAGCTCCGCCCGCACGCGCTCGCGCGCCTCGCGGACCTCGGGTCCAGGCGGCGGCGGAGGGGGCTGGGGCGGCTGCTGCGGCACCGCTCCGCCGAAGATCGACCCCAGCGCCTGGAACGGGTTGGGAACCCCGCTCTGGCGCGGCGCCGTCTCCGGCGCCAGGATGTCGATGAGACGCTCGACGGCTTGATACTCCGCGGCCTCGCGCACCTCTTCGGTGCGCTCCTCGCGCACCATGCGTATCCCCGCCTCCACCAGGTCGCGAATCATCGACTCCACGTCGCGCCCGACGTAGCCGACCTCGGTGTACTTCGTGGCCTCGACCTTGATGAACGGAGCTCCGGCCAGCGCCGCCAGGCGGCGGGCGATCTCGGTCTTGCCGACACCGGTGGGACCGATCATCAGGATGTTCTTGGGCACGATCTCGTCGCGAATCTCTTCGGGAAGCCGGGAGCGCCGGTAGCGGTTGCGCAGCGCGATGGCCACGGCACGTTTGGCCGCTCCTTGTCCCACGATGTACTTGTCGAGCTCGGCGACGATCTGCCGCGGCGTGAGCGTCTCGACGTTCTCGGCCAACGCATGCGCCATCAGCGTATGGCCTCCGGTGCGGCGGGCGACGCGATGGGCGGTGTTCCGGCGTACACTAGATGACCTCCAGGGTAATCTCGGAATTCGTGTAGATGCAGATCGACGCCGCGATTCCCAGCGCCTCGCGTGCGATGCTCTCGGCGTCGAGCTGCGTGTGAGCGATCAGCGCCTGGGCCGCCGCCTGGGCGAAGGGACCGCCGCTGCCGATGGCCGCCAGTCCGCCTTCCGGCTCGATGACATCGCCCGTGCCGCTGAGCACCAGCAGATGCTCCGGCGTCCCGACCAGCAGCAGGGCCTCGAGGCGCCGCAGCACCCGGTCGGTGCGCCAGTCTTTCGCCAGCTCGACGGCGGCGCGCACGACGTTGTCCTTGTACTCGCCCAGCTTGCTCTCGAACTTCTCCAGGAGGGTGATGCCGTCGGCAGCCGAGCCGGCGAAGCCCGCCAGCACATTGCCGGAGGCAAGGCGCCGGACCTTGCGCGCCCCGTGCTTCATCACGGTGTTGCCGACGGTCACCTGGCCGTCGCCGGCCATCGCCAGCTTGCCGTCGCGGCGCACCGCGACGATGGTGGTGCTGCGAATCTCAGGGGCGTACTCCCGCGAGAGGCGATGGCTCATGCGTTCACTCATACGGCGGCTTCATACCCGGCGGTGCGTCCAAGAGTTGCGCGCAGGATCTCGAGGTCGCGCAGGGCTCGCTCCGCGAGCCTGCGCCGCCGCTCGCGCTTGTCGCGGGTCTCGAGCTCGGGCGGCAAGGGGGCGATGTTCGCCCAGGTGACGTTCGAGGGCTGGAAGTCGCGGCTCGTCTCATCTTGCAGGTAGGCCACGATGCATCCCAGCATGGTCGTCGGCGCGAGCTCCAGGGGCGCCTCTCCGCGCAGCGCGCGAGCGGCCTGGAGTCCCGCGATGGCGCCGCTGCCGGCCGCCTCCACGTAGCCTTCCACGCCGGTGACCTGCCCCGCGAACCAGATGTTGGGGTGCTCGCGCAGGCGCAGCTGGCGGTCCAGCAGCCTCGGGCTTTGGATGAAGGTGTTGCGATGCATGACACCGAGCCGCAACCACTCCGCCCGTCCCAGCGCAGGCAGCCTGCCGAAGGCCTCCTTCTGCGCCGGCCAGGTCAGGCGCGTCTGAAAGCCCACCAGGTTGTATGCCGTGCCCGCGGCGTTCTCGCGGCGCAGCTGCACCACGGCGTACGGCGTCTTGCCGGTACGGGGATCGCGCAGGCCAACCGGCTTGAGCGGCCCGTACCGCAAGGTGTCGACGCCGCGCTCGGCCATGACCTCCACCGGCAGGCACCCTTCGAAGAACGGGGCGGTGCCGCACGCGGCGTCGCGCTCGAACTCCTTGGGCTCGTGGCGCGGCAGCGTGCGCAGATCCTCGACCAGGCGCAGGTACCGCTCCTTGTCCAGCGGGATGTTGAGGTAGTCGTCGCCATCGCCCTTGCCATAGCGCGAAGCGGCGTAGAGTTCCGTCATCTCGATCGAATCGGCGGCGACGATGGGGGAGGCGGCATCGTAGTAGTGGAGGCGTCCGCCGACGAGGCGGTCGATCTCGCCCGCAAGCGCCTCGGAGGCCAGGGGACCGCACGCGATGATCGTGGGCCGCGACGGATCGATCACGGCGATCTCCTCGCGCCTCACCTCGATGAGGGGATGGCGCTCCACCCGCTCCGTGACCAGCCGGGAGAACCGCTCGCGGTCGACGGCCAAGGCGCCGCCGGCGGGCACGGCCGCCTCGCGCGCTGAGGAGACGATCACGGAGTCGAGTCGCGCCAGCTCCTCTTTGAGCAGCCCGACCGCGTTCTCGAGCGCCGCGCCGCGCAGCGAATTGGAGCAGACCAGCTCGGCGAGCAACTCGGTATGATGCGCCGGCGTCGTCCGCAGCGGGCGCATCTCCGCAAGGGTGACGGGCACGCCCTGCGAAGCCGCCTGCCAAGCGGCTTCGCAGCCGGCGAGCCCTCCGCCGACCACCAGGAGTCGAAAGTCGATCATCGCAGGGGGCTTCTACCCCGAGGGGGCCGCTACCCCGCGCCGACCTCTTCCGGCTCCCCCGACTCCACCACGGAGGCGACGTCGTGCTCGGCGTTCGCCGCGCAGATCGTGACGGCCCCGCCGCGCCGCTGCTTCTCCACCACGTGGCTGCCGCAGGTGGGGCAGCGCCCCGGCACCACGCGATCCCACGAGACGAAGTCGCATTTCGGGTAGTTGGCGCAACCGTAGAAGGTCCGCCCGCGCTTGGAGCGGCGCTCGACGATCTTGCCGCCGTCCTTGGGGCACTCCGCGCCGGTCTCCTTGAGGATGGGACGCGTCGTCTTGCATTCGGGATAGCCGCTGCACGAGATGAAGCGCCCGAAGCGCCCGGTCTTGATCACCATCGGACGGCCGCAGGCGGGGCAGATCTCGTCAGTCGGCTCGTCCTCGATCTTCATCCGGGGCAGCTTCTCCTCGGCGGTGGCCAGCGCCGCGGCGAACGGGCCGTAGAACTGCTCCAGCACCTGCACCCAGTTTTGCTGCCCTTCCTCCACCTTGTCGAGGCGGTCTTCCATCGACGCGGTGAAGTTCAAGTCCATGATGTCCTTGAAGTGCTCTTGGAGCAGATCCGTGACGGCGAAGCCCAACTCGGTGGGATAGAAGCGCCGCTCGCGCTGCTCGGCGTAGTTGCGCGCCTGGATCGTCTCGACGATCGTCGAGTAGGTGGACGGCCGCCCGATGCCCTTCTCCTCGAGGGCCTTGACGAGCGTGGCCTCCGTGTAACGCGGCAGCGGCTCGGTGAAGTGCTGCTTGGGCTCCAGGCGCTCGAGGTCCAGGAGCTGGCCTTCGTCCAGCGGCGGGAGCGGGACGCGCTTACCCTTCGCGTCGAGCGTCCCGTTCTGGGGGCTCTCGACCTCGTCGTCGCGCCCTTCCTCGTAGACCTTGGTGTAGCCGGCGAACTTCATCACGCTGCCGGTGGCCCGGAACGTGTAGCGGCCGGCATCGATGTCCGCGGTGGTCTGATCGTAGACCGCCGGAGTCATCTGCGAGGCCACGAAGCGCTCCCAGATCAGCTTATAGAGACGCAGCTCGTCGCGCTTGAGGAACGGCGCCATGCTCTCGGGGGTGCGCGCCACGCTGGTCGGACGGATCGCCTCGTGAGCGTCCTGGGCTCCCTCGCGAACCTTGTAGACCTTGCCGCCGTGGTACTCCTCGCCGTACCGCTCGACGATGAAAGCGCGGGCCGCCTCCTGCGCCTGCTCGGAGACGCGGGTGGAGTCGGTGCGCATGTAGGAGATCAGACCGACCGTCCCGTCCTTGCCGAGGTCTACGCCCTCGTAGAGTCCCTGCGCGATCTGCATCGTGCGCCGGACCCGCAGCCGGAGCTTGCGCGAAGCCTCCTGTTGGAGGGTCGAGGTGGTGAAGGGCGGGGCGGCATTGCGCCGCTGCTCGCGCTTGCGAACCGAGCGTACGCGGTACTCCGCGCCCTCGAGCCCCTGGAGCGCGGCGTCGGCCTGAGCCTGCGTCGTGATCGCCGCCTTTTCCCCGCCGATGGCCACCAGCTCCGCCGGAAAGATCGGGGGCATGCCCGGCCGCTCCAGCAGCGCGGTCAGCGTCCAATACTCTTGGGGGACGAACGCGCGGATTTCGCGCTCGCGGTCGACGATCAGCTTGACCGTCACCGACTGGACGCGCCCCGCGGAGAGCCCGGCGCGCACCTTGGCCCAGAGCAACGGGGAGATCTTGTAGCCGACGAGCCGGTCCAGGATGCGGCGCGCCTGCTGCGCGTCCACGCGGTTGCGGTCGATCTCATGGGGGTGCTTGATCGCCTCGAGCGCCGCCTCCTTGGTGATCTCGTGGAGCTCGATGCGCTTGGGATGAGGCAGCTTCAACAGCTCCGCCAGATGCCAGGCGATCGCTTCGCCCTCGCGATCCGGGTCGGTGGCCAGCAAGACGTCCGTGGCGTCCTTGGCGGCCGCGCGGAGCTCCTTGATGACGTCGCCCTTGCCCTTGATGGTCACGTACTTGGGAGCAAAACCGTTGTCGACGTCCACCCCGAGCGTGCTCTTAGGCAGGTCGCGCACGTGGCCGACCGACGCCTTCACGACGTAGCGCGGGGGGAGAAATTTCTTGATGGTCCGCGCCTTGGCGGGGGACTCGACGATGATGAGGGACTTCGCCACATGGGCCTCCGGACAGGTAAACGCCCTTAGTATACGTCCGCCGTCAACCCGTCGTCCAGCGAACCCCCTCCACGCCCCCCGCGCGCGCCGGCGCCCCTGACTTCAAAAAAAGAGGTAAATTGCACTCTTGAAAGCGAACGCGCAGCAGTAATCGGCGAACAGCGGCGCGAAACAGCGTCGCAATCGAATGATCGGCGGTTCGAACTGGGTAGAGACTCCCGGCGGAACACGACAGGCGCAACGTACGGCCCCCGAGCGGTAGCCGTTTGACGGTGTGTCTCTTCTGCTTGGATTCCGAGGCCATGCGAACCGATGCGACTCCACCGCCGTCCTCCCGGACGTCGGATGGTTAGGAGGATGAGATGGAAGATCTAACTGCCGGCATGACCATGCCGGAAGGAATGGAACCGGCCCCGGCTCGCAAACCCGCCCGCCGCAAAGCGGCCGCCAAGAAGACCGCCCGCAAGTCGGCCGCCAAGAAGACCGCCCGCAAGCCGGCGGCCAAGAAGACCGCGCGTAAGGCCGCCAAGAAGACCGCCCGTAAGGCCGCCAAGAAGACCGCGCGCAAGCCGGCGGCCAAGAAGACCGCCCGCAAGGCCGCAAAGAAAACCGCCCGTAAGTCGGCCGCCAAGAAGACCACCCGTAAGGCCGCCAAGAAGACCGCGCGCAAGCCCGCGGCCAAGAAGACCGCTCGCAAATCGGCCGCGAAGAAGACCACCCGCAAGGCCGCAAAGAAGACCGCTCGCAAATCGGCCGCCAAGAAAACCGCTCGCAAGAGCAGCCGCCGCAAGAAGTAACGGCGGAGCCTCATCCATCCAACGACCAGGCCCGGGGGAATCCCCCGGGCCTCTTCTTCTGCGCGCTGGTCGATCCGCGCCGGGAGCCCGGCCCAGGCTACGAAGCCACGGCAGGGGCCGCGGCGATGACGGGCTGCTCACCACCGTGCTCTTCCACCCAGTGGCACGCGGTGAAGTGCTCCTTGCCGTAGTCCTTGAACTGCGGGACCTCGACCTTGCAGCGCGCGAACGCGATCGGGCAACGGGTGTGGAAGCGGCATCCCGCGGGCGGATTGACCGGCGAGGGGATGTCCCCCATCAAGATGACGCGCTTGCGCCGCGCCTCGACGTCCGGATCGGGAATCGGGATGGCCGAGAGCAACGCCTGCGTGTACGGGTGGAGCGGCCGGTCGTAGAGATCGTCGCGGGTGGCCAGCTCCACGATCTTGCCCACGTACATGACGGCTACCCGGTTGCAGATGTGCCGGACGACGGAGAGATCGTGGGCGATGAAGAGATAGGTGAGGCCCAGCTGCTGCTGGAGATCCTGGAGCAGGTTCACGACCTGGGCCTGGATGGAGACGTCGAGCGCCGAGACGGGCTCGTCCGCGACGATGAACTTCGGGTCGACGGCCAAGGCCCGCGCCACCCCGATGCGCTGCCGCTGGCCGCCGGAGAACTCGTGCGGGTACCGGTTGGCGTGGTATGGCTGAAGGCCGACCAGTCGCAACAGCTCCTGGACGCGCGCCTCGAGGTTGCGCCCGCTGGCCAGCTTGTGGATCGCCAGAGGCTCGCCGATGATGTCGCCCACGGTCATCCGCGGATTGAGCGAGGCATAGGGGTCCTGGAAGATGATCTGCATCTCCTTGCGCAGGCGCCGCATCTCGGCGCGCGACATCTTCAGGACGTCGTTGCCCTCGAACTTGACCTCGCCCGAGGTCGCCTCGATGAGCCTCAGCAACAGGCGGCCGGTGGTCGTCTTCCCGGAGCCGGACTCGCCTACCAGCCCCAGCGTCTCGCCCTTCTTGATCGCGAAGGAGACGTCGTCGACCGCCTGCACGTCGCCGACGTGCCGCGAGAAGAGCCCGGCGTAGATCGGGAAGTACTTGACGAGGTTGTTGACTTCGACCAGGTTCTCGGCCATGCTCTAGCGCCCCGCCTCCACCGCCGAGTCCGGAACGGCGGGCGCGCTCTCCACCCTCACCGTGCGCTGCTCCGCGGACCGCTCGTCGTACAGAAAGCACCGCGCCACATGACCCTTGCCGAAGTCGTAGAGCGGGGTCGCCTCTTCGCAGATCGGCATCCTGAACTTGCAGCGCGGGGCGAAGGCGCAGCCGCTCGGCATCCGCAGCAAGTTGGGCGGCTGACCCTCGATGGGGATGAGCCGCTTGCTCTCGCGGTCGTCGAGGCGCGGCAGCGATTCGAGGAGTCCCTTGGTATAGGGATGCTTGGGGTCCTTGAAGATCTGCTCGGCGGTCCCGTACTCGACCATGTTGCCCGCGTACATCACCAGCACGTTCTGGCAGACCTCGGCCACCACGCCCAGGTCGTGGGTGATCAGGATGATCGCCGAGTTGCGGCGCTGCTGGAGCTCGCGCATGAGGTCGAGGATCTGCGCTTGGATCGTGACGTCCAGCGCGGTGGTCGGCTCGTCGGCGATCAGCAGCGAAGGGTCGCAGGAGAGGGCCATCGCGATCATCACGCGCTGGCGCATGCCGCCGGAGAACTGGTGGGGGTAGTCGTTGATGCGCTTCTCGGGCGTGGGAATGCGGACGAGGCGCAACATCTCGATGGCGCGGTCCATCGCCTCCTTGCGCCCCAGCTTGAGGTGGAGACGGACCGTTTCGGCGATCTGGTCGCCCACCGTGAGGACGGGGTTCAGGGAGGTCATCGGATCCTGGAAGATCATCGCGATCTCGTGGCCGCGGATCTTCCGCATCTCCGCCTCGCTCTTGGTCAGCAGCTCCTGATCCTTGAAGCGGATGCTGCCGCCCTCGATCTTTCCGGGCGGATTGGGGATCAGGCGCATGATCGAGAGCGAGGTGACGGACTTGCCGGATCCCGATTCACCGACGATGCCGAGCGTGGAGCCGGGCTCGAGCTCGAAGCTGAGCCCGTTGACGGCACGCACGACGCCGTCCTCTGAGTAGAAGGTCGTCCGGAGGTTCTTGACCTCGAGCAGAGCCAAAGGTAACCCTCTCCTGTTTATCCCAGTCGCTTCGCTGCGCTCCGCTCGTGGGGCCCCGATCCTTGAAAGGTTCCGGGCCACTCGGCCCGGTCTGCGCCTTCCAATCCGCTAACGCATCAAGCACCACGAAGGTTGTAAAGGAGCCCTCGCGGCTCTGCCCGGGCATTTGTCGGGCGACCTCTGCTCTCCTCGCGCTCCCCTTAGATTCCGGTAAGCGAGATGATGAAGCCGATGGCCACGAAGCCGATGGCCACGTACGTGGTGATGCGAGCCAGCTGCTCGTCGCGGCCGAGGCGGCCGCGGTAGAGCGACTCGCGCTGGCCGCCGATGGAGCCGATCCCCAGACCCTCGTTCTTCGTGGTCTGAACGGCCATCAGCACGACCATGACCAACGCCAGAACGACGAAGATTCCCCCCAGCGAGTGAGCGAGAAACGGATGAGCGACGTTGAACGGCGGCTTCACGTACGGCAACGGCACGGCGGGCACCGTCTGCAGCGGCGTGGCAAGCGCCTTGGGCAAGAGGGTCGCGGCCGCTTTGGGAAGCGCGGTCGCGGCTTGAGCTAAGAAGAACACGGCTGGCATCGTATCACACCGTGGCCCTGCCCTCAACCCCTCGGAGGGCCGACCGCACCCGCTGAGCGAGGGGCTCGGGCGCCATGCCGAAGGCCGCCCGCTGGACTCGCTGGGTGTGGTGCTGCACGAGGACGGGGGGAACGCCCACCCGCTCCACGGTCACCTCCAGCCCTCGGTCGGCGACGAACTCCAGCACCGCGGAGCCGAAACCGCCGGCCAGGGATGCCTCCTCGACCGTGATCCAGCGGGGATGATCAGCCGCCAGCTTGGTCAGCAGCTCTCCGTCGAGGGGAGCCACGAACCGCGCGTTGACCACCGTCGGCGCGATGCCCTCCGGCACGAGCAGGTCCGCCGCGTCGAGCGCCGCCTCCACGCAGTTGCCCAGCGCCAGGAGCGCGACACCCCGCCCCGGGCGCAGCACCTCGGCTCGCCCTTGGACCACCGGGTCCGGGGGGATGACGTGGCGCCCGGAGGTGGAGCCGCGCGGATAGCGCAGTGCCGCCGGGCGCTCCAGGCTCAGCGCATGATCGAGCATCAGCGGCAGCTCGCTCTCGTCGCGCGGCGCCATGATCGTGATCCCCGGGAGCGTGCGGAGGAAGGCCAGATCGTAGAGCCCCATGTGCGTGGGGCCGTCGTCGCCGACCAATCCCGCGCGATCGATCGCGAAGACGACCGGAAGACCCTGGATCACCACGTCGTGGATCACCTGATCGTAGGCGCGCTGGAGAAAGGTCGAGTAGATCGCGCAGACCGGCTTCATCCCCTGCGAGGCCAAGCCCGCCGCGAAGCAGACCGCATGCGCCTCGGCGATGCCGACGTCCACGTAGCGTTCGGGGAGCGCCTTGGCGAGCTTGGAGAGCTTCGTGCCATCGGGCATGGCGGCCGTGATGCCCACCACGCGCGGATCGTGCTCGGCGGCGGCGACGATGGCGTCGCCGAAGGCGTCGGAGAACGTGGGGCGGGCGTCGGGCTTCCGCTCGATCTTGCCGTTCTCGACCTCGAAGGCGCCGCACCCATGGAACGTCCGGCTGTCGAGCTCGGCGGGCTGATAGCCCTTGCCCTTGCGCGTGAGCACGTGGATGAGCACCGGCCCCGCGATCCCCTTGGCCGCCTCGAGCGCCGCCACCAGATGGTCGAAATCGTGGCCGTCCATCGGCCCGACGTACGTGAAGCCGAGCTCCTCGAAGATGATCGCCGTCTTCTCGTCGGGGGCGATCATCCGCATCGCCGCCTGCTCCGCGGTTCCCAGCGCGCGCTTCGCCGCGCCGCCGAACGGCACGTGGCCGAGCACGAACTTCGTGGTGTTGCGCGCCAAGCGATAGAGCGGCCTCGCCCGCAGCACGGAGAGATACGACGCGATCGATCCGACGTTCGGCGCGATCGACATCTCGTTGTCGTTGAGCACGACGATGAAGTTGCTCTTGCGCTGCCCCGCGTTGTTGAGGGCCTCGTAGGCGAGTCCGCCGGTGAGCGCACCGTCGCCGAGCACCGCCGCGACCGTCTCGCCCCCGCCGCGCAGGTCGCGGGCGGTCGCCATCCCCAGCGCCGCGCTCACCGCGGTGGAGGCATGGCCGGCGCCGAAGGCGTCGTGCGGGGACTCCGAGCGCATCGCGAAGCCGGAGAGGCCGCCCCCTTGGCGCAGGGTGTCGAAGCGGTCCCTTCGCCCGGTGATCAGCTTGTGGGCGTAGCACTGATGACTCACGTCCCAGACGATCTTGTCATGGGGCGAGTCGAGCACGTAGTGGAGCGCGAGCGTCAGCTCGACCACGCCCAAGTTGGGGGCCAGATGGCCTCCATTCTGGGCGCAGACCTCGACGATCCGTTCTCTCAGCTCGCCGGCCAGCGCGCGCAGCTCCTCACGCGAGAGCCGTTTGAGATCCGATGGGGAGTCGATGCGGTCGAGGATCATGAGGCATCTCCGTGCCCGCTGCCCTCGTGGCACGAGGGGCGGGGCAAGCTCCCGCCGCCCGGACGGCAGGGAGGGTTCTCTCGCCGTGCTATACTCCCTTCGTGCGACCGGCTCCCCTGCCAACCGGCGGCGTGAAATCGTGGCGTTCCCACCGCGTCTACACCGACGTGGCAAGGATCATCTCGACGATCTTCAACCCCTTCTTGACCGCCATCGCCCTGTTGGCGATCCTGGCCCATGCCGTGGCCGCCACCACCTACGACTTCTGGTTCTACTGCGGGTTCGCGGGCTTCTTCACGACCTTCGGTCCCATGGCGTACGTCTTCTCGCTCTACCAGGCGGGCAAGATCGACGACCTGGACATGTCGGACCGGGAGCAGCGGGCAGGCGTCTTCGGCGCCTTCGTCATCTTCTATCTGGTGGGCGCGATCGCGATGGCGCTGCTCCGCGTGCCGAGCCTTCTGGTGGCCATGATGTTCGGGTATGGGGTCTCGAGCGCCCTGGTGCTCGCCATCACCCGCAGTTGGAAGATCTCGACCCACGCCTTGGGCATCTCCGCTCCGGTGGTCGCGCTCTTGCTCCTCTACGGCAGCGAGCCGCTGCCCCTGATCGCGCTCATCCCGGTGGTCGGCTGGTCGCGCTGGTACTTGCGCGCCCATACCGTCGGCCAGATCGTGGCGGGCGCCCTCCTCGGCGCAGTCACCACCGCGATCTTCTTCCACCTGTTCAACATCCAGCCGATCGCTCAACCGTAGGTGTGATGTCGCGCAGGGCAACGCGCCCTTTGCGGCGACGAGCGTCCCCGCGAGGGGCATCTCGGTCCGCGAGCCGCGTAGCGCGATCAGACCCCGGCGAGCGGGGCTTGAGCGACGATGCCGGCTGGGCCGACGAGCATCTCCACCTGGCGAGCGAACGCCTCGACGTCTCCGGTGGTGTAGAGCCGCACCTCTCCCGGCTCCTCGGGAAGACCCAGCGCGCGAATGGCCTGCGCGGCATTGCGCGCCTGCTGGATCGCGGGGTCGATGCAGCGCACCGTCGGCAGGAGCGCCCGAAGATGGCTCTCGAGGAACGGGTAGTGGGTGCAGCCGTAGACGATGCTCTCGGGCTCACCGTGCCCCCGCACCACGCGCGCGACGGCCTCGCGGGCTTGCGGGGAGTGGGCAAGCCCTGCCTCCACCAGCGGGACGAACTCGGGACACGCCACCTCGCGGACGCGCACGCGCGGCGCGCTCGCGGCAATCGCGCGCGCGTATCCGCCGCTGCGCACCGTGGCCGTGGTCGCCAGCACCACCGTCTCGCGGACCTCCGCCTCCGCAACGGCGGCTCCGGCGGCTGCGAAGAGGTCGAGCACAGGCAGGCTCGTCGGCCAGCCGTAGGTCTGCGCGGCCGCGCAACTGGTGTTGCAGCCCATGACGATCACGTCAGCGCCTTGGCGAGCGAGAAAGGCGAGGTTCTCCACGGCGAACGCATGGATCTCCTCGAGCGTACGCTCTCCGTACGGCGCGCGCAGCTGATCGCCCAGGTAAACGACGTCCTGACGCGGGATCGCCTCGCGCACCCGCCGCAGGACGGAGAGTCCCCCGAGGCCGGAGTCGAAGATCGCGATCACTGCCCGCTCTCCAAGCTGTTCGCGTCTCCCGCGTCGCCGACGCCTGCCGGCTGCGCCGAGGGCAGCCCGGCTCCCGGCCCCCCGCCGTTCGCGCCGGCGTAGGCGTCGATTCCCTTGCCGATGTCCTGCGCCACCGCTTGGAGGAACCACGACTGCTGCAGCAGACGCGCATCGTGCGGATTGGAGAGGAAGGCCGTCTC
>DATLUD010000063.1:0-15553 GCA_035533275.1 Candidatus Dormiibacterota bacterium | reverse complement strand
GTGGTAGCGCCAACGGGAATCGAACCCGTCTTTTCGCCTTGAAAGGGCGATGTCCTAACCGATAGACGATGGCGCCGCGTTGCGGTCAAATGGGCCCGGCAGGATTCGAACCTGCGCACAGCCGGTTATGAGCCGGCCGCTCTACCGCTGAGCTACAGGCCCCCAGCCGGAAGGGCCTGGTTATTCTACTCGCGGCCGGGCTTCGGCGTCAACCGGAACGCGGGAAGCACGCCCGGCCCGGGTACCAGGCCAGATCGTCCAGCTCGCCCTCGATGCCCATCAGGCGGTTGTACTTGGCGATGCGGTCGCTGCGCGAGAGCGACCCGGTCTTGATCTGGCCGGCGCCCGTGGCCACGGCGATGTCGGCGATCGTGGTGTCCTCGGTCTCCCCCGAGCGGTGCGAGATCACCGCGGTGTAGCCGGCACGATTGGCGGTGGCCACGGCGTCCAGCGTCTCGGAGAGCGAGCCGATCTGGTTCACCTTGATGAGCACGGAGTTGGCCACGCCCAGCTCGATGCCGCGCCGGATGCGCGCCGGGTTGGTCACGAAGATGTCGTCGCCCACCAGCTGCACCGTCTTGCCTAGGCGCTCGGTGAGCAAGCGCCACCCGTCCCAGTCGTCCTCGCCCAACCCGTCCTCGAGCGAGACGATCGGGTACTTGGCGCAGAGGCGCTCGTACAAGTCCACCATCTTCGCCGCCGTGTACGGCTTCTCGCGCGTCTCCGGATAGTACGAGCCGTCCTCGAAGAACTCGCTCGCGGCCGGATCCAGCGCGATGGCGATCTGCTCCCCCGGTACGTACCCGGCGCGCTTGATCGCCTCCATCAGCAGATCCAGCGCCTGATCGATCGTGTCGAGCGGCGGCGCGTAGCCGCCCTCGTCGCCCACCAGCGTCGCCATGCCCCGGTCGTGCAGAATCGCGCCCAGCGCGTGGAACGTCTCGACCCCGTAGCGCACGGCTTCCCCCAGGCTCGGCGCGCCCACGGGCATCACCATGCACTCCTGGAATTGCAGCGCCCCCGAGGCGTGCTTGCCGCCGTTGATGACGTTCATCATCGGCACCGGCATCACGTTGGCGCTGGGTCCGCCAAGATACCGGTAGAGCGGAACGTTGAGGCTCGCCGCCGCGGCGCGCGCCACCGCGAGCGAGACACCCAGGATCGCGTTCGCGCCGAGCTTCGACTTGTTGGGCGTGCCGTCGAGCTCGAGCATCCGCGCGTCGATCTCGCGCTGCGCCGTGGCATCGGTGCCCTCCAGCGCCGGGGCGATCGTCTCGTTGACGTTGCGGACCGCCTGCAGCACGCCTTTGCCGCGGTACCGCGAGGCGTCGGCATCGCGCAGCTCCACGGCCTCATGGGCGCCGGTGGACGCCCCCGATGGCACCATCGCCTCGGCCGTGGTCCCGAAGCTGGTGGTCACGCGCGCGGCCAGCGTGGGGTTGCCGCGCGAGTCGAGCACCTCGCGGGCGTGGATCTCCCAAATCTGCGGACGGTCGAGCATCCTCACTCCTCGCTCCCCGGCGTTACGCCGAGACGAGCCACTCCTTCTGGTCGTGATCGCGCGGGTAGAGCTCCTCGGGCGTGAACCAGAGGCTCACCTCACGCTCGCCGCTGGCCGGCGAATCGCTGCCATGCACGAGATTACGGCCGATGGTCTGGCCGAAGTCGCCGCGGATGGAGCCCGGCGCAGCCTTGATGGGATTGGTGGCGCCGATGGTGGAGCGGCATCCTTCGACGGCATCCGAGCCCTCCACCACCATCGCCACGATCGGCGCGCCGGTGATGTACTCGACGAGGCCTGCGAAGAACGGCTTCCCCTCGTGCTCGGCGTAGTGACGCTTGGCCAGCTCCCCCGGCACCTTGAGCATCTTCAGTCCCGTGATGGTGTAGCCGCGGCGCTCGAAGCGCGCGATGATCTCCCCGACCAGGCCGCGCGCCACCGCGTCGGCCTTGCAGAGGATGAGAGTTCGTTCGTGTGCCATAACCCGACGGAGGTACGGAGCGACCCCACCCTACTCCTGGTCGGGAAGCCCGCCGCCCAGCTCCGCGTCGACGGCGGCGATCTTGTACCCCAAGGCGTCCACCACGTGGTCCCAGGTGTAGCGCTTGGCGGTGCGCCGCCCCATCTTGCGCAGCCGGCGAGCCAAGCGCTCGTCGCGGGCCACCAGGGCCAGATAGGCCGCCAGCTCGCGGCCGTCGTCGGTGTCGACCACGATCGCATTGACGAACGGCTCCGCGTACTCCTCGCCCGTGGACCCCGTCACCGCCAGCCCCCGGCTGGCCATCACCTCCAGGCCGACCAAGCCGAACGGCTCGCGGCCGCTGTTGGCCAGCACGGCGTCGACGGCGGCATAGAGCGTGTGCAGCGCGCGGGCGCTGAGGAAGGTCACCAAATTGAGCACGTCGCCGCGCGCCGCGGCCAGCGCCACCAGCAGGGCGTCGGGATCGTCGCGCCGCTCCACGCGCACCTCCTCCACCTGCAAGCCCAGCTCGCTGGCGCGCGCGAAGACCTCGCTCCCATGCGGTTCGATACCCCCGCGCACCACCAAGCGCGGCTGGAAGCCCCACTCCTTGAGCACCGCCGTCGCCTCCACCGCCTGGATCCAGCGCTTGTCGGGATCGAAGCGCCCCACCTTCGCCAGCAACGGTGCATGATCGCCCAGCGCGTCGCGCAGCGCCTGCACCTCGTCCTTGGCCGGAGGGTCGTCCACCAACAACTCGGGGATCCCGTTGGGGATCACCAGCGGATTCACGCCGATCTGCCACATCGCGTGCTTCATGAACTTGCTGACGGTGGTCAGCGTGGCCGCGCGCTGCAGACCCTGCCAGTCGATGCGCTCGAAGCCAAAGGTGTTGTTGGCGTTCCAGAGCAGGGTTGCGTCGCCGCGCCAACCGCGCTCGCGCAGCAGTGCGTCCAGCGCGATCACCGCGGGCACCGTGTGCCACTCCTCGGCCATCACCACCACCCGCTCGCCACGGGCGCGCGCCGGCGCCACGACCTCCTCCACGATGAAGCGCGGCACGCTGGAGGCGTAGTCGTTGACCTTCCCGTCCTCGCCGTCGTAGACGCCGAGGGGATGATACTGCGAGATCCACTGGCACCAGCGGCGCCAGGTGAGGTTGGCGCGCGGCTCCTCCGCCGCCGGGAGCGCGGGGTCGCCCACGAAGACCAGGTCGACCGCGTGGCCGCGCTCGGCCAGCGCCTCGGCCAAGCCCGTGACGCGGACGCCGAGTCCGCCGGCCTGCGAGTAGCGGTCAGGTCCTTCGAACGAGAGGATCGCGAATGGGCGCTGCGTGCTCATGGCCCGCCCTTGGGCGCCCCCGCGCCCGGCCCCTCCAGGGAGGTCTGCGCGCAGCGGGAAGCATCGCCGTCATGTGGCGGATCGAGCGCGTGGCCGAGACCGGAAGCACCAACGACGACCTCGCGCCGCGCCTGGGTCCCGAGGCGGCCGGCGTGGTGCGCGTGGCCGAGGTCCAGACGGCCGGGCGCGGACGCCGCGCCGGACGCCGCTGGATCGCCCCGCGCGGCAGCGGCCTGCTCTTCACCACGGCGCTTCCGCGGCCGGTGGCGCCTTCCGCGCTCTGGTGCGTGACGTTCTGGGCGTCGCTGGCGATCCGCGAAGCGGTGCGCCGCGCCTGCGGAGTCGCGCCCTCGCTCGCATGGCCGAACGATCTCTTGCTCGACGGACGCAAGTGCTGCGGCATCCTCTGCGTCAGCCGCATCCAAGGCTCCCGTGCGTGGGTGGGCGTGGGAAGCGGCGTGAACGTGCGTCGCCCCGACGACGCCTCGCTGACCGCAGCCGTGGAGCCGCCTCCCGCCTTCCTCTCAGATGCGGCTCCGGCAATCGACGCGGAGCGTCTGCTCGAGAGCGTGCTCGCCGTCTATGACGAGCGTTTGCGCGCTCTCGACGATCCCGACGGCGTCGCGCGCCGCTGGGAGCGCGACGCGCAACTCGACGGCACGTCGTATGACGTGCTCGTCGACGGCGAGCATGCTCCGCGCCGCGTCGTGGCGCGGAGCATCGCGGGCGACGGCTCGCTCGTAGCCGAGGAGAACGGACGCGTGCGCACGATCGCGCTCGCCGACGCGCGCGTGCTGCGGTGATGGGGCGGCGTTCCTACGTGTGCTTCGGGCCGATGATGCCCTTGGCGATCAGGTACATCTTGGTGTTGATGACCAGAAAGCGCCAAAGCTGATACGGCATGAACGAGCGCCAGAACTTCGACATCGCCTATCCTATTCGGGGATCAGCGGCCACCCCGGGCGCGCCTGCAGCTTGTAGAGAAATGCGCTGTGGAGCGCGCGCTTGGTCCAGGCGCCGCCCAGGCCCACCTCCATGTCGCAAAGCGCGAGGTCGCGCCCGTACTTGGGGTACTTCTGAAAGTCGCGCGCCACGGGCGTCATGATGATCGACGCCGCCGAGCCCTTCCAGAAGGAGTTGCCCATCGAGGCGATGCAGGCGGCGGGGATCTCCGACATGCGCGCGTGGTGGCTCGGCTCGCGCCCCTCGATCTGGTCGAGGATGTTGTAGGCGACGGTGCGTCCCATGATGCCGGCGGCCATGCCCGTGCGCGGCACGGTAGCCACGATCACGTTGCCGCTGGGCGTCTTCTTCGGCTTCGAGAGCGGGTGGGGCGGCGCGAACGCGATGCCCGCCGCGTAGAGGTTGGCGTACTTGGGCGAGCGGTAGGTGGCAGGCCAGTCGGTTCCCCGGTACTGGTCGTAGGGTTTGGGCGCGTAGTCGGCGTCCACGTTCATGAAGCCGTTGGGCTGCGTCATCTCCTTGGTGATGTCCGAGCCGTCGGCGGCCACGTACTTGATGGGGATGCCGCGGAACTGCGGGATGAGCATCGCGAAGTCGAAGTCCACCGATGACGGATCCGATCCCGCCTGCTCGTAGTCGGCCCGCCCCGACTCCACTTTGGTGATGCCGGCCGACATCAGGATGCGCACGTCGGACTCGTCGAGAAGCCCGCGCACCAAACTCGCGCCGGTGGAGAGGGATCCGTGCTTCATCACCTCGATCCCGTCGACGCCGAAGTCGCCCGGCTCCGGCTCGTTGGTCAGCCACGTCAACTCTGCATGGTCGCGCAACCCGCGCAGGCGCAGGTCGGCGTCGACGTTCATCAGATACTCGAACGCCGCGCCCTCGCACGTCGCTGCCGGATGGCCGATGCCGATCAGCAGCCGGCGCCGCTTGCCCAGCTTGAGGTCCTCGACGATCCGCAGATACTGCTCGCGCGTCTGGACGGCGTGCTCCACCGAGCAGACGCTCAGCGAGTTGCCCGTGGAGGGCCCCAGGCCGGGCGTGCCGGCAAAGTTCAGATATGGGCCGGTGGCGTTGAGGCAGTAGTCGTACGAGAGGTCGCTGCGCGTGCCGTCGGCGCGCTCGACCACGACCTTGGCGACATCCGGATGGATCTCGACGGCGCGGCCGTTCACGTAGTCGGCACCGACGCGCTCGTAGACGGGAGCGAGCTCGAAGTGCGTCTCCTCCGGCGACATCGTCCCCGTGCCGACCCAGATCAAGCTGGGAAACCACGTGAACCGATCGCCCGGTGCCACCACGGTGAGGTCGGCGCGTCCCTTGAGGATGCGCGAGAGGTGAAGGGCCGCGGTGTGGCCGGCGAAACCGGCACCCAGGACGACGATGCGGGGCTTCATTGCTGAGAGATACCGCGCCCCTGAGAATTTTGGGGGAAGGGTCCGAGAATGCCGACCCGGGCTAGGCCTCCCGCAGGTCGGTGAGGGTGTAGCGGTCGAGCATCGCGGCGCTCTCCTCGCCAAGCCGCTTCATGCGCTCGGAGGACGCCAGAATCTGCTTCCCCGCGCCGGAGATCTCGGCGTTGACGTACGAGATGACCTCCACCGAGCCGGCGTTCTTCTGCGCGATCTGGGCGATCTCGGAGAAGGCGCCCGAGACTTCGTCGGCGCGTCCGGCGATGGCATGCAGTTGCTCGCCGTTCTCCGCGACCACCTTGGTGATGCGCTCCAAGGAGCGGATGACCTCGTACGAGTTCTCGCTCATCTGGTGGGCAACGCCGGAGATCGCTTGGATCTGGCGGCCGGCGTCGATGACCACGTCCACGATCTCGCGCAGCGCTCCCGACGCGGCGCGCGTTCCGGCGACCCCCTCCTCCGCGCGATGCGTGAGCTGCCCCATCGAGTCGACCACCCCGCCGATGAGCTTCTGCGTGGAGCCGATGTGGCCGGCGATCTCCTTGGTGGCCGAGGAGCTGCGATCGGCCAGCTTGCGGATCTCGTCGGCCACCACGGCGAATCCGCGCCCGTGCTCGCCGGCACGAGCCGCCTCGATCGCGGCGTTCAGCGCCAACAGGTTCGTCTGGTCGGCGATGGCGTCGATGACCTCGATGATCTCGCCGATCTGCGCGGAATTGCGCCCGAGCTGCTCGATGTCCGCGGCGATCGCGGCGATCGTCGCGCGAATCGCCTGCATGCCTTCCACGATGCCGTGGATCGAGGTTCCGCCGCTCTCGGCGATCCCGGAGGTCGCCGACGCGGTCGTCGAGAGGCTCTGCACCTGAGCGGAGACCTGCTCGATTGAGGCGGCCATGTTCGTCAACGCCCCCATGGCACGGTCCACGTCGCGGCGCTGCTCCTCGGCGCCGGCGGCGATGCCGCGCACCACGTCGACCAGCGACTCCACCTTCCGCGCGGATGCCCCGACGATCTCCACCTGCTCGCGGATCCCCGCCTCCAACTGCGCGTGCGAGACGTGCCCGGCCTCGATGATCGAGAGCGCGTGGCTGCTGGAGCCGTGGAGCTCCTCGCCGGTCTTCCCGACTTCGGCGACGGTGCCGCGCAGGCGCCCCAGGAACTCGCGCATGCCGAAGATGAGCTTGTTGAGCGCCACGGAGAGCTCGGCGAGCCCGGAATCGTGGACGGCCAGGTTCTTCGTGAAATCGCCCGCGGCCACGTCGCGCACGCCGGATGTCAGCGCCGCCAGGCCGGTTTGCAGGGCGGGCCTGGCTGCCGAGGCCGCCGAGTCGCCGCGCCCTTCACCCTCCGCCGCACCCGTCCGCGGGAGCCCCGCGGCGAGCGCCGCGCCAACGCCGGCCAGCGCCGCCAGCCCCGCGCCGGCTGCGGCTGAGCCGCCTCCCAGCAGCGGCCCCGCCACCAGCCAATCGATCGCCGCGCACACCAGCGCCGCGATGGTGCCCACCCTCCAGCCCAAGAGGCCCCCGGCGAGGGCCGCCGCGGCTACCAGGAGCATGCCGCCGTCCGGCAGCGCCGTGAGCCGGTAGACGGCGGCGGCCACGGCGATGGCCGCGGCGACGGCGGCCGCGCGGAGAGCCAGCGGCATGCGGGCGCGAGAGGCGGCCGTCACTGGGTCTTGGCCCGGGAGCGGCGATCGCAGCTCTCGCAGAAGTGCGAGAGCTTGTTGTCCGTGTCGTAGATCGAGTTGGAGAAGTACATCACGCAGCGCGCGTTGTAGCAGTGCTTCAGGCCGAAGGCGTGTCCCAGCTCGTGGACGGCCTCCTTGAGGGCGCGCTGGAAGAGGACGTTGTCGTCGGGCTTCTCACCGTAGAAGTCGGTTCGGAGGCGGTGCATCGAGACCACCGCGATCCGCTCCTGCTCGTTGGCGTCGCCGAAGATGAAGTTGTGGGACGTCTTGTAGAGGTCGAAGTGCGTGAGCGCCAAGACGTGGCCGGGACCCGGGCGGGCGGCCTGGACCTTCGAGACGATCGTATTAAGGAAGAACTGTTTACGGGTAGGATTGATGGAGCCGGGCGAGAGCGCTAGACTCTTCTCGACCGCGAACTCGTAGAGAAAACGCTCCTCCAGACAGAGGGCGAGCCGGGAGAGAAAGGTAGGATCGATCTCGTTGATCGGGACGACGTGGATTCGGCTCACGCATCACCTCGCAAGGGCGGGGTTCTCGGGACGCCCGGCGTGATCCTCGGCGTGGGGATCGACCTGGCGGAAGTTGATCGCTACCGATTCGACGAGCGCCGCCTGGAATGGTTCGCCCGGCGGATCTACACGCCGTACGAGGTGGAGTATGCATACCGCAAGCGGCTTCCAGAGGAACGGCTGGCGGGATTCTTCGCCGCGAAGGAAGCCGCGCGCAAGGCATTCGGCTTCTGGATCCCGTGGCGCGAGGCGGGCGTCGTCCACCTGCGCAGCGGAAAGCCGACGCTGGAGCTCACCGGCACGAGCGCCTCGCTCATGGAGCGCTGGGGTGCGCGCTCTCTTCACCTGGCCATCACGCACACGAAGGGAAATGCCTGCGCCGTCGTCGTGCTGGAGGGATGATTCGCCATGCACGTGTTGACTCGAGACGAGATGCGCGAGGCCGATGCCGCCGCCGTGAAGCTCCTGCCAGGCGGCGAGACGGCGCTGATGGCCGCCGCGGGCGCCGCGCTGGCCGACGTGTGCCGCGCCTACGCGCCCCCCGGAGCCTACGTGGTCTGCTTCGCCGGGCGCGGAAACAACGGCGGAGACGGAGCCTTGGCGCTCGCCGAGCTCGCGGCGGACCGCCGCTGCGCTCTCTACCTGACCCATGCCGTCGAGGAGCTCTCGGCGTCCGCCCGCAGCGCCGTCGAGCGCGCCGCCGAGCACGGCGTCGCCGTCTACCCCATGCCTCGCGAGCCGCTGGAGGCTCTGCGCGGCGCGGATCTGGCCGTGGAGGCTCTGGTCGGAACCGGAGCGCATCTTCCGCTCGACGAGCGCCTCGCGCAATGCGTCGCCGCGCTCGGCGTCGCGCCCGTGCCGGTCGTCGCCTGCGACGTCCCCGCCGGCGTCGATCCAACCACGGGCGAGGTCGCGTCCGTCGCGCTGCGCGCCGCGGCCACGCTGGCTCTGGGCGCGATGAAGAGCGGGCTGCTGATCGAGCCGGGACGCTCACATGCCGGCGAACTCTGGATCGCGGAGATCGGGTTTCCGGAACGGCTCCTTGACACGTACGAGAGAACGTATCGCGCCTGCGAGTTCGAGAGCTTCGCGCGGGAGCTGCCCAAGCGCGAGGAGCGCGTCGACAAATACGCCGCCGGCCACGTGGTCATCATCGCCGGAAGCGAGGAGTATCCCGGGGCGGCCGTGCTCTGCACGCGGGCAGCCGCGCGCGCGGGGGCCGGCTACGTCACGCTCTTCACGCCCCGCGAGGCCGTGGCGTCCGTGCGGGCGCATGTGGTGGAGCAGGTCGTGCGCCCGCTGCCGATCGATCCCGACCCCCTGCTGCGCGCGCTGCACGGCGCGAGCGCCGTGGCGATCGGCCCCGGCCTCGGGCGTGAGCCCACGACGCAAGAGCTCGTGCGCATGGTGGTGCAGTCCGTCGATCGCCCGATGGTGATCGATGCCGACGGGCTCTTCGCGCTGAGCGGCCGAGTCGAGATGCTCGCGGGCTGCACCGCCGTGATCACGCCGCACGCGGGAGAGTTCGCGCGCCTGGTGGGGCGCGAGCGCGCGGACGTGGAGCGCGACTGCGTCGACGCCGCCTGCACCTTCGCGCGGGAGCATCCCGAGGGACCGGTGCTCTTGCTCAAAGGATCGCCGACGGTGATCATCGCCGACCACACGGGGATCCATCTGGGATGGGCGGGTACCAGCGCGCTGGCCACCGCCGGCACCGGCGACGTGCTGACGGGAACGATCGCCGCGCTGCTCGCACGCGGCCTCGCGCCGCTCGAGGCGGCCCGCGTCGGCGCCTTCTGGCACGCCATGGCGGGGCGCGTCGCGGAGTCCTGGCACACGGGCGGAGTGATCGCCGGCGACGTCTGCGAGGCGCTCCCCGCGGTGGTCTCCTTGGCCCGCGGCGAGCCGGGCATCGCTCGCTGGCCGTCGGCGCGCCGGGTGCTTCCCCGCCTATGAGCAGCGCCGGCGCCGTCCGCTTGGTGACGCCGCGGCTGGTCGTGCGCACGCCCCTGCTCTCGGACGGCGCGCGGCTGCTGGCGTACGTCACGCGCAATCGCCCGCGCTTCGTGCCGTGGGATCCCACGCCGCCGGAGGGCTACTTCACGGAGTCGTTCTGGGTGGAACGGTGCGAGTACATCCAATTCGAGATCGCCGAAGGGCGGGCGCTGAGCCTGGTGATGACCGACCGCGCCGACCTCTCGGGCGCGCTCGCGGGACGGATCAACTTCACGGCCATCGAGCGCGGCGTCTTCGATGCCTGCCGCCTGGGCTACAGCGTCGACGGCGCGTACGAGGGTCGCGGACTGATGCGCGAAGCGCTGGAGGCAGCCATCGCCTACGTCTTCGACGACCTGGGCCTGCACCGCATCATGGCCAATTATCAGCCCACCAACGAGCGCAGCGGCAACCTCTTGCGCCGGCTGAACTTCGCCGTGGAGGGCTACGCGCGCGACTACCTCTTCATCAACGGCGCGTGGCGCGATCACGTGCTGACGGCGCGCATCAACCCTAGACACCTCCCGCCGCCCTAAGGAAAGCAGCGCCCGAAGGCCACCAACAGGCGCGGCGGCCCCTTGATGCGCAGCCGCCGGCTCAGCAGGAGCCAGGCGATGTGGCGCTCCTTGGCGAGATAGGCGATCCAGCTGCGGCTCTCGGCGGTGATGCGAATGTCGGGGGTGCCTTCGTGGCCGTCTTGCACGTGGATCGTCTCGTCGCGGATGACGACCGTCGCCGTGCGCTCTTCCTCGCCGGTGAAGGTGAAATGGTAGGTGGCGGCGAGCCCGCGTGCCCGATGGCGCTGGAACGCGATCGGCAGCGCGCCCAGAAAGCCGGCGATGGAGCTTGGGCGCAACCCGTTCCCGACGCGCTTCACCGCCTTGTGCGGGAGGCGCCGCGTCACGTACTCCTCGGCGTCGGAGCCCGGCACGACGTAGATGGTCTCGCGGCGACCCTGCAACGGCCGGACGACCTCCTTGAGGAAGCGCTTGCGGTCGCCGAGGAACGGCCCGATGACGTCCTCCCCCGCGGGGCAGACCGCCAAGCAGTACGCTGCCTTGTAGTTCGCCCCGAACGAGAGGCTCTGCCACATCGAGGCCGACTCGGCGTCGCTGGTGCGCTTGCGATACTCCACGGCGCTCCCGCTCTGCGCGACGCCCTCGACCCAATCCGTGAAGCCGCCCATGAACTCGCGGTAGTTGTGCGTGTAGCAGGACGAGAAGTTGAAGTGCCCGTCGGGCTCGATGGCCCCCGTCGGACAGGCCGCCACGCAGAGCTTGCACTCCAGGCACGGGTTGTAGTCGACGGGGGTCGAGTAGGCGTCGACGGACGCGTCCACGAGCACCGTCCCCAAGATCACGAAGCTGCCGAACGTGGGATGGATGAGGTTGCGGTGGATTCCGATGCGGCCCAACCCTGCGGCGGCGGCGACCGGCTTGTGCGAGACGACCCACACCTTGCCCGGAAAGCGCTCCATCTCCATGGGGAAGCCCGCCGCAGGGTTCAGCGCCCGCACCCCGCGGCGCTCCAACGTCTCCACGAGGCGGCGCCCGATCTCGTCGACCTCGTCGGTGGTGTGGTGGAACTCGACGTTGGCCACGGAGCGCTGCGGCGTGCGCAGGCTCTCGCGGTTCATGCGCCGGACGAAGCTCACCAGCGTCCTCGCGTGCGGGAAGGCCCGCAGGATGTCCGTGCGCTGGTCGGCGATCTCCGGGCGATCGATCTCGACGAAGCCGACGTCGTCGGCGCCGGCGTCGAGCGCGATCCGCCGGAGCCATGCCGCCTCCAGGACGATGCCCTCGCCGGGCTCGAGCCGCGGGGCGGAGGCGGCGCGCTCACGACGCCTTTGGACGGTGGGATGCTCCTCGAGTCTCGCCATGGCCGAGCACCTTTCGTTATCTGTAGATACAACTATTTGAGCGAAAAAAATGTGCGCCGAGGTCAGGCGCCGGCCGCCGCGGTCAAGAGCACGAGAGCAGCCTGGATACGCTCCCAATCGCGGTCGCCGAGAACGCTCCTCAGCCGCTGCTGCGCCCGCTCCCAATGGGGGCGGACGCGCTCCAGCTCCCTGCGGCCGGCAGCGGTCAGCTGGAGGTAGCGCTCCCGCCGGTCCTCGCCCGTCACGCTCTTGATCCAGCCCTTCTCCAACGGCAGCCGCAACGTGCGCGTGAGTGTCGTGCTGTCCAGCGAGAGCATCGCTCCCAGACCCCCTTGCGTGATGCTTCCCGTGCTCGCCAATACCTGGAGCAGCGTGAACTGTGTCGTGCGCAGCCCCGAGGGGCGCAGCTCCTCGTCGTAGAGCTGAGTCACGGCGCGCGCGGCGCGGCGCAGGTTGGCGCAGGCGCAGGGCAGCTCGGCCGGTCGGGCGGAGGAGGAGGCTCGCCTCTTCGTCTTTTCGCTCACGGTAGATATTTGTATATACAATTTTTCAGGGCGTGTCAAGACCGGCGGCCGCTAGTGGAAGTCGCGCGCGCTGGTGCCGCGCGCCAGCGCGTCGACGTCGAGCGGAGCGAGCTCCTCGGCGACCACGTGGATCACGCCCTGCTCGATCTGGAGCACGCCGTCCACCACTAGCGCCGCCGATTGACGCACCACGCGCCGGAAGCGCTCGTAGATCTTCGGCTTCACCACCACGTTGACCATGCCCGTCTCGTCCTCCAGCGTGAGGAAGACGAAGCCCTTGGCCGTGCCGGGGCGCTGGCGCGTGATGACCAGCCCTCCCACGCGCGCGCGCTCGCCGTCGGTGCGGCGAGCCAACGTCTCCGCGGCGACCACGCGCTTGCGCTGGAGGTGGGCGCGCACGTAGGAGATGGGATGACGGCGCGTGGTGAGACCGAGCCCCCAGAAGTCGAGCGCCGTCTCCTCCGGAGCGCTGGGCGGCACCAGCGGCGCGCCTTCTTCCTCCACCTCCATGAGTCGCCCCAGGTCTCCGCGGCTCTCCCGCTCCACCAGCGCCGCCACCTCCCAGAGCGCGCGGCGGCGGTCGCCGTGCCACGGCGCGAAGGCCCCCACGGAGGCCAGGCTCTCCAAGGCCTCGCGCGGCAGGCGCGAACGGCGCGCGAAGTCCACCAGATCGGTGAAGGGGCGCTCCTCCGCCAGCGCCGCCTCCAAACGCTCGCGCTGACGCCCGCCCAGCGTGCGCACCAGATGATACCCCAAGCGCACCGCACCGTCGCCCTGCACGCGCGTCCACCACGCGCTGGCGTTCACGCAAGGCGGGTGGATGACGATGCCGTGGCGCTTGGCGTCGTTGACGATGCTGCTGACGCTGTAGAAGCCCATCGGCTGCGCGTTGAGCAGCGCCGCGGTGAAGACGGCGGGATAGTGGCACTTCAGATACGCCGAGGCGTAGACCAGGAGCGCGAAGCTGGCCGCGTGCGACTCGGGGAAGCCGTAGTCGGCGAAGCCTTGGAGCATCTGAAAGAGGCGATCGGCGGCCTCGCGGTCGATGCCGTTGCGCGCCATGCCCTCGACCAGCTTGGGGTGGAGCTCGGCCATGCGCTCGCGCGAGCGCTTGTTGCCCATCGCGCGGCGGAGCTGGTCGGCCTGTCCCGCGGTGAACCCCGCCGCCTCGATGGCCAAACGCATCCCCTGCTCCTGAAAGAGCGGCACGCCCAGCGTGCGCTCGAGCACGGGCTTGAGCTTGGGGTGCGGATAGGTGACCGGCTCCATGCCGCCGCGCCGGCGGAGGAACGGATGGATCATCTCGCCTTGGATCGGTCCGGGACGGATGATCGCCACCTGCATCACCAGATCGTAGAAGCAGCGCGGGCGCAGGCGCGGGAGCATCGCCATCTGCGCTCGGCTCTCCACTTGGAAGACGCCCACCGAGTCGGCCGCGCAGAGCATGTCGTACGTCGGCGCGTCGCCCGGAGGGATCGTGCGCAGTGCGAGCGGCCGCTCGGGGTGGATGCAGTTGTGCATCGCCAGCGCGTCACGCAGAAGCGAGAGCATTCCCAAGCCCAGCAGGTCGATCTTCACCAGGCCCAGGTCGGCGAGATCGTCCTTGTCCCACTGCACCACGCTGCGGTCGCGCATCGTGGCCCACTCCACCGGCGCCACCTCGATCAACGGATCGCGCGTGAGCAGCATGCCGCCCGAGTGGATACCCAGGTGGCGCGGATAGCCGTCGATGCGCCGGCAGAGCTCCAGCAGCATCTCGCCTGCCTCTCCCCCCACCAGCGCGCGCGTCCCCGTGGACTTCGTGAAATCAGATTCGGACGGAGGGCGATGTCCTCGAGGGGACTCTGAGGCGCGTCCGGAGCCAGGATGGCGAGAGGACGCGCGAAGTGTAGCAGGAGCGGCACAGGGATGTGCCGCGACGGGCGTCCCCGAGAGGATATCACCCTCCGGACGAACGACATCCGTGAGCGACTCGCGCGCGTCGAACTCCTTGGCGATCGCATCGACCTGCGCGAGCGAGAGGCCGATGGCTTTCCCCACGTCGCGGATCGCGCTGCGGGTGCGGTACGTGATGACCTCCGCCACCATCGCGGCGTGGGCGCGTCCATAGCGCTCGTAGACGTACTGGATCACCTTCTCGCGGTCTTGGTGGGCGAAGTCGATGTCGATGTCGGGGACCTCGGCGCGCTCCTCGGAGAGAAAGCGCTCGAAGAGCAGGCCGTGGCCGATGGGGTCAACCGCGGTGATGCCCAGGCAGTAGCAGACCGCCGAGTTGGCCGCACTGCCGCGCCCTTGGCAGAGCACGTCGAGGCGCCGCGCCGCCTGCACCACGTCCCAGACCACCAAGAAGTAGCCGGCGAGGTCGAACTTGGCGACGACGCCAAGCTCGTAGTCGATCTGCCGCTCCACCTCGCGCGGCAGCGGCGTGCCGTAGCGTTCGCGCGCGCCGGCGAAGACGAGATGGCGGAGATACGTCTGCGCGCTCTCGAAGCCCTCGGGCACCGCATAGAGCGGAAACTGACCCTCCAGGCGCTCGAGCGTGAAGTCGCAGGCATCGGCGATCTCGAGCGTGGCGGCGAGCGCCTCGGGGTAGGGCTCAAAGAGGCGCGCCATCGCCGCCGCGTCCTTGAGATGCGCCTCGGCGTTCGGACCGAGCAGCGTGTCCGCGGCGGCGAGAGTGGTCTTCGCGCGCACGCAGGTCAGCACGTCGCAGAGCCGGCGGTCCTCGCGCACGGCGTAGCGCACGCCGTTGGCGGCCACGTAGGGCATGCGCAGGCGGCGCGCCAGCGCCACCGTGCGGCGCACCTGCACGGCGTCCTCGGGGCACAGATGGTGCTGGATCTCCAGGTAGGCACGCTCGCCGAAGATCGCGCGCAGGCGCTCGGCGCGCTCCTCCGGATCCTCCGGCGGCGGCCAGCCGGAGAGCGCGATCAGGTCCGCGCTGCGCCCTTCGAGATCGCTCCAACGCAGGCGCGCGTCGCCCTTCTTGCCGCGCAGTTGGGCCGTCGAGACGGCACGGCAGAGGTTGGTGTAGCCGGCGCGCGTCTGCGCCAGCAGGACCACGCGCCCACCCTCTTCCAGCGTGAGCTCGGCACCCACGATCGCCTTCACGCCGGCGGCGCGCGCCGCGCGGCAGAAGCGCACGGTCCCGTAGAGTCCGTCGCGGTCGGTGAGCGCGATCGCACGCAGGCCCAGCGCCGCGGCGCGCTCGGCCAGTTCCTCCGGATGCGCCGCCGCTTGCAGGAACGAGAAGTTCGACCACGCGTGCAGCTCCGCGTA
>DATLUD010000062.1:0-25486 GCA_035533275.1 Candidatus Dormiibacterota bacterium | reverse complement strand
CTAGCAGGGGGTTCTTCCGCGCCCTGCTAGAGATAGACGTCGTCGGCCGCCATGTCGGCGATGCCCCCGTAGTAGGATGCGGCCGCCACGACCGCTTCGAGCGGAACGAGTCCCACGAGCTCCGTGCCGATGAGAGCGCCTCCGGCTCGCGAGATTTCGCGGCGGGCGAGCTCCGTCACGCGATGCAGCGGAGTCGCGGCGACGTCGGTGAGATTGAACGAGAGCTGGACGCGGCCTCCCGCGAGGGGAAAGGCCAGGGCCTTGAGCGTGCGCAACCCGCCGTCGCGCTCGCGCATCCGTCGCGCAATCGCTCGCGCGGCGCCAAGACCGATGCCTTCCGCGACGGCGTTCCAGGCGACCAGCAGGGCGCGAGCGCCCACGGCCACGGCGCCGGCGCTCGGGTGGGGCACCGGGTCGCCGACGTCGGGAGCACCGGCCGGCTCGAGCATGCGCGCGGCCAGCGCTTCGAAGCCGACGTTGCGCACCCGCGCCAGATCGCGGCGCTCGGGGCGCAGGGCCGCTTCTTCGTAGAGGTAGGCGGGAACGCGCAACTCGTTCCAGATGCGGCGCGCGGTGGAGCGCGCGAGCGCCACCGCGTCTTCCATCGTCGCGCCGCGCAGGGGGACGAAGGGCAGGACGTCCAGCGCGCCGATGCGCGGGTGGACGCCGCGATGACGGCGCAGGTCGATGCGATCCACGGCGACGCGCGCCATGGCGAGCGCGGCCGCCTCGAGCGCGGCACCCTCGCCGGCGAGGGTGATCACGGTGCGGTTGTGATCGGTGTCGGAGGTGCGGTGGAGGACGCGCGCGCCAGCCCCCCGCGCCGCGGCGGCGAGAGCATCGGCGGTCGCCTCGTCGCATCCCTCCGAGAAGTTGGGGACGCACTCGAAGAGCACTACGCGATCTCCCACGCGGCGGCAAGGGCCCGCGCCACGTCGTCGACGGGGATGACGCGCATGCCGCGCGGCGCCGCGGCGCCGCGCGCGGCGTGCGGCACGATCGCCGTGGTGAAGCCCAGGCGCGCCGCCTCGGCGAGGCGCCGCTCGCCCTGCCCCACGCCGCGCACCTCCCCGGAGAGCCCGAGCTCGCCGAAGGCCACGAGATCATGGGGCAGTGCGACGTTGCGGTGCGCCGAGGCGATGGCCAGCGCGAGCGCCAGATCGCTGGCCGGCTCGGCGATGCGCAGGCCCCCGGCCACGCTGGCGTAGACGTCCTGGCCGCCCACGAGCAGGCCGGCGTGCTTCTCGAGCACGGCCAGCACGATGGCCAGGCGGCCGGCGTCCAGGCTCGACGCCAGACGGCGCGGCGTTCCGTAGGCGGCTCCCGCGAGGAGGGCTTGGACCTCGAGCAGGATCGGGCGGCTGCCGACGATGCCGGGAACGACGCACGATCCGCTCGCGCGGGAGGAGCGGCCGTCCAAGAAGCGCTTCGAAGGCTCCGTGATCTCGCGCAGGCCGCTCTCGCCCATGGCGAAGACGCAGATCTCGTCGACGGAGCCGAAGCGGTTCTTGTACGAGCGCAGCACGCGCAAGCCCGCCGCGCCGTCGCCCTCGAAGTAGAGCACGGTGTCGACCAGATGCTCCAGCAGACGGGGACCGGCGATCGCGCCGTCCTTGGTGACGTGACCGACGACGAACGTCGCGCACCCCGTGCGCTTGGCGAAATGCTGGATCGCCTGCGCGCACTCGCGCACTTGCGCCACGCTGCCGACGCCCGACTCGCAGCCTTCCAGGTAGACGGTTTGGATCGAATCCACCACGAGCACGCGCGCGCCGGCGCGCTCAACCTCGTCGAGCACCGGGCCGAGATTCGACTCGGCCACCAGCAGGACGTCGCCGGCGCCGCCGAGCCGCTGCGCGCGCAGCTTCGTCTGAGCGGCCGACTCCTCGCCGCTCAGATAGACGGCGGGACCGGCGACGCGAGCCAGACGGGCGAGCACGTCGAGCAGGAGGGTCGACTTGCCGACGCCGGGCTCACCGCCGATGAGGATCACGCTCCCGGCCACGACGCCGCCGCCGAGGAGGGTGTCGAATTCCTGCATGCCCGTGGAGACGCGGGGACGATCGCCGGTCTCCACCTCGCGGAGAGGCACCAGCACAGGTCCCGCGCTGCGCGCCGCGCGCCGCCCGAGCGCGGGCGATGCGCCGGGGCGGGAGGAGGCCGCGGCGGAGACGGGGGCCTCGGCAAAGGAGTTCCAGGCGTCGCATCCCGGGCAGCGGCCCAGCCACCGCGGCGACTCGTGGCCGCACGATGCGCAGAAGAAGACGGGTTTGGCCTTCGCCATGGCGGCGCTTTCGGTGGACCCAGGGGGTGCGCCTGTGGGTGGGCGAAGCCACCGTCCCGTGACGCTACCGCATATCGCGATCGACGGCCCCGTGGCCAGCGGCAAATCGACCGTGGCCCTGATGGTCGCCCGACGCCTGAACCTGCTCTACGTCGACACGGGGGCGATGTACCGCGCCGTGGCGCTGGCCGCGCTGCGCGACGGCATCGAGTTGGACGACGGCGAGACGCTGGCGCGCATCCCGCAGCGCCATCGCATCGACCTGGAGCCCGCCGCCGACGCGCGCGGCTACGCCGTCTATCTCGACGGCGAGAACGTCACCGCTGCGCTCTTCCAGAGTGCCGTGACGGCTGCCGTCTCCACCGTCGCGGCGCACCAGCCGGTGCGCCGCGTGCTGGTTGAGCGGCAGCGGCAGATCGCGCTCGGCCGCGCCGTGGTGATGGCGGGGCGCGACATCGGAACCGTCGTGCTGCCCGAGGCCCCTTTCAAAGTCTTCCTGACCGCATCCGTCGAGGAGCGCGTTCGCCGGCGCCTCGAGGAGCTGCGTGCGTCGGGGAGCACGATCGACGAGCAGACGCTGCGCGCCGAGATCGTGCATCGCGATCACGCCGACTCGACGCGCGCGGACTCCCCGCTGCGCGCGGCACCGGGCGCCTTCGTCCTCGACTCCAGCGGCATGACCGCCGAGAGGGTGACGGACCGCATCGTCTCCTGGGTCTCCACCGGCAGCGCGGCGGGAATGGAATGACGCTCTACGCCTTGGCCAGAGGCCTGTTGCTCGCGCTCTTCCGAACCGTCTGGCGCATGCGGGTCGCGGGAACGGAGCACGTGCCCAGGAGCGGGCCGCTGATCCTGGCGTGCAACCACGTCTCGTATCTCGATCCCCCCGTGCTTGGCTGTGCGGCACCGCGTCCGGTCACGTTCATGGCGAAGATCGAGCTCTTTCGCATCCCCGTGCTCGGGCCGCTCATCGCGGCGGTGGGCGCCTTTCCCGTGGACCGCGGCAAAGGCGACGTCGTCGCCATCCGCACCGCGGTCAAGGAGCTGGAACGCGGCGGCTGCATCGGGATCTTCCCCGAGGGCGGGCGCGTCAGGCCGGGCGAGGAGCGGGCGGCGCAACCCGGCGTTGCGCTGCTGGCCTATCTCTCCCGCGCGCGCGTGGTCCCGGCGGCGATCGTCGGCTCGAACCAGGCGATCCGTCTGACGAAGATCTCCGTGCGCTTCGGCGAGCCGATGGAGTTGCGCCCGGCGGCCAAGAAGGCGACGCGAGAGGAGCTGGAGGCCTTCGCATCGGCGGTCTTGGCCAACATCCGCGCGCTGCACGGGCAGGAAAGGGAGCACCGTGACCGCAGGGCGTGAGGGGATCCTCGACGCGTTCGAGCGGCGCTTGGAGCGCTGGATCGCACGTTTCACGGGCGACTCGCCGGTCTACGAGATGGTGGCCTATCACTTCGGCCTCTCCGACGAGGGGCGGCGCGGCAAGCGCCTGCGGCCCCAGCTCTGCTTGCTGGTCGCGCAGGCCGACGGAGGCGACGCCGAGGCGGCGTTCGACGCCGCGCTCGCCGTCGAGCTGCTGCACAACTTCTCGCTGATCCACGACGACATCGAGGACGGGGACCACGTGCGCCACGGTCGCGCGACCGTGTGGTCGCGCTATGGTCTGGCGCACGGCATCAACGCCGGCGACGCGCTCTGCTCGATCGCTTACCTTGCACTGCTTGAGAACGCGGCGGGCCTTTCCGCCGATCGCATCGCGACGATGTCGCGCGTGCTGCACCAGGCACAGCTGGAGATGTGCGCGGGTCAAGCGCTCGACATCTCTTTCGAGACGGCGTCGTCGGTGGATCTCGACGCCTACCTGCGGATGGTCGAGGGCAAGACCGCGGCGCTCTTCCGCGCCACCGCGGAGATGGGGGCCGTTGCCGCGGGCATCGACGCGGCCCGCGCGCAGGCATACGGAGAGCTCGCGCGCCTGTACGGCATGGCCTTCCAGATTCAAGACGACCTGCTGGGCATCTGGGGCGATTTCGAGGTCACGGGCAAGCCCAGCGGAGCGGATCTCCGCCGGCGGAAGTGGACGTACCCGGTCGTGTGGGGCATCGCCACCGGTGCGCAGGAGGCCGCCCAAGCGTATCGTCGCGGGCACTCCCTCGACGATGCGGAGGTGGACGCCGCGCGCCGCGCGCTGGAGCGCGCGGGAGCCCCGGCGGCGGCGGAGCGCGCGCTCGACGGCTACTTGGAGCGCGCCGAGACGCTCGCCCGCGAGGGGAGCCTCGACCGTGCCGGCGGGGTGCGCGGGTTCTTGGCGCAGGGGGCGCGCCGAAGCGCGTGAAACGGCTAACGGCTACCGCGATGACCTGAGGAGGCTACGTGGCGTCGAAGAATGCCGATGTGTCCGTGCGCGTCACGGAGGGCGCCGGGCTGCGCGAGGCATTGCCGCTGCTCGGGATCTTGGCCGTGGGGTTGGCGATCCGGCTGATCTTCCTTCCCGCCCTCGGCTACAAGAACGATGTCGAGTCGTTCGAGAGCTGGGCGCTTACGCTGTACGACCACGGCGTGCGGGGCTTTTACCAATCGACGAGCTTCATCGACTATCCGCCGGGCTACCTGTGGGTGCTGGGGGCCGTGGCCTGGGTCTACCACGCGCTGCACGTCTCCGACGCCTCGGCCGGCTACTACGTCCTCCGCGACTTGGTCAAGCTGCCCGCGATCCTCGCGGATCTCGCGTGCTCCGTGCTCGTCTACGCGCTGGCGCGTCGCTTCGTGGGGCGCGGGGCCTCCCTCGGCGCCGCCGCGCTCTTCGCGCTCAACCCCGCGACCATCTACGTCTCGGCGTTCTGGGGGCAGGTCGACTCGGTCTCGGCGGCGCTCACGCTGGGGGCGCTGCTGGCCATGCTGCGCAAGCGGCCGCTCTGGGCGTGGTCGCTGCTGGCGACGGCGGTACTGGTCAAACCCCAGGCACTCGTGCTGGCGCCGCTCTTCGTGGCGTACGAGGCGCTGCACCGCGAGGAGCGCTCGTGGCTGCGCCTCGCGGTCGGGCCCGTGCTCGCGGTGGCCGTGGGCTACGCGATCGCGGCGCCGTTCGCTCCGCACCCGTGGAACCCCGTCGGCACGCTGACGTGGCTGATCGAGCGCTACGCGCATGGGACCTCGGTCTATCCCTATAGCTCGATCAACGCCTTCAACATCTACGCGGTGGCTCGCCGCTTCTGGCAGCCGGATTCCCAGATCGTCGCCTTCTTGCCGCAATCGGTGTGGGGCATCGTGCTGGTGCTCGCCTCGGCCACGATGATCGTGTGGCGCTTCGTGCAGCGGCGCGACGACCGATCGTTCGTGGAGGCAGCCTTCCTGGTCTCGCTGGCGCTCTTCCTGTTCGCCACGCGGATGCACGAGCGTTACGTCTACAACGCCTTCGCCATCGCGATCGTGATGGCGCCGCTCACGCGCCGCCACCTGGCCGGCGCGCTCCTGCTCACCGTCACCTTCTTCGCCAACCTCGTCTACTCGTACGACTACCTGAGGGTCGTCGATGCGCGCACGCCCGGCGTCGATCCGACCAACCTGATGCCCTTGGTGAGCCACCCGGCCTCGCTGCTCAACGTCGTGCTCTTCGCGTACCTCATGTACGTCTTTCTGGGGGTGGAGGAGCGGGGCGCCGCCGTCGCGGAGACGGGCGGGGGGACAGGGAGCAGCATGCAAGGGATCGAGACGAACACGGGCTGGAGCCTCGAGGCGATGCGGGCGCGCATGCGCTCGTGGTTCTCTCCGCTCGAGGGCACGGCCGCACTCACCCGGCTGGACTGGGCGATCGCCGGCGGCCTGACGCTGGGATTCTTCATCTTGGTGATGATCGACATCGCCCATCCGAGGACGCAGATCTTCGACGAGATCTACTACGCGCGCACCGCGGGAGAGTATCTGCGTCACAAAGACGTCTTCGAATGGACGCACCCGCCGCTCACCAAGCTCTTGATGGCGCTGGGCGTGCTGCTCAACGGTGGCTACCCCAAGGGCTTCACGAGCTTCGGATGGCGTTTGGCTTCGGCCGTCACGGGGAGTCTCACCGTCCCCCTGCTGTACGCTTTCGCCAAGCGCCTCCTGCGCTCCACGGCGTTCGCGGTGGTGACGGCGGGACTGCTCGTCCTCAGCGGCTTCCAGTACGTGCAGGCGCGGATCGCCACGCCGGAGATCACCGTCGCCTTCTTCTCGCTGGCCTCGCTGTACTGCGCCTACCGCTACCTGATCGCGTCGCAGGTCCGCGTGGTGCCGCGCTTGGCGCGGGGGTGGCCGCTGGGACTGGCGGCCGGCGTCGCCGCCGCCGCCGCCATCGGCGCGATCGCCGCCTGGCTCCTCGGCTTCACGCCGTTCATCTATCACGACGGCCGCCCGGACGACACGGCGGCGCGCATCGGCGCCTTCGTGTTCTTTGGGGCGCTCGCGTATCTGATCGCGCGCCTGGCGCTGCCGCGCTTCTTTCGGCGCGAGGGGCACGTCGCGTTCTTCGCCGACGGCAGCGTGGCCGAGGTCGGGCCCGGGGGCATCCACCTGAGTCCGGCCGCCGACAACGGCGGGAACAAGAAGACGCCGGCCTACCGCCGCCCGGGGCTCGAGGCGTCGTTCGCCGCGGACGGGAGCGAGCGCTACCGAACCGTGGACGGCGAGGCGCTCTTCGGCGCCGACGGGACCCTGGCGATCGAGCCGGGCGCCATCCGCATGCAGGCCCGCGACGCGACGCTTTGGATGTGGCTGCTCGCGCTGGCGCTGGCCTGCGTGGTCGACAGCAAATGGAACGGCTTCTTCACGCTCTTCTGGGTGATGCTCGCGCTGGCCATCGTGGTCTCGCAGCGCGTGTGGTGCCGCCCGGCGCAATGGGGGAACCCGCGCATCCCCCTCGACGTGATCTACGCGGCCTTCGTGGTGGTGGGGGTGAGCGTCTACGTGCTCTCGTACATCCCGTACTTCACCTTGGGGCACAATCTCGCGGACCTGATGGGTCTGCAGCGCCAGATGTTCCTCTATCACGACGAGCTCAAGGCGACGCACCCGTACCAAGCGCGGTGGTGGGAGTGGCCGATCATCTGGCGGCCCATCTCGTACTACTATCACGACTTCGGCGGGCCGCGCCATCTGGTCGCCGAGATCCTTGCGCTGCCGAACCCGGTGAACTGGTGGTTCGGGCTCTTGAGCGTCCCGGCGATGTTCGTGATCGGGCTGGTGCGCCGTCACAAGGGGTTCGCGCTGCTGATCGGGGCGTATCTCTGGCAGTGGCTGCCCTGGATCATCAGCCCGCGCATCACCTTCGAGTACCATTTCTTCCCGAACCTGGCCGTCATCTGCGTCGCCAACGCCTTGGTGCTCCAAGAGACCTGGAGGAGGTGGGGGCGGTGGGGGCGCATCGCCGTCATCGCGTTCCTGGCGGCGGTCGCCTGGGCATTCCTCTTCTGGTTCCCGATCTGGATCGGGGCTCAGATCCCCTACACGGAGTGGCAGAAGCGGATGCTGGAGTGGCTGATGGGAACGCGCTGGATTTAGGAGAAATGTGAAGCATGTCCGGACACTCCAAGTGGCATAACATCAGGCTTCGCAAGGGCAAGGTCGACGCGCAGCGCGGCGCGCTCTTCACCAAGCTCTCGAAGGAGATCATCCTGGCCGCCAAGAGCGGATCGCCCGATCCCGAGGCCAACTACCGCCTGAAGATGGCGGTGGAGAAGGCGCGCGAGAACAATATGCCGATGGACAACATCAAGCGAGCCATCGCGCGTGCCGCGGGGGCCGACGGCGGCAAGGAGATCGAAGAGGTCCGCTACGAGGGCTACGGTCCCCACGGGGTCGCCGTCATCGTGGACGTGGCGACGGACAACCGCAACCGGACCGCCTCTGAGATGCGCTATATCTTCAGCCGCAACGGCGGGAGCCTCGGCGAGACGGGCAGCGTGGGCTGGCAGTTCGAGCCCCGCGGCGTCATCGAGGTGGAGACGGGTGGACGCGGCGAGGACGCGCTGACCGAGGCGGCCCTGGTCGACGGCGTTGAGGATCTGCGGTACGACGCCGATCGCAGCGAGATCGTGACGGCCGTCGCCGCCCTCCAGTCCGTGCGCGAAGCGCTGGTGCGCAGCGGGCTCAAGGTCACGGAAGCGCGCTTGAGCATGGAGCCGAAGACGACCGTCGGCTTGAGCGGTGATGAGGCCGTGGCGGTGCTCAAGTTCCTCGACGCGCTGGAGGAGCACGAGGACGTGCAGAGCGTCTACTCCAACGTCGACGTCTCCACCGCCGATCTAGAAGCGCTCGCCGGCGCGTGAGCACCGAAGCCCCGCGCCAGCGCTTCGCCCCCGGCGGCATCGACTGGGCCAGCTGGGGCTTCCCTCTGGCGCTCGCGTTCGCGACGGGGGTCTTCGTCTGGTTCGGCAAGACGATCTTCGGGTTCGTGGTGCCGAGCGAGGCGGTGGTCATCGCGCCGGAGCTGGTGGGCCTCACGATCGCCGACGCGGAGCGCACGGCCTCGCACACCTCCTTGCGGATCACCGTTGCCGGCAACGAGGTCAGCGACAGGTTCCCTGCCGGCGTGGTGATCAATCAGCAGCCGGTGCACGGCAAGAGCGTGCGCCCGGGACGGGCCATCGCGGTGCTGGTCTCATCCGGGGTCAAGCTCATCCCGATGCCCGACTTGCGGTACGACTCGCTGCGGCAGGCGCGCCTGGAGCTCGCCGGTCTTCATCTCCTGATCGCCAAGACGTATCGCGTCAAGAACGACCAAGTCCCCGCGGACGCGGTGGTGGAGCAGAAGCCCGCACCGCTCACCAGCGTGCACGCCGGGGACGAGGTGGAGCTCGGCATCTCCATCGGGCCGCCGCCGTTCGTCAAGGTCCCGAACCTCGCCGGCACCGACCTGCCCGAAGCGTTGCGGCGAGCGCATGAGGCGCACGTCCAGCTCGGCCAGATCGTCTGGACCCCGTTCGGCAGAACCGGCCCGCCGCGCGGACGCGTCGTCCGCCAGTCGCCGGCGGCCGGCCTCCAGATCGGGTCGGATCAATACGTCAGCCTGCAGGTGAGCGCCGGTCCCGGCGAGTCCGGATACACGATCCGTCAGGTGCACGCGATGGTCACCGTGCCGCAGCGCGACGCTGACGTGGAGGTGAAGATGGTGGCCCACGACGAGACCGGCACATGGACGCTGTACGATTCGTACGCGCGCGCCGGCCAGAAGCTCGACTTCACGCTGACGTTCGTCGGGACGGCCACGCTCGACACCTACGTCGACGGCACGCTCGTCGACCAGGCCAAGGTATGAGCGCGCAACCGCCTCGCACGAAGATCGCGCCGTCGCTGCTCTCGGCCGACTTCGCGCGCATCCGGGAGCAGATCGCGGCCGTCGAGGGCGCCGGGGCCGATTGGCTCCACCTGGACGTCATGGACGGCAGATTCGTGCCGAACCTGACCTGGGGGCCGAAGATCATCGGCGACCTGCGGCCGCTCTCGCCCTTGCCGTTCGACTGCCACCTGATGATCGTGGAGCCGGAGCGCTACGTGGAAGCCTTTCGCGAGGCCGGCGCCGACACCATCACCGTGCACTGGGAGGCGTGCCGCCACCTGCATCGCGTGGTTCACCAGATCAAGGATAGCGGTGCGCGGGCGGGCGTCTCGATCAATCCGGCCACGCCGGTGGCGCTGCTCGAGGACATCGTGGGAGAGGTCGATCTCATCTTGGTGATGAGCGTGAACCCCGGCTTCGGCGGTCAACGCTTCATCGCGCACACGTTGGAGAAGGTGCGCCAGGCTCGCGCGTTGGCGGAGCGTGCCGCCCGCGCGGTGGAGATCGAGGTGGACGGAGGCCTCGACGTGGAGAATGCGCCCGCCGTCGTGGAGGCCGGAGCCACGGCGCTCGTCATGGGGTCGAGCATCTTCGGCGTACCGGATCCGGCGGACGCGGTGCGCCGCGTGCGCGCGGCCTTGGAGGGCATCCGCTGAACGAGGCGAGCGTCGTCGCGGCGCTTCGCGCGCTGCTCGGCGAGCCGCGCGGACGCGTGCGGCTAGGCATTGGAGACGATGCCGCGGTGTGGAAGCCCAGCCCGGGGAAGCTGCAGGTCATCACGGTCGACGAGGCCACCGAGGGCACGGACTTCCGGCGGTCGACCTCGAGTCTGGAGGACGCGGGCTGGAGGGCGCTCGCGGCCAGCCTCTCCGACGTGGCCGCGATGGGCGGCCGGCCGCTGCTCGCGGTCGTCTCGCTGACCATCCCGCGCGACCTAGACGAGCAAGGCGTGGTCGCGCTCTATCGGGGCATGAACGAGTTGGCGCGGCGCCACCGCGTGACGATCGCGGGAGGGGACCTCTCCCGAGGCGCGATCCTCTCCCTGGGCGTGACGGCCGTGGGCGAGGTGCGTCCGAGCAACCTGAAGCGGCGGGACGGCGGGCTCCCCGGGGACGTGGTGGCCGTGACCGGCCCCTTGGGGGCGAGCCGGGCCGGCTTGGCGATCCTGGACGGCCAGGTCGACCCCGCGGCTCTGGACCCGGTCCTCGTTGCCCGTGCCGTGGAGGCCCACCGGCGCCCGGTGCCGCGGGTGGAGGCTGGGCACGCGCTTGGAGGCTCGCGAGAGGTCCGTGCGCTGATGGACCTCTCCGACGGCCTCGCCGCCGATCTGCCGCGGCTGGCGGCGGCTTCGGGCGTGGCGGCCGTGATCGAGGAGGCCGCCTTGCCGATCGACGCGGCCTGCCGGGCCGTCGCCCTGGCCATGGGCGTTGCCCCCGCGCGCCTGGCGCTGGAGGGCGGCGACGATCTCGAGCTGCTCTGCGCGGTGCGTGGGCGGGCCTTCGAGCATCTGGCCGAACGGGTGCGGGCGCGGGTCGGGCGTCCATTGCTGCGGGTCGGACGGCTTGAGGCGGGCGACTCGGTCACGCTGGAACGCGCGGGCGAACGCCATCCGCTGGACGTGAGCGGATGGGAGGCGTTGCGCCCCTAGGAGACGGCGAAGGCGGCACCTGCCGGCGCCGCCCTCGCTCGCACGTGGGAGTGGCCTAGGGCCGCTCGCTCAGCCGACCAGGCGCGTGACCCGCTTCGACTTGAGGCACTGCGTGCAGACGCGTGCCGTGCGGTGCGTCCCGCGATCGTTGATGCGCACCGATTGGAGATTGGGCAGCCAACGGCGACGCGTCTTATTCATCGCGTGGCTGACGTTGTTTCCGGTGGTGGGACCCTTCCCACAGACTCCGCAGCGCTTTGCCACGATAACCCTACCCCTCGATGAGCTGCGCCGGATGGCGCGACAACCACGGTACTATACCATAGCCCCGGGTTCCCACGCAATCCCGGCCGGAGGAGTCGCCCGACCGGCCAAGTAAACTCGGACCCGATGTCAGCGGCGTGGAGCCTCACCCTGGCCGACGGACGTGCATTGCGCAGGTTCCTGGCCGCGGGGGCTTTCTTTTTGCGCAAGTACCGTCAGGTCGTCGACGACCTGAACGTCTTTCCCGTGCCCGACGGGGACACCGGGTCGAACATGTATTTGACGGTCCGCAGCGCGTTGCTCGAGGTGCGGCGCGCGCGAGCCGCAGGCATCGCCGACGCGGCGGCGGCCGCCGCCATGGGCTCCCTGATGGGGGCCCGCGGCAACTCCGGCGTGATCGTCTCCCAGATGCTGCGCGGCTTCGCCCACAGCGTGCGGCACAAGCAGGTCATCGAGACGTTCGATTTCGCCGTCGCGCTGCGCGAGGCGGTGGCGGCGGCGCGCTCGGCCTTGCTCAAGCCGGTCGAGGGGACGATCATCAGCGTGGCGCAAGCCGCGGCAGACGCGGCGTATAAGCTGGCTCTTCGCGAGAAGGACTTCTACCGCCTGATCGGCGGCGTGGTCAAGCATGCGCACGACGCTCTGGAGCGCACGCCGCAGCAGCTTCCCGTCCTCAAGGATGCCGGCGTCGTCGACGCGGGCGGGATGGGCTTCGTCTACTTCATCGAGGGCGCGCTGCGCTTTCTCCCCGGCAACATCGCGCGCACGACGGCCTTTCCTCGCCGCCCGCAGCGGAACGCGGCCTTCTCCGCCAGAGCGCGCGTGGAGGAACACCGCTTCTGCACGGAGTTCGTGCTCGAGCAAAGCCGCGTCGGCGAGCGCGATCTGCGCGAGCGCCTCGAGCCGCTGGGCGACTCGTTGATCGTCGCGGGCGCGAGCGGGCTGCTGAAGGTGCACGTGCACACCGACCAGCCCGAGCGCGTGACGGCGGCGGCGGCGGCGTTGGGAACGGTGACGCGCCTCAAGGTCGACGACATGGAGCGCCAGCACAACGTGCTGGTCGTGGAGCGCCCCGCGAAGCCGTGGGGCGTGGTGGCGGTGGTTCCCGGAGCCGGCTTCGAGCAGATCTTTCGCGAGTTGGGAGCGGAGGTGGTGCTCCGCGCCGATGCCGCGCCGGGTCCATGCGTCCGCGACCTGGCGCTGGCCGCGAACTCGATCCTCGAGCCTGTGGTCTACCTGCTCCCCAACGACCCCAACCTGCTGCTCGTGGCTCGCGAGGCTGCGGCCGTGGTCGAGGGGCGGGAGGTCCGGGTGGTGGAGACGCGCGATCCGGCGCGGGGCATCGGCGCGCTTTTCGCCCTGGGGAGCCGGCCGCGCGAGGAGCCCGCGGTCGCGGAGCTGGAGGCGACGGCGGGCGCCATCGCGGTGGGAACGGTCTTCATCGCCGGGAAGGACGCGACGTTCGGTGGGTTGGTTATCGCCCGCGGCGAGCCGACGGGGCTGATCGGCGGCGAGATGCTCGCCGAAGCCAGCATCGAGGAGACGGCTCTGGCGGTGGCGCGGCGGCTGGCCGGGCAGGACGGAGGCCTCCTCACGCTCTACTACGGGGGGGCCCAGAAGGAACGCGACGCCGAACGCACCGCTCAGCGGCTGCGGGGCGAGCTCGCGGAGGTCGAGGTCCAATACTACTACGGCGGGCAGACGAACTCGGAGTACGTGATCTCTCTTGAGCGATAACCTCCGCAGCACCAGGCCACGCGTCGCGGTCGACGCCATGGGTGGCGACAACGCGCCGCAGGAGATCGTCGCGGGGGCGGTTCAAGCCGCGCGCGACGGCGTCGCGCGCGTCATCCTGGTCGGCGACCGCAGCGAGATCGAGCGCTGCGCCTCGGCGCAGGAGCTGGCGCCGGTCGAGATCGTCGACGTGCGCGGCGTGCCGGTGGCGATGGACGAGCATGCGGCGCAGGCCGCGCGGCGAGCCGACGAGACGAGCTTGGGAGCGGCCGTGAACCTGGTGCGGGACGGGCGCGCCGATGCGGTGGTCTCGGCTGGGAACACGGGGGCCTTCCATGCCATCGCCCTGCTGAGCCTCGGACGGGTCCGCGGCGTCAAGCGGCCGGCGATCGCCACCGTGCTTCCCGCGCCTCCGGGCCCCGTGCTCCTGCTCGACGCCGGCGCCAACGTCGACTGCAAGCCCGAGTACCTGCTGCAGTTCGGCCTGATGGGCGATGCCTACGCGCGCGTGGTGATGGGCATCGACCGCCCGCGCGTGGGCGTGCTCTCGATCGGCGAGGAGGCCACCAAGGGCAACGCCCTCACCATCGCCGCGCACGAGCTGCTTGCGGACGCTCCGGTGCGCTTCATCGGCAACGTCGAGGGCAAGGATATCATGTCGGGCGGCGCCGACGTGGTGGTGACGGACGGCTTCGTCGGCAACGTGGTCTTGAAGTTCGGCGAAGGCATGGCTACGGAGATCTTCAAGCTCATCAAGGAGACGTTGCTCAACTCCGGCCCCCTGGCGAAGCTGGGAGCCCTGCTGCTCTCGCGCGCGCTGCGCCCGCTCGCCGAGCGCCTGAACTGGGAGCGCTACGGCGGGGCTCCGCTGCTGGGACTGCAGGGCGTCTGCATCGTGACGCACGGCCGCGCGAAGGCGTTGGCGATCCGCAACTCGGTTCAGGCGGCCGCCTTCGCCGTCGACCGCGGGTTGGTCGCGGCCATCGCCGACGAGATCGCGCGCCCTCGCGAGCACAAGGTCCATTCGTGAGCGTCGCGATCGTCACGGACTCGACGTCGGATCTCGACCCGGCGGTCGCGCGGGAGCTCGGCGTCACCGTCGTGCCGCTCTTCGTCAACTTCGGGGAGCAGCGGTATCTCGACGGCGTGGTGATGACGCACGACGAGTTCTACGCGCGCATGGGAGCGGGCGGCGCGCTGCCGACCACCTCGCAGCCGACGGCGCAGGCGTTCGAGGATGCCTATCGCCCGCTGGCGGAGGCGGGCGAGGACGTGATCTCCGTGCACATCAGCGCGAAGCTCTCGGGCACGATCAACGCGGCCAGCGCCGGAGCGCGCGCGTTCCCGCGGACGCGCATCGAGTGCTTCGACTCGCAGACCGCCACGGCCGGCCTGGGGCTGCTGGCGATCGAGGCGGCGCGCATGGCGCGCGCCGGGGCGGGCACCGACGAGATCTTGGCCAAGCTCCATGCCTTGCGGAGCTCGCAGCGCGGGTACGCGGTGTTTCCCGACCTCCAGCACTTGGTGCGCGGCGGCCGCATCGGCAAGGCCAAAGCGCTGGTGGGGGGCATCTTGCGCATCGTTCCGATCCTCGAGGTCAAGGACGGAGAGGCGCACGAGTACGGCAAGGCGCGCACGTTTGGGCGCGGCCTCGACGAGGTGGCCGACGCCGCCGTTCGCCATCTGGTGCGCCCCGACCAGGCGCATCTGGCGATCGTCCACACGCACGCCCCCGAAGCCGCCGCCGATCTCTTGCTCAGAGTGCGCGCGCGTCTGCAAGCCGAGCCGCGCGAGGTGACGACCGTGGCGGCCGGGCCCTCGATCGGCGTGCACGGCGGCCCGGGTGCCGCGGGAGTCTTCTTGATCGGCTGACGCCGAAGGGGTCCCATCGCCATGGCCGGCATCTACGTCCACCTCCCGTTCTGCCCGTACCTCTGTCCGTATTGCGACTTCGCGAAGTGGCCTTACCGGCGCTCGCAGGCGCGGCGCTATGTCGACGCGCTCCTGCGCGAGATCGCCGCGGCGCCCCGGGTGCCCGGCGAGACCGCGTTCCTCGGCGGGGGTACGCCCAATACGCTGGCCGCCGAAGACGTGACGGCGATCCTGCGCGCGGTTCGCGAGCGCTTCGCGCTGCCGGCGGGCGCGGAGATCTCCATGGAGGCCAATCCCGACGCCGGCTCGTTCGACGGCTTCCAGGCGTACGTCGAGTCCGGCGTGACGCGCTTCTCCATCGGCGTGCAGTCGTTTGATCCTCACGAGCTGCGCACGCTCGGGCGGCGCCACACCGCGCAGGACGTGGCGGCCTGCGTCGCCGCGGCGCGGGCCGCGGGCGCTCGCTCCATCGGGATCGACCTCATCTTCGCCGTCCCGGGGCAGACCGTCGACTCCTGGCGGCATTCGGTGAGCTCCGCGCTCGCGCTGGGAGTCGATCACGTCTCGTGCTATGGACTCACGGTCGAGGACGGCACGCCGTACGCCGCCTGGCGGGAGCGCGAGCCGGCCGCGTTCCTCGGCGACGCCGCCGAGGCCGAGCTCTACGCCGCGGCCATCGACGCGTTGGAGGGCGCGGGGCTCGAGCACTACGAGATCTCCAACTTCGCTCGCCCGGGTCACCGCTGCGCGCACAACGCGAACTACTGGCAGAACGGCGAGTACCTGGGACTCGGCGTCGGGGCGGCTTCGTATCTGGACGGCGAGCGTTCGGTCGCCACGCGGTCGCTCGAGGCTTACTGCGCGGCGATCGACGGCGGCGAAGCGGCGCCGAGGGAGCGGGAGCGTCTAAGCGGTCAGGCGGCGGCCGGGGAGGCCGCGATGCTGCTGTTGCGGACGGCGGAAGGGGTCGACGTGCCGTCGTTCAAACAACGCTACGGCGTCGATCTCTTGTCATCATACCGGCCCGCGATCAGTCGGCTGGAGGACGCGGGTCTCATCGTCGCTTCGGGACGGCGGATCGCGCTGACGCCGCGCGGCCGCTTCCTCGCCAATGACGTGTGTGCCGAGTTCCTCACGACGCCGGCGGGGGTCGAAGACCAGCCCTAGGACATCAAACCTTGCTGCGCGTCATCTTCGCGGTCATCCTCGCGGCAACCGGGTTCCTGCTGGGACGTGAGGCCTACATCCACATGCTTTCCGAGCACGTGGTCGGCCAGTTCTGGCAGGTCACGCTGCTGCTCGTGGCTCCCGTGGTCGGAGCGATCGTCGGCGTCGTCGTCGCCCCGTCGGTGGAGTGGCTCTTCCAGCGCGAGCTCACGGAGGCCGAGAGCTCCATCGAGCGCATGTCCCCCCCGGAGATCCTGGGTGGGGCGATCGGGCTGATCGTCGGCCTGGTCATCGCCTTCCTGATCCGCCTGGTGCTTCTGGAGTGGTTCTCCGTGGCCGGCCCGTCGGGCACCTACGTCGGCCTGGCGCTCTACCTGATCCTGAGCGTCTTCTGCGTCTACCTGGGCGTGCGCGTGGGAGTCAAGCAGCGTCTCGGTTGGCTTGCGCGCACGGGCACCGCCGTGCCGCCTGCCCAGCGCGCGATCCCCAAGATCGTCGACACCTCGGTGATCATCGACGGGCGGATCGTCGACATCGTCAAGACCGGCTTCGTCGACGGACCGATCGTGGTGCCGCGCTTCGTGCTGCGTGAGCTGCAGATGATCGCCGATTCGCTCGATTCGCTCAAGCGAACGCGAGGACGGCGCGGCTTGGAGGTGCTCTCCACGCTGCAAGAGATCCAGGAGCTGGAGATCTCCGAGTCGGACTACGCCGACATCCACGAAGTCGACGCGAAGCTGGTCCGCTTGGCGAAGGACCGCCGCGGCAAGCTGCTGACGAACGACTACAACCTCAACCGCGTGGCCCAGCTCGAGGGCGTGGTGGTGCTCAACATCAACGAGCTGGCCAACGCGGTCAAGCCGGTCGTGCTGCCCGGCGAGGAGCTGAACGTCGGCATCATTCGCGACGGCAAGGAGCAGAACCAGGGAGTCGGGTACCTGGACGACGGTACGATGATCGTCGTGGAAAATGGAAGGCGCCTGATCGGCGAGCACGTCGACGTGCAGGTCACGAGCGTGCTGCAGACCGTGGCGGGGCGCATGATCTTCGCGAGACCCAAGCGTTGATCTCGTCTGCGGATTGCGTTGACTCGCGCGATCGGACGCGGGTCTCCCTCTCCGGGACGCTCGTCGGCGCACATCCGTGTGCGCCTCCTGCTGCCTTCGCGCTACGCTCCCCCATCCTGGGTACGCTTGCGCTTCAGAGCCCCGTCGAGGGACGCCCGCGTCCGCTCGCGGCCGGCGAGGGGCGCGTTGTCCCCGTCCGGCAAAGCGCTCACCGGCTTCGTCGCGCTCAGATCGCGTGGGGAAGGGAGCGGGCGGGTCCACCCCTCAACGGGGCTCTGAGGCGCGCGCGAAGCCAGGAGGGCGAGAGCGCGCGCGAAGGCAGCAGGAGCGGCGCAGGAGAGCGCCGCGACGGGCGTCCCGGAGAGGGGTGGACCCGCCCGCTCCTGGGCAGGAGAGATTCGGCGTGAGATGGTGCGCGATCGTCACGGCGGCGGGGCGCGGAACGCGCTTCGGGCGGCGCAAGCAGCTCGTGGAGCTGCACGGGCGTCCGCTGGTGGCATGGAGCGTGGGCACCTTCGCCGGGATGGACGAGGTCGCGGCGATCGTGGTCGTCTGCGAGGCCGACGAGCGCGAGCAGATGGAGGCGGCGCTCGCGGCCGTGGCGGGAGAGAAACTCGCGGCGGTGGTTCCTGGCGGCGAGACGCGGCAAGAGAGCGTCGCGCGCGGCTTGGCGGCCTTGCCGCAGCGCTGCGACGGCGTCTTCGTCCACGATGGAGCCCGTCCGCTGGTGAGCGAGGAGGACGTGCGCGCGACGCTGCGCGCGGTGCGCCCGGGCCGCGCGGCGGTGTTGGCGACTCCCGTGGTCGACACGATCAAGCGGGTCGACGAGCGCGGCCACGTGGTCGAGACGCTGCCGCGCAGCGAGCTCTGGGCGGCGTACACGCCGCAGGCGTTCTCGGCTGCCGATCTGCGGGCGGCCCACGAAGCCGCGGAGCGAGACGGGGTCGTGCTGACCGACGACGTGGCACTGGCCGAGCGGATCGGCATCGAGACCGTGGTGGTGCCGGCCCAGTCGCCCAACCCCAAGGTCACCCATCCGGCGGACCTTACCCTCGTACAGACCTTGGCGGAGCACGATGGCCAGACGTGAGACGACCAGTTGCCGCGTGGGCTATGGATACGACGCCCACCCCTTGGTGCCCGGGCGCCCGTTGATCCTCGGCGGCGTGCGCGTGGAGCACGAGGCCGGTCTCCTGGGTCACTCGGACGCCGACGTCCTGGCGCATGCGGTGGCCGATGCGATCCTCGGCGCGGCGGCGCTGGGCGACCTGGGCGGGCGGTTTCCCGCGAGCGATCCACGGTGGAAGGGCGCCGACTCTCTCCGGATGCTGGCCGAGTGCGCCGGGGCCGTGCGTGAGGTGGGCTGGGAATTGGCGAACGTCGATGCCGTGCTGGTCGCGCAGCGCCCCCGTCTGGGCGCCCACGTGGAAGCCATGCGCGAGAACCTCGCCCGGGCGCTCTTCGTCCCGGTGCTCGCTGTGAGCGTCAAGGTGAAGTCGCCCGAGGGTCTGGGATTCGAGGGCGAGGAGAAGGGGATGAGCGCGAGCGCCGTGGCCCTGCTCGAGCGGTGAGCGCCGTGGGCGTTGCGCAATCGAACGCGCGTTCGCTATACTCGGAGAGATGGAACCATTCTCCGAGGAGCCGAGCTACGAGGCTATCCGCTCCCTGTGCGCCGCCTACCGCGCAGCCGTAGGACTTCCGCCTCGAGATGCTCGATGCGGGCGTTCAGGCGACGGTCGACCTGCTCCAGCTTCGCGGCAAGATCTTCCACCGCCGCGACGGCCAGCGCCTCGGGTGGCGTGGCTTGCGCGGCGGCGCCTCGCGATCGCGTGCGTGCTCGAGGCTCACGTTCTCCGGCGAGATAATAGGGCGTGACGCTCAGACGCTTGGCCAGGCGCAAGGCGCCGTGGAGCTTGAGACTCTGCGTGTCACCGCGCTTGATCTTGCGCACGGCGCCCTCGCTGACACCCAAGAGCGAGGCCACCTCGGTGTCGGTGAGGCCGCGCTCCTTGATGAGCCGCGAGAAGCGTTCTGCGAAGGTCTCGGCCTCGTGCACAGCGACAGCATAGGCGAAAAGTGAGGTCTGAAGGTACCGCTATTTTCGACCGTACGTTTGTCGCCGCGACGCGCGTGCTATACTAGCCAGCGATGATCGACCTTGGAGGGGCTCCGCTGCGCGTGCGCTTCGCGCCGTCACCGACGGGGAGTCTTCACGTCGGGGGCGCGCGGACCGCGCTCTTCAACGTGCTGCTCGCCAGGCGCCTGGGCGGCACAACGGTACTGCGGTTCGAGGACACCGACGAAACGCGCAGCGTTCCCGGGAGCGAGGAGGGGCTGCTCGCCGATCTCGCGTGGCTGGGATTCGTCTTCGACGAGGATCCCGTCCGCGGCGGCCCGTTCGCTCCCTATCGCCAGTCAGAGCGCTTGGCCATCTACCGCGATGTCGCGGAGCGGCTGGTCTCGTTGGGGCGCGCCTATCGGTGCTACTGCACAGCCGAGGAGCTCGAGAGCGAGCGGCGCGCGCAACTGCAAGCGGGCGTCAAGGCGCCGCGCTACAACGGCCGGTGCCGCACGCTGGAGGCGCGGGAGCGCGAGCGCTTCGAGCGCGAGGGGCGCCCTGCCATGGTGCGCTTCACGGTCGAGCCGGGCGAGACGGTGGTGCACGACCTCATTCACGGAGATGTGCGCTTCGAGCACCAGTACGTCGCCGACTTCGTCATCCTGAAGTCGAACGGGTGGCCGACCTATAACCTGGCCGCGGCGGTGGACGACGAAGCCATGGAGATCACGCTGGTGCTGCGCGCCGACGAGCACTTGCCGAACACGCCGGCGCAGCGCATGATCCTGGATGCGCTGGGCCTGCGCGCGCCGCGCTACGCGCACGTGCCGCTGATTCTGAACGCCGAGCATCAGAAGCTCTCCAAGCGCCACCAGACCGTGGGCGTCGGCGAGTTCCGAGAGCAGGGCTTCCTGCCGCAGGCGCTGATCAACTATCTCGCGTTCCTGGGCTGGTCGCCCGAAGGCGAGCGCGAGCTCTACGGCTTCGACGAGCTGGTGCAGGCGTTCTCGCTCGAGCGCGTCCACCACGCGCCGGCGGTCTTCGACGAGCGGCGCTTGCGCTGGTTCAACCGCCAGTATCTCCATCGTCTGCCGCGCGCGGAGCTGGAGCGCATGCTCGCCGACGCCTTTCGGCACGCCGGCCTCGTGCAGTTGGCCGAGGGCGATGCCTTCCCGGCGGGCTTCGAGCGCTGGGTCTCCACCTTCGTCGACGCGTACGGCGAGGGGCTGGAGACCGCCGCCGACGCCGTGCCGATCGCGCGCGATCTGCGCGCGGAGAGCGCGGTGATCCCGGCGCGCCGTCTCGAGGAGCTGCGCGACCGCAACGTGCTCTACTACCTCGACTCGGTGCGTCAGTACGTCTTCGACGTCGACCGGGAGCGCGCGCGCGAGGGGATCCGGACGCTGCACGACCTGCCGCTCTCGCAAGATCTCCCGGTCCTGGCGGCGGAGTACGGGCTGAAGAAGAAGGACGCGTTCCGCTACGTCCGCTTGGCGCTCACGGGAGAGGAGCACGGGGCGCCGCTCAACCTGCTCTTTCCTCTCCTGGGCGCCGCGCGGATCGACATCCGGCTCGCCGATGCCACCCGCCACGTCCTGCACGGCCGCGGCCTGGAGAAGATCGAGTTCGACGAGCGCGGGCGGCCCGTGCGCAAGAAGCCGGAAAATTCATGACAATATTGGTCGAAATAGTCAGATTATCCGCTCGTGAAAGGGGCTCAGGGGAACGCGGCGCGAACCGAGCCACGACGATGGAGACCCCGCACTTCTCAGCCGGACGGAGCTGTCGACGCTGTAGCCGTTGACCCGCAACCCGCGCGCCCCGCGGCGCGTTTGAGCAGCCGTGCGGGCAGCCTTCGCTGCCCCACTCCGTCGAATCACTGATGAGGCATCCCATGCGAACTCCCGTGCTGTTGGCCGATCTCCGCGCCGCGTTGGAGCGCGACCCCGCGGCCTCGTCGTGGCTCGAGGTGGTGCTCTGCTATCCCGGCTTCCACGCCATCACCGCCCATCGCGCCATCCATGCCCTGTGGAAGGCGCGCGTCCCGCTGGTGCCGCGTCTGCTCTCGCAGGTCACGCGCTTCTTGACCGGGATCGAGATTCATCCGGGGGCCACGATCGGACCGGGGTTCTTCATCGACCATGGAATGGGCGTGGTGATCGGCGAGACCACGGAGATCGGTCGCGACGTCACGCTCTATCAGGGCGTCACGCTGGGCGGCACCTCGCTCCAGCACGGCAAGCGCCACCCCACGCTCGAGGACGGCGTGACGGTGGGCGTCGGCGCCTCGGTGCTGGGCGCGATCACGGTGGGCGCCAACGCCAAGGTCGGGGGCGGCAGCGTGGTGGTAAAGGACGTGCCCGCCAACAGCACCGTGGTGGGCATTCCCGGGCGCGTGGTGGCGCAGGACGGGGTTCCAATTCGCGCCGTGTCGGACCGTCCGCGCGTCGACATGCCGGACCCGGAGATGGAGCGCATCGCCGAGCTGACCGCGCGCGTCGCGCGCCTCGAGCGCATCCTGGAGGAGCGCGGCGGAAACGATGTCTCTGCGGCTCTATAACTCGCGCACCCGTACGGTCGAGGAGTTCGCTCCTCTCGACGGCAAGCGGGTCCGCATCTACATGTGCGGGCTCACGCCGTCCGCCGACCCCCACCTGGGTCACGCCCGCTCGATGCTCTTCTTCGACGTCTTGCGCCGCTTTCTGGAGTTCGCGGGCTATCCGGTGACGTACGTGCAGAACGTAACCGACATCGACGACAAGATCATCGCGCGCGCGGCCGAGGAAGGGATCTCGTGGCACGCGGTCGTCGAGAAGTACTACGGCAGCTTCGTCGCCAGCCTCGAACAGCTCGGCGTGCGCCGCCCCGACGTGGAGCCGCGAGCCACGGAGCACATCCCCAAGATCGTGGAGATCATCCGCGGTCTTGAGGAGCTGGGCATCGCCTACGAGACCGAGGACGGCGTCTACTACGGCGTGCGCAAGTGGCCGGCGTACGGCAAGCTCTCGGGCCGCAACGTGGACGATCTGCTGGAGAGCGTGCGCATCGACGGAAGCGAGCACAAGCACGACCCGCTCGACTTCGCGCTGTGGAAGAAGCAGAAGCCTGGTGAGCCGGCGTGGGATTCCCCGTGGGGACCGGGCAGGCCGGGCTGGCACATCGAGTGCTCCGCGATGTCGTGGGAGTATCTCGGCGAGCCGTTCGACATTCACGGCGGCGGGCTGGACCTGATCTTCCCGCACCACGAGAACGAGATCGCGCAGACCGAGCCGCTGCTGCACGGCGAGCCGATGGCCAACTTCTGGGTGCACACGGGGCTGCTGTTCTTCGACGGCTCGAAGATGTCGAAGAGCCTGGGCAATTTCGTGCCGCTCGAGGAGGAGCTGCGACGCCACGATCCGCGCGCGCTGCGCGTCCTCTTCCTGCAGATCGACTACCGCAAGCAGGCCAACTTCACGGACGCCTCGATCGAGGCCGCCACCAAGGGGCTGCAGCGGCTCGACGACGCGCTCGCCGAGCTGGCGCGCGCAGGCGGGGTCGATCGCATCGACGAGCAAGAGGCGCTGCGGGTGCTGCGCTCGCCCTCTCCCGAGGCGTCCGCCATGGTCCACGCGTTCCGCGACGCGCTCGACGGCGACATGAACACCGCGGGGGCCCTGGCCGCGCTGTTTCCGTGGCTTGGCGAGGCCCGTGCGTTGCGCGGGGAGGCCGCCGCGGCCGCGGCGCGCGCGCTCTACGGCGCCATGTGGGTGCTCGGCGTGGCGCCGCCCGGCGATCGCCTCTCGGGGCTCGAGCGGGCGGCGACGTTGACCGCGGAGCAGGCCGCCGGCGTCAGGGCCCTGGCGGAGAGCATCGGCGCATCGGTCAACGGCGGCGGCGCGCTCGAGTGGATGGAGAGCATCCTCGCGGCGCGCCGCGAGGCGCGCCAAGCGCGCGACTGGGCACGCAGCGACGAGCTGCGCGACGCGCTCGGCGCCATCGGCATCCTGGTGAAGGATGCCAAGGAAGGAACGACGTGGAGCATCGCCGCCCCAAAGGACTGAAGCGCACCGGCGGACCCCGCACGGCGATCGCGGCCAAACCCATGATCCCCAGCGACGAAGTGGTGTACGGCATCCATGCCGTGGTCGAGGCGCTGCGCGCCGGCGAGCACTTTCGCCGCATCCACGTCGGCAAGCAGCGGACGCGCGAGCCTCAGGTCCAAGAGATCGTGGAGCTTGCGCGCAAGGCGGGCAGCAACGTGCGGTTCGAGGAGAGCGGCCACTTCGATCGCTATCCGTTCAAGGCGCACCAGCAGGTGGTCGCCCTCTCGGAGCCGTTCGGGTACGCGAGCCTGAGCGATCTGCTGGCCGCGCCCTCGCCGCGTCTGATCGTGGCGCTCGATCACTTGACCGACCCGCACAACCTCGGCGCGATCGTGCGCACGGCGGAGGCCGTGGGGGCGGCGGGCGTGGTGATCCCGGAGCGCAGGAGCGTGGGGGTCAACGCCACGGTTCGCAAGGCATCGGCCGGCGCCGTCGCCCATCTGCCCATCGCCCAGGTGACGAACATGGCGGCCGCCCTGCGGGAGATGAAAGAGGCGGGCGTCTGGGTGGCCGGGGCGGCGGGAGCCGAGATGGGGCGCCCTTACACCGAGGCCGACCTTACGGTGGACGTGTGCCTGGTGATCGGCGCCGAAGGCGTGGGCCTGCACGATCTGGTCCGCAAGCAGTGCGACCTCCTGCTGAGCATTCCCATGCTGGGCAAGACCGAGTCCTTGAACGCGTCGGTAGCGGCCGGCGTCCTGCTGTACGAGGCCCTGCGTCAGCGCAGCTTGGCCGAGTGAGCGCGCGCTTCGTCGCGCTCGCCGGGGGAAATCCTGCCGCGCGAGGTTGACGAGGCTTGCAGGACCCTCCTATAATGACCTAGGTGCGGGCGGCCGACGAGCCGCGGCTCGCGCTTTCGCCCTCGCCGAGACACAGTGGGAGACAAAGGAATTCGATGGGGTTGACCCTCCCGTCCCAGGACGGCCTCAACTATCACGAGCGGCCTGACGAGGACCTCGTCAGCGCGGCCAAGGCCGGGGACAACCTGGCCATGGAGTGCCTGCTCACGAAGTACAAGAACTTCGTCCGCATCAAGGCCAAGAGCTACTTCCTCATCGGCGCCGATCGCGAAGACATCATCCAAGAAGGGATGATCGGCCTCTACAAGGCGGTCCGCGACTTCAAAGCCGACAAGCTCTCCAGCTTCAGGGCCTTTGCGGAGCTCTGCATCACGCGGCAGATCATCACGGCGATCAAGACCGCGACGCGGCAGAAGCACATTCCGCTGAACCAGTACATCTCGCTGAACAAGCCGATCTACGACGAGGACAGCGAGCGGACGCTGCTCGACGTGATGGCTTCGGCCAAGATGTCCGATCCCGAGGAACTGGTGATCAACCAGGAGATCTCGGAAGACATCAAGGAGCGCATCCAGGAGAATCTCTCGGAGCTCGAGTCGCAGGTGCTGCTGTCGTATCTGGAGGGTAAGTCCTACCAGGAGATGGCGCGGGACCTGAAGCGCCACGTCAAGTCGATCGACAACGCGCTGCAGCGGGTCAAGCGGAAGATCGAGAAGAATCTCGCGGAGATCGAGCTGCCGTAACGGTGGGGTCGCCGGTGCGGCGAACGTGTATGCTTGGGGTAGAGGGGCGGCCGGTAACCGCCCCTCTACCGTATTCTGTGTTGAAGGAGACACCGTGCGCGACATCACTCCCGTGGAGGCCAAGCAGCGCATCGCCGAGGGCGCGGTGCTGATCGACGTCCGCGAGCTGCACGAGTGGCATGAGGCTCACGTGGCCGAGGCTCGGCACATGCCTCTCATGGAGGTCCCCGAACGCCTTCACGAGTTTCCCCGCGATCGCGAAGTCGTGTTGATCTGCCGGTCGGGGCGCCGCAGCGGGAACGCCTGCGACTTCCTGGTCGAACGAGGCTTCGACGGCGTCTTCAACCTCGCCGGCGGCATGCTCGCGTGGGTCCAAGCCGGGCTCCCCGTGGAGCGCTGACGTGAGGAGGGCGCGGATCCTCCGCGGATCGGCGCCCTCGTGCGTCCCTCGCTT
>DATLUD010000061.1:0-3806 GCA_035533275.1 Candidatus Dormiibacterota bacterium | reverse complement strand
GTCGCCGGTGCGCACGCTATCCGCGTGAGCCGGTAACGGTCACGGCGCCCAAGGCCGTGCGTAGGGTGACCGGCGTGCCGGCCGCATCGGCACGGATGACGCCGGGGGCGATGCGCGCCGTGCCGAGATCGGTGTGCGCGCTCAACCTACCCGCACCGCGCCATTGGCGGCGTGAACGGTGACTGATGCGCGCGCCGAGCGGACGAGGACCGGGCCGTTGGCCTCGATGGCCGTGAGGCTCAGCGCGCGGGGGTACTCGATCTCGAGATCGTAGTCGCAGCGGCCACCGAGGGGACGGCGCGGGACCCGTTCGTCATGGGATAGGACGATCGAAGCCGTGCCGCCGACGGTCACGGGCTCGTCGATCGCGCCGGGCTTCTCATTGGCCGCGGCGCGAGCGCTGACGAAGCGGGCCCAGACGGGCAGATCCATCTCCGCCACAGCATCGGCGTCGCGCGTGGAAGCGCTTGCTCGGTTTAAATGCCAAGCGGGTGCTCGTCGATGCCGCTTGCTCGCTATTTGCTATACTCCTCACAGGAGAGACCCGCGCGCCGCAGAAGGCGGCGCGCAGACAAGCGGGCGGGCGACCGGTTCAGGTTCCGTGGTCCCATCGCTTTCATCGTCGACGTCGCCGTCGTCCCGAATCAGGTGCACCAAACCGAAGATCGGAGGTCGCCATGCGGATTACACGGTGGAAAACGATCGCGCTTCTTCTTGGTGTCTCGGTGGCTTTCGCGTGCGCAGCGCCGCGCGCGTCGGCCGATACCGTGCCTCAATTCGTCCTCGCCACGGCCAACAACATGAACCACCTGCCGGAGTTCGTCGGCGTGGAAAAGGGCATCTTCGTCAAGCACGGGATCGACCTGAAGCTCAAAGTGCTCGGGACGGGCGCGGAGACGATGCGCGCGTTCCAGAGCGGGAACGCCCAGTTCATGACCGTGACGCCCACGACGATGGCGGCGGCGTACAACGCTGGCGTCCCGCTGAAAGCGGTCGTGGTGATCATGGGCAACGCATCGCGGGCCTACTACGACGACATGCTCGCCGTCACCGCGCGCAAGGGAAGCGGGATTCGTCCAGGGCATCCGGAGGACTTGGCCGGCAAGCGCGTCGGGATGGTCGTCGGCGGCACCGGCGAGGCCTACCTTCGCGATCTGCTCGCCGCCAAGGGCGTCGATCCCACCAAGGTCAGCTTCGTCAACGTGCCGCCCTCGAGCTCCGTCTCGGCGATGCGCACGGGCGCGATCGACGCCGAGTCGACCTGGGAGCCGTACGGCACGATGATCCTCAAGGAGGTTCCGGGGTCGTACCTGGTCGATCGCGGCGGCAAGTACCTGGGCTACGGCCTCTACATCGCTACCTCGGACGCCTTCATCGCCAGCCATCCGAAGGTCATCCAGGAGCTGACCGACGCGTTCGCGGAATCCGAGGCCTACGTTCGGCGCCATCCGCACGAGGCGGCGATGATCGCCACGCGCTGGATCGAGGGGCTGACCCCGGCCGAGGCGGAGACGGCGATCAAGTACATGGACTTCGACCCGCGCTTCAGCGTGAATACGCTCCAGGCGGCGAACCGCGAGCAGGATCAGTTGCTGAAGCTCGGGCGGATACACAAGCTGGTCGACTTCACCAAGGAGATCGACACCAAGTACGTGGCGGAGGCGATGCGGACCGAACCGCAGGCGTTCTCCGACCTCAAGCCGGTCAAAGCGATGCCGTAGCGGTTCGTCGTCATGGAGATGCGCGCGAAGATCGCCATCGAGGACGTTTCGCACGAGTACTTCAACCGGAGCACCTGGCAGCGCGTTCGCGCCCTCGACGGCGTCAGCTTCGACGTCGCCGAGGGCGAGTTCGTCTGCCTGCTGGGACCCAGCGGCTGCGGAAAGTCCACGCTGCTCTATTTGGTAGCGGGACTTGCGCGCTCCACGGGCGGCCGCATCGCCGTCGACGGCCGTGAGGTGAAGGGCCCGGGGCGGGATCGCGGCATGGTCTTCCAAGACTTCGCGATCCTCCCTTGGCGAACCGTCGAGGGGAACATTGGCCACGGACTAGAGATCCAAAAGGTACCGCGGCGCGCGCGTGAGGACGTCGTGCGCCGGTACGTCGCGCTCACCGGCCTCGCGGGCTTCGAGCGCAAGTATCCGCACGAACTCTCCGGCGGCATGCGCCAGCGCGTTGCGGTGGCGCGCACGCTGGCCGCCGATCCGGAGGTGGTGCTGATGGACGAGCCTTTCGCATCGCTGGACGCGCAGACGCGCACGACGATGCAGGAGGAGCTCGTCCGGATCACGATGCACGAGCACAAGACGATCCTCTTCGTCACGCACAGCGTCGACGAGGCGATCATCTTGGGGGATCGCGTGGTGGTGCTGACCGCGCACCCCGGGCGCGTGAAGGCCTCGCTGCCGATCGAGATCCCACGCGAGGGGCGGCGCTGGGACCTGCTGACGGCGGACACGCGCTTCCACGAGTACCAGCAGCGCATTCTGCGCCTGCTCAAGGCGGAGGCGAGCGTGGACGCCCCCGAGGCCGCCCCGGCCGACGCGCGCACGTGAATCGGTTGATGCAGGGCCTCGAGGAGCCGGCGCGCGTGATCGCGCCGTTCGCGGCATTTGTGGCGCTCTGGGCGCTGGTGGTGTGGATCTGGCACGTGCCCACGAGCGTGATGCCCTCGCCGCTCGCGGTGGTTCAGGCGTTCGGCGACATGATCGCCAAGGGGATCCTGCCGGCCTACGTCTTCGAAACGGCACGCCGTATCGCGCTCGCGGGCAGCACGGGGGCCGTCCTCGGCGTGCTCGTCGGCTTCGTCATCGGCTTGAGCGAGCCGCTCTCGGCCCTGCTCTCGCCACCGTTGCGATTCTTCCAGTCGCTCTCGGGCATCGCGTGGCTGCCGCTGCTGCTCATCTGGTTCGGCTTCTCCGACCGGACGATCGTGGTCTCCGTTTGGTATACGCTGGTCTTTCCGGTGACGTTCAACACGATGCTGGGCGTGCGCATGGTGCCGCGGCAGTACCGCGACGCGATCCGAACGCTCGGCGGCGATTCGCCGCGGATCATCTTTCAGGTGCTCTTGCCGGGGGCGCTCACGCACATCGTTTCCGGGCTACGGTTGGGGATCGCCTACGGCTGGCGCGCGCTCATCGCGGCGGAAATCTTGGTGGGCGCGGGGGGCTTAGGTTACTTGATCTTCAAGGCGGAGGCGTTCGATCTGACCCCGCGGATCGTGGCGGGGATGGTCACCATCGGCGTGCTCTGGTATCTGACCGACTACTTCGTCCTGCGCCCGCTCGAAGAGGCGACGGTGGAGCGATGGGGACTGGTGTACCGCTAGGCGCGCGGGCCTACGCCGCGGCGCGCGCCGTCGGTCCCGGCATCCTCTCCTTCGCGCTGATCTTCGTGGCGTGGTACGCCTTGACGGCGAGCGGGCTGGTGAAGCCGATCTCGATGGCCTCGCCGGCCGCGGTCGGCGCGGTGCTCATCGGGGGGCTGCGGGACGGCAGCCTGTGGCCCAACATCGCCGCGAGCTTGGAGCGCCTGGTCCTCAGCGTGAGCGTCGCGGGGGCGCTTGGCATCGCCTGCGGAGTACTCGTGGGGATCAGCCGGAGGCTGGCCGCCTTCGTGGAGCCGCTAGCGGGCTTCTTCAACGCGGTATCCGGCATCGTCTGGCTGCCGCTGGCCATCACGTGGTTCGGGCTCGATTGGAAGACGGTGCTCTTCGTCATCGGGAACACCGTGTTCTTCATCCTGTTCTTCAACACGCTGGTCGGCGTGCGCGCCGTGCCGAGCGTCTACGAGCAGGCCGTCAC
>DATLUD010000060.1:0-17334 GCA_035533275.1 Candidatus Dormiibacterota bacterium | reverse complement strand
ATCCCCAGCAGCGCGTAGAGCCAGAGCTCCTGCCCGGAGATCAACTTGAAGCCGGCGGCGTCGAACGAGGGGCGATCGCCCAGATAGGCCCGCCCGATGACGGCGGCCGTGACGCTGGAGACGACGATCGCCGCGAACGAGTGCGGCGCGAAGTCGCCGAGGATCACCTCGCTGGCAAAGAAGACGCCCCCGATGGGGGCGTTGAAGGTTGCGGAGATGCCGGCCGCCGCCCCGCAGGCGACCAGCGTTCGAACGATGGGCGCGGGGGCCTGGACGATCTGCCCCAAGACCGAGCCGATGGTCGCGCCGATCTGCACGATCGGCCCCTCCCGGCCGCAGCTGCCGCCGACGACGACGGCCGTGAGGATCAGGAACGAGCTCTGGCTGAACTCGAGGGGCCCCAGCCGCAGGCGGTATCCCGTGCCGGCCGGCACGTACTGAAGCGAGAGCAGGGGTTTCATGTCCGGGTCGACTTCTCCGCGTAGGGCCATCCAGCCTATTCGTGACGCGCGCATGCCGCGTCTCCCAACGTGGGTACGCTATCGATGGAGCCCGCGCCCCGGAGGAGACGACGATGAACGAGACACCACGCTACCACCCCTTGAGCCCTGCCGGTCTGGCCGCGGGCTTCGCCGCGCTAGGGGTCCTCGCATCGCTCTCGATGGGCATGCCGTTCATGTACGGCATGGGATCCGTGATGCGGGGCCCGTACGGAGGCGCACCCGGCTACCCGCACATGGGCTGGGGCTATGGCGGCTTCGGGCTGATCGGCTTCGTCTGGTTCGTGGCCATCTCCGCGCTCGGCGGCGCCATCGTGGCCTGGGTCTACAACGCGGTGATCGGCGCGGCTTCCGCGCGCCGGCACGACGCAACGAACCAGCCCCTCCCGCCCACCGGCGCGCCATCCTGACGCGCCGCGCAAGCAACCAAGGTGCGGCCATCTCCTTCATCACCCGGTCCCATGGCCATCGGGCCAGCGCACTCTTACGCCGGCGGCACCGTGAGCTTGAGCCCGTTCGTGACCATCGCGCTGGCGGGGGCCGGGGCTGCCGCTCTCTCGAGGATATCCAAGAATGGCTTGACGATGTCGAGCGGCATGGGGAACACGATCGTTGAATTGTGCTCTCCTCCCACCTCGGTCAGGGTCTGCAGATAGCGCAACTGCATCGCCGCCGGGATCGATCCAAGAATCGTCGCAGCGTTGACGAGCACCTGCGATGCCTGGAACTCGGCTTCGGCATGGATCACCTTTGCGCGCCGATCGCGCTCGGCTTCTGCTTGCTTGGCGATCGCCTTGACCATGTTCTCCGTCAGCTGGACGTCACGAATCTCGACCGCGCTCACCTCGATGCCCCATGCTTTGGTTCGCGTATCGAGGATGTCCTGAATGTCCGTGTTGAGCCGTGTGCGCTCTGCCAGCATCTCATCGAGGTCATGCTGACCCAAAACCGAGCGTAGCGTAGTCTGCGCGAGCAAGTTTGTCGCCGCGACGAATTGCTCCACTTGGATGACGGCCTTGGCCGCATCCACGACATGGAAGTAAAGAACGGCGTCCACTTTGACCGAGACGTTGTCGCGAGAGATCAGATCTTGACTCGGAACTTCCATGACGATCGTCCGCAAGTCGATTCGAACGATTTGCTGGACGAAGGGGACGAGCAGGATGAGGCCCGGCCCCTTGACGCGCGAGAAGCGGCCCATCTGAAAGACGACGCCGCGCTCGTATTCGCGCAACACTTTGACGGACGCGCTCACCACGATCAGGAGCACGACGACCACGACGAATGGACCGAAGAATCCGATCAGCACCTTGCTACCTCTTTTGAGATCTTGCGCGTCGGAACCGTTTTGGCATTGCGGCCAAGGTTTCGCGGTATCCGCCGCCGTCGCGCTGCGCCGCGCGGCGGCACCGGCGTCAGCGTACCACAGCCGCCACGGTTCAGGTATCGTGGAAACTGGGGATAACGCCGGCACCGCATCCCTCGTTTCAACGATTGGCAGACGCGAGCTACGCCAGCTACAATTGATTTGCCGACGCCGCCGGAGCAAGCGCCGCATGGCGCAGCTCGGTAACCCTGGTGCACAGAGAACGGTCCGCTGCGATGGTGATCCGTGATGCGACGATGGCGACCGAGCCCGTCCCGATCGGCCTGGAGGAAAACGCATGAAACACATGAGCATGATACTGATTTCGCTCACAGCCGCCATCGCCATGCTGGCGCCGAACGCCGCGCTTGCCGCTTCGACGTTCTACGGTATCACGAAACATGTCTCGATGGATAACATAAAGGTTTATAGCCCGACGACGCACCAGACATTGAGTTTCGTTCTCGTGCCAAAGTTCGATCAGATTTTTTCCGCCGACGGCAAGACGACGTACCAAATGAAGGCCATCAAGCCAGGGCGCTACGTCGGCATCTTCTATGATCAGAAGGGCCTCGGCGTTCGCCACGCCGACAAGATCTTTCTTCTCAACAACGAGAATCAGAAAATCGGCAAAGAGTAGGCGCCGCGTCGTCACTCTCCATCACGCGGGCGCGCCTCCTCGGCGCGCACCAGCAGCTCCAGCGGATTCTGCGGCGAAACGCCCGCGTCGGGGTCGCGCGGGTGCGCGCGCAGGAACGCCGGCAGGTCACGTGCCGCCACGGGGGCGTTGGCGTCGCGCTCGAGCTCGCGCCAGGTGATCGGCAGGGCCACGGAGAGCCCCGGCACCGCGAGCAGCGAGTACGGCGCGCGGTAGGTGCGCGAGACGCCCTTGGCACCGGTGCCGAGGTGGACGCGCCCGGCGCGTTGCGAGCGATAGTAGGCGATGCTGAAGACGTCCGGGTGGCGCCGCGTGAGCTCTCCGGCGAGGAAGCGTTCCGCCGCGCGCAGCTGCGAGACCGGGTAGCCGCGGTCGAGCGGCACCAGCACGTCGAGCCCCGGCGGCTTGGCCAGCTGCACGTTGGATCCAAGACCCACCGCGGCCAGCGCGTCGCGCAGCAGCAGAGCTCCGCGCCGCATCAGCGCCGCGTCTGCCGGCTCAACGGCCTCCAGCTCGAAGGCGAGCACGTCGCCCAAGCCCGCCTCGGCGTGCTCGGCCCCGGAGCACCACGGCCGCATCTCCACCGTCATCAGATGGACCATGAAGGCGAGATGCTCCGGGGACTCGAGCAGCGCGACGCGGATCGAGAGGCCGTCCTCGCCGACGTGCTCGAACGTCGGTATGGGTGCCCCGGCGCCGAGATCGTGCTGGACGAAGCCAGCCGGCAGTCCGTGCGGGGCTCGCAAGCCTGCCACGGGGCGTCCGCCGACGGCCTCGAGCAGCTGCGTTTGCACCAGCGCATAGTGTTGAGCGAGTGCGGTCTGAAGCCCCGTCTCCACACGCCCTCCGCGAGCGTCAAAGCAACCTGGTGGATGCTTCGCGGCAACGCGCGCATAGGCCTGTAGTCTGATCACGGCGAGATGCCGCGCCTGACGTGGGCATAATGCCTACGGCAGGCTCATCACGTCCTGGGGAAGGGAGGCGTCATGTTACCCACGCGAGAGCAGAAGCTCTGGATGTACGAACGGATGGTGGCCTCGCGCTACTTCGAGGACACCATCGAGGCGATCTATCTCGAAGGCAAGACACCGGTCTTCAACATGGCAAGCGGGCCGATACCCGGCGAGATGCATCTCTCCAAGGGGCAAGAGCCGTGCGCCGCGGGCGTCTGCATCCACTTGAAGCCGACCGACGTGGTGACGTCGACGCACCGCGCCCACCACGTCGCCATCGCCAAAGGCGTCGATCTCGACAAGATGGCGGCCGAGATCTTCGGCAAGGGCGACGGGCTGAGCGGCGGCCGCGGCGGCCACATGCACCTCTTCGATCCCGCCGTCAACTTCTCGTGCTCGGGCATCATCGGCCAGAGCGTGGGGCCGGCGGTGGGCGCCGCCCTCTCGCGCAAGCTCCAGAGCAAGGACGGCGTGGCGGTGGCGTACCTTGGAGAAGGGGCGGCCAACCAAGGCGCCTTCCACGAGGCGCTCAACTTGGCGGCCATCTGGAAGCTTCCGGTGATCTTCGTGATCGAGGACAACTCGTGGGCGATCTCCGTTCCCAAGAGCGCCTCGACGCCCGTGGAGCACAACGACGTCCGCGCCATCGGCTACGGCATCCCGGGACACTACGTGGCCAACAACGACGTGCTCCAGGTCTTCAAAGTCGCCGGGCAAGCCATCGAGCGCGCCCGCAACGGCGAAGGCCCCTCGCTCATCGAGATCGAGACGCTCCGCCTCTCCGGCCACTTCATGGGGGACGCGCAGCAGTATCGTCCCAAGGAGGAGCTCGAGATGCTCGCGGCCAGGGATCCCATCCCGGCCTACCGCGGGTACTTGACCACCGTCGACGCCCTGACGCCGCAAGAGGATGCGGAGATCGTCACCCGCGCGCGCAAGCGCGTGGACGACGCGATCGCGTTCGCGCGGCGCAGTCCCTACCCCGAGCCCGCGGCGGCTCTGGACAAGGTCTTCGTCTAGGCGCGAGTGAGGAGAATACCATGAGCAACGGCACACCCAGCGCCCGCAAGCTGACCATCGCGCGGGCCATGGCAGAGGCGATCGCGCAAGAGATGCGCACCGACCCGCGCGTCTTCGTGATGGGCGAGGACATCGCCAAGCTCGGCGGCGTCTTCGGCAACACGCGCGGCCTGTACGAGGAGTTCGGCGCCGAGCGGGTGCGCGATACGCCGATCTCCGAGACAGCGTTCATCAGCGCCGCGGCCGGGGCCGCGGCCGACGGCATGCGCCCCGTCGTCGAGCTGATGTTCGTCGATTTCTTTGGGGTCTGCATGGACGCGATCTACAACTTCATGGCCAAGAACACGTACTTCTCCGGCGGGAGCGTGCGGGTTCCGATGGTCTTGATGACGGCCACCGGCGGCGGCTACAGCGACGCGGGACAGCACTCCCAGTGCCTCCACGGCACGTTCGCCCACTTGCCCGGAATGAAAGTCGTCGCGCCGTCGAACGCGTACGACGCCAAGGGCTTGATGACGGCGGCCATCCGCGACGACAACCCCGTCATCTATCTCTTCCACAAGGGCTTGCAGGGCATGGGGTGGCTCGGCACGGAGCCGGCGTCGATCGTCGGGGTGCCCGAGGAAGCCTACACGGTGCCCATCGGCAAGGCGGCCACCGTGCGCGAGGGTACCGACGTCACGATCGTCGGCATCACCTCCGGCGTCCATCATGCCCTCAAGGCCGCCGACCTGCTGGCCGATCGAGGCGTCTCCGCGGAGGTGATCGATCTGCGCTCGCTGGTGCCCTTGGACCGCAAGCACGTGATCGCCTCCGTGCGCAAGACCGGGCGCCTCATCGTGGTGGACGAGGACTATCAAAGCTACGGGATGACGGGCGAGATCATGGCGACCGTGGTCGAGCACGACGTCTCGATGCTCAAGGCCACGCCCAAGCGCGTGGGCTACCCCGACATCCCCATTCCCTACTCGCGCCCGATGGAGGAGTTCGCCCTGCCCAATCCCGCCAAGATCGTGGCCGCGTACGAGAGCATGGCCGCGCTCGCGGGACGGGGAGCCTAGAGCCCGCATGGCCGTCGACATCGTGGTTCCCGACGAGCTCTGGAACGGCGTCGCCGACGGGGTGATCACCACCTGGCTCGCCGACGACGGCGCCGCCGTGCGCCACGGGGACCTGATCGCCGAGTTCATGCTGCTCAAGGCGACGCTGGAGATCCGCGCGCCGGCCGACGGGAGGCTGCGGACCCTCAAGGCCGCCAACGAGGTGGTGCACCGAGGCGACGTCCTCGGGCGCATCGAGTGACGGAGGCGAACCGGCGCGCTACTGTTGGGCAAACTGCAGGGCATCCATGGCGACGTTGACGGACATCTCGCTGCTCCCGGAGCCCTTGTAGACGCCACGGACCGGACTGACGTCGTGGTAGTCCCGCCCGATGGCCACGCGCACGAACTGGTCGTTGACCAAGACGTCGTTGGTCGGGTCGAATCCGACCCAGCCGTACGGAGGGAGATAGGCCTCGCACCACGCGTGCGAGGCCTCCGCCCCCAAGATTCCCGGCGCCGTCTCGCCGCGAAAGACGTATCCGCTCACGTACCGCGCGGGAATGCCCGCGGAGCGCAGCACGGCGATCATCACGTGCGCGAAGTCCTGACAGACTCCGGCCCGGCTTTGCAGTGCCTCCACGACGGTGGAGCGGACGCTCGTCGCGGTGGTGTCGTAGCGCAGGCGCCGGTGGATCGCCCGCGACACCTCGCCGCACCACGCCCCGATGCGGTCGCCCCGCGGCGCCAGATCCGCCGCGAACCCCGCGACCTCCGGCGCAAACTGCACGTACGCGCTCTCCTGCACGAAGTCGTAGAGCAGGTCCAGCTCCGGATCGCTCCGCAGGAGCTCCAGGGTCGCTTCGCTCGGCTCGCCGACCGTCCGCGGGGCCAGGCTCACCACGGTCGAGCTGGCGCGCACCGTCAGCTCTTGATGGCTGGAGAGGATCTCGAAGTGCTGCACCCCGTTGCCGTACCGGTCCACGGTGCTCCGAACGCCCGCGCGCGGCTTCACGCTGAGCTCGAAACGGGTGCAGTACTGCGTCGCGTCGTTGCGCGGCTGGAGGTGGACCACCGTGTAGCTCTCGACCACGGGCTGCGGGTACCAGTACGACGTCTCGTGAGCGATCGTGTATTCCATGCTCACGGGGCCCCCACCATGCCGGGCTGATAGCTCGCAGAGATGGCGGCGTGCAGCGCCTCGAACTCCTCGCGCATGGCCGCTCCGAACGCCGGCAGACCGCCGCCGAGCACGTCGCCGATCGAGGCGTAGTCGAGCATGGCCCGCGCTCGCCCCAGGCGGCGCTCGGCGTCGTTCGCGAACGTGTCGGGCGGCGTGCCGGAGATCGCGTGCATCGCCTCGTCGACCCGGCGCATGCAGAAGTGCAGCGAGCGGGGGAACTGGCGGTGCAGGATCAGGAACTCCAGCACGTCGCGCGGCTCGGAGGCATGGCCGACGGTCTGGGTGAACGGCTCCCCCGCGCAGCACATCTCCAGAAGGCGTTGGGCCTCGGGCCACGGCTCGCGCTCGATGTCCACCGCGTCGAGCATGCGCACCGTCATATAGGCGCGCTCGAAGAAGCGCCCCACCACCAGATACGACCAACGGTCCCCGTGGGTCAGCGTCTCGGAGGTCACCCCCGCGAAGGCATGCGCCGCGTCCCGCACGCGCCGCAGGAACTTCGAGGGCCCGCTGCGCAGGACGCTGCGCGCCTCCTGCTCCTCCGCGTAGAGGTAGAGCGCGTTCACGGTCTCCCAGACCTCGCTGGTCAGCTCCGACCGGATGCCCAGCGCGTTGGTCCTGGCGATGCGGATGGACGAGCGCAGCGAGTACGGATTCTCGTGGTCGAGGCCGCAGAAGGCGATCACCTCGGCGGCCACGCGTCCCCCTGCGGGCAGCTGGGGATCCGCCACGAACCCCGCGCAACGCATCACGGAGCGCCACAGATGCTCCCCGCGCCCGTCTCGCATGGAGTAGAGATCCATGGCGCGGGTGTAGTTCACGTCCAGGATGCGCGCGATCGTCTCGGCGCGCTCGATGTTGCGCCCGAGCCAGTACAGCGAATCGGCGACTCGCGTCAGCATATGCTTCGCTACCCCTGCAGCACCCAGGTGTCTTTGCTGCCGCCCCCCTGCGAGGAGTTGACCACGAGCGAGCCTTCGCGCAGGGCCACGCGGGTCAGGGCCGCCGGTGGGACGTCCACCTCACGCCCGTAGAGGGCGAAGGGGCGGAGATCGACGCGCCTGGGGGCCAGCACGCCGTCGACCAGCGTGGGATGCGACGAGAGCGAGATCACGGGCTGAGCGATGAACTCACGCGGGTTCGCCTCGATCTTGCGCGCGAACTCCTCCCGCTCGGCCGCGTCGGCGTAGGGCCCCATCAGCATGCCGTAGCGCCGGAGGCCGCCGTGCTCTTCACCACCAGATCCGCGAGATGCCCCACCACGTGGCGGCGCTGCGCCGGGTCCGTGCAATCGAACGTGGGCACGACGCCCAGGACGGGCTCCTCGTCCAAGTAGAAGCGGATCATCTCCGGAACGAAGCGATAGACCGACTTGTCGTCGGCGACGCCCGTGCCGATCGCGTTGGCCAGCACCACGTTGCCGGCCCGGTAGGCATCGAGCAGCCCCGTCACGCCGAGCACCGACTCGGGGATGAAGTACAGAGGATCGAGAAAGTCGTCGTCGACGCGCCGGTAGATGACGTCCACCCGCTGGAGGCCGCGCGTCGTCTTCACGTAGACAACGTCGTCGATCACCACCAGGTCGCGCCCCTCCACGAGCTCGGCTCCCATGCGCCGCGCGAGCATCGCATGCTCGAAGTAGGCCGAGTTGTGGATGCCCGGCGTCAGCACCACGACGGTCGGGTTCTCCCGCCACTGCAGCGCCGCGTGGCGCAGGACGTCCAGCAGGCGGCGGGGATAGTCGTCCACGGGACGCACCGCGTATCCCGCGAAGAGGTCGGGGAAGTTCCGCTTCAGGACGTCCCGGTTCTCGAGCACGTACGAGATCCCCGAGGGCGTCCGGCAGTTGTCTTCCAGGACCAAGAACTCGCCGCGCTCGTCTCGGATGAGGTCGATCCCCGAGACGTGCACGTAGACGCCGCCGGGCACGTCCACGCCGACCATCTCCCGGCAGAAGTGCTTGCACGAGTAGACCAGGTCCGCGGGGACGCGCTTCTCGCGCAGGATGCGCTGATCGTGATAGACGTCGTGGAGAAAGGCGTTGAGCGCCTGCACGCGCTGGGCGATGCCCCGCTCGATGCGGCTCCATTCCTCCGCGCGCAGGATGCGCGGGATCAGATCGAAAGGGAAGACGCGCTCGATGCCGCTGGCATCCGCGTAGACGGTGAAGGTCACTCCCCGCTGGAGGAGCGCCGCGTTGATGGACTGGACGCGGCCCAGGACCTCCTCGCGTGGATATTCCGCCAACGCCTCGACGAGCCCGGCGTAGTGCTCGCGAGCAACGCCGTCGCGCTCGAAGAACTCGTCGAAGTGGGTCCCCAGCGCGTACTCCTGCTCCGTCTCGAACACTGAGGCGCCGATTCGCGTCTTGGCCATCCCCCTACGTTAGCCAGATGGCCAAGGCGCCACCTTGGAGGTCGGACGCGGCGACCGCGTGAACGCTTCTCTTCGTTTCAGGAGGGCTCACGTGAGGCAGTATCGCATCGCCGTCATTCCCGGAGACGGCATCGGCAAGGAAGTGGTCCCCGAGGGCATGAGGGTCCTCGACGCCGTGGGGAAGCGCTTCGGCATCTCCTTCACCTGGGACATTCTCCCGTGGAGCTGCGAGCACTACGCGCAGCACGGGCGGATGATGCCCGAGGATGGGCTGGAGCAGATCGCCCGCCACGACGCCATCTTTCTCGGCGCCGTCGGCTATCCCGGCGTCCCCGACCACGTCTCTCTGTGGGGCTTGCTCATCCCCATCCGCCGCCAGTTCCGCCAGTACGTGAACCTGCGCCCCGTCCGTCTGATGCGCGGGGTGACCTCGCCGCTGGCCGGGCGCGGCATCGGCGACATCGACTTCTACGTGGTGCGCGAGAACAACGAGGGGGAGTATTCGGAGATCGGCGGCCGCCTCTACGCCGGAACCGACGAGGAGCTGGTGGTCCAGCAGACGGTCTTCACGCGCCGCGGCGTCGACCGCATCCTGCGCTACGCCTTCGAGCTGGCGCGCCGGCGGCCGAAGAAGCACCTGACCTCCGCCACCAAGTCCAACGGCATCGTCTTCTCGATGCCTTACTGGGACGAGCGCTTCGCCGCCATGAAGGCCGACTATCCCGACGTCCGCACCGACCAGTACCACGTGGACATCCTGACGGCGCACTTCGTGCAGCATCCGGACTGGTTCGACGTGGTGGTCGGCTCGAATCTCTTCGGCGACATCCTCTCCGATCTCGGTCCCGCCGTGGCGGGAACCATCGGCATCGCCCCCTCGGCCAACCTCAACCCGGAGCGCGACTTCCCCTCGATGTTCGAGCCCGTGCACGGCTCCGCTCCCGACATCGCGGGCCAAGGCATCGCCGACCCGGTGGGCCAGATCTGGTCGGGAGCGATGATGCTGGAGCACTTGGGGCATGCCGATGCGGCGGCCGCCGTGGAGCGCGCGATCGAGCACGTGCTGGAGCATGGCCCGCGCACGCGCGACCTGGGCGGAACGGCCTCGACGCACGAGATGGGAGCCGCCATCGCCCGCGCCGCGGCCTCCGAGGAGGCGGTGCGTCCGTGAGGATCGTCGAGGTCCGCGAGACCACGATCCCCATCAGCTCCCCGATCCGCAACGCCTACATCGACTTCAGCACCATGACCACCAGCATCGTCGCCGTGCTGACCGACGTGGTGCGGGACGGCCGCCGGGTGGTGGGATTCGGCTTCAACTCCAACGGCCGCTACGCTCAAGGCTGCCTGTTGCGCGAGCGATTCATTCCGCGAATCATGGCCGCGCCGCCCGAGACGCTGCTGACGCCCGAGGGCGCCAACCTCGATCCCTCCCGGATCTGGGCTACGCTGATGACGAACGAGAAGCCGGGGGGACACGGCGAGCGCTCCGTGGCCGTCGGCGTGATCGACATGGCCGTCTGGGACGCGGTGGCCAAGATCGAAGGTCGCCCGCTCTTCCGGGTGCTGGCCGATCGCTACCGCGGCGGCGATACCGACGAGCGGGTCTTCGTCTACGCCGCCGGAGGCTACTACTATCCCGGCAAGGATCACGACGCTCTCAAACGCGAGATGCGCGGCTACCTCGAGCGCGGCTACACGGTCGTCAAGATGAAGATCGGCGGAGCGCCCCTCGACGACGACCTGCGGCGCATCGAGGCCGTGCTGGAGGTGGTGGGCTCGGGGGAGCATCTGGCCGTCGACGCCAACGGGCGATTCGACCTGGCGACGGCGCTGCGCTACGCCGAGGCGCTGATGCCGTACGGCCTGCGGTGGTACGAGGAGCCCGGCGATCCCCTCGACTACGCCCTGAACGCCGAGGTGGCCGCGGCGTACGACGGGGCGCTCGCGACGGGAGAGAACCTCTTCTCCATGCAGGACGCGCGCAACCTGATCCGCCACGGCGGCATGCGCGCCGACCGCGACGTGCTGCAGTTCGACTGCTCGCTCAGCTACGGCCTGGTCGAGTATCTGCGCACGCTCGAGATGCTCCGCGACCACGGCTGGTCGCCGCGCCGCTGCATCCCCCACGGCGGGCACCAGCTCTCCCTGCACATCGCCGCGGGCTTGGGATTGGGCGGCAACGAGTCGTATCCCGACCTCTTCCAGCCGACCGGGGGTTTTCCCGACGGCGTCCGCGTGGTGGAAGGCCACGTGGCGCTCCCCGAGCTCCCCGGCATCGGCTTCGAGGGCAAGCGCAGCCTCTTCGAGGTCATGAGCGCCCTGGCACCGGAGGCCGCATGAGCTTCTGCTCCTCCGGCGGGAGCACGCCGCGAAAGAACGTCCAGTAGAGCCCCGCGTTGACGAGCTGGAGCGCCGAGGCCAACAGCAGCGGAGCGCCGATCCAGAAGTTCTCGAACATCGCCCCCGCCATGGCGGGGCCGACCATTTGCAGCACCTGCGCTGGAAAGTTCGACAGCCCCGCCACGCGCGAGCGCTCCTCCGGCGGCACCACGCCCATGACGAACGATTGCCGCACGGGCAGGGAGATCACGTTGAAGAGCATGCGCACGAGGTAGAGCGCCCCCGCCGTCCAGAACGTGGGCATGAACGGGACGACGGCCAACAGCACGCACGCGATGATGCGCACCGACACGATGGTCCGCACCGCTCCCCCCACCATGCGGACGATTCGCGAGATGTGGAGGTACGGCACGGCGCCCACAAGGTTCATCAGAAAGAAGAGCGTCCCGATCTGCACCTCGCCCGCGCCGAACCGCAGATGGAACCACAGCGTGAGGATCGGGCCGAGGAAGCCGACGGCCAGCCCGTTGGTGGCGTTGGTCGCTCCCAGGCGCACCAGCAGGCGCCGCGTGCGCGCCGAGAGCGGGGCCTGTGACTGCGCGGGGCGGCGCGCCGCGCGCGACTCCGGGATCGGGAGCACGCTGGCCGCCAAGACGAGGCCGAGCGCGGCGGTGAGCCAGAAGACGGCGTCGTAGCCGCCGCCGCGCGTGGTCAAGCGGAAGCGCAGCGCCACCTCGGGCGCGGCGCTCACGAGCGAGCCGAGCGCGCCGGCGATCACGCCCACGAACGAGAACATCCCGAAGAGCGCCGTGCGCCGGTGGTCGGCGATGCGCTCGGCCAAGAGCGCCTGCTCGGCGGGATAGTACGGCCCGAACGCGCCGCCGCTGGCCGCTCCGCCGCCGCGTCCGATCGATCCCAGCGCACCCGCCGCCACCAGCGCCGCATACGGACCGTTCAGCGCGAAGAGCGCGCCGGCCGCCGCTCCCGCCAGCGAGAGCGTGATCAGGACGACCTTGCGGCCGTAGCGATCCGCGGCGAATCCCGCCAGCACGGAGAGCAGCGCCCCCGTGCCGGCCGCGCACGTGACCAGCACGCCGATCGCGAACGGCGAGAAGCCGCGATACAGCAGGTAGAGCGGAACCACGACCGCCAGATAGCTCTGCATGAAGCTGCGGATCGCGCGCCCGGCGAAGAGGTAACCGAGGCCGGAGGATGTCACTCTCCCAGGTTGTCGCACGCTTCCTCATCAACCTGCGCGCGCCCGAGCGCGGGGCAAGCGCCGGCGAGGCTTCGGTGGGTATGTACTGGCCATGACTACGAAAAAGGCGCGCGAGCCGCGCTTTGTGGTCCAGCTCCACCACGCGCGTCATCTGCACTACGACTTCCGGCTTGAGATCGGCGGCGCGCTGGCGTCGTGGGCGGTCCCCAAGGGGCCATCGCTCGATCCGGGCGTGCGCCGCCTGGCGATTCGCGTGGAAGACCACCCGCTCGATTACTACGACTTCGAGGGACGCATCGAGGAAGGGAGATACGGCGCGGGCGAGGTGATCGTCTGGGACGCCGGCACCTACGAGCTGCTCGACGGCGGCTCCGCGGCGCACGCGCTGCGCGCGGGGCGGCTGGAGATCGGCCTCCACGGCGAGAAGCTGCGCGGCGCCTTCGCTTTGGTGCGGATGCGGCCGCGCGCCGGTGAGGAGGCGTGGCTGCTGATCAAGCAGCGCGATGCCGGGGCGGATCGGCGCTGGCGCGCCTCGGCCCATCCGGCCTCCGTGCTCACCGGCCGCACGGTGAAGCAGATCGCCGCGCTCACCAACCCCGAGAAAGTGCTCTGGCCCGGCGAGGGGCTCACCAAGCACGACCTGGTGGCATACTACGAGCGCGTCGCGCCGGCGATGCTGCCCTATCTGCGGGATCGCGCCCTGATGCTCGAGCGCTACCCCGACGGCATCGCCGGAAAATCGTTCATCGAGAAGCACATGCCGGCCGGGGCGCACGGCGAGCCTTCCGCCTACGTGGTCTGCAACGACCGCCGCACGCTGCTCTACCTGGCCAACCTCGCCGCGATCACCCTCCACGTCTGGCAGTCGCGCCTCTCCGACCCCGATCGCCCCGACCTGCTCTTCTTCGACCTCGACCCGACGCCGGGGACGCCCCTGCGGCGCATCGCGCGCGTGGCCGTCGCGGTTCGCGACGCGCTCTCGGAGTTGGGCTTGCGTTCGCGCGTGAAGACCTCCGGCTCGCGCGGCCTGCACGTGCTGGTGCGTCTGCGCGAGGAGCACGACTACGCCGATGTGCGCCGCTTCGCGGAACTGGTGGCTCTGCGCGTCGCGGCGCTCCGCCCCGACGACGTCACCCTGGCGCGCACGCCGGCAAAGCGCCCGCCCGGCACCGTCTATCTCGACGCCGCGCAGGTGGGGCGGGGCAAGACGATGGCGGCGCCGTTCTCCGTGCGCGCGCAGCCCGGGGCCCCCGTCTCGATGCCGCTGGACTGGGACGCCGTCGAAGGCTGGACGCGGAGCCGCGTCGCGGAGCCGGCCAAGGCCCTGCACCGCTGGTCGCTGGCGAACGCCGCCGAGGCGGCGGATCCGTGGCGCGGCTCGTACGGCACACCCCAGCGCCTCGGCCCCGCGCTGGCCAAGGCCCAACGTCTGTGGAAGGATGGCTGAGATGGCTCACGCGCTGTGGAGCGGATCGGTGAACTTCGGGTTGGTCTCCATCCCGGTGAGACTCGTCGCGGCCATCCGACCGAACGAGCTGCGCTTTCACTTTCTCCACGACGAGGACCACGGCCGCATCAGCAACGTGCGCCTCTGCGACTCCTGCGGCAAGCGGGTCGAATGGGATCACGTGGTTCGCGGATTCGAGGCGGCCAAGGAACGGTACGTGGTGGTGAGCGATGAGGACTTCGCCCGCGTGGACGTGGAGGCCACGCAGAGCATCGACATCGTGCAGTTCGTTCAGGTCGACGAGATCGACCCCGTGCTCTTCGACAAGCCCTACTACCTGGAACCGGAGAAGAACGGGCGGCACGCCTACGGGCTGCTGCGCGACGTCTTGATCAAGACGCGCAAGGTCGGCATCGCCCAGGTGGTGATTCGGACCCGCCAGCACGTGGCGGCCGTGAAGCCGCGCGGCGCGACGCTGGTGCTGGAGCTGATGCACTATGCCGATGAGATCGTGGACGAGGCGGAGATCGACGCGCCCTCGGACCGCATCAAGGCCAGCGCGCCGGAGATGAAGTCGGCGGCGATGCTGGTCGAGGCGATGAGCGCCTCGTTCGATCCCGCCGCGTTCAAGGATACCTACCGCGAGGAGCTCACCGCCCTCATCGAGGCTCGGGCGCGCGGCGAGCGTCCGGCCTTGGGAAAGGCCAAAGCCCGCAAGAAGGCGACGAACGTCATCGATCTCCGCGAGGTCCTCCGCCGCAGTCTCGACGAGACGCGCAAGCGCCGCAAGAAGTCGCCGCACCGCAAGCACGTGGCCTAACCGCCGGCGGATGCAGCCACTTCGCGCACCACCTCGCGGGGCGGCTTGTCGTCGCGCAGGCCTTGAAAGACCGGCTGGCGGACGCGTCCGCCGCGCGTCCACTCCGCGAACTTCACCTCAGCGACGAGCCGCGGCTCGACCCAGTGGACGGCGGAGGCCAGGCGCGACGGCGGCTGCGCGAACGGTGACGACGCCCGCCCGATCGTGTGCAGACGGGCGCTCACGTCCTCCAGCGCGCGCTCGTCGAATCCCGTGCCCACGGAGCCGGCGTACCGGAGGACGCCGTCCTCGTAGAAGCCGAGGAGCAGCGAGCCGAAGCGGCTCCGGCTGCCGCGCGGCTCGGTCCATCCGCCGACCACGAACTCCTGCTGCCGGCGCGCTTTGATCTTCACCCACTCGCGCGAGCGCCCGCGCGCGTAGCGCGACGCCAGCCGCTTTCCGACGATGCCCTCGAGTCCCGCCCGCGCCGCGGCGGCGAACGCCGCCTTGCCCCCCTCCCGCACCGCCGTCGAGATGGTCGCGACGCCGGGGATCTCCGGGAGCGCCGCGCGGAGGATGCGCATGCGCTCCTCGAGCGGCAAGCTCCTCAGATCGCGCCCGCGATGCTCCAGGATGTCGAACGCGGCGAACCGCACGGGCACGCGGTCGGCCTCCGGCGGCGGCCGCCGCCGGTTGAGGCGCGGTTGGAGCGCCTGGAACGATGAGCGGCCCTGCGCGTCGAGCGCGATCACCTCGCCGTCGAGGGTGACGGGCACGCCCGCGACCGCGCGAGCGATGGCGGTCAACTCGGGAAAGATGCCGCTGAGGTCGTGCCCCGTCCTCGAGAGCAAGCGGAGCCTCCGATGCTCGTCGACGCGGCAGATCGCCCGCACGCCGTCCCACTTAGTCTCAAAGACCCAATCCGGGTCGTCGAACGGTGCGTCGATCAGCGTCGCGAGCATCACGCCGGGTTCCGGCATGGGTCAATCGTACCCCGATGACGCACGCGTCGCTCGGCAAGCGGCGCGCGCGATCGTCCGCGACCTCGCGCTCGCTTAGTAGGAAAACGGTCGAGGGAAGAATCATACGCCGTCGACGGCGCGGAGCCGGGAGCCTCGGCCGTCGGCGAGGAAGGCGCCATCGATGAGAGTCTGGGGACTGCTGCTTGCGGCAACCGTCTTGCTCAGCGGTTGCACGTATCTGCGAGACGCGCGCGCGACGCAGTCTGCGAGCGCGGTGGCTACCGTTGCGCCGGGGCCGACCGATCTCTCCGCGGTGCTCTCGCTCGATCGCTTGCCCAAGACGCAGAACGGCTTGAACGTCGACGCCGATCGCGCCGCGGTCGGCATGATCGGCCCCGAGCGCACGATGATCGTCGCCGCGCCGATGGAGGCCGGCAGCGGCGGCAAGGCCTTCGACGTGGGTGTCTTTCGGATCGCTCAAAGCGACGTGGTCTTCGCGGGCGATCTCTCGCTCAGCAGCAGCGTCGAGGGGGTCCGCATCGACGGCGGACGGCTCATCGTCGCCAGCGCCGCCTACCGCGCCTCCGACAACGTGTGTTGCCCCAGCGGACGGCGCACGTGGACCTACGGCATGATGCACGGCAAACTCGTGGTGTTCTCGAGCAATGTGAGCTGGAGCCACGTCGCCGACGCCGTGCCGCCACAGCGCGCGCAGGCGCCCGCCGCCGCGGCCGATCCGCCGCCCCCAGCGGATCTCGCCGCGCGCCCCGCGGCGCCGAACCCCGCGCCTCGTCCGACGCCCGCCGCCGTTGAGCGGACCAGCAATGCCCCACGCACGCGGCCGTTCCCGACGCCGATCTCGGTCGTCGCGACACCGTACGCTCCCGCACCCGCGTGCACAGAGACCACCATCTACTCCGTCTCCGCCGACGGCTCGGTCATTCAAACCGCCGATGGATCCGTCTACGGCGTCGCCGGCGCCGACCAGGCGGCGGCCGCGAAGTGGCAACGCGGCGAGGGCGTGCAGATCTGCGGCGGCTCCGTGATCAATCAAGACGAAAACGGCGCACGCGTGCAGACGACCCCGCAGGAGTGACCGGCGATCGAGCACGGAGAAGCCCCGCCGATACTAGATGCGACGGGGCTTCGACGGTGGTGCCGAGAGCCAGAATCGAACTGGCGACACCAGGTCTTTCAGTTATGACCCGACAAGTTTTCCAGATACCCACAATGCCACGACAATACCGAGGTATCTGCATTTTTGGCTGTTTTGACCGCGGGTCAAGGAGGGCCGTCGCGAACCGGCGCGGACACCGATAGGCTACATGATTGGCTACAGTACGGTAGTCCGGCGAAGGGAGGGGTGGCCCTGCTCTTTTGCCCCGCCGATCCGGCGGGAGCATCACCCTCCCCTTCACCGCTCTCCGCCGCTCCCGGCCGTCCACGCGTCAACCGCGCCTCTCAGCGT
>DATLUD010000059.1:0-35600 GCA_035533275.1 Candidatus Dormiibacterota bacterium | reverse complement strand
CCAACCCACGGCGCCATATCCGGGCAACCCTCCGCCGGCCGGTGTTTCACCGTCCGGCGCATGCCTGTCGGCGGTTAACGCAGGCTCACCTGACGCAGACGATCGGATTCCCGAGGCCGCGCTCCCGTACATAAGCGAAGGCCACCGCACCAGGTGCGGTGGCTTTCGCTTATGGTAGGCGCCGCCGAACGGCGGTTACTTCGCCCGTTCGACCGGGAGCGCCAGCCAGAGCATGCTCTTGAACGTCGGCGCGCCGGTGTCGCCCGCGAGCTCCGAGGCTCCACCCATGAGGGCCTCAACGTAGCCGTGCAGATAGCGCACGCCTGGGATGTTGAAGCCGACGTTGAGATAGTTACCGTTGAACATCTGGCCGTCGTAGTTGTTGCCGTTGAAGTCGTGGCGCAAGCTGACCACCGCGTTGCCGCGGAAGATGGGCTCGAAGAGCTCGAAGCTCGACCCCGTGCTGTCGGTCGCCGGCATGACGTTGCCCGAGATGGAGCTGACGCCCGGGTTGCTGTCGTGGCCGGTCTGGTAGATTGCGAGCACGCCCGGAACGTAGTGCTTGCCGGGATCGACCTGGACGTATGCCGCCACGGAGTTGTACTGGTCGGTTCCCGTGCTGACCTGAATCGTGCCGAAGCTGCCGAAGAGACCGGCTTCAACCGGCTTTTTCGGGCTCGCGTAGGCGGCCTTCCAGGCGAACGTCTTCTCGGTATTGCTGTTGTCGAAGTAGCAGTACTCGTTACCGTTGGGGCAGTTCGCGCTGCCGTAGGCGCCGCCGAAGTCCGTGAGGCCGTGGAAGTTCGGATCGTCGCTGAGCAGATAGCCGCCCTCGAGGTTGAGCCAGTTGTGAATGTAGGCTAGCTTCGTACCCCAGCGGTTGCCGATGGTGTAGCTCCAGTCGTGCTCGCCCACCAGCGTGCTCGACGCCCCCGGCCCGTCGAGATCCATGGACATGCTGTAGACCGACGGCGCCGGAGCCTCGAGGAGCCCGACGAAGAGGTGGCCTTGGCGCTGGAAGAGCTTGTTGTAGCTCACCCAGAAGGTGTCGAGCACGTTGGCGGTCGAGTCGCCGGAGATCAGCCAATCCTGAAAGTGGTAGGTGATGTCCGGGCTCAAGTAGCCCAGCGCGTGAATCGAGAGGTTACCGAACGAGTTGCGCGCCACTCCCGTGCCCGCGCCCGCGCCCGGCCCGTAGTCGCTTTCAACCGAATAGTCGATCCAGGCCGGAAACTCTTTGACCAGCTGATCGTGGTCGATCGCCGAGTAGGCGGTGCTCTGAACGTAGCGCCCATACGCGTTGAGCATGGGGACCATGGTATGGCACGTGTCGCAGTTGACGCCCAGCGCCTGCGCGAATGGCGGCATCGCCTGCGAGGGCTTGGCGTGCAGCCCCGAGAGGACCAGGCCCAATCCGAGGCCGGCGGCGATAACGGGCAGTATGCGTTTCATCGTTACTTCACCTCCACCGTCAAGACCATATCCGCATGACCGGCGCCGCACATGACGGAGCAGTGCACGGGATACGTCCCCGCCTTGCTCGGCGTGAACGTGACTTCGACGAACTTGCCGGGCACGATCACGGTCTGCTTGAGCCCCAGCGCATCGGACTGTATTCCGTGAACACCCTCGGAGGACGCCAGGCGGAGCGTGGTGGGCTCCCCGGCCGGTACGGTGATCGTCGCAGGCGTGAACTTCCAGTTCGATGCCACGACGGCGACGGGGGAGCGGGCGAAGGCGCGAGCCGCGAATGCGGTGAGAACGACGACCGTCAGGAGAACCGGTAGCACAAGACGGCGGACCAACATCCCAGAAGACTCCTCTCGACCCCGAGCAGGGGTGGTGTAAGACTCGTTAGGCCGACCGTACCAAGCGGACGAGAAGATTCTGAGAAACGTACCGCCACGAAACCTTCCCACGTCGAGCAAGCGCCCTCCGGCGTGATAGACTACCTGCGATGAATGTCGCAATGCTGCTCCATCGCATCGGCCGCGCCTGGGGAGCGCGCCCCGCGCTCTACCTGGGTGCCGGCATGCACGCCGACTACGGGAGCCTCTCGCGCCGCGTCGCCTCGCTCGCCGGGGCGCTGCGCTCCCGCTACGGTCTGGCGCCGGGAGACCGCGTCGCGCTGGCGGCGACCAACTGCCCGCAATTCGTGGAGATCCTCTGCGCCGTCTGGCACGCCGGCCTCTGCGCGGTGCCGATGAACGCCAAGCTGCATCCCCGCGAGTTCGCCTACATCCTGGACGACAGCGCGGCGCGCCTCTGCTTCGCGACGCCGGACCTCGCCGCGGCGGTGGCCCCGTTGACCGAGGAGATCCCCGCGCTCGAGCACGTCGTGGACATCGGCGGCGAGGCGTATCGCCACCACGGCGCCGAGGCCGCGATCGATCTCTGGGAAGCGGAGCCGCGCGATCCGGCCTGGCTTTTCTACACCAGCGGCACCACGGGCCGCCCCAAGGGAGCGACGCTCAGCCACCGCAACCTGCTCGTGATGATCTCGTCCTACCTGGCGGACGTCGACGCCATCTCGCCCGAGGACGTCTTCGTTCACGGCGCGCCGATGTCGCACGGATCGGGGCTCTACGGCCTCCCGTTCCTCGCGCGCGGCGCGGCGCAGGTCGTCGCCGAGAGCGGTCACTTCGATGCCGTCGAGTTTCTCTCGCTGCTGGACGCCCACGCGAGCGTCAGCGCCTTCTTCGCGCCCACGATGGTCACACGGCTGGTCGCCGCCGCCGAGCGCGCCGACGTTCCCGTGGAGCGCCTCAGGACCATCGTCTACGGCGGCGGGCCGATGTACGTGGAGGACCTCAAGCGCGCCATCGGCCGCTTCGGCTACCGCTTCGCCCAGATCTATGGGCAGGGCGAGGCCCCGATGACGATCACCACCCTCTCAAAGTCCGCCATCGCCGACCTCTCCCACCCCCGCTACGAGCAGCGCATCGCCTCGGCCGGCATTCCGTTCATGGGGGTCGGGGTGCGCGTGGTCGACGCGGACGACCGTCCGCTGGGCGTGGGCGAGGTGGGTGAGGTCGCCGTGCGCGGCGACATCGTGATGGAAGGCTACTGGGGTAACCCCGAAGCAACCGCCGCAGCGCTGCGGGGCGGGTGGCTGCACACGGGCGACGTCGGCGCCTTCGACGCGGACGGCTTTCTGACGCTGAAGGACCGCTCGAAGGACCTGATCATCAGCGGCGGCACCAACATCTACCCGCGCGAGGTGGAAGAGGTGCTCTTGCGCCACGAAGGGGTGCTCGAGGTCTCCGTGGTGGGGCGTCCCCATCCCGACTGGGGCGAGGAAGTCGTGGCCTTCGTGGTGACCAAGGCCGGCGCCGCCGCACCCGCGAGCGATCTGGACGCGCTCTGCCTGGCGCACATCGCGCGCTTCAAGCGTCCCAAGGCGTACCGCTACGTCGAGGCGCTCCCGAAGAACAACTACGGCAAGATCGTCAAGGCGGAGCTGCGCGCGCTGCTGGCGGAAGAGCCGTAGGAGATCTTCGGTCTACGCTTGGAACGACGCGCCAAGCGGTCGGAGCATGCCTCTCGAGGGGCGCTCCGACATCCGCCCGAGCCGCGGATGGCGAGAGGGCCGATGCGGCGCGAACAGGAGGCGCACACGAGGTGCGCCGACGAGTGGCCCCGAGGGAGGCATGCTCCGGCTGCTTGGCTGCGACGCGACGACGCTCGATGGGCGATGTCGTCCGCTAGAGCGAGAGGATCGTGACCACGGCGACGGCGGGACCGCCGCCGAGATGTCCCCCCGCGTTCTCCGCGAGCGCCACGCGGGCTCCCGCCACCTGCCGCGCTCCAGCGCGACCCCGGAGCTGCTCCGTCAGCTCCACGAGCTGGGCCGCGCCCGTGGCCCCCACGGGGTGCCCTTTGCTCAGCAGGCCGCCGCTCGCGTTCACCGGGATGCGCCCGCCCAGACGCGTGGCCCCCGAGCGCAGCAATGCGGCCGCCTCTCCGGGAGCGCAGAGGGCGATCTCTTCGTAGACCGGCAACTCGGCCGAGGCCGTGGCGTCGTGCACCTCCACCACGTCGAGGTCCTGCGGTCCAAGACCCGCGGCGGCGTACGCGCGCTCCGCCGCGCGCTGCGGCGCGCTGGGTCCCTCGCGGTCCAACGAGGTCGTCACCGCCGAGGCGCGCACGCGCACGGCATCCGCCCCGGCGCGCCGCGCGTGCTCGGGGGTGCAGAGCACCAGGGCCGCCGCGCCGTCGCCGATGGGCGAGCACATCAGCAGCGTGAGCGGCGCGCTGATCTCGCGGCTGCCGAGCACCTGCTCCACGCTCACCGCGTCGCGGTACTGCGCCCTGGGGTTGAGCGCGCCGTGCGCATGGTTCTTCACCGCGACCTCCGCGAAGTCGCGCACGGAGGCTCCGCTACGCTCCAGATACTCGCGCGCCGACCGCGCGTAGACGTCCATGAAGAAGGAGCGCTGGGCGCCCGCCCCGGTCCGCTCCGCGCCCGCGAACTCCTCCATCCGCTCGAGGTCGACCGCCGTGCCGATCGCACGGAAGGCCCGCTCCTTCTCGGGATGCGTCAGCTTCTCGGCTCCGACGGCCACGGCCACGTCCGCCGCTCCCGAGGCCACGGCCATCCAGGCCAGGTGCACGGCGCTCGACCCGGAGGCGCAGGCGTTCTCCACGTTGATCAACGGCAGGCCCAGCAGTCCCGTGTCGCGCAGCGCCGCCTGCCCGCGAATCATCTCCTGCCCCGTCACGAGGCCCGCCGCCGCATTGCCGAAGGCCACCATGCCCACCTCGCCCGCCGAGGTCCGCGCATCGGCGAGCGCCTCGCGCACCGCCTCCTCCGCCAGCGAGCGCAACGAGCGCTCGAGGAACTTGCCGAAGTGCGTCATGCCGACGCCGGCGATCACCACCTCACGCATCTGCTCTCCCCCTCACGTGGCAACGTCGGTCCGCCGCTCCAGCTCGCGCAGCGCCTCTTGAAAGCCGTGGACGATGTGCGCCCGGATCAGCTTGCGGGCCGTGGCCTTGCGCCTCCCCCGCAACGCTTCGAGCAAGTGCTCGTGCTCCTCGGCCAGCTCGTCCATGTGGTCGTAATGCGTGATGGTGAGCCGCAAGTAGAGGCGCAACTGGTTGAGCATCTCCCCATACGCCCGCGTGAGGAGCTCGTTGCGCGCCAGGGCGACCAGAAACTCGTGGGAGGCCAGGTCCGCCTCGATGGCACCGGGGAGATCCTTGGCCGCTGCGCACGCGCGGAGCTTGCGGATGTACCCGGAGAGACGATCGATCTCGCCGGCTTCCGCCGTCTCGACGGCGCGCGTGACGGCGAACTCCTCGAGCGCCACGCGATAGTGCAGCAGGTCCTCGAAGCGCTTGCGCTCGAGCGGCGAGACCAGCGCGCCCTTGTACGGCACGATGGTCACCAGGCCTTCCTGCGCGAGCTGCATCAGCGCCTCGCGCACGGGGCTGCGGCTCACGGAAAGCGCCGCGGAGACGCTGAGCTCGGGGATGCGATCGCCGGGCTGCAGCCGGCCGGAGGCGATGCGCTTGCGCAGGTATTCCGCCACCTTCCCGGCCGTCGAGGTGCGGTCCAGAGCCGGGGCGTCGCGCCGGAGGCGCTTCGAGGGGGTCATCGGAGAATGTCTATTGTCGACAGCGCCCAGGCTTCCCTCGCGCGCCGGCGCCGCGACGCCCTTGCTCACGACCCAAGGGAAACCGCCCCCTTGGCATGCATGATCGCCAGAGCCGCGAGCTGAACCGCGCACGCCACGCCCACCGCCGCCGCGAACGTCGGGGCGAGTCCCCAGGGCTGCAATCGCGTGGCCACGATCAGGAAGAACGCCGCGAAGGCGAAGTTGCCCGCCATGAAGCCCCGCAGGAGGCGCACCGCGCCGGGGGCTCCTTCGAGCCGGTGCGTGAAAACGGTGAGGATGGTCGCCGCCACGGGAAACGGCGTCAGCAGGCCGCTCAGGCGCGGGCCCAGCGTCCCGGCGACGGCCGTGAGCACGACCACGATCGTCGCCGCGGAGAGCATGCGCAACGGCGTCTCCCACCGTGGAGACCGCAGCTGGGGGCCCACGTGGTCGACGGCGGGAAGCAGCGGCAGCGCGGCCGCCAGCGCGGCGACCGCCGCGACGAACGAGGCGGCTAGCGGAACCGTGAAGCGATCGAGCACGGCCGTGCACGCGACGAACGCTGCCCAGCTCCCCGCCCAGCACAGCGGCCACGGCGCCCGCCGCGCGAGCAGAGCGTAGACCACGGAGAAGACGGCGCCGGAGACGAGCCCCAAGAGAATTCCGTTCGAGGCGTGCGCGGCGAACGCGTTGCCGTGGACCAGCGCGAGCAGGAGGACCACCGGCCCCGACGTCAGGGGCAAGCCCACCAGCCAGCCCCCGACCGCGACTCCCCAGCGGCGCGCCGCGAGGCTGGCGCCGCCGATGAGCAACGTGGGCAGGGCGATCTTGAGGAGAAAGAGCTCCATGCTCTCCGGGGTACTGCATCCGGCTCCCGCCTCCCGCCGCGCGCGGCGAGCCCGTGATGCCGGAGTGAGATGCGGGGCTTACCTCGCGAGGAGAAGAATATTCCTCGCGCGCCGCGCTGAAAAGGACGCCGTCCAGCGATGTCCACCGGGGTCCCCGGGCCGCCCTTCGCTCAGATCATCGAGCACAACATGCTCGGCCTCTACCGATACTACGCCGCACGCGGTCAAGGCATCTGCTCCGACGTGGGCGGCATCGTGCGCTACGAATCGTCCATTCCCGTCACCTCGCTGAACGGCGTCTTCTCCACGGGCTTCGACGGGGAGATCACCGACCGCGTGATCGCGCGCGCGCTCGAGCCGTTCGCCGCGCGCCGCTGCTCGATGTTCTGGTGGCTGGGCGATGGAGCGCCGCACCGCCGCGTCGCATCGCGCCTGCGCTCGCGCGGGCTCTTCGCCGCGCCTCCGATGCCGGGTCTGGCGGCCTCACTCGCTGAGCTGCCGCTCGACGCGAAGCCGCCTCGCGAGTTGGCCATCCTCCCCCTGTCACATCCCGAGGAGATCACCGGCTTTCTCCTGCTGCAAAACGAGGCGCTGGGAAGCGAGCCGGGAATTCTGGAGGCCCTCGTGCGGTTCAACCTCGCCCTCGGCCTCGACCCCGATCTGCCCTTGCGGCGCTACGTCGGCCTGGTCGACGGACGCCCCGTGGCGAGCTGCATCCTCTTCCTTCACGGCGCGGCGGCCGGCATCTACTCGCTCTCCACGCGCCCGGAGTTCCGGCGGCGCGGGTTCGGCGCCGCCATGACGCTGGCGGCGCTTCGCCACGCGCGGACGGCCGGGGCGCGATGCGCCGTGCTCGAGGCCTCCGAGATGGGCTACGCACTCTATCGCACGCTGGGATTTCGCGAGTACGCGCGCTACCACACCGCGCTCTTCCGGCCGGCCGCGCTAAGGACGCGGCCGTAAACGACCGACCGCTACATGGTGATGGGGTGCCCTCGCGGGCTGCTCCGTTCCACGATGTGGGAGGTAGATCGTGTTGCGATCATCGTTGCGCGTCAAACTGTCAACGTGGGCCGCGCTCCTGGCCCTGGTCCCGCTCATCGCGATGGCGGTCCTGGCCATCACGCAGATCCGGAACACGCAGGTCGACTCGGCCCAGCAAGCCATCCTGCAGCACGCCAAGGGGACGGCCGCTCAGATCGAGCAGGTCCTCGACGACCGCAAGCAGGAGGCCACCTTCATCGCCAGCCTCCCCGTCGTGGCCGCGGCCATCGGCGACCACAAGCCGATTCCGGCCACCCAGACCAAGGGGATTGCGACGATGATCCCCTTCGCGCGCAACGTCTATCTCTTGGATGCTCACGGCAACCTCGTCCAGTCGCTGGCGGGGCCGCCGCCGGCGGTCCCCCTGAAGGACCTCCCGGCGATCCGAGTGGCGCTGACCGGCACCACCACCGTCTCCACCATCTTCCTCAACCCCGCGGGCGGAAGCTTCGTCTTCTACGCGGCCGGCATCCCCGGCCCCAACAACACCAATGCCGGCGCCGTGGTCGTCGAGACCGCCCCGGAGGAGCTCTATCGCGTCATCGATGACGACACGGCCGTCCCGGGCTCCTACGGCATGCTGATCGACGGCTCGGGCATCGAGGACTACCTCTCCCAGCGGCCCGAGCTGGCCATGGAGTCGCTGGCGCCGCTCAGCGACGTGCAGCAGGCCACGCTCTTGGCCTCCCACCGCTTCGGCAGCGCGACGGCCATCAAGTCACTCAACCTCCCGTCGCTGGCCGCAGCTGCCGCCAACACCGCCGTGCATCTCGCCATCTCCGGAAGCCCGATCAACAAGCAGAGCAACTACGGCGGATTCGCGCGCTCGCTCGACGCCGGCTACACGTACGCGTACTTCTGGCCCAAGTCCGCGTTCTACGGCCCGGTGCTGCTGACGGAGCGCATCAGCGTGACCATCGTGGTTGTCGTGGCGATCATCGTCTTCCTCGTGGCCTTCTTCGTGCTGCCGCGCTTCACGCTGGGCACGGTGGTCGAAGTCTCCGGGGCGATGCGCGAGATCGCCGAGACGCACGATCTCGGGCGCCGGCTGGCCGTGACCTCCCGCGACGAGCTCGGTGCGCTCGCCGAGTCGTTCAACGCCCTCCTCGCCAGCGTGAGCGGGGCACTCGACCACGTGCGGACCGCCAGCGGAGCAGTGGCAGGCGCCGCCTCCGAGGTCTCGGAGCACAGCGGCACCATCCACCGGACGCTCACGGAGCAGGCCGCGGCCTCCGAGCAGACTTCCGCCTCCGTGGTGGAGATCGGCGCCAGCTCACAGCAGATCGCCGGCAACGCTCGGCGCCTGCGCGAGGCCGTGGACACCAGCTCGCAATCCCTCGAGGAGATCGTTGCCTCGATCCGCTCCGTCGCCCAGAACAACGAGGCCTTGGCGACGACGGCCGAGGAGTCGGTGCGGACGGTGGAAGCCGTCGGCCAGGCTCTCCGCGCCGTGGCGGAGCAGGTGCAGCTCGCCTACCAGCGCTCGAACGACACCAACGAGCGCGTGCGCGCCTCCAGCAAGATCGTCGACGAGCTCATCGCGCGCTCGCTGCAGATCGGCAACGACCTCTCCGCCGTCCAGACGGCCATGACCTCGCTGCAGGAATCCAGCTCGCAAATCGACGTCATGCTCCGGACGATCGACGAGATCGCCGACCAGACCAACTTGCTGGCCCTCAACGCCGCCATCGAGGCGGCCCGCGCGGGCGAGCACGGCCGCGGCTTCGCCGTGGTGGCCGAGGAGATCCGCAAGCTGGCGGAGCGTTCCGCTCAATCGGTGCGCGAGGTCTCGCACCGCACGCAGGAGATTCAGCAGCGCACCTCCGAGGTGAGCCGGGCCGTCTCGAGCTCGACGGCGGGAGCGCAGCGGGCGCAGGGCGCCGCCAACGACGCGAGCCACGCGCTCTCCGAGATCCTGGGTCTGGTCGACGACGTGACCAAGATCGCCCGCGAGGTCGCCGAGGCGGCCAAAGGGCAGGACGGCGCCCGGGAGCAGATGATCGCGGCCGTGCGCGATATCGAGGGACGCGCCGCCGACGTCGCGCGAGCCACGTCCGAACAGACCGCCAACGCGCAGCAGATCTCCAGCCAGATCGAGGCGATCCGCGGCTTCACCGTCGAGGTCGAACAGGCCACGGGGCAGGAGGCGCGCGCCTTGGACGAGGTGGTCCGCGCGATGGAGCAGGTCTCGATGCGGGCCGCCAGCTCGGCGCACGCGATCGAGCAATTGGAGGACGTCGCGGCGCGGCTCGCGGAGGAATCGCACTCGTTGCGCGGCATGCTCGCGACGTTCGGCGGTTCCGAGGGCTCCGCCGGTGCGGAGTCGCTCGCCGTCGACGAGCTGGCCGTCTCGGAGCCCCTCGTGCCCGAGCTCGCATCGTCGGGGGACGTCGCAGCGGATGGCGAAACGGCGCTTCCCGCGCAAGGTGACGAGCAGGTCGCACTTTCCGGTTCGTGACAAGGGCCGACGACGCACGTCGCGAAGCAGGAGCGCCGTTTCGCTCTTGCTCGTGACGGGAGTTGCACGTTGGCCACGCACGTTCGCGCTCGATACCACGATCGCATCGTCGAGGGCATCCTCGAGGACGATCGCATCCGCACCGAGGACGGTGCAGCGTTTCCCCGCTCCGAGGCGACGCTGCTCGCGCCGGTGGTGCCCAGCAAGATCGTCTGCGTCGGGCGCAACTACGCGGCCCACGCCAAGGAGCTCGGCAACGAGGTCCCCACAAAGCCGCTGCTCTTCTTCAAGCCGCCAAGCTCCGTCATCGCGGCCGGCGAGCCGATCGTCTATCCGCCGCAGTCGAAGAACGTCCACTACGAGGGCGAGCTCGCCGTCATCGTCGGCACGCGCGCGCGCAACGTGCCTGCCGCGCGCGCCATGGAGATCGTGCGCGGCTACACGATCGGCAACGACGTCACGGCCCGCGACTTGCAGGCTCCCGACGGTCAGTGGGCGCGTGCCAAAGGCATGGACACCTTCTGCCCGCTCGGGCCCGTGTGGGTCGACGCCGCCGATCTCGACCTCTCGCACGTGCGCGTGCGCACGCTCCTCAACGGCGAGGTCCGGCAGGACGGCAACACGCAGGACTTCATCTTCACGCTTCCCGTGCTCCTCGAGTACATCACCGCGGCGATGACGCTCGAGCCGGGCGACGTCGTGTTGACCGGCACCCCCGAGGGCGTCGGCGCCATGCAGGTCGGCGATACGGTCACGGTGGTCGTCGATGGGATCGGCGAGCTCTCGAATCCGCTGGTCGCGCCGTAACGGCTAGGGCCAGCTCGGTCTGACGGAGAGCGGCGTCCGCCGCGGCTGCGGCTCGGCCTCCTGCGGCGAGGGCGCCGGCGAGGGCCGCGCGGGCGCCGGCATGGGCGTCGAGCGCGGGAACGGCGTCGGCACCACGAACGGGGGCGGGGGCGGCGTCCAGCGCGTCAACGGCTGCGCCCGGGTGGCCACCACCACGGTGTGCGTGCGCGGCTCGTAGACCACGCGCGCCCCCAGTGCGCGCGCACAGACGGCAAGCGGCACGTAGAGGGTCTGCCCGGTGAAGGCCGGCGGCCGGCGCACGCTTCCAGGCCGGCCGTTGATCCAGGCCTCGAAGCGCCCCACGAAGAGGACGATCTGGCGGTCGCCCTGCTGGATCGTGACGGACCGGTCGGCGGGGCGATACCAGGCCCGCTGCGCGAGCGCCCGCACGTCGTCGAGCGGAACGACCACGGTGCCGCCGGCCAACTGCGGAGGGTTCGCGCTCTGCATCAGCCGGCCGTCGACCACGACCTGGATCACGGGAACCATGGTGGGCTCTTCGTCCCCGTCGGACTGTTTGCCCACCTGCTCTATGGGGGTATGCTTGGAGCACGAACGAGTTCCAAGAGGCGGAGTCGAGCGGGTAGGGTACCGCCCGAGGGCAACCCCAGCACGGGGGCGCGATGACGGAAAAGCAGGACGGCGGGCGCCGGAAACAGACCGACTATCGGTCGATCGGGCGCAAGGGCGGCGAGAAGGTACGCGATCAAAAGCTGGTCGACTACGCCGCGATCGGCCGCAAGGGCGGCCAAAAGGTCCGCGACAGCGGATTGGTCGACTATCAGGAGATCGGCCGCAAAGGCGGCGAGAAGGTGCGCGACGAGAAGCTGGTCGACTACCAAGGCATCGGCAAGCGCGGCGGCGACAAAGTGCGCGACGAAGGCCTGGTCGACTACCAGCAGATCGGCAAGAAGGGCGGCGAAAAGGTCCGCGACGAGGGTCTGGTCGACTATCAGGAGATCGGCAAGAAGGGCGGCAAGAAAGTCCGCGACCTCGGCCTCGTCGACTACCAGCAGATCGGGCACCTGGGCGGACGTGCAGCCCGCCGGGCCGCCAAGGAAGAGAAGGAGTCCAGCAAGCCGGAGGGGTAGCGCAGGCCCTCGTGCGACTCTTCCGGGCTCTGCGCCTGGCCGCGCGCGCGTTCTCCGCGACGGGTAGCGGCGTCCTGGCGCAGGCCATCGCCTACAATGCCCTCTTCGCCATCTTTCCACTGGTGCTGCTGTTGGCGGCGATCCTCGGCTATCTCGGCGGCACGGACGCCGGCGCCCGTCAAACCCTGGCGGTGCTGGGTCCGGTGACGCCGGTGGCGCGGCGCGTGCTCGAGCGGGATCTCCACCACGTGGTCCAGTATCGCGGCATCTCCGGAGCCGTGGGCCTGCTGATCCTCATGTGGTCGGCGAAGAACGTCTTCGTCACGATGGCCTACGCGCTCGACCGCGCGCTGGACACGCCCAAAGAAGGCCCGATCGTGCGCAACACGCTGGTCGCCGCCTTGATGATCCCGTTGCTCGGTGCGTTGCTGCTCGCCTCGGCGGTCCTCCCCGTGGGGCTCACCTCCGTGGCGCGGCTCGGCGGACTCGCCGATGCGGCCCTGGTCGATCAGCTCGCCGCATACGTCTCCTCGGTTCTGCTCTTCTTCTTCATGGCGGCGGCGCTCTATCGCTGGCTCCCCAACGCCCCGCTCAACCTGCGCACCGTCCTTCCCGGAGCGTTCTTCTGTGCGGTGGCGTGGACGGTGCTCCAAGTCGGCTTCGGCATCTACAGCGCCCACGCGGACTTCACGCGCGTCTACGGCGCCATCGCCGGCATCATGGTCCTGCTCCTCTGGTTCTACTGCTTGGCTGCGATCCTGCTCTTCGGTGCCCATTTCTTCATCGCGTGGTCGGGGACGCCGCGCGAGCCGGGTGCCGGCGAGAGCGGAGCGCGCGTCGTCTCGTCCTGACGAAAGGATCGCATGAAGCTCATCTTCATCCACGGCGCCGGACATACCGGCGAGATCTGGTCCGATCTCCTGAAGCTCTTCCCCGGCGCGCTCGCGCCCTCGCTTCCCGGCCATCCGGAGAGCGAAGCGCTCGCGACGGTCGACGCTTGCGCAGAGTGGCTCGTCCGCACCCACCTCGCCGACGAGCCCGCGGTCCTGATCGGCAACTCCATGGGCGGCGCCGTCGCGATGACCGTTGCGCTCTCCGAGCCTCAGCGCGTGGCTGGACTGGTGCTCGTGGGTACCGGCGCCAGGCTGCGCGTCCACCCCGATTTCTTCACGCAGCTCGAAGGGGATTTCGCCGCCGCCGCCAGGACGCTCGCGCAGCTCGAGCTCGCTCCCGACGCCCCCGAGAGCCGCGTCGCGCGCATCGTCGCCGCGATGGAGCGCTGTGGCCCGGCGACCACGATCACCGATTTCCGCGCGTGCGATGCCTTCGACGCGCGCGAACGCGTCGGCGCGATCGCTCGCCCCACGCTGATCGTCAGCGGCACCGAGGACCGCATGACGCCGCCGAAGTTCTCGGAGTTCCTGCTCGAGCGGATCCAGGGAGCCAAGCTGGAGAGCCTAGAGGGCGCCGGACACGTCCCTCAACTCGAGCAGCCGGAGCGCGTCGGGCGCGCCATCGGCGCGTTCGTCGCCGCGCTGGGCGAAGAGGCAAGTGCACGCCGCTAGAGAAACGCCCGGGATGCACATCGCTCGCGTTCGCGCGCTCGGCGCTTCTCTCGTCGTGGCACTCCTCCTCGCCCTCGGCGTCCGGGGAGCCTTCGCCGATACGGCGGCGCCGGTCGTCGTCGTCTTTCCGTTTCAGCCCAATGGCAACGTCCCGGAGAAGATGGGCGAGCAGATCGCGACGTTGCTCGCCCAGCACATCGCCGACGGCGGTCAGGTCGTCGTCAAGGCCGCGCCGGCCGCGAGCACGCCGAAGACCTTTCAGCACGACGCGCAGGCCGCCGGCGCGGCGTACTACGTGACGGGATACGTCACGCCGTTCGCCGGCGGCGTCTCGCTGGTGGAGTACGTGGTCAGCGCGCGCACCGGCACCGCCGTCTACAGCGCGACGGCCACCGCCGGCAACGCGACCGACATCGAATCGCAGGCGTACGTGCTCAAGCAGGCGCTGCTGGCGATCACGGCGCCGCCGCCTTCGACCGCCGACGCAGGGCCGGCGCCCACGGCGACGGCGACGCCGGCCGCCGCGGCGGCCACGCGCGAGGCAGCCGCCGCGGTCGCGGGTCAACGCTGGGTGGTCGTGGAGGTCGGCGGTGGGGGCGACGCCGCGCAACGAACGCAGGCGCGCCAGGCGCTGATCGCTTCGCTGAAAGGCAAGGGCGTGGTTGCCGTGGCCGACGATGATCCGGCGCCCGAGGGCCCCGCGCTCGCGCGCGTGATCTGCGAGCAGAATGGCGGCGCCCGCCTGGTGGCCGCGACGTTGAGGAACGTGCGGGGCGCACGGTCGTTCGACGGCTCGATCGACGCGACGCTTCTGGACTGCGCGACGGGCGCCGCGCAGCGCACGGTCTCGGGCAGCGGACGCAGCGTGGAGCAGGCGGCGCAGGCCGCGGCCTCGGCGCTGGTGGCCCCGCCGCCGAAGCGCCGCTGACCGCTATCCTCAGTCGTCGGTGATCCCGCGCGACGGATCGATCAAGCCCGCAGGCAGCGTCATGGTGATGCGTCTGCCGGCGAGATCGACGCGCGGCGCGTAGCCCGCGACCAGAGGAACCATCGCTCCGCTCTCCAGAATCAGCACGTCGCTGGCGGGCCAATGCTCCACGCGCGCCACGGGCCCCAGCGCGCGCGCCGCGCCGGAGATCGCGCCATCGGCCGCATCGTCGTAGACGGCGCAGCCCACGAGGTCGTGATCGTAGTACTCGCCCGCACCCAGCGGCGGCAGGCCGGCCGCCCGGGTCACGACGCGCGCGCCGACGTAGGCCTGCGCCGCATCGGCATCCACAGCGTCTTCGAAGGCGATGAGCCAGCGGCCGCCGTGCGGCCGCAGGGATCGTACGACGGCGCTCTTGCGGGCGGCATCTGCCAAGACGAGCTCGAGGGGCTCGCCGATTGCCGCTGCGGGGCGGCTCCCCACCGAGAGATCGAGCTTGAGCTCGCCGCGCACGCCGAACAAGCCGGCGATGCGTCCGGAGATCAGCTCCCCCGCGGCGAGTACGGGCGCGGCCGCGCGCGGCCGTGCGCCGGTGTCAGGACTCCTCGCCGGCTTCGGGGGCTTCGTCGGTCTTCTCGGCTTCGTCGCCATCCTCGGCTTCGTCTTCGACCGCCTCGACGTCGATGATGTCGATCGCGACCTTTCCCTCGGTGCCGGCACGAACCAGCGTGCGCAGCGCCTGGGCGACGCGGCCTCCCTTGCCGATGACCTTGCCCAGGTCTTCGGGGTCGACCTCGAGCTCCAGGACCAGGCGGCCGTCGGGGCGGCGCACGGGGATGATCTCGATCTCGTCCTTGTGCGTCACGAGGCCGCGCGCCAAGAACTCGAGCAGGTCCTTGGAGCGGGCCTCGAGCTCCGGTCCGGCCTCGCCGCCTGGATGCGGGCCGCGATCGCGCTGCCCGGGGCGGCTCACGCGAGGAGCGGCCTCGCCGCGGCCGCGCCCGGCGCCGCCGCGCGTGCGGCGAGGCGCGGGCTCCTCCTCGGGCTCGATCTCGTCGATGATCGTCTCGCGGTGCGCGATCTTCCGCGCGCCAAGCGTGGGCCGGCGCTCTTCCTCGCCCGCTTCGGCGCCGAAGAGGCCGAACTCGTCGTCGAACGAGCTCATTCGGTTCTTGCGGCGGCCTTCTTCACCGGCGCCGCCTCGACGATGCCCTGTTCGGCGAAGAGCCGCCGAACGGTCTCCGAGGGCTGAGCGCCCTTGGCGATCCAGGCCTTGGCCTTCTCGACGTCCACCACCACGGTCTTCGGCTCGGTGCGCGGGTTGTAGTGCCCCAGCACCTCGATGAAGCGGCCGTCGCGCGGCGAGCGCGCGTCCGCGACCACGAAGCGGTAGGTCGGCTGTTTCTTTGCGCCCATGCGGCGCAGACGGATGCGAACCATTCTTCCCTCTAGTCGGTCAACGACGCCCGAAGCCGGGCATCGGAAGACGGGGACGCCTGCCCCCGCCAAATTGTTTCATCAACTGGCGCGTCTGCTCGAACTGCTTCACGAGGCGGTTGACGTCCTGCACCCGCATCCCGCTGCCGGCGGCGATCCGCTTGCGGCGCGAGGCGTTGAGGACGTCGGGCTTCACGCGCTCCAGCGGCGTCATCGAGAGGATGATCGCCTCCACGCGATTCACCTCGCGCTCGTCCAGCTCCACGTTGGCCATCGCCTTGGAGACGCCCGGGATCATCTTCATCAGGTCGCCCAGGGGCCCCATCTTGCGCACCTGGCGCAGCTGCGCCAGGAAGTCCTCGAGCGTGAACTCGGCCTTGCGCATCTTGCGCTCGAGCTGCTTGGCCTGCTCCTCGGAGTAGACCGACTGGGTCTTCTCGATGAGCGTGAGCACGTCGCCCATCCCCAGGATGCGCGAGGCGAGGCGGTCCGGGTAGAACGGCTCCAGCGCCGCCAGCTTCTCACCGGTTCCGACGAACTTGATCGGCGCCCCGGTGACGTGCCGAATCGAGAGCGCCGCGCCGCCACGCGCGTCGCCGTCGAGCTTGGTGAGCACGACGCCTGTCAGGGCGAGCCGCTCGTGGAAGACTTTGGCGACGTTGACGGCCTCTTGGCCCGTCATCGCGTCCGCCACCAGCAGGATCTCCGTGGGCTTGACGGCGGCCTTGATGCGCTCCAGCTCCTGCATCAACGGCTCGTCGATCTGCAGGCGGCCGGCGGTGTCGATGATGACCGTCGGTATCCCCAGGGAGCGCGCGCGCTCGACGCCGTTGCGCGCGATGGCAACCGGATCCGGTCCTCCGGGGGCGGCTTCGCCCGAGGACGAAGCCCGGGAGCCCTCGTCGTAGACGGGGAGGTCGATCTGCCCGCCGATGGTCTTCAACTGGTCGACGGCGGCGGGGCGGTAGACGTCGGCGGCCACGAGCAAGGTGCGCCGGCCCTGCTCCTTGAGACGGAGCGCCAGCTTGCCCGCGTGGGTGGTCTTGCCGGAGCCCTGGAGGCCCACGAGCAAGATCACGGTGGGGGGCGAGCTGGCGAACTGCAGGCGGCTCTGCTCGCCGCCCATGAGCGTCACCAGTTCCTGGTGGACGATCTTGACCACGGACTGCGCCGGGGAGAGCGACTCCAGGACCGCCGCGCCGATCGCCTTCTCGCGAACCCGCGCGACGAACTCCTTGGTCACCGCGAGGCTCACGTCGGCCTCGAGCAATGCGACGCGGACCTCGCGAAGGACCTCCGCGACGTCCGCTTCGTTTAGCTTGCCACGGCTCGACAGCCGGTCGAAGATCGCCCCAAGGCGCGACGAGAGAGACTCGAACACGAGCGGTTAGGCTTCGGCCAGCTCCTCAATGCGCTTGACGGCATCGCCGACCGTCTTGATCTTCTCGGCTTCCTCGTCGGGAATGTCGATGTTGAACTCGGTCTCGAACGCCATCACGAGCTCGACCTGGTCCAGCGAGTCGGCACCCAGGTCGTCGGTAATGGAGGCCTCGGGGGTCACCTCGTCCTCGTCGACGCCCAGTTGCTCGACGATGATCTTCTTCACCTTATCGAAGGTCGACATGCTTCTCCTGTGTTGTTGAGCGAGTCGTCCACCCCGGCGGGGATGGCTACATGTAGAGTCCGCCGTCCACGGTAATCACCTGGCCGGTGATGTACCGGGCAGCATCCGAACAGAGGAAGGTCACCACACCCGCCACGTCGTCCGGTTGCCCGAACCGACGGAGCGGGATCGCGGAGAGGTACGCCTCTTTCGCGGCATCGGGAAGGTTGTTCGTCATCGCCGTCTCGATGAAACCCGGAGCGACGGCGTTGACTCTTATCTCCCTCGAACCCAATTCCTTCGCCAGCGACTTGGCCAGCGCGATCAGGCCGGCCTTGGCCGCCGCGTACGGCGCTTGGCCCGCGTTCCCCATCTGCCCGACCACGCTGGACATCAGCACCATCGAGCCCCTCCGCTGCTTCATCATCGGCTTCGCGGCCGCTTGCGTCAGGTAAAAGGCGCTCTTGAGGTTGACGTCGAGCTGACGGTCCAAGTCCTCCGGCTTCAGCCTCACGAGCAGGATATCGAGCGGCTGCCCGGCGTTGGCCACCACGGCGTCCACGCCTCCGAAGGCGCCCACCGCCTCCTCGACCGCGCGGGCCGAGGTCGCCGGGTCGGTGACGTCGCCCAGCACGATCCGGGTCTCCGCCTCCGGGCTGGCCCGCCGGCAGGCCGCGGCGGTCTCCTCGAGCGCCTCCGCGTCGCGGCCGACGAGCACGAGCTTGCCTCCCCCGGCCGCGAAGCCAAGCGAGACGGCACGACCGATTCCACGGCTTGCGCCGGTGATGACCACGCGCATCGCGACTCCTTCCTGACCCGCCTCAGGCCTGCGCGAGGCTGCCGAGCGTGTTGCGCAGGCGCTCCACGGCGGCGAGGTCCCCGACATGGACGACGGGCGGTGCCCCCGGCATCCGTTTGAAGAGCGGCGAGAGCACCGGGCTCGCGCCGAACTCTACGACGATGTCCAGGCGCTCCTCGAGCAGGCGCAGCGCGGTGTCGTGCCAGCGCACCTGGTGCGTCAGCGAGTCGACCAGGCGTGCCTTGATCTCCTCGGGGTCCACCAACGGCTTGGCGTACAGGTTGCCGATCACCGTGAACGTCGGGACGCCGATGTGCGCCGCCGCGACCATTTTGGAGAAGCCTTCGACCGCCGGCTCCATCAGCGCGGAATGCCAGGCTCCGGAGACGTTGAGGGGCACCACGCGCTTGGCGCGCAACCCCAGCGCCTCGTCGCCGGCGGCGCGGACGGCGGCCGCGTCTCCGCTCACCACGATCTGCCCGGGGGAGTTGAGGTTGGCGAGCTGCACCCGCAGACCGGTCTTCCGCTCCGCCGCCGCCACGGCTTGGGCCACGCTGGCCTCGTCGAGCCCCAGGATCGCGGCCATGGCCCCGGGCGCGATCTCGGCGGCGCGCTGCATCGCCAGTCCGCGCTCGTTGACCAAACGCACCCCTTCTTCGAAGGTCATGGCGTCGGCGATCGTGAGGCTGCAGTACTCGCCGAACGAGTGACCCGAGCTCGCCACCACGGGGAGGTCTCCCGCGACGGCGGCATGCAGCGCGAGGTTGGCCACGTAGATCGCGGGCTGGCTGTACTGGGTCTCGCGCAATCTCTCTTCCGGCCCCAGCTGGGTCAGCGCGAAGAGATCGTAGCCGAGGACCCGCTCGGCGCGCCGGAAGAGATCCGCCGAAGCGGGAAACGCCTTGACCACGTCTCCGGCCATGCCGAGGACCTGACTGCCTTGCCCCGGGAAGATGGCCCCCGCGCGCACGCTCACGCCGCCCACCGCCACGCCACGGCGCCCCATGAGAGGCCGCCGCCGAAGGCCACGAAGACGATGACGTCGCCGTCGCTCAAGCGTCCCGCGGCATCCATCTCCGCGAGCGCGAGCGGAATCGAGGCCGCCGAGGTGTTGCCGTACTCGTGGATGTTGACCACCACCTTCTCCGGCGGCACCTTGAGGTATTTGGTCGCGGAGTCGATGATGCGCAGATTCGCTTGGTGGGGAATCAGGAAGGCCATGTCGTCCGGCGTCAGACGTGCCTCTTGGAGCGCCGTGAGCGAGCAGTCCACCATCTTGGAGACGGCAAACTTGAAGACTTCCTTCCCCGACATGTGGATGGCGTGCAGATGCTGCTCGACCGTCAATGCCGTCGCCGGATAACGGGAACCGCCGGCCGGCTGATAGAGCACCTCGGGATTGCTGCCGTCGGCGCCCAGGGAGGATCCCAGGAAGCAATCTTGCTCCGAGGCCTCGAGCACCACGGCTCCCGCGCCGTCTCCGAAGAGGACGCACGTGGCGCGATCCGTGTAGTCGGTGATCTTCGAGAGCGACTCGGCGCCGATGAGCATCACGCGGCGGTAGACGCCGCTGCGGATCAATGCCGAGACCACCGTGAGACCGTAGACGAATCCCGAACAGGCGATGCTGATGTCGAACGCCGGCTTGCCGGGAACGCCGAGGCTCTTGGCCACGAGGCACGCCGTGGCCGGAAACGGATAGTCGGGGGTCACGGTCGCAACCACGAACGCGTCGATCTCCTCAGCGCCGCGGCCGGCTCGCTCGAGCGCGCGCCGCGCCGCCTCGACGGCGAGATCGGAGGTCGCCTGGTCGTCGGCGGCGATGTGGCGCCGCTTCATCCCGGTTCGGGTGACGATCCACTCGTCGTTGGTGTCGACGAGCTTGGCCAGGTCTTCGTTCGTGAGGATCTTCTCCGGCGCGTAGCTGCCGACGCCGGATATGCGGACCCCGTGATGCACGCTAGCGGCTCGCGCTCGCGTTCTCGTCGACGGGCTGGACCGCCAAGCGGCCGCCGTGATACCCGCAGTTCTGGCACACGAAGTGAGCGCGCTTGGGCTGGTGACAGTGCGAGCACTCCACCACGGTCACGGCATTCAGCTTCCAGTTGGCGGCGCGACGCGAGCGCGTCTTCGACCGCGGGGTCTTCCATTTAGGGTTGGCCATCGCTCTCTTCCTCGATACAGGCGCATGCGCCCTCATTGCGGTTCGCACCGCATCGCGGGCACAGGCCCGCACACTCTTCCTTACAGATCAGCCGCATCGGCAGCGCCGCGTCGACGATCTGACGCACCAGGTCCCCCACGTCCAACACCGTGCCGTGGAGCACGTTGTCGAGCGCGAGCGGGTCGTTTCCGCCCTCGCCCCCCGGAACGATCGCCTCGTCCACCTCTTCGTCGAGATCGACGGCGACCGATGCCAGGCACCGCGAGCAATCCCCTTCGCCCCGCACCCGCACCCGCCCCCGGAGCAGGATGCCGTTCGCCGCCCGGGTCACCGCGAGGTCGACCTCCGCGGGCCGCGGGAAGGCGATGCCCTCGAACGCTCCAACCGGCACGCTCCCGCTGAATGGGAGCTCGGCAACCTGTCCGGCGAGTACCGGTCCGACATCAATGTTCACGACAGGGGTCCTGACACACGACGAGAGTCCCAGGCGCGGGACCCTCGAGAACAACCCCCATTGTAGCGAGCGGGCACCGGGGTGTCAAACCCCCTGGGCCCTTTCCAGAAGGCCGGAGACGCGTGATCCGAAGGGTGGACGCTCACTCACCCCTCCACGTAGGAAAGGAGACACGCATGGGACTCTTCGGCGACATCTTCGGAGCGCTCGGAGGCGTCGCCAGGATCGCAGGGCCGATCCTGACCCTCAATCCCGCGACGGCCCCCCTCGGCCTGGAGCTCTCGACCGCTGGCTCGGTGGCGGGCTTCGCCGACCAGCAGAGCCTCCCCATCCCGCCGTTCTTCCCGGGGAACCTGCAGAACGCCGGCATGGACGCGGGGATGCAGGGGTTCCTCGCGAGCCAAGGGGCGCTCTTCGAGCAGCAGCTCGGCTTTCAGAACGCGCTTTCGTGGCGCTCGTCGATGTTCGACGAGATGATGAACGCGCGGTCTGAGAGCATGCGAGAGCAGAACGTCATCCGCGACGTCCAGCTCGAGCAGCGCCGCGCCGACAACCAGGCCACCAAGAAGTTCATCCAATCCATCAGCGAGTGACGCGGCCGCCGCGCGTCTCCCCGCGCGCGGCGCTCGCCTTCGGGAGGAAACGCACGTGAATGCTCGAGTCGAAGCCCCCACGGTCCGGCGCCCCGCGCGCGCCTCCGGCACGGAGAGCAAGAACGCCGCCGGCGCGGCTTCGGGCTCCGCCGCCGACGGCGCCGTCTCCCAGCGCGCCGCAGCCTTCGACGATACGATCAAACTCCGATCGGAGATCCTGCGAGAGGTTGATGTCCTCGACCAACTCGCCGTCACGATGGAGAAGCGCGACGATGCGCTGTTGCGAAAGTTCATCGAGATGATCTGATGCGCGGGGCACAGCGGCGTCGCGCGCCTGGGTCGCAGGCGGGCGTTGACAGGCGGAAAAGCGCCGTGGTAGATTTACTTGTCCGTCGGTGGGGGCCATTAGCTCAGGTTGGTTAGAGCGCACCCCTGATAAGGGTGAGGTCTGTGGTTCGACTCCACAATGGCCCACCATTCCCGCCTGCATCGGGCCTGTAGCTCAGCTGGTAGAGCACCTGCTTTGCAAGCAGGGGGTCCGCGGTTCGACCCCGCGCAGGTCCACCACCGCCACGGGGATGTAGCTCAGCTGGTAGAGCATCGCGCTGGCAGCGCGAGGGTCAGGGGTTCGAGTCCCCTCATCTCCACCACTGTATGAAGAGAGGGGGGCTTTCCCGTGCCCCCCTCTCTCCGTTTATCAAGCCACCGCTTGCTCAGCGCCGTCGAGCCCCTTGCCTGCGACCCCCGTGTCTCTGCGAGCGCGCCGGTCGTACGAGGCAACCGCCCATCCGGCCGCGAGCATGAGGCTTCCACCCACGGCCTGCAGCGGCCCCAAGCGCTCCCCGAGCGCCATCGCCCCCAACACGGTGGCGACGAGCGGCTCCAGACCGAAGACCACCGACGCTGCGGAGGGGCTCACGTAACGCTGCCCGTAGGCCGCCAAGGCGAAGGCCCCCAGCGAGGCCACCGTTCCCAAGTAGAGCGTCCCCGTTACGGTTCCCGCCCCATGCAGGGTGAAGCCTTCGCCGCTGAGAGCTGCCCCCGCGGCGCAGGCGGCCGCGACGACGGCGGATTGGATCACCACCAGGACCAGCGGGCGACCCGTGCGCACCGCCATCTTCGTCGCCACGATGGAGAGAGCCGCGGTTACCGCCGTCCCCACCGTCCAGAGATCTCCGGGAACGATATGGTCGAGCGGCCAGCGCAGGGCGAGCAGTGCCGTTCCCACCAAGGCGGCACCGGCGGCGGCGATCTCGATCGGCGTCGGGATCAGGCGCATCGCCAGCCATCCCACGAACGGCACCAGCGCGATGTACCCCGCGCAGATGAAGGCGCTATTCGACGCCGTGGTGGTCTCCAGGCCGATCGTGTTCGTTGCCTGCATCGCGGCGGCGATGACGCCGAGCACGAGGCCCCATCGCCACTCGTCCGGCGTCGGCACGCGCCGCATCACGGCGAGCACGGCGATCCCGACCGCCGCGGCGATCAAGAACCGATCCGCCAAGAGCGTCCATATACCCGCCGAGACGAGCACGGCGCGAATGACGACGAACGTGGTGCCGAAGATGAGCGTTGCGAAGGCGATGGCGGGCATCAGACCACCATTCTATCAACCGTGGGAAGCGGCCTCGACGGGCGAGGTCGCACCAATGCGGCCCGCGGCTGTGTTATAGTAGCGTGGGGCGCATGCCGGGCCAACGCGCCGCGCGCGTCGCGGTGAGGAAAGTCCGGGCTTCGCAGGGCAGGGTGCAGGATAACGTCCTGTCGGGGCAACCCGAAGGAAAGTGCCACAGAAACAAACCGCCCGCGCACGTCGCGGGTAAGGGTGAAATCGTGAGGTAAGAGCTCACGGCGGGACCCGAGAGGGACCCCGCGGGTAAACCCCACCCGAAGCAAGACCGGCAGATCGGCCATCCGTGGCCGCGGGTTGCCCGCCCGTTCTGCCCACGTCGCATCAGGCGGCCGGTGACGGTCGTCGCAGAGAGATGGTGGCCGCCGGCTTCGGCCGGTACAGAACCCGGCTTACAGGCATCGCGCCTCAGCCCCACGGCGCCCAGCGCCGTGGGGGTCCCTCCCGGGAACCTTCCAACGCTACGTCACGGCCGGCGCGGAACGGCCGAGCGCCCGCCGGTGCAACTGCGCCGGGGCGAACACCGTTCCTATGGTACAATGGCCCCGGGAGAGGGGCTCTCCCGCAAACGCACCCACCCGTGCAGAGAAGAGGTTTTCAGGCCGTGTCCGCAACCCTGTTCACCCCCGAGATGACCGTCGAGCAGGCCTTCAAGGTCCACGCCGGAGCGCGGCGCGTCTTCGCTCGTTACCATCTTGGCGGATGCTCTCACTGCGCGATCTCCGAGACGCACCGTATCGGCCAGGTCGCCGAGGACTATGGCATTCCGCTCGAGCTCTTGCTCGGCGACTTGAACAAACTGGGCGATCAGCCCGCCCTCAACGTGGGCGATAGAGTCCGCATCCCGGACCAGATCCGGGCCAAGGTTCCCGAGCTGGCAAACGTGCCGGATGTCGGCGAGGTGACCGGCGAGGAGAACGGCGCCTACACCGTCGAGTTCGGCGACGTCCGCCTCCAGGGACTTGCCGAGGACTTCGTCCCGATGCAGCAAGGCGTCGGCGCCTGAGGCGGGGCCGTCCGGCGGACTACGTCAAACGCTGGCGGCCCGAGAACCCCACGTCGAGGTCGTGCCAGTGGGCGATCTCGGGTTCGTCGGCCTTCCAGCAGAGATAGATCGTCCGCCCATGGCGGATGCTCGGGAAGTCGATGAGGCCGAGGTCGATGTCTTTGACGATGCAGCCGACGTGCTCGATCCGCTCGATGAGGCGCACGATCTCGTCCTTGCGCTGTCCGATCCCGGGCTGTGGTCCCTGCGGCACCGTACGCACCTCGCCTTCGAGCAGGGCGATCGCCAGGTCGCGCCGGCACTCCCAGATTTGCTCCACCAGCGGACGCAGCTGGTCGAGTAGCGCGCTGGCCTCGTCGAGTGTGAAGATCCGCATCTCTACCGCACCTCTGGCCAAGGGATTCCCAGCGGCATGATGCCCAACCTTCGATCCGACGTGCAAGCGGCCGGCCCCCGACGGGGGACGGCTCGTTTCGTGATCGTCACCGGCCTCTCGGGCGCGGGGAAGAGCCAGGCCATGAAGTGCTTCGAGGACCTCGGCTTCTTCTGCATCGACAACCTCCCGCCGTCGCTGATCGTGAAGTTCGTCGAGCTCGTGGACCAAGGCGGATGGCGCCTCCAACGGATCGCGCTCATGCTCGACGTCCGCAGCGAAGGCGTCTTCGGCGACGCGAAGGAGGCGCTGGCCGCGCTCGACGACGCCGAGATTCCCTACGACGTGCTCTTCTTGGAGTCGTCCGACGAGGCGCTGGTCCGGCGCTTCAGCGAGACGCGGCGCAAGCACCCTCTCGACCGCGGCGGTCCGCTCGTGGACGCCATCGCCGCCGAGCGCGTCCAGCTCACGCCGTTCAAAGAGCGGGCCGATTTCGTCTGGGACACCTCGACGATGACGCTCTCGCAGCTCAAGGAGCGCGTGGTCCAGACGTTCGGAACGCCCAGCGATGCGCAGCAGCTGCACGCCAACATCGTGGCCTTCGGCTTCAAGCACGGCATCCCCGTCGACGCGGACCTGCTCTTCGACTGCCGCTTCTTGCCCAACCCCAACTACGTTCCCGACCTCAAGCCGTTGACCGGCGCCGACGCCCCCGTCGAGGAGTATCTCGACGGGATGCCGCTGGTCGCACAGTTTCTCGAAGAGCTCTACCATTTCGTCGACTTTCTGGTCCCGCACTTCATCGAGGAGGGTAAGAGCCGTCTGACGATCGGCATCGGTTGCACCGGTGGGCGCCACCGCAGCATCTACGTCGCGCGTCGCCTGGCCGCGCACCTGAGCGAGCGTCATCCGAGCGTCTCCGTCACTCTGCACTCCCGGGACACACCGATATGATCGAGCGCACCGGCAAACAGTACAAGTGGTTTCTCCCCGGCCTGAACGTGAAGCGCTGGCTGCTCATGGCGATCGTCGGAGGCGCGCTGCTGATCGACGGGATGCTGCGCTTCCTGGCCGCCGAAGGCGCCGACTTCCACATCAACCAGTCGATCGATCAGATCGCGCTGGGACACGTCCCGCTCAGCTGGATCGACTGGATCTTCATGGTCTCCGGTGCGATCTTCGTGGTGGTGGGCATTCGCGCATGGTTCCGCTCGATCGTCGCGGTCATCACGCCCAACCGCAAGGACCACATCCTGGAGATCCTCGTGGAGAAGCGCGCGCTGACCAGGGGAGCCAAGATCGTCGCGATCGGCGGCGGCACGGGATTGGCGACGCTGCTGCGCGGGCTCAAGCAATACACCAGCAACATCACCGCCGTGGTCACCGTCAGCGACGACGGCGGCAGCTCGGGGCGCCTGCGGCGCGAGCTCGGCGTCCTTCCCCCCGGCGACATCCGCAACTGCTTGGTGGCGCTGGCCGACTCCGAGCGCCTGATCACGGAGCTCTTCCAGTACCGCTTCACCGACGGCAGCGGTCTCGCGGGCCACTCGTTCGGCAACCTGCTCCTGGCCGCGCTCACCGCCGTGACCGGCGGCTTCGACACGGCCATCCGCGAGTCGAGCCGCGTCTTGGCCATTCGCGGGCGCGTCCTTCCCTCCACGCTCACTCCCGTGCGCCTCTGCGCCGAGCTCGAGGACCGCACCATCGTCGAGGGGGAGACGAACATCTCGGCGTCCACCAAGCGCATCTCGCGGGTCTTCCTCGATCCCTTGCACTGCAAGCCGCTGCCCGAGGTGATCGACGCGATCCGGGAGGCCGACGCCATCATCCTGGGTCCCGGAAGCCTCTATACCTCCATCATCCCGAACTTGCTGGTCGAGGGCATCGCCGCCGAGATCGCGCGCTCCAACGCCGTGCGCGTCTACGTCTGCAACGTGATGACCCAACCCGGCGAGACGCACGGTTACAGCGCCGCCGACCACGTCCAAGCCATCAACGCCCTCGTGGGCGAGCGCCTCTTCGACTACGTGATCGTCAACGACGCGCCGCCGCATCGCCTTCGCGAGCGCTACGCCGCCGAGGGTCAGGAACCCGTCGAGCCGACGGTGGACGAGCTGCGCGCGCTGGGACTCACGCCCATCGTGGCCAGCGTGATCTCGGAGCACGAGGCGGTGCGCCACGACTCCATTCGCCTCGCCTCGACGATCATGACCTCCATCGGAGAGGTGCTGGGCAGCGAGCCCACGCGGCTTCCCAAGGCCGACCAGACCGCGACGTCAGCGTTCGCCGAATAGCGTCGCCAGGCGCGCCAGGCGCGCCGCCGCGCGCTCCACCAGCTCCTCCGCGCGAGCGATGGACTCGCCCGCTTCCAGCGGGCGGTCGGCGATGGGCAGAACGGCCACGCCCAGGGGCCAGAGCGCCGCTTCGTCGTTCACCACGGCGGCCAGCGCCACGGTCTTCACGCCGTGCCGGCGCGCCAGTCGGGCCACGCCGCTGACCGTCTTGCCCATGAGGGTCTGCTCGTCGACGCGCCCCTCGCCGGTCACGCAGAGGTCGGCTCCCTCGAGCAGACGCTCCAAGCCGCGCAGATCGGCCACCAGCTCCACGCCGGCGCGCGGCGTCGCCCCGAGAAAGACCATCAGGCCGTAGCCGAGCCCCCCCGCGGCCCCGGCGCCCGGAGTCCGCGCCAGATCGGCCGCCACCGCCCCCAGATCGCGCGAGGCGATCAGCGCAAGCTGTGCGAGCGCGGCGTCGAGCCGCGTCACCATCTCCGGATCGGCACCCTTCTGCGGGGCGTAGACGGCGCTCGCGCCGCGCGCCCCGGTCAGCGGGTTGTCGACGTCGCAGGCCACCTCGACGCGCACCCCCGCCAGGCGCGCGTCGCGCCCCGAGGCGTCGATGCGCGCCAGACGCGAGAGAGCCAAGCCCCCCGCCTCCAGATCGCCCCCGTCCGCGTCGAGAAAGCGCACGCCCAGGGCCTGCGCGCAGCCCGCGCCGCCGTCGTTGGTGGCGGAGCCGCCGACGCCCACCACGATGCGCCGCGCCCCGCGCGCCAGCGCATCGGCGATCAGCTCTCCCGTCCCGTAGGTGCTCGCCCGCAGCGGATCGCGCTCCTCGTCGCGCAGGAGCGCCAAGCCGCTGGCCGCGGCCATCTCGATCACCGCCGTGGCGGCAGCCGCGTCGAAGGCATAGGCAGCGTCGACCGGCGCGCCGAGCGGCCCGCGCACCCGCACCGTCACGGGCTCGAAGCCGGCGTCCACGAAGGCGGCCACCGTCCCCTCCCCGCCGTCGGCCATCGGGCAGAGCGCGATCTCGTCGCCGTCTCCACGCACCGCGCGCCAGCCGCGCTCCACGGCGCGCGCCAGCGCGGCCGCGCTCAGCGAGCCCTTGAACTTGTCGGGAGCGACGACCAGACGCACCGGCTCGCCGAGCCTACGCGTGCTGACACTGGACGGTCACGCTCGCGGTCGCACCCGGCTGGATGCTCCCGCCCCACGTGTTCGGGTCGTTGAGACACTTGGTGCCCGCCGGATAGAAGACGTTGTAGTCGTACTGCCCCGGCGGGATCGGGTAGATGGAGACCGATCCGGTGCTCGAGGTGACCTGTCCGGTGCCGAGCACGGTGTTCACCAGCACCGTCGCCCCCGCGAGCGGCGAGCCCGTGGCCGCGTCGACGACGGTGAAGTTCAGCGTGCCATAGTTCACCGACGCCGGCATGCCGTTGGTGCCGCACGCCGCGAGGGAGACGAGCATCGCGAAAGCCCCGATGAGCCGTAGAACGCGCATCGAGAGACCAATTCCCGTTACGAGGGCGAGCGTCCCTCCTCGGCGTCCTGACGCGCGAGGCTCTCCGCCTTCTCCACGAGCACCCAGCGGTTCGCCGCGTCGCGGCGCTCCGGCGTCGTCCGCTCGTCGAGCGCGGCGGCCAGCGCGGCGTCGTCCTTGCCTTGCTCGACCCACGAGGTGAACTGCTCGGGCGTCACGCCCAGCCGCTCGAGGAAGCCCTTGTCCATCGGACACGGATAGATGTACTCGCCGATCGTCCCGGCGACCGATGCGCGGGCCTTGTCGGCCATGCGCCCCAGCCAAGCGTAGGCGCCGATCCGCTCGCGCCCGCTGCGAGGGAAGGCCGTTTGGAGATCGAGTACTGCGGTTGCCATGGCATCCACCCTCCTTGCCTTTCAGGGAACGCCGCCTCGCCCCCAAAGGTTGCGCCGCGGCCCGGCGCCGAACGACGCCCCATGTCCACGACCACGCCGACCCCGGCCGCCAGCGGAATGCGCTACTTCGAGAGCGCTCTCGACGTCATCGGCCACACGCCGCTCATCCGCCTCAACGCGGTGATGGACGGCGCCCCGCCGCTGGTGCTGGCGAAGGTGGAGTACGTCAACCCCGGGGGCAGCGTCAAGGACCGGCCGGCGGCGGCGATGCTCGAGGAAGCCGAGCGGACGGGCATGCTCAAGCCCGGCGGCACCATCGTGGAGCCGACCAGCGGCAACACCGGCACCGGCCTGGCGATGGCCGCCGCCATCAAGGGGTACCGCTGCATCCTGGTGATGCCCGACAAGATGTCGCGCGAGAAGGTCGACACGCTGCGCGCCTACGGCGCCGAGGTGGTGGTGACGCCCACCAACGTCTCGCCGGACTCGCCGGAGTCGTACTACGGCGTGGCCAATCGGCTGGCCGCCGAGATCCCCGGCGCGTTTCAGCCCAACCAGTTCCACAACCACGTCAACCCCGATGCGCACTACCGCACCACGGGCCCCGAGATCTGGGACGACACCGCGGGGAAGATCACGCACTTCGTCGCGGGCATCGGTACCGGCGGCACCATCAGCGGCACCGCGCGCTACCTCAAGGAGCGCAATCCCAAGATCACGGTGATCGGCGCCGACCCCGAGGGCTCCATCTATTCCGGCGACGTCCCCAAGTCGTACTACGTCGAGGGCATCGGGATGTCGTACCTGCCCGAGACGGTCGATCTCAAAGTGATCGACGAGATGATGCGCGTGACCGACAAGGATTCGTTCCTCATGGCGCGCCGCATCGCGCGCGAGGAGGGCCTGCTGGTGGGCGGATCGTCGGGCACCGCGGCGGCCGCCGCCCAGCGCCTGGCCAAGCGCCTGGGTCCGCAGGACGTGGTCGTGGTGCTCTTCCCCGATTCCGGCCGCGGCTACATGTCGAAGATCTTCAACGACGAGTGGATGATCCAGCAGGGCTTTCTCACCGACACGCGGCGCACCACGACGGTGGGCGACGTGCTGCGCTCCAAGCAGCCGCTGCCGCCGCTGATCACGGTGGGCGTCGGCGCCTCGGTCAAGGAAGCGATGAAGCTGCTCGAGGACTACGAGATCTCGCAGCTGCCCGTGCTCGACGGCGATGCCATCGTGGGCTCCGTCAACGACGTCGGCGTGATGCAGCAGGTCTTCGCCAACGCCGACCTCGTCCACGTCCCCGTGGCGCAGGTGATGGGGCGTCCTTTCCCCACGCTCGACGAGGCCGCCGAGATCGACCAGGCCTACAAGCTCCTCGCGCTGGCGAACACGGCGGTGGTCGTGACCTCGGGAGATCGGCCGATCGGTCTGGTGGCCCGGCACGACATCATCGCCTTCCTCGGCGGCGGCCGCGCGTAGGCCGGAGCCGCTCGTCCACCGGGATCCCTTGGGGCGCGCCGATGATGAGGCGCGCGAAGTCCTCGTGCTCCGGGTTCAACAGCACGTTCTCTTCGATGCGCGCGATGGCGCTCGGCACCAGCAATGCCACTGACGTTCCTGCGCGCACCCACGCATCCCCGATCTCTTGCAACTCCGGCGGCGCCGGTGCCTCATACCACAGCGGCGGCAGCGTGGATGCGTCCAGCGTCTTGACGCGCGCATCGTCGGGAATGTCGATCGTGCAGAAGACGAAGCCGGGGGGAATCCGTCGCCGCGCGTTGGCCATGATCTCGAGCAAGGCCAAAGCGAGCGACGAGGACGCGTACACCACACCGACACCCGGCGAGTTCCAGCGACCCCCGAAGAAGCGAGCCCCCTCGCCGGTGAAGGCCGTCGCCACGTGCTTACGTTCGAACGCGCGGAATACCCGTCTCAACTGAAGACGCCATGCTCGATACGCCCGATCACCTGCTCGACTTGACGCGCGCCGACGTCCGTGTCGAGCAACTCGATCGGCACGCGGTCGCCCAAGGCGCGATTGGGTTCGTGCAGCCAGGCTAGCCCATCGACTTCTCCCATCGCCTCGATCGCCAGCGCGGCCACCCGCGCCACGCGCACGACGCGATCCGACTCATCGCGCTTCAAGCGGGAGCCGGCGCGCACGCGGCGCGCGAACGTGCTGCGATCGATGCCCGTCACCGCCTGCAATACCGTCAACGTCGTGGCGGTCCTCTCCGCAAGGACCCGGACGGTCTCCGCTGGGATGCCCTCGCGCACGATCCGTTCCAGCTCAGTGTCTCGTCGCACGCGCTGTTTGAGGGCTTGCGTCCCGCCGAGCATCGCGGCGATCTTCGCTGCTTGTGTCATTTGCTACATCTTACTATAGCACTTGCCACGCCACAAGGACCATCCACCCTCACCTACTGCGTGGGATCGCCGTGTCGTCAAGCCTGGTTGAGCAGAAAGGTGTCGGCGCGCGTTCTCAGAACGTTGGCGCCAAAATGCGTTGGCTCTTCAGAACTAGCTTGGTCGCCTTGCTCGTCTTCGCCGCGTATCTCGCGCTGGCCGCCTATGCGGGCTTCCGCGTCGCCCGCGGCATCGACGAAGCGAAGGCGTCCAGCCTCGTCACGCGCGTCGGCACGCGCCTGATGGGACGCGACCACGTCGAGCTGCTGGCCATCGCGCGCGGCCGCGTGCCCAAGCTCATCACCGCCTCACCCACGTTCTGGATGGCCCTCCGCGCCACGGAGTAGCGCGCGCCGGCGCGCTCAGCGCAGCTCGCCGTCGGCCACCAGCACCCCGTCCTCGTCGGCGTAGAGCCAGTGCCCCGGAGCGAAGGTCGCGTTGCCGAACCGCAGCGTCACCCCCACGACTCCCGCGCCAACCTTCATGCTCGTCCACGGGTTGGAGCCCAGCGCCTTGATGCCGATCTCCAGCCGCTCCAGCGCGGCCACGTCGCGCACGGCGCCCCACACCACTAAGCCGGCCCAGCCGTTCTCCACCGCCAGACCCGCCATCACGTCGCCCACCAGCGCGGAGCGCAGCGAGCCCCCGCCGTCGACCACCAGCACCGATCCCTCTCCGGGCGTCGACAAGACGCGCTTGACGAGGACGTTGTCCTCGAAGACCCTCACCGTCTGAATCGGCCCCGAGAAGCGCGCGCGGCGCCCGAAGTGCCGAAATTGGATCTCGCAGCTCTGCACGCGCCCGCTCTCGCGGTACGCATCGACCAGATCCGCCGTCGCAGGTTGCGCGGCTTGCGTCGCATGCGCCGATTGCTCCGTCTCCATGCCGTCCTTTCCACCGCGGCCGGCGTCCCCCAGCCCCGTCGATGACCGTTACTGCTGCTCGTACGCGTCCCTGAGGCCCTGGATCTCGATCTTCACCATGCGCAGCATGGCATCCATGACGCGCTTCGCCTTTACCGGGTCCGGGTCGCTCAACAGCTCGCCGAGGATCTCGGGAACGATCTGCCACGAGACGCCGTATTTGTCTTTGAGCCAGCCGCATTGCAGCGTCTGACCGCCCTCGGAGAGCTTCGCCCACAGCTCGTCGACCTCTTCTTGCGTCTTGCAGTCGACGAAGAACGATATGGCCGGCGAAAACGTGAATTCGGGGCCGCCGTCGAACGCCATGAACTCTTGTCCCTCGAGCTCGAAGCGATTTGCGCCGAGGACCCGCGAGTTCTTGAAGATCGAGACGTAAAAGTTCATCGCCTCTTCGGCTTTGCCGTCAAACCACAAGAACGGCCTGATCTTCTGCATCGCATCCAACTCCTTAGGGCGGCCATATCGCCTCCATTCTAGCATCCAAAGGCCAGCGCACCCGCCGTAGGCGACAGATCGCCAAATGGCGGCATGATTGCCGCCACTTGTGCTATACTCCGTGTATGGCAACGGCAGGGAAGAAGGCGAGTCGTCCCGTTCACCCGGCTCACCGGCTCGACGAGATCCTGGGGCTTTCGAGAGAGATCCGAGCCTTCGAGCGGCGCGTTGGTCACGCTCGCCTCGCCGACCTGGTCGAGCGCGGCTTCCCATCGAACTCCGTCGCCGTGCTCTCCGCCTACACCGGCTTGAGCCACAAGCGGCTCGCCGAGGCGGCGTCCATCCCGACGCGGACCCTGGAGCGCCGCGTCTCCGCGAAGGAGCGCCTGAAGCCCGACGAATCCGACCGCCTCGCGCGCATCGCTCGCATCTGGGCGATGGCCGAGGAGGTCTTTGGCGCCAGATCGGCGGTCGAGCGTTGGATGGAGGAGCCGAATCGTGCGCTCGATGGCCGGCGCCCCATCGACGAGCTCGGCACCGAGGTTGCGGCACGCGAGGTCGAGGACCTGATCGGCCGTATCCGTGAGGGCGGCTTCGCGTAGTGCGACTCTGGCGCGTCACGGCCCTCGCCTCGAAAGAGGAAGCCTTCAACGGCTATGGCTCGGCTCGATGGCCGGGTCGCTGGAATCAGCGCGGCCGGCGCGCCGTGTACGCGGCGACCTCGATCCCGCTCGGAGTCCTCGAAGTGCTCGTGCAAGCAGGGTCGGCACCGCTGAGTGGCTACCGCGCCTATCCAACGGACGTTCCGGATGGCTTCATCGAGCGCTTCGATGTGACGAGGCTCGCGCCGACGTGGCGCAGCATTGCTGGCCGTGACGAATGCCGTACACTCGGCGACGAGTGGCGCGCGAGCGGAAGCTCCGTCGGCCTCATCGTCCCGAGCGCGGTCGTCCCTGAGGCGTATGACGCCGGCGACTACAACGTGGTGCTGCGCCCAGACCACCCGGAGTGGTCTCAGGTCGCCGTCGACGATCCCATCCCATTGAACCTCGACGCTCGCATCGCCGAGCTGCTCGCAGCGAGATCCACACGCGCGTAAGGTGCATCCCCGATTCGCCCGGCGCCTCCCCGCGCGCGACCTTAGCCAGGCGCGGCTCATACGAGGGCGGCCCATCAGGTCCAGCAGGGCCGGGGGCGGGCCTCGCGAACGCCATCGGTCCATGCCGAGTCCGGACCTGCCGCACGCACTTGCGACGCTGATCGCCGGGGGCGCGCCTATCAACCCGGCGAGCCAGAACATGACCATCGTTGAGGTAACACCGGCGATCGGGGCAATTCGCTTTCCGGCGCAGCTCCCGCCCCTCTATTTCGTGTCCGTCCTGGTAGGAGGACGGCCGGGCGTGGTCTACGCCACGAAGTATCGGGTATACGACCCCTCGGGAGCCAAAGTTGCCGAGGCGAGCGGGTCCGACGTCCCCTTCACCTCACAGATCAAGCGCGCAAACATCGTGATGCCCCTGCTCGCGATTTCGGACAAGACCATCGTCGGTGGCCCCGGCACGTATACCTTCGAACTCGTCATCCGCGACGAGACGGTCGGCCGGGTAAGCCTCGACATCCTGCGGGCCCCCTCGCCTCCGGGCGGCGTCCCGCCGAACACCGTATGAGGAAGGCAGACGTTACCTAGGGGTTCAGGAGTCAGAATGTGACGCAATATACGGCCCCGCCATCCGCGGAAGCGCAGGTCTACGTCCCAGTACAGGACCCGGCCACCACGACGCTCTCGGCGTCGTTCGAGACGGGTAGCCAGCTCTACGCGGACATGTACGAGCACCTGCACGCTGCTTACGACCTGCTCGACGGCGACAGCGCTTAGGCATTGCTGCGCCTCGAGGTTCGGGTCGCACATGCGTTAGGGAAGGAACGGCCGGTCCTACTCGTTTCGAGCGACTACGCCTGTCAGAGCCAGGAGACGTTGGTGGCAGCGCCAGTTCGTAGCAAGCCGCCACCATTCCCGTGCCCAGGGCTACTTCCCGTGTCCAGCCTGCGCCAGCACGGCACCCTCACTGGCTACATCCGCTGCGATTTTCTCATCACCTACATGCGCAAGGACATCGGCCGGTTGATCCACCACTTCACGGATCCCGATGATGTCGCGCTGATCGACGGAACGCTGCGCGCGGCCCTGGGGTTGTAGGACAGTAAGGCTATGTCTGCCCTCGCGCCCCCTAGGCCCGCGGGCGTTTATCGTCCACGCGGCGGCTCTTGAGCTCCGCGCGCGGCAGCGAGCCCACGGGCACCACCTCCACCCCGCAGCGCAGGCCGATCACGCTGCGCAGGCTCGCCGCCAGCGCCGCGGTATCGGCGGAGCCGTCGCCCTCCACGTTCACGGTCAGCTCGTCCATCGCCCCTTCGCGCGTCACCACGATCCGGTACTCGTCGCGGAAGCCCGCGCCGCGCACCACCTCCTCGATCGTCGACGGCAGCACGTTCTCGCCGCGGATCGTCAGCTGGTCGTCGATGCGCCCGTAGATCCCGCGCGGCAGGCGCGGATAGGTGCGCCCGCAGGGGCACGGCTCGTCGGTCCACGTGGTGAGGTCGCCCGCGGCGAAGCGGATCATCGGCATCGAGGTCCGCTCCAGGTGCGTGTAGACCGGCGTCCCCTCCGCGCCGTACGGCAGAGGCACGAAGGTCGCGCGGTCGCAGATCTCCGTGTAGACCACGTCCTGCCAGAGATGCATGCCGGTGCGCTCGGCGCACTCGCCGTCGGTGATCCACGGCGTCATCTCGGCGGTCGATCCGCTGTCGAAGACGCGCGCGCCAAACACTTCCTCCAGCTGGCGCTTGACCACGGGGATCCCCGCCCCCGGCTCGCCTGAGAAGAACATCAGCCGAAAGCCCAGCGCGCGCGGATCGAGCCCCTCTTCGCGCGCGACCTCGGCCAGGCGCAGCGCGTACGACGGCGTGCCGTATAACCCGCTCGCCTTGAGCTCGCGCAGCCACGTCAGCGCCTGGCGCGTCATCCCCGGCACGCCGGCACCGAAGGGAAAGCTGGTGAGCCCCAGGCGCTCCCCACCCGCCAGCGCCCCCCACGAGCCCATGTAGAGCGAGAGGATCGAGGCGATGAAGAGCGTGTCGCTGGGGCGAAAGCCCATCGCCCACATCACGCGCGCCTGCGTCTCCGCGATGCGCGCCCAGTCGCCGCGCGAGATCACGAAGCCGGTGGGCTTGCCGGTGGTGCCG
>DATLUD010000058.1:0-65708 GCA_035533275.1 Candidatus Dormiibacterota bacterium | reverse complement strand
GGCGATCCAGTATCGCTCCCTCGAGCGGCTTTCAGCCAAAGCCGCGTGAGGGTGAACGGCGCATGGACGGCGGCACGCGCGGCGCTTGCTTGTGGCGCGCTCGGCTGTATGCTATCGTGAACGCAGTCGCCGCTCGCGCCGGGCGGCCAGGGAAGGTGGCGGAACGGGATGCCGCTACGGCGTACTCTCAGAAACAAGCGTATGGCAGCCGACTTACCGTTAGACTCCGACGAGCGCGCGAGCATTGTGCTCTCCCAGCTCCCGGCGATCATGTGGACGACGGATCGCGAGCTGCGCTTCACCTCCTCACGCGGCTCCGCGCTCGAGGAGTTGGGCTTGGCCCCCGACGAGGTCACCGGTCGTACCCTCTACGAGTTCTTCCAGACCGAGGATCCGGCCCATCCCAGCATCTCCATGCACCTCACGGCGTTGGCCGGTACCCCTGCCGCCGGCGACGTGCACACATTCGGGCGGCACTACCAGTGCTACGTCCAGCCCTTGACGCATGCCGGCGACGTGGTCGGCACGGTCGGAATCGCCGTCGACGTGACGGATCACAAGCGCGTGGAGGACGCCTACCGACAGCAAGTCGATCTCACGCACGCGATCACCAGCTGCCTCGCCGACGGATTGGTTGCCGTGGACCCGGATCTGCGGATCACGTTCGTCAACGAGGCCGCGGAGCGATTACTGGGGTGGACGGCGCCCGAGATCCTGGGGCGACAGCTCTATGCGGTCACGCACGCCGAGAGCGAGCCGGACGTGCCGATCCGCCGCGAGGATTCGCAGATCTTGCGCGCAATGCGAACGGGCGAGCCCAACCACGGCAGCGTCGTCACGCCCGTCTACTATCGTCACCGCGACGGCACGCGGTTCCCGATCCTCGGCGCTGCCGCTCCCATCGTCACCGCCGGGAGCGTTCTCGGCGCGGTCGTCTCCTTTCGCGACGTCAGCGATTTCTACGCCATGCAGCAAGAGCTGATCGCTACCACGGAGCGTGCCCGCCGCCGCGAGCAAGAGCTCAAGACGCTCTGGGATCTGCTCGGCCGGCAGGACCTCGACCGCGACGCCCTGGCGCACGCCATCCTCGTCGAGGGGGGGCGCACGCTAGGGCTCGACCGCGGCAGCATCGTCCACGTGCAGGGCGACTTCTGCGTGGTCGACTATCTCGAGAATTTCGGCGATCCTTCGGCGTACGCCAGCCTTCCGCTCGCGGAGTCCGCCGCCGAGCTGGCAGTCTCAACCGGCAAGACGTTCTCCGCCACCGACCTAACCGAGCTGCCGGAGGTCTCCGCGCGGCGCGCGGTGCAGCGTCACGGCCTGCGCGCCTACATCGGCACCACGTTCTCCGTCGAGCGGCGCACCTACGTCCTCTCTTTCGCCTCGTCGGATCCTCGCTCGCGGCCGTTCGACGCCGACGATCATACGTACGTCGAGTCCCTGGCCGCCTTCTTCGGTCGCCATCTGCAGGCAGCGGAGCAGCAGGAGCGCATCGTCCAGCTCGCCTCCATCGATCCCTTGACGGGTCTGCAAAACCGCGCCTTCTTCGCGCGTCAGGTGGGTCACCGCATCACGTTCGACCGCGCGAGCGGCGAGCGGTGCGCCGTGCTGGCGGTCGGCCTCGATCACTTCAAAGAGGTCAACAGCGCCTTGGGCCACGGCGTGGGAGATCGCGTGCTGATGGAGGCCAGCTCGCGTCTGCGGCGAGCGGTGCGCGGCGAAGCGACGCTGGCGCGCCTAGGAGACGACGAGTTCGCCGTGCTCTTGCCGCGGCTGAACGCCCCGCTCGAAGCCGAGCGCGCGGCCCGCCACATCTGCGGCGTGCTGGCCGCGCCGTACGCCATCGGCGACGAGCGCGTGCACCTCACGGCGAGCGTGGGCGTGGCGATCTGCGAGGACTCGTTGACGCGCGACGACCTTCTGCTGCGGGCCGATGTGGCGATGCACGGCGCCAAGCGCGATGGCCGCAATCGCTTCTGCTTCTACAACAACGACCTGGCGCTCCATCTCTCGCGTCGCCGCGAATTGGAGAACGGCATGCGCGCGGCGATCGCACGGCAGGAGTTCTATCTGGCCTATCAGCCGATCGTCAACCTCATCTCCCACGCCGTGGTGGGCGCGGAGGCGCTCATCCGCTGGAACCGTCCCGGGCACGGCATCGTGCGGCCCGACGATTTCATCGGGCTGGCGGAGGAGTCGGGCCTGATCGTCCCCATCGGCGCGTGGACACTCACCACGGCCTGCGCTCAAGCGCAGCGCTGGGCCTCGCTCGGCATGGCGCTGCGCGTGGCCGTCAACATCTCCGCGCGTCAGCTGCAGGACGCGGCGTTCATCTCGGAGATCGAGGACGCGCTGGCGCAGAGCGGCGTCGATCCCACGCTGATCGGCTTGGAGATCACCGAGAGCGTGGCGATCGGCGACCTGTTGGCCACCCGCTCGATCCTCCAGCGCTGCAAGGATCTCGGGTTGCGGGTGGCGCTCGACGACTTCGGGACCAGCTACTCATCGCTCGCCTACCTCCGCGAACTCCCCATCGACACCATCAAAGTCGACCGCCGCTTCGTGGAAGGGCTGCCCGCCGACCGCACCTCCGCGGCCATCACCCGCGCCATCGTCGCCTTCGGGACGAGCCTGGGCTTCGACACGCTGGGCGAGGGCGTGGAGACGGTCGAGCAGGAACGGTGGCTGGCCCGCGAGGGCTGCCGCACGGCCCAAGGCTATCTCTTCGCCAAGCCGATGCCTGCCGAGGAGTTCGAGGCCTGGCTTGCCGCCTGGCCGCGCCGCAGCGCCGTCACGTGATCCGGGCGCTTCCGCACCGCGCGCCATTCGACGGGCGGGCGATGCTGGAATACTTGGGACGCGACCCGCACGACGCCGTCGACGTGGTGGCGGGCGCCACGTACCGTCGAGTCGTCGATCTCGAGAGCAACCGCGCCGCGGTCGAGCTGCGCTTCGAGGGCGGCGAGACCCGCCTGCGCACGGCGGGTTGGGAGCGAACCCCGCACCGCGACGAGCGAGCGCGGATGCGGGAGGCCGCGGCACGGATCGTCTCCGCCGATGTCGATCTCTCGGCGTTCGCGCGTGCCGTCGCCGGCGACCCGCTCATGGCCGAGCTCGTCGCGCGCTTTCGGGGGGTCAAGGTGCCGCAGACCCCCACCCCCTTCGACGCATTGACCTGGGCGATACTCGGTCAGCAGATCAGCACGGCGTTCGCGCATGCGCTCAAGCGCCGCCTGGCAGTGGCCCATGGCGAGCCCCTCACCGTCCGGGGCGCCGCGTGGCATGCGCTCCCCCGCCCCGAGCGCCTGGCGTGCCTCGACCCCGAGGCGCTCACGGTCCTGGGCACCACGCGCGCGAAGTCCCGCGCGATCGTCGGAGCCGCGCGCGCCGTGGCGGCGGGGAGCCTGGACTTCGCCGCGCTCGAAGGCCTGGAGACCGAGGCCGCGATCGAGCGCCTCTGCGCGCTGCACGGCGTCGGGCGCTGGACTTCGGAGTACGTGGCGATGCGCGGGCTCGGACGGACTGACAGCCTCCCCGCCGGCGACGTGGCCCTGCAGCGCGCCGCGGCGACGCGGTACGGCTCCCGCTACCGCAGCCCCGAGGGCCTGCGCCGCCTGGCCCGCCGGTGGCGCGGCTGGGAGTCGTACGCCACCTTCTATCTCTGGCGCACACTCTCTAAACCCGCGGGATAGGTCTCGCCTCGCAAGCGATTGAGCCGTATACGGCCGCCTCGCCGAACGAGACCGTGGTCAGCTAGCCGCCGACGAAGAGACTACCGTTGGGCTAAATGCACCAGAAAGCATCGACATCCGGCTCTGTTTCTCATAGGCGGAAAGAACTGAAAATGACCCTATGGCGAAGGGCCTGCTCGTATCGCTATTTTTTGGTTGCTCGGCGCTCGTTATCTTCGCCGGAATCCATGCGTGGCCGACTTGGGTCACGCTCAACGCGCCGCTCGTGCGAATCCCGAAGACCCCGGAGCGGGCTATTTAGCAGGTGGTACAATGGCGCTTTTCAAGCTGGCGCTCTTCGCGCTTCTATCTGGGCTCACACCCCTCGTCGTGTTGGCGGGCCTCTCTCGCTTCGACCGCCTTTCACCCGCCCTCAGGCGGACGTGGTACGCGGTCACAAGTCTGCTTACGCTGTACTTCGTGGAACACTTCGCGCACATCGTAGCGGCGAACTTCGTGCATCCACCCTTCTGGGACTTCCACGTTTTTTGGCTCTATGGACGCGTCGCGGTTCTCCTACACAACGTCTACGACCCAGCGAACTTCCGACTTGTGGAAGGTCACACATTGCGGCCGGAACTGGCGATCGGCTTCCCTTATCCACCGCCGACGATCTTCCTTTTGCTACCTCTTGGCCTATTCAGCACCAGCAGCCGTGTTGCTCTCGCCGTATGGTATGCGATGCATTTCGTCGCACTCGCACTTATCGTCCTCTTGCTCTGGCGTCGCTTCTTCGCCTCCTTCGGAAAGGCTGGACTCCTTGCAGCCCTCGCGCTCACCCTGAGCTTTGGGCCACTCCTCCGTACCCTGGCCTGGACGCAGACGCTCGTTATCTTGACGCTCTTTACGCTACTCTTCTTCGCGGACCCGAATGCATTGCGCAGAGGATTGTGGCTTGCAATCGCCATCATCCTGAAGCCGTTTACTGCGATTCTCCTCCTTGAACCTATCGCTCGCGGGCGATGGCGCACCTTGGTTGCGACGATCGTGGCGCTCGCCATATCGACCGTCGCTGCCATCCCGATTATCGGCATGTCGGGCTTCGCGACCTATATGAGGCGCAATCCTGCCGGGCATTATCCTGGTAGCGAGTTCTGGGAGAGTCCCAATGCCTCACTCTTCGCCGTCCTCTTGCGGCTCACCCATGAGCATGCGGCATCGTACCAGTTCTCGCAACAGTACCTCTTCCTCGTGCTGGTCGCGGCGGTCGTAGTAGCCACCCTCGTGCTCTGCATACTCGTTGAAGGCTCCAATCGCGAGCTTCGTCTCTCGCTCATGTTGGCGACCGGTCTTATTGTCTATCCGGCCACGTCGGTCGCTTATCCGATGGTGCTGCTCGTCCCATTTGCGATGCTCTGGCAACAGCGCACGGCGTTGCCCGGAGGAACGCCACTCCTCGTCGGCTTCGTGAGTCTGGACTACCTGCTCTTAGCGAGTGAAAACGGGAGCGTCGCCTTTGCGGGACTCCTTCTTTGCTGGCTTTCCTTCGCTGCGCTCATGCTGGCGATGCGCCGCGTTCCGGTACACGCTCCACGGAGGGCGTGAGAGTGGCTTGGCTGGGCTGGCCGCGTCGAGCATCGCCCTCAAAACGGCGCGCGGCGGTCGCGCGCGTTCTGCCTGGTCACCACGTCACGTCACAAGTCAACGCCTGCCCGTGGCAAGGCAAGCGAGCCAACCATGCAGCCATCGCACGCCACGGAACCCGTCGCCATCCGCCGCTAGCGAATGGCGGGCCCCCGCGCGATCACCTTCTATCTCTGGCGGACGCTGGCGCGTCCGGCCGGCTGAGCCCTCAGCAGGCAATGGTTCCCCCGTCACACCGGGAGCCGGGGACCCCTTGGAAGAATGTCAGCCTTGCGGCGCATGGCAGCGGTGCGCCCGGTGGGTACAGGGAAGCCATGGAGCGACTCCTACACGGCATCGACGCCCTCTTGATCGACAGGCCCGTCGACGCCCGTGCGAATTTCGAGAGCCTTCTGCGGGACGTCGACGACCCGCTCGCCGAGCGGCTCTTGCAGCTCACGTTGCTCCTGGAGCGCCGCGAGCGTCTCCACCAGCGGTTCCTCTCCACGCTGCGTCACGAGATCGGCAACCCTCTCTCCATCGCGCAAGCGAACCTCGAGGGCATCATCGACGGGGTGCTCGAGCCCGACCGCGAGCGGCTCATGGGCGTGCTCAACGCCGTGCAAGCCGCCGGCGCGCTCCTGGGCGACATGGCACGCGAGCCCCGCGACGCCGAAGAGATGATGCCCATCAAGCTCGAGTCCTTCAACATCTGCGCGCTGATGAGCGCGCATGCCGCATCGGTCTCGGGGGCGGCGAGCGCGAAGGGCGTCCAGCTGATCTACCGCGAGTGCGGCATCACGGAGCGCGGGGAGTGCATGAACTTCCGCGGGGACGCCCGCCGCGTCGGCCAAGTGCTGCAGAACGTGTTGCTCAACGCGGTGCGTTACACGCCGCCAGGCGGGCGCATCGAGCTCGACTGCGACAACGCCGAAGGCGACTTGATCGTCGTGGTCAGCGATACGGGGCCGGGCATCCCCGCCGCCGAGATTCCGCACGTCTTCGAAGCGGGTTTCCGCGGCGCGCGATCAGAGAAGTCCAAGGGCTCGGGACTCGGGCTTTCGGTGGTTGCCGACCTGCTCAAGAAGCTCGGCGGCTCGGCGCGCGTGCTCTCCAACGAAGGAGAGGGGACCACGTTCGTGATCTCCCTCCCCGCCGCACGCATGGAACTGACGAAGGCCACCCCACAAGAGGCCTAGCCGGCGGATGCCGGCGTGCGCTCGACGGCGCGCTTCACGTTGCGCAGGAAATGCCGTGCCGTCGCCTCGGCCATGCGCCGCCCGGCGGCGGCGTCGAACGCCGCCCCCAAGAGGCTTCCCGGCGGACGATAGTGACCGATCACCGCCAATTGCGCCGCGGCGCGCGAGAGCGGCGTCACCTCGATGTATCCCTCGAACGTCGGCAGAGCCGAATTCGAGGGCACGCTCCAACGAATGGGGATGCGGGTGACCGAGAGGGTCGCGAAGGCGCGATGGCGCTCGGGCTCCCCCACGTCCAGCTGGACCTCCGCGGTGAACTCCCCGATCTTGGGGAGCCCCACGTCCTCGAAGGGTACCTCCAAGTGGTACGTCGAGTGCGCCGGGATCTCGCCGTCGCCGCCAAGGTGCGCCGCCAGCCGGACCGGCACGCTCTCCGGCGGGCAGGCAACCTCGTCTTCGACCAGTATGTACGTCATCGACTCCTCGTTCCGTGTTGGGAATCCATCAGGGCACGTCGCAGGGAGGGTGGCCGCAGGCGCAGGTCCCCTCTTCTTCCTCGGTGAGCTCGCTCTCCCGGCAGTAGTCGCAGCAGAACGCGTTCACTTCGGCGATTGCGGTCACGTGGCAGCGGCACTTGGCGTGGCCGCATTCGATGGTCTCCGAGCTCATCGGGCAACGTCCCCCCTTTCCGCCCACATGATGCCACGGCCGCATGGCGGCAATATGAGGACCGGAAGAAAGCCCTTCCCCGATTCTTCGCAATCGCTTGTTCCGGAGTGGGGTATGGTATCCCACACGGTACGCGACGGAACGAGGCGATGAGGGGATCCGTGATGCACGAGCCGGACCGGGTGGCCGCACCCCAAGAACGAGAGAGCAACGCATCATGACGAAGACGCTCGATATCGTCGACGCCGTCGAGGTCCTGCGCGGAGCCACCGACGACGAGGGCAAGCGCTGGCTCTCCCTCGAGTACGGGAGCCGGGCGGACGGATCGCCGCGGGAATCCAGCCGGCGCATGTGCCCGATCGAGGAGTTCGACGCCCTGGAGATGCTCGATCTGCTGCGCTCCAGCCACGTCGTCCCCCCGGACGGGCAGACGCGCTCGATGCTCGGCCACCTGTTGCCGGCGATCTCCAAGCTCTTCGCCGAGCGCGGTCTCGAGTCGCTGGCCCTGGACGTGGTGATCCACGAGAACGAATACGACGTGGTGGAAGCCCGGCTCGCGGCGCGTCACGACGAGCCGACTCCGCGCAAGCACGCGCGCCACGAACGCGACGTCAAAGGCTTCTACAAGCCCTCCGGCAGACAATGATCGGGAAAGGGACGACCATGACCAGCACGCACGTGCCTCTGCTCGACTCCGCCGTCCAAGACACCTACGCTTGGCTCAATGACATCATGGAGGAGCTGGCGTGGGAAGACCGCCACCGCGCGCTGCAAGCGTTGCGCGGCGTGCTCCACGCGCTGCGCGACGAGCTGACCATCGAGCACTCCGCGCACTTGGCCGCGCAGTTGCCGACGCTGATCCGCGGGATCTACTTCGAGAGCTGGAAGCCCGGCGGCACCCCCGCGCGCGACCGCACGCTGGAGGCGTTTCTCAACCGCGTCCGGCCCTCGCTCGCCGGATACACCGACGATGACGACGTCTACGACGCCGCCTGCGCCGTCTTCAAGACCCTTGCGGCGCGCATCTCGGAAGGTGAGGGCGAGAAGGTCAGGGAGGCCCTGCCCAAGGCCATCCGCGAGATCTGGGACGTCGTCTGAGGCGTGTTCCGGACCATCGTCGTTCCGGTCGACGGCTCCCCGCCGTCCAACGCGGGAGTCGACCTGGCGTTGCGCATCGCCCGGGCCGAGGGGGGACGCGTCGTCTTTTGCAGCGTGCGCGAGCCGCTGCCTGCCACCGGCGTCGGCGACGTGCCTCCCGAGCTCGAGCACGCGCACGCCGAAGAGGTGGAGGCCTGGTGGTGCGAGCGCCTGCTCCGCGAGGCGGCGGAACGCGCGGAGCGCGCCGGGATTCCCCATGAGGAGATGCGCCCCGCCGCGGGCGACGTGGTCGAGGCCATCCTGGCCGCCGCGCGCGATACCAAGGGCGACCTGATCGTCATGGGCAGCCACGGGCGCGGCGGCTTGGAGCGCGCCCTCTTGGGCAGCAAGACGGAAGGGGTGCTCCGGCGGGCTCAGGTGCCGGTCTGCGTCGCGCCGGCCGTCCGCTCGTCGTAGGGAACGCCCGCCAAGCGCGCCTCCATCACCTCTTCCACCGGGTCGAAGCGCACCGTGAAGCCCAGGTTGCGGCAGACCTCCTGCATCGCCGCGTTCTCGCGGAGGATGGAGCCGACCACCGCGCCCCAGCGTTCCCGGCGCGCAATCTCCACCAGCCGCCGCAGCAGCTCGCTGCCGATGCCGCGGTGCTGATAGCCGTCGCTGACCAGGATCGCGAACTCCGCCTCCGGCCTCGCGCGGCGGCGGACCAGACGGGCCACGGCCACGATCGAGGGGCTCTGCGCCCGGCGATCCAGGCGCTCCACGACGAGTGCCATCTCGCGCGCGTAGTCGATGAAGCACAGCCGGCTCGTCCTCCGGCCGGATCGGCCGGATGCGCACGGGCTCTCCGCCCTCGAGCGTCCACTCCGCGACGTACTGTGAGGGGTAGGCGCGAATCGCCGAGCGCGGCAGTTCCACCACGAGCTGGCCGAAGCGCACCAGCAGCGACTCGAGCGCATCGAGGTCGATGCTGCCCCCGCGCCCGGGCTTGATCAGCGCGCGGTAGATCCGCGTCTGCTCCATCATGCGGCGCGCCAGCGTGGTCGTGAGCGGAGGAAGTCCCAACGCGCGATCGCCGGCGATCTCGACCAGACCGCCCCCGTCTCGCGCTCGATCGCGGCGTACGCCGCGCGCACCTGCGCGAGCGACGACAGATGCAGGTGCACGCCGCCGACGGCCGCCTTGCGGGTCACCGCCGTGGAGTTGAGCTTGAGGACGACGGGGTAGCCGATCGCCTCCGCGTGCGCCGCCGCCTCGTCCGCGCTGCTCGCGAGCCGGGTCTCCACGACGGGGATCCCGTAGGCGGCCAGCACCCGCTTGGACTCGAGCTCGGTCAACAGCGTGCGCTTCGCGGCCGATGCCGCCTCGAACGTCTCGGCGATGGCGCGCCGATGTCCCTCGTCAGGCGTCCACGCCGCGGGCAGCGCGTCGGTGATCAGGACGCCCGGGCCGCCGGAGTTGGTCACGATGGCCAAGCGCCGCCCCGCCGAGGGCGGCTGCTTGGCGAGGATGTCCGCCATCGCGAAGAGATCGTCGATGCGGTCGACGCGCAACACGCCGCAGCGGCGAAAGGCCGCGTCGAGCACGTCGTCGCTTCCCGTGAGCGCACCGGCGTGAGAGGCGGCGGCCTTGGCGGCCGCCCCCGTGCGCCCCGACGTGATCACGATGATGGGCTTGCCGGGTGCGACCGCGCGGGCCGCGGAGAGAAACGCAGCGGCGTCGCCGACCGACTCCATGGCCAGCAGAATGCTGTCCGTGTTGGGATCGTCGCCGAGGTATTCGATGAGATCGCCCCAACCCACGTCGGCCATGGTGCCGATCGAGATGAACTTGCTGAAGCCGACGTGCTCTCCGAGACACCGATCGAGGATGGCGGTTCCCAGGGTCCCGCTCTGGCTGACGAACGCGACGCGTCCCGGCAGCGCGATCTCGGCGGCGAAGGTAGCGTTGAAGTTGCGCATCGGGTCCATCACGCCGACGCAGTTGGGACCCACGATCCGCAGCGCCCCGCGCCGCGATCACGGCGAGGTCGACCGCCGCCGCGATCTCGGAGATCGAGCGGTACGCCTTGATCCCGAGCACGTGCTCGCGCTTGTGATTGACCGGGTAGACGGGGCCGCCGAACGGGCGATCGATCAAGTTTCGCAAGATGGTGCGCCCGACGCTGCCGGGGCGCTCGCTCGCGCCGATCAGCGCCACGCTGCGCGGCGCGAAGACGGCGTCCAAGCCGGTCGGGCGACCGCTCTGTCCGCCGTCGGGCGGCATAGGGCCTCGCGTGAACTCCATGGCGCCAGCCTCCCACACCGCTGAGCAATCCCGATGAAGCCGGGGTTCCCGCCCCCTTCACCGGGCCTTCCCGAGTCGCGCGTCGCGCCGGCGGCAGGGCCCGCGCGTTGCCGCGCAGGAGGAGCCGTGCGGCGATGAGCGAGCCTGACGACGCCCTGAGCGCCTTCGTGCGCAACTGGAACGACGAGCGCTATTTCGAGGCCCACGAGATCCTCGAGGAGCGTTGGAGGCGCACCGGTGACCCCGGCGAGCGCGCGCTCATCCAATGCGCCGCCGCGCTCCACCATCTCCGGCGCGGCAACGCGGCGGGGACGCGCAAGCTGCTGCGCGCGGCGGCGGCTCCGCTGCGCGCGCGGGCCTCGCGCGACCCGTCGCTGGGCGCGTTGTGCGCATGGGTCGAGACCGCGATCGCGGCCCTCCCGGCGGAGCTCGCAACGCTGCTGCCCAGCCGGCCGCCGCTGACGCACCCGGCGCAACCGGGGAGCCCGCCGCAGGGCGCAGAAGGGGAAGGCCATGCGTAATCCGGACGTCCCCGAGACTCTCGACGGCTGGAGCATCCTCCACCGGCTCTACTCGTTCGATCGGCGCCGCTGGCAGGCGCTGCCGGTTAGCCGGCGCGCGGCCCTGGCGCGCGACGCGCGCGATGCGTGCGCCGCGCTGGCCGAGGATCCCAATCGGGCGCTGGCCTTGGTGCAGGTGCTGGGCGCCAAGGGCGACGTGATGTTCGTCCACTACGCGCGCGACTTCGACGCGTTGGCCGAATCCGAGCTGCGTCTCGACGGCGTGGAGCTCCAAGACTACCTCGCGCCACGCTCCTCGTACGTCTCGGTGCTGGAGCTGGGTCTCTACGAGGCCAGCGCCAAGATCCACGCGCAACTGCGGGAGCGCGAGCTCAAACCGTACTCGCCGGCGTGGCATCAGGCCTTCGACGCGCTGCTGGAGGAGCAGGCTCAGGCCGCGGGCACGCGGCTGTGGGGCAAGATCCCCAATCGTCGGTACTTCTGCTTCTATCCCATGAACAAGAAACGGGGCGAGCAGCAGAACTGGTACGCCCTCCCGTATGAGGAGCGCCAGCGGCTGATGCGCGAGCACGGCACCATCGGCCGCTCGTACCACGGCTTGGTCACGCAGGTGATCTCCGGCTCCATAGGATTTGACGACTGGGAGTGGGGCGTCGACCTCTACGCCGACGATCCATTGGTCTTCAAGCAGTTGATCTACGAGATGCGGTTCGACCGCGCGAGCGCGCTCTACGCGGAGTTCGGACCCTTCGTCACGGGCTTGCAGTTCTCGATCGACGAGCTGCCCGAGTTCCTCGAAGGGGCCTCCGTGCCGCGCCTGCTCAGCACGCCAACGCCAGCCTAGGAGCCTACCAGCGGCCGCCGGTCGCCTCGTCGACGCGCGCGATCAGCGCCTCCGGGCGCTGCCGGTACTTCGCCCAGAGCGCCTGGGAGCGCACGATGTCCTCGAGGATGTCGGTGAGCACGGCATTGACCGGCGTGGGCACGCCAGCGGCCTTGCCGGCGCGCACCACCGCGCCGTTGAGCGCGCTCACTTCCGTGCGCGGCCTGCCGGAGCGCAGGTCCAAGAGCAGCGACGGCGGCTTCTCGCCGCGCGCCCCCGCCACGCGGGAGGCCAGCAGCAGGCGCGCGAGCGCCGAGGGAAGGCGCAGCGCGTTTGCGAGCGCACGCACGCGGTAGCGCGGCAAGTCGACCAGCGCGATCCCTTGCGCGCGAACGACGCGCACGGCCTCACGCAGCGCGTGCACCTCCAGGCGAAAGGCTCCCGGGTGCTTCACCAAATGCTCCGGGAGGCTGTCGAGGATGGCACACGTGGCGTTGGCGACGAGGTTGATGACCAGCTTCGACCACTTCAGCGCGCGGTAGTCGGCATAAGACCGCACCTCGATGCCCGTCGATCCGAACGCCGCCAAGAGCCAGTTGATCGAGGCGCCCCCGACCGGCGCGATGCCCAAGCCGCCGGAGCCCGTGGCGAGCACGCGGTCGTCGTCGAGCTGGACAGGAACGGTGAGTGCTCCGGACGCCACGGCATCGGCCCCGAAGGCCTCCGCGAGCTGCTCCTCCGCGCCGATCCCGTTCTGCACCGTCAGGATGGTGGTCCCCATCGCGCGGCCAAGCGCGCGGCGCAGCGTTTCGACGGCTCCCGGCGTGTCGTACGATTTCACCGCCACAAGCGCCAAATCCAGGCCATCGATCGGCACGACCTGCTCGAGGTCTCGAGGCGCATAGATCACCTCGCCGCCGTGATCGGCCAGCAGACCGCCGAGATACCTCCCGACGGCGCCGCCCCCGACGACGTAGACCTTCATCGTCCTGTGGACCCGAAACCGGCTCCGGCGCGCTCGGAGACGGGGAGCTCGCCGGCCACCAGGAAGTCGGCCTGCAGCACGGGCGCGATCACCATCTGCGCGATGCGGTCGCCGCGGCGGACGACGAACGCCTCTCGTCCCAGGTTCGCCAGGATCACGGAGACGGGTCCGCGGTAGTCGGCGTCGATGGTGCCGGGGCTGTTCAGGAGCGTCACGCCGTGGCGCAGGGCCAGTCCGCTGCGCGGACGGATCTGCGCCTCGTAACCGGGCGGGAGTGCGATCGAGAAGCCGGCGGAGACCAGCGCGCGCTCACCCGGCTCGATGACCAGCTCGCCCTCGACGGCGGCGTGCAGGTCAGCGCCGGCCGCCTGGGCGCTCATGTACGCGGGTAGCGGAAGCCCCTCTCCCTCCGGCAGGATCCGAATCGAGACGATCATGCTGCCCTACTGATTCAGGAGTTGCGCAAGCTCTTCTTGGAACGACTCAACGTCCCGGAAGGCGCGATAGACACTGGCATACCGAATATAGGCGACCTTGTCCAGGTCCTTGAGCGCCTCCATGATCTTCTCCCCAACCATGCTGGTCGGGACCTCGGTCTCGCCGCGGGCAAAGAGCTCGCGCTCGATGGAAGCGACGACCTCCTCGAGCTGAGTCTCCGAGACGGGACGCTTCTCGCAGGCCTTGCGCAGGCCGACCAGGACTTTCTCGCGGCTGTACTGCTCGCGGCGGCCGTCCTTCTTGACGACGAAGAGGCGGGGCGCCTCCATGCGCTCGTAGGTCGTGAAGCGATGCTTGCAGGCCAGGCACTCGCGCCGCCTGCGAACCACGGTTTCATCGTCGCGCGAATCAACGACCCGCGTCTCGCTCTTCTGGCAGCTCGGACAGATCACGACCCTGCTCGTCCTGCCGTGGGTGGACCCACGACCCCTAGTGGTGTGCGAACAGTATAGCCACCAGCGGTTGCGGAGGTCAAATGATCCCCACTCGCTGCGCCGCGCTCCCCGCTCGGCGCAGCGTGCCGGGGGCGGACCAGTGGCCCGCCCCGCCCGGCCGCGCCGTTAGCCGGCGCCGATCTTGAAGAGCTTGGTCCCACACACCGGGCACTTCCCCTGCGTGGCGGGCCGCCCGTTCTTCATCGTGATCTTCTCTTCGTTCTGCATCTGGCGCTTCGTCTTACACTTCACGCAGTACGCTTCTGCCATGCATCCTCCAACGGCTGGACCGGGGTGCAAACCACCCCGCGTTGGCGCGCTTATTCCAGGGGCGCCGCGTGCGTCCTGGTTCCGCTCGGCGAAATCGGTCAGTTCAGCGAGATCGAGACGCGCCGCAGGCGCGGCGGCCCGGAGCGGCCGAGTAGACGGCCGACGTAGTGCCGCAGGCGGCGTTGCTCGCAGCGCTGGACCTCGGCAGCCGTCATCAGCAGATGGCGGTGGTGCCGGCGGAGGCGCCGCGCCTCCCCGCCGGACGCGGTCATGAGGGCCGCCTCCACGCGCGCCAGCTCGTCGTGAAGGGCTTGAAGGAGATCGCCCGTGCGCTGCTGCTCCATGGTTGTCTTCGAGTATACGCCGAGGGGTTCAGCGGCGACAAGCCTTGCCAAAGGTCCCAGTTCAGGCAGATGACGGCTGGTGAACCAATTCGACCCGCCGTCGCTGAACGGTGTTCAACTCATCGAGCCATCCTTGCTCCCCGGCCTCGGCGACCTCGCCGATCCCCCCGGGGCGCTCTACGCGTGGGGCGAGCCCCCGCCCCTGCCGTGGGTGGGCGTCGCCGTGGTCGGCACCCGGGCCGCGACTCCGGCCGGAATCGCGCGCAGCGAGGCGATCGCGCGCGAGCTCGCCTCCGCGGGCGTGGTCGTCGTCTCCGGCCTGGCGTTGGGGATCGACGGGGCCGCGCACCGCGGAGCCCTGGCCGCGGGCGGCCGCACCATCGGCGTGCTGGGCGGGGGACACGACCGATTCTTTCCGCCGTCCAACCGCGGACTGGCGCGGGAGATCGTGGCGGCGGGCGGCTGCGTGCTCTCCGAGTACCCGCCCACGCACCCCGTGCTGGGGCACCAGTTCCTCGAACGCAACCGTTTGGTCGCCGCTCTCGCGCGTGGCGTGGTCGTCGTGGAGTCCGGGCACCGCGGCGGAGCCGTCAACACCGCAGGCTGGGCCATGGAGTTGGGACGCGAGCTCTTCGCCCTCCCTTGGGACGTCGACCGCCCGAAGGGAGCCGGCTGCCTGCGCTTGCTGCGCGAGGGGGCGCGCGCGGTGCGCGACGGGCGCGACGTCTGCGACGATCTGGGGCTCCGCGCCCCGCCTCCGGCGCGGCAAGCGCGCCGGCGGCTGCAGGGGATCGCCGGGGTCGAAGGGGGTCTCGCCGAGCGGATCGTGGGGGCGCTTGCCGACGGCGAGCGCTGCCACGACGAGCTCGTCGAGCGATGCGGCGCGCCGATCGGCCTGCTCCGCGGAGCCCTGGCGATCCTCGAGCTCCACGGGGTCGTCGAGGATCGCGGCGGCGGGCGGGTGGCGCTCTCCGGGTAGCCAAGCTACGGCCGATGCGCATCCAGGTGCTGGCCGTCGGCAAGGTCAAGGAACGCTACGTCGCCGCCGCCGTCGACGATTTCGCGCGGCGCCTCCGGCCGTATGCCTCGCTCGACCTCGCCGAGGTCCCGGCCGCGCATGGGAGCGACGCGGCGGCGGCGATGCGAGAGGAGGCCGGGCGCATCCTCGCGCGGCTCTCGCCCGACGACGTGGTCTGGCTGCTCGAGCGCGAGGGAGAGGAGTGGTCGAGCCCGGAGCTGGCGCGCCGGATCGATGACCTCACGCGCACAGGCACCTCGCGTCTGGTCATCGTCGTCGCCGGGACCTTCGGTGCCGACGCCTCGCTCCGCGCACGCGCCACCCGCCTGTGGAGCCTCTCCCGGCTCACGCTGCTGCACGAGTGGGCGCGCGCCCTCGCGCTCGAGCAGCTCTACCGCGCCCACAAGATCCTGCGCAACGAGCCGTACCACCACTGACTCTCGCCACCCGCCACGCATCGTCGGTGCCGCCGCTTGGGAAGCGCGTGGCCGTCTGTGGCGCCCGCCATGTCGCAGCCGCATCCGAGGCAACAGTTTCGCTCCCGCAACGTCGGTCGCACGATGCGCAGACGCGGTCGTCGCGCGCCGTCGGTCCCCTCGAGGGCGTTTCGACGCCCGCGCGGAGCCATGGATGGCGAGAGCGCGGGCGCGAACGAGCAGGAGCCACGCAGGAGAGCGTGGCGACGAGCGTCCCGAGTGGGGGGACCGACGGCGCGCGACGACCCTCACGGGCGTCCCGAATCCGGGACACGGTAGCCCCGACCTCCGTGGCAGACGAACCGCAGCAGAGAAGGGGGAGTGCGAGAGGCGTCGCAAAGGAATGGGCTTCATCTCACGCTTCGACCCATCACGCGGGAGCACGCCTTGTCCATTCTCAAGCGACTCGAAGCCCTTGTCGACGCGCAGTTGCCCGACGCGGTCCGGCGCGCGCGACCCGGCTTCGACGGCTTGGCGGAGCTTCCGTCCACGGTCTTCTCGCCGGCGCGCGACGAGCGCTTCGGAGATTTCTCGTCCCCGGTGGCCATGCAGGCGGCGAAGCTCGCCCGCGCCAACCCGCGCGCGATCGGCGAGGCGCTGGTCGCCGCCGTTCACGCGGCGCTGGCCGACGACGCCGTTATCGCCGCGGGCGTGCAATCGGTCTCGCTGGCGGGAGCGGGCTTCCTCAACGTGGCCATGACGCCGGCGTATTGGCAGTCGATCGTCGGCGACGTGCTGCGCGAAGGCGAGCAATTCGGACGCCATGCCAAGACGGGCCGAAAGATCAGCCTGGAGTTCGGCAGCGCCAACCCCACCGGGCCCGTGGTGGTGGTGCAGGGCCGCTCCACGGCCGCCGGGTCGACGCTGGCCCACCTGCTGCGCTTCTGCGGCGAGGACGTCACCGTCGAGTGGGTCCAGAACGACGCCGGGGCGCAGTTGGAGACGCTGGGCCGTTCGCTCTACGCGCGCTACCGCCAGCTCTGGGATCCCGCCTTTCCGTTCCCGGATGACGGCTATCCCGGCGAGTACCTGCTGCCGATCGCCGAGGCGTTGCGCGCGCGCGACGGCGATCGCTGGATCGACGCCGACGCGGGCGAGTGGATGGAACCGGTCTCGCTCTTCGGCCGCGACCGCATCGTCGAGCAGCAGAAGCTCGACATGCGCGACTTCGGCGTGGAGTTCGACGTCTGGCAGTCGGAGCGCGAGCTCCATGCGAGCGGCCACGTCCAACAGGCGATCGAGGCGATGAAGACGAGCGGGCACTGCTACGAGCAGGACGGCGCGCTCTGGTTCCAGGCCACGGATTTCGGCGACGACAAGGACCGCGTGCTGGTCCGCAGCGACGGGCGGCCGACCTACTTCACCGGCGACATGGCCTATCATTGGGAGAAGCTCCGCCGCGGCAACGAGCTGCTCATCGACATCTGGGGACCCGATCATCACGGCTACATCCAGAGGATGAGAGCGTTCGTGGAGGCGCTGGGACACCATGCCGCCCTCGAGGTGCTGATCGCGCAGCAGGTGACGCTCAAGCGCGGCGACGAGATCGTCTCCTCCTCCAAGCGACAGGGGCAGATCCTTACGCTGCGCGAGATCTTCGAAGAGGTCGGCGTCGACGCGGCGCGCTTCTTCTTCATCATGCGCGCGCTCGACTCGCACCTGACGTTCGATCTCGATCTGGCCAAGCAGCAGACGCAGGACAACCCCGTCTACTACGTGCAGTACGGCCACGCGCGCATCGCCAGCGTGCTGCGCAAGGCCCCGCCCGAGCGCCTGGCGCGCGCCCAACGCGGCGAGGATCTCGAGCGCCTGGGCGACCCCGCGGAGATCGCGCTCATCCGGCGCATCGCCCAGCTCGCCGAACGCGCGCTCGCCGCGGCGCGCGCGCGCGAGCCGCACCAGCTCACCACCTACGCGCGGGAGCTGGCCGCCGACTTTCACCAATTCTACACGCAGTGCCAGATCTTGGGCGACGACGAGGCGCTCTCCGCCGCGCGCCTCTCCCTCTCCATGGCCGCCAAGCGCGTGCTGGCGACGACCTTGGGGCTGATGGGCGTCTCCGCTCCCGACGCGATGTGATGCGCTGGTGCCCCGTCTTCAGTCTGCACCTCCCGCCGGATCTCGACGGCGAAGCGGTCGCGCAGGCGGTGAAGACGGCCTACCGCCCTCTCACGCGCGCGCTGCTGCGGCGCCCGCAGGCGCGCGGCGGCGTGATCGTGGACGCCGGCACCACCGAGCGCCTGCGCCGCGACAACCACGAAGAGATCGTCATCGCGCTGCGCACCCTGATGGAGCGCGCGCAGCTCGAGCCCGTCGGCACCTCGGCCTACGGCGCACCGCTCCCCCTGTTGCGGGACGACGAGGCGCTGCGCCAGCTCGCCCGCAACGCCGCGATCAACCGCACGTTCTTCGGCTTGGCATATCGCCCCACGGGCGCCGCCGCGCGCTCCTGTTCGGCCTCCCCGGCGTTTGCGCAGGTGGCGCAGCGCGCGGGCCACCGGTACCTGCTGTGCGACACCCGCGCCCTCGACGCCGGCGGCGCGCCGGCGACCGCGCCCGACCGGCGCCTGCGCAGCCCCGGCGGCTTGACCTTGCTGCCGGCCGACGGCGAGCTGGCGCAGGCGATCTCCGAGCGCACGGCGACGCGAACGGCCACCCTGCGGGCGGCCATCGATCGCGCCGGGGACGGCGTGCTCTGCGTGTTGCCCGTGGAGCGGCTCGGAGACGACGCCGCGCGCTTGCGCCGCCTGGCCGCGCTCTTCGACGACGCGACCCTCGTCTGCCAAACGCCCAGCGAGCGGATCGCCGCGCTCGACCGCTCGGGCGCCGCGGTTGAGATCCGCGAGCCTGACGGCGGACCGTGGCTGCTCTGGCACGATCCGGCGCACCCCGTGCACCGCGTGCAGTGGCGCTTCATCGCTCATGCGCTCGAGCTGGCCTTGCGCGATCCCGAGGGGCACCCGCGCGCGCGGGAGCTGCTCGACCGCGCGCTCTGCGCCGACTATTTCACCGCGGCACTTCCCCCTCCGCTGTGGGATCGCGCCCGCATCGAGCACGGCGCGGCGCTGCTGCTCGAGAGCGCGCTAGCCGCCGTGAGCGACGAGGAGGAGCAGGCGGAAGCGCGCTTCTACGCACTCGAGATCCGCGAGCGGGCACTCGCGCGCGAGCGAGGCTTCCCCCCCGACGGCGAGGCTACGGTCTCGGAGGCGTCGGCTCGGCCGCATCCTCGCGAGGCGGCGTCGCGGCCCCCGGCGCCGGCACCGCCGCAGGCGGCCCCTCCCGGGCCAGCTGAGGCGCGATGAAGAACATCCAGAGGGTCTTGATCAGCGCCGCCACGGGAATGGCTAACAGCAAACCCCACAGGCCGAAGAGCTCGCCGCCCGCGAAGACGGCGAAGATGATGGCGATCGGCGAGATCCCGACGTGCGCCGACATCACCTTGGGCACCAGCACGTAGTCGCTCACGCGCGCGGCCAGGAAGACCACCAGGGTCACCCAACCGGCCATCGGCCACCCTTGCAGCGCTCCCAGCGCCGCGCCCAGCAGCATGGCCAGCAGCGGCCCGATGTATGGGATCGCGTAGAAGAGCCCGGAGACCACGGCGATCAAGACCGCGTACTTGAAGCGCAGGATCCACAAGGCCGCGAACGTCATGGCCCCCGTGGCCGCGCACAGGATCACCTGTCCGATGATGAAGCCGCCGAAGATCGAGGAGATCTCGTGAGCCAGGCCGCGCGCCTCGGCGCGCCGCGACGCGGGGAAGAGGCTGTTGAAGCCGTTGAGGATCGCATCCTCGTTCACCAGCAGGTAGTACGAGAGGATCAACGCCGTCACGCCGATGACCAGGGCGTTGACGGTATTGACCACCCACACTCCCAGCGAGGAGACCAAGCGCGAGATGAGCTGACTGATCTCGGCGACCGCGTGCCCTTGCAGGTCGGAGAGCGCGGGCGGCAGGGGAATGCGCCCGAAGTGGCTCTGGATCGAGCGGTCGAGGGTGCCCAACGCCGCCTGCATCTGCGCGAGATAGTCCGGGGAGTTGACGAAGATGAGCTGCGTCTGCAGGATCGCCTCGGGAACGATGACGAGAAAGAAGAGCACCAGCAGCATCATCAGCATCGCGTAGACGATCGCGATGGCCGCTCCGCGCCCCATGCGCCGCGAGAGCAGCTCGACGACGGGGTGGACCCCGAACGCCACGAGCGTCGCCACCACGAAGACCGTCGCCGTCTTGGGGATCCGCAGCAGGATCGCCAGCGCAACGGCGACGCCCAGCAGGACGAGCAGAACCGGCCCGCTCTTGCGAGCCAAGCGCTGCAGCGGCCGGCGCTCGTTCACAGGTCCTTGCATCTCACCGTCCGCTCGACGCGATAGCCCATCCTGTCGTACAGCTCCCTGGCCGGCTCGTTGCTCTCGGTGACGATCAAGCCCATCTGCGCCATCCCGCAACGCTTGGCCTCCGCCTCCGCGGCCGCGAGCAGCGCGCGCGCCACCCCCCGCCGGCGTTCGTCGGGGAGCACGGCCATGTAGGCGACGTACGCCTCGGGCATCCCCGTGACCTCGTGCGGAAAGTTGATCAAGAGGAGCACGAAGCCGACCGCTCTGCCCTCGCGCTCGGCGACGAGCAAGCGATGCTCGCGAGCGCGGCAGAACGCGAAGAGGCGCTCGACGTTTGCGGCCAGGAGCGGGCCCGCGGAGTCGCGCGTGGGCGGCACTTGGTCGCCCGCCACGCGGATCGCCAAGTCGATCGCCCATGCCTCCTCGCCCGCGAGCGCGGGGCGCACCCTCAAGCCGGCCGCGCCGACGCCCACGACTCCAACGCCTGCTCGAGCGCCGAAACGAAAACTCGGTTCTCCTCCGGCGTGCCGATGGTGACGCGAATGTGGCGCGGAAGGCCGAAGCTGGTGCCGGCGCGCACGATGACGCCGCGGCGCATGAGATCCTGATGCGCGCGGTCGGCGCCCACCGGCAGGTGGATGCACAGAAAGTTCGCCGCGCTCTCGTACGCCCAGAGGCCCAAGCGCTCGATCTGGGCGTACAGGTACGCCTTGCCCTCCTGGTTGTTGGCGCGCGTCCGGCGCACGAAGTCCTCGTCGTCCAGCGCGGCCATGGCCGCGCGCACGGCGGGCAGCGTGACGTTGAAGGGGACGTGGGCCCGCATCAGCCACGCGATGATGGCGGGATCGCCCACGGCATAGCCGATGCGCACCGCCGCCAAGCCGTAGATCTTGGAGAGCGTGCGAAGCACCAAGAGGTTCTCACGCGCGTGGAGGTCGAGCGTGGCATCGACGGCATCGTCGTCGGCAAACTCCACGTACGCCTGATCCACCACCAGGAGCACCTCGGGGGGAAGCTCCGCCAGAAAGCGGCGGTAGGCCTCGCGCGTGACGCGCGTCCCGGTGGGATTGTTGGGATCGCACAGCACCACGATCTTGGTGCGCGGCGTCACCGCCGCCAGCATCGCGGGGAGATCGTGGACGCCGTCGTCGAGCGGCACCTCGACCGTCACGGCGCCCAGCATGAGCGCGTCGTGGCGGTAGAGCGAGAACGTCTCCTTGGCGCAGACCAGCTCGTCGCCGGGCTCGACGACCAGCGTCAGCAGATTGCGCAGCAACTCGTTGCTGCCGTGGCCCAGGGCCACGTGGTCGGCGCTCAGGCCGCAGCGCTCGCCCAGGCGGCGCCGCAGATCGAGGTTGACGTCGTCGGGATAGACGTTGAGCGCCTCGATGGCATGCAGCGCCTCGATCGCGCGGGGCGAGGAGCCCAGGGGGTTCTCGTTGGAGGCCAGCTTGATCACGCGGTCCAGGCCGTAGCGCCGCCGGACCTCCTCTATCGGGGTGCCGGGAACGTACGGTGGAACGTCGCGCATGGCCGCGCGGACGAGGCGGTCGAACGGGTGCATGGCGCCTCCTTCGCTATCGGGTCACGAGCGTCATGCGCCAGCTGAGATCGTCCGAGAGCCTCCCCACATCGTCGAGCGCGGCGGCCCGCTCGTAGGCCGTTCGCGCCGCGGAGCGCCTGCCGAGGAGGCGCCGCGCGTCCCCCAGGAGGAGCCAGCCCACGGCATCCAGGCTCTCCCTCCGCGCCGTAAGCAACGCCTCGGCGCGCGCCGCCTCTCCGCGCTCCAGCAGCAGCCGCGCGCGGAGTTCGGCATCGTCGCGATAGAGGCTGCCGCCCAGCGCGCGCAGCGCCAGCGTCGTCTCTCCGGCGCGCATCCCCCAGATCGTCACCCACGACTCGGCGACCTCTCGGTCTTCGCGCCCCGCGAAGGCGGCGTCTTCCTGGTGGAGGCGACGCGCCGCCCCGGCCGGGTCGCCCTGCTCGGCACGATCGTATGCCCGCTCCACCGCGCGCACCGCCAACTGATGCGGCGTGGGATCGGGCCAGCGGGGCAGCTCATGGGTGACGACGCGCCGCAGCATCGCCGGCGGCAGCGCGCGCCACACCGCCAGCTCCTCGTTCGCGCCGCCGGCCAGGGTACGCAGGAAGTCAGCGCGAGAGAGCACGTAGCCCGGGCCGTAGAGCGGATCGATCATCCAGACGTCGCGCTCGTCGATGCCGACCACGACGCGCAGGTGCAGCGTGGGATCCTCGAGGCTGGCCGTGGCGCCGACGATCACGGGGTGGCCGAGCGAGAGCTGATGCTTCAGCCACGACAAGCCCGCGTCGCGCTCGCTCGCGAACGCCAGCGTCTCCACGTGAAAGCCCAGCGAGGCCGCCTCGTCGGCCATCTTCACCAAGAACGTGGAGTCGGTCACACGATCGTAGACGGCGCCGAAGACGCGCTCGTACGAGATCGACGGGTCGTAGAAGCGCAGCACGTCCGTGAGCGACGCCGGGCCGCAGTTGGCCGTCCACTGCGCCTCAGGCACGTTGGGCACGCCCGCGACGTAGACGCCGGCGGCTCGCGCCGGCGCCGCGCTCAGGACGGCGTTGAGGAGAAGCGCGAACCCGGTTCCTGCAGCGGCTCTCCACGCGCGCACAGCGGGCACTCCTCCGGAGCGTAATCCTCGATCGGAAGATCGAGCAGGACCTCGGTCGGGCGGTCGAACGTCACCTCTCCGCGCCGCACGATCGCACCCACGGCGACCACGCGGCCGCCGGCGCGTTCGACCACGTCGACGGTCTCGCGAACGGAGAGACCCGTCGTCACCACGTCCTCCACCACCACGGCGCGTTGCCCCGGCCGCAGCGCGAAGCCGCGGCGCAACACGGGAACGCCGTGCTCCTTCTCCACGAAGATCGCGAGCGTGCCCAGCGCCCGGCCGACCTCGTAGCCGAGAATGATCCCGCCGACGGCGGCGCTGACCACGATCTCCGGCTCGTAGGCGCGCAGGCGCCGCGCGAGCGCACGCGCGACGGGTTCCACGGCCGTGGGATCCTCGAGCATGCGGAACTTCTGGATGAAGCGGCCGCTATGACGCCCGCTGGAGAGGCGGAAATGCCCCGTCAAGAGCGCGCCGCGCCGCTCGAGCTCGTCATGAAGCTGCAATTCGGACATCGCGATGGCGTTCGAGTTCCAGGTGGCCTCCTCCCGCCGCGCCGAAGCGTCAAGCGTGGTCACGCTCGAGCGCCTCTCGTCCGCGCAGCGCGCCGCCGTCATCGGCGTCTGCTCGCTGCTGCTGCTCGCGATCGCCGGGAGCGACTACTTCCTTTCCGTGATCCAGCTCTCGCCGCTGGCCGCCATCCCCATCCTCGTCATCGCCGCCGTCACCGGCATGCGCGTCGGCCTCGCCCTCTCCGTCGTCTCGGGGATGGCGTTCGCCGACATCGAGCGGGTCCTCGGATTCGCCCGCCACGCCGACGTCATGGTCAACGGCGCCCTGCTCGCCTTCGGCTACGGCCTCTCCGTGGTCTTGGTCCTGCTCGCGCGCGACAGCGCGGCGCGGGCGGCCCGCATGTCCACGGAGCTGCGCGACGCAAAGACGATTCACGACCACCTCTTTCTCGATCCGCTCCCCGAGAGCCGCCACTGGCGCATCGAGGTCGCCCACCTTCCGCTCCGCGAGGTGGGCGGCGACTTCTACGAGGTCGCGGCCGTCGACGGCGGCATCCACGTGCTGATCGCCGACGTCTCCGGAAAGGGCATCCGCGCGGCGATGCTGCTCTCGGCGCTGAAGGCCTCGCTTCGCGGCGACTCCAACGTCACGCCGTCGGTGACGATGGCGCGGCTCAACGAGCGCCTTATGCCGATCTGCGGCTCCGACCTCTTCTGCACGGCGTGGTATGGCCGCTTCTACGACGACGGCATGGTCCGCTTCTGCTCCGCCGGCCACGAGCCGCCGCTGCTGCGCCGCCGCGACGGCGCCGTCGCGCGCGTGCGCCACGCCGGACTCCCGCTGGGGGTCATGGAGAAACCGCAGCTCAGCGATCGCGAGCTGCGCATCTCGCCGGGCGAGGCGCTGCTGCTCTACAGCGACGGACTCTCCGAGCTCATGAGCGACGGCCGCGTCCCCGAGGATCTCGCGTTCACGGACTTCGACGCGTTCGAGTCGTCGCTGGCCGAGGCGCAGCGGCGCGACGACGTGCTGGCCATCCTCGTGGAGCGCGCCGCCGTTGCCGGGGTCAGCTCGCGCGCGTGACCGCGCCCAGCTCGTCGAGGATGGCGCGCGCGGCCGCAACGGGATCGGCCGCTTGCGTGACGGGACGCCCGACCACGATGTAGTCGGCGCCAAGCTCGGCCGCCTCACGCGGCGTGACGACACGCTTCTGGTCGCCGTGGTCCGCTCCGGCGGGGCGAATTCCCGGGCAGAGCGTCTGGAAGCTGGAGCCGCAAGCCTGCTTGATGCGCGGCACCTCGAGCGCCGAGCACACCACGCCGGCACACCCCGCCGCGCGCGCCAAGGCCGCCAAACGGATCGCGTGCTCCTCGGCCGATCCGCCCAAGCCGATGTCGTCGAGGTCGTCGGCGGCCAAGCTGGTCAAGATCGTCACCGCGAAGACCTTCGGAGGCACCGCCATCCCGAGCTCACGCGCTCGCCCGGACGCGGCGTCGACCGCCGCGCGCATCATCGCCGCTCCGCCGAGCGCGTGCACGTCGACGATGCGAACGCCGGGCTCGACGAGCGCCCGCACGCCTGCTCCCACGGTGCGCGGAATGTCGCAGAGCTTGGCATCCATGAAGACCTGCGCCCCCAGCTCCCGCAAGGCCCGGCGGATCTCGGCGGGATAGCCGTAGAGTGCCTCGTATCCGATCTTGAGCATCACCCGCTCGGCGGACAGCCTGCCGGCCAGGGCGACGGCTCGATCGGCGTCCGCGACGTCCAGGGCAACGATCAGCTCGGTCATGGGCGCGCCGTTCGGCCCAGGACGTCCGATTCCCCCGCCCCCCATGCCCATGCGCACAATTTCCCAATTTCGGGAGACTATCCGTGTAACTTTTCACTCTTTCTGCCGTTTACTTGTGTAGAGTACGATGAACGTACGACAGAGGAAGGAGGAAGACGGGATGCGAGGCTTGGTGGTCTTCAAGTCGCTCGCCGACGCGCTCCAGGCAGGCTACCAGGTCTGCGACCGGACCGCGACCGGCTACCTGGTGCGCATTCGCACCGACGCCGGCTGGGCGCTCGCCGTCGTCGAGTGCCGCTCCTAGCGCTCATTCGCCATCATCTTTGAACGCGAGGCGCCTCTCCGAACGAGGCGCCTCGCGCATTTCGCCGCAGGAGCCCGCTCCCAACCTTCGGGTATAATGAGCGAGCATGCTGGCTCCGGCAGAGACTCTCGCGCGCTACCCGTCGCTCGGCATCGTCCTCGTCGCCGTCTTCGTCCTGGCAGGCGCGCTCTTGGCGCGCGGCATGATGCGGACGGTCGGCTTGCCGTCCATCATCACGCTCATGCTCTGGGGATTGCTCGCAGGCCCGAGCGGTCTCCACCTGATGACCCTGGATCTCACTCAGCCCGCGCTGCGTGCGCTGCTCTCCCTCTGCGTGGTGATCGTGCTCTTCGAGGCCACGCTGCGCATGGACTTGAGCAACCTCCCAAAGCGCACGCTCATGCTGCTCGTGAGCGTCGGTCCCGCGCTCGTCCTGGCCTTGGTGCCGTTGACCGGCCGGCTCCATGGACTCGACGCGACCGTGGCCTGGCTCGTCGCCGCGGTCTGCATCGTCACCGGTCCCACGGTGACCGGACCGCTCCTCGTGCGCCTGCGCCTGCGCACCTCGCTCTCGCACGTGCTCGAGACCGAGGGTCTGATGCTCGATGCGCTGGGCGTGGTGGTCGCCGCGGCGACCTTCACCTTCCTGACCTCTCGTGGCGACACGACTCTGGCCACGGCTCTGCGCAGCGCCACCGTCGTCGGCACCGGCATCGCGGTCGGCATCGTGACGGGGGTCGTCGCGCAGCGGCTTCTGCCGCTGGTGCTCCGCCTGCCCAGCGACATCGTCAAGCTCGGCGTGCTCTTCACGGGGCTGCTCGCCTATGCGGTCTCGGAGTTCCTCGCGCACGAGAGCGGTCTTGCGGCCGTCGTCGCCTGCGGCTTGGTGCTCGACCTCAGCCGCCTGCCCCAGCAGCGTCTCCTGCGCACGTTCAAAGAAGACATCTCGACGCTCGCGCTCTCGACGGTCTTCGTGCTGCTGGCATCGCAAATCAAGCTCGCCGCGATGCGCGACGCGCTGCAGGCCGGGCTCTGGATCTTGCTTGCCCTGCTCGCCGTGCGCGTGGCCACCGTCGCCGTCGCGACCGTGCGTTCGCCGTACGGCTGGCGCGAACGCATGATGATGGTCACGATGATGCCACGCGGCATCGTCGCCGTATCGCTCGCCACGTACTACTCGACGCAGATGAGCGCGTGGGGCGTGCGCGGCGGCAACCTGCTGGCCGGCACCCTCTTCGTGGTGGTCATGGGCTCGGTGATCTTCTCGGGCGCGGCGGGCGCGGCGATAGCCACGCTGATGCGCCTGCGCCAGCCGTCGGTGGTGGTCGCCGGCATCTCCTCGCAGAGCGTCGAGATCGCCGAGACGCTGCGCGACCTCGGCTACGTGGTGCACCTCGTCGACGAGGACGAACGCCGCGTGGAGTTCGCGCGCTCGCACGACTTGAGCGCCTCCGTCTGGGAACCGCACTGGCGTCTGCGGGATGCCGTACGCGAGCACCGCGCGCGTTTGCTGCTCATCGGGCGCCCGCACGTCTGGATCGACTCGTTGCGCGCCGGTCTCCCGGTCCGGGTAAGGCTCTTGGCCACGGAGCCGCTCGACCGGGTCGACGCCGTGGTCCTTCCCGACGCCTCGCGCGAAAGCGTGCGCCGGGCGCTGGAGGGGGAGCCGGGCGAACCCGGAGCCGTCGAGACGCAGGGAGGTGCGCCGAGCGCCGAGGAGCTGGGGCCGGTGGTGCCGGTTACGGGCGCGCCGGCGGCTGCCCTGGCGGCGGAATCTCCCGTTCGGGATCGAGGATCTGCCTGACGCGGCGCTCCCATGGAGGCGGTCCCTCGGAACCGGGACCGTAGCGCCCCGTTCCCGGCGGCGGAGGCGGCATCGAGGCGGCTTCCTGCTCCGCGGCGCGCGCATGGGGCAGCGAGATCCATGCGATGACCACCTTCGACAAGCCGACGAAGAGCGGAACCAGTCCGCCGATCAGCCAAGGCCCCGGTGTGATCGAAGGCATTCCGAAGAGGCCCTCGCCGGAGTGGTAGCCGATGAAGGAGAGCCCGATCGTCAGGGCGAGGCCGATGAACGTAAGCTGAATGCCACGATGGAGCTGGCGGCGGAGCAGCCGCTGCTCGTCGGCTGACGTGGCGGCCTGCCAGTCGATGGGCTCGCTCCACGGGGCCTCGCGGCGCGCGTCGCGCATGCTCCGGCGGTCGGGGGGAGGGGTCATGCCCCTGCGGATCATCGCCAGGCGCTCCTGGTGAGTAAGGACCCGACTGATGATGGGCCACGCGATCCCGCCCCCGAAGACGAGGATGAAGAACAGCGCGGCGACGTCGTTGTCGGTCATGCCCGTGGTACGTTCGATGACCTCCGCGGGTTTCGCCCCCCGCCGTGAAACTTTTTCGCAAGACGGGGGCTACCACTAGTCGTGTCCGCTTTGGCGCTCGCACCCGCACGGGTGCCCGTGACTTCCGCACCGCCCCGGCGCAGCGCCGAGGAGGACCGTCTGCTGGCCTTGGCCTCGAGCGGGGGCGACGGCCAAGCCTTCGCGCTGCTGGTGGAGGCCTACGAGCGGCCCCTCTATCACTTCACCTTTAGGATGCTGCGCGACCGCGAAGAGGCGGCCGACGCGACACAGGAAGCCTTCGTCAAGGCCTACCGCGGCCTGCGCACCTTCCGCCCGGAGTTCCGCTTCTCGACCTGGCTCTTCGCGATCGCCCACCACACCTGCTGCGACCGGCTGAACCGCAGCCGCCGCATGCCGCTTGCCGACCAGCCGGACCACCCCGAGCCGCCCGATGCCGCGTCGGGGCCCGAGGACGAGGCGATCCGCAGCGACCAGCGCTCACGGCTGCTGGCGGCCATCGCCGACCTCCCGGAGCGTTACCGCGAGGCCATCACGCTCTTTTACCTCCGGGACCGCTCCTATGAGGAGGTCGCGGAGATTCTCGGCTTGCCCCTCGGAACGGTCAAGACGCACCTCCACCGCGCGAAGGTGCGCCTGCGCCGGCTGTTGGAATCGGGAGAACCGGCATGAGACCCTACGACGACGATCTCGATCGCATGCTCGCGGAGCTCCCGATGGCGGAGCCCCCCGCCGCGCTGCGCGCGCGGATCATCGCCGCCACCGTGGATGCGCCCCGCATCGCGATCGCCTCGTGGGAGAGCGCCCTGTACGGCGTCTTAGCGGCGCTGGTCGTCTGGGGAGCGCTCGTCATCGCCCGCTCTCCCGCCGCCGGCGCCTACGCCGCCGCCGCCATCGCCTGGGCAGCCACCGCGATCCACCTCCCGACCATGCTCTGGACCGCCGCCGGCGGCGTGGTGGCGCTCTGGTACCTACTGCTGACCGGCAACTCGGGAGGCGGGCACCGCCTGCGCGCGTAGGCGCGCCGCCAGCGCGCGCACGAGCGCACGCGGCCATGCGGGGCCCCCGTAGACGAATCCGGTGTACGCCTGCACGAGATCGGCTCCGGCTTCGAGCCGCTCCCAGAGATCGTCGAACGTGGAGATCCCTCCGACGCCCACCAGCACCGTCGGCCGCGGCAAGAGCGCGCGCAGCTGCCGCAGCACCTCGACCGCGCGCCCCCGCAGCGGCGCGCCGGAGAGTCCCCCGGCGCCCACGCGCTCGACGACGTCCGGGGGCGTGCGCAAGCCGCTCCGGGCCGTCGTGGTGTTGGTGGCGACCACGCCGTCCATACCGTACGCCTTGACGATCGCGGCGACGTCGGCGAGGGCGTCGCCGTCGAGCTCCGGCGCGATCTTGAGCAGCAGCGGCGTTCTGCGCGCGGCACGCTCGCGCACCTGCGTCAGCGCCTCCGCCAAGCGCTCCAACTCGCCGCGCGCTTGGAGGTTGCGCAGCCCCGGCGTGTTGGGCGAGCTCACGTTGACCACCGCGTAGTCCGCCAACGGCGCGAGGCGTTCCCATGCGCGCACGTAGTCGTCGACCGCGCGGTCGAGCGGCGTGGCGATCCCCTTGCCCACGTTGACGCCCACGACGCAACGGCGCGGTGCCGCCAGCCGCGCGGCCACCGCCTCGGCGCCCTCGTTGTTGAACCCCAGCCGGTTGATGAGCGCGCGGTCCGCCGGGAGGCGGAACACGCGCGGCTTGGGGTTTCCCGGCTGAGGGAGCGGCGTCACCGTCCCCACCTCGACGAAGCCGAATCCCAGCGCCGCCAGCGCCTCGAAGGCGCGCCCGTTCTTGTCGAAGCCCGCGGCCAAGCCCAACGGGTTGGGAAAGACCACGCCGGGCCACGGCTCCACGCGCAGGATCGGATCGTGCGCCGGCTCGATCGCCCGGCGCAACGACGGCATCGACGCGAGCGTCTCCAGAACGCCCAGGCCCAGCTCGTGCGCGCGCTCGGCGTCGAGGGCGAAGAGCGCCCGCTTTGCCGCCTCCCACCAGAGGCTCACGCGCCCAGCCCCCAGGTGCGCACCGTCTGGTAGCGCGAGCCGTCGGGCAAGGTCTGACTCTCCACCAGCGCGATCTCCGCGATGCGCCACGGCGTCGCGGGGATGTCGAGTGCGGGCAGGTCCACCGCCGTCGCCGCGCGCGCGATGGTGACGTGCGCGAGCGCGTTCTTCTCGTCGTGCGCCACGCCCGCGTCGCGCAAGCGCGCGCGCACCGCCTGCGCCGTCCGCGCGAAGCCGTCGGCGGACGCCCGCGAGCCGAGCCAGGCCACCGCCGCACGGCCATCCGTGGGAAAGCCGCCCAGGCAGTCGATGGTCACCGCGAAGGGCTCGCATGCGCTCGCCGCCGCGCCGCAGGCGCGCTCGACGTCGCCCACGCGCGCCTCGTGCACCCTTCCCAGGAACGCCAGCGTGGCGTGCAATTGCTCCACCTCCATGAAGCGCAAGGCCAGCCCTCGCTCCCGGAGCGCGCCCTGAACCTCGCGCGCGCGCAGGCGCACCGCATCCGACGCCCATGCGGCGACGAACAACCTCGGCATAGCCCGGCCTCATTCGCGACCGCCGCCCGCCCTCCTCATCCCACGACGCCGGCAACGCCGCCGGGGGGAGGGGGCATGTCCCTCCCTCCGGCGGCCTGGAGCCCCTCCAGGTGGGGCCTCATGCCGTGTCGTAGCGGACGTGGCGATGAGCGAGCAAAAGGCCCGCATCCTGGTCGTCGAAGACGATCCCAAGATCGCGCGCGTCCTGCAGTTGGAGCTCGAGCACGACGGCTACGCGGTGGAGCTCGCGAGCGACGGGTTGCGCGGCCTCGAGCGGGCCCTCAACGAACCGGATCTCGTGCTGCTCGACGTCCTCTTGCCGAAGATGGACGGCCTGGAGGTCTGCCGTCAGGTGCGCAAGCAGACCGACGTGCCGATCATCATGCTCACCGCCAAAGACGCGATTCCCGACCGCGTGAGCGGCTTGGACGCGGGCGCCAGCGACTACCTCACCAAGCCCTTCTCCATCGAGGAGCTGCTCGCGCGCATCCGCGTCCGCCTGCGCGAGCGCACGCCGGTAAACAGCGTGCTCTCCGCGCACGACCTGACCATGGACCGCGACCGCCGCGAGGTGCGGCGCGCCGAGAGAGCCGTGCAGCTCACGGCGCGCGAGTTCGCCCTGCTGGAGTTCCTCCTGCTGCACCGCAACAAGGTCCACACGCGCGACGAGCTCTTCTTGGGGGTCTGGGGGAGCGACTTCCTGGGCGACTCCAACTTGATCGACGTCTACATCCGCTACCTGCGCGGCAAGATCGACGACGGCTTCGAGCCCAAGCTCATCCACACGGTGCGCGGCGTGGGCTACATGCTGCGCGACGACCTGCCCGCGTAGAGGACCGTGCGCTCCCTGCGCTGGCGGATCGGCGCCTGGTACGCCACGCTCCAGATCGTTGCGATCGTCGTCTTCGCCGTCGCCGTGACCGTGGGCTTCCGCGCCCTGCTCTTCGACCAGGCGCGCGAGCGCCTCGCGAACGTGGCGGACGACATCGCCCGCTTCGCGACGCAGGCCGATGCCATCCTGATCCTCGGCGACGACGTCAGCATCACCGAGGCGCTCGGCAGCACCGACACCCTGAACCAGTGGGCCTCCCGCCACGTCTACGTTCAGGTCGACCAGCCCGACGGCAACACCATCGGCAAGAGCTCCAACCTCGGCGCGGTGATCCTGCCGCCCGGTGCAGACGCCGGCGCCGCGCACCCCGTCGCCTACCGGACCGTCGAGACGAGTCTGGGCGAGCTCCTGGTCGAGGATCGCGCGATCGTCTCGCACGGCAAGGTCGCCGCGGTCGTGCACGTGGCGGAAGACCTCTCCCTGCTCAACCGCACGCTCGCGCGCACGCGCGAGATCATGACCCTGACCCTGATCGCGGCCTCTGCCGCCATCCTCCTGGCGAGTCTCTTGCTGGCGGCGCGGGCCCTGACCCCCATCGACGAGCTGACGCGCGCCGTGCGCGAGATCGGCAGCGAGGACCTCGGCCGGCGCCTGCGCTGGACCAACCGCAACGACGAGCTTGGGCGGCTGGCCAACACGTTCGACGCCATGCTCGCCCGCCTCGAGGAGGCCTTCGCGCGCGAGCGCCGCTTCATCACCGACGCCTCCCACGAGCTCAAGACGCCTCTCACGGTCGTCAACGCGAACGCCAACATGCTGCAGCGATGGGGCGACGGCGATCCGGCGATCCGTCATGAGGCCCTCGAGGCGATCGCCTCGGAGAGTGCGCACCTGGCGTCGATCGTCTCATCGATGCTGGTCCTGGCGAAGGCCGAGACGGGAGAGGGCTTGGAGCGCGCGCCCGTCGAGCTGGCATCGGCCGTGAGGGAGGCCATGGCGGCCGCGGCCCCGCGCGCCCGCGCCAAGGGGCTGGAGCTCTCGCTGGTGGCACACGCCGACGCCGTCGTGGTGGGCGACCCGGGCTTGCTGCGCAACGCCGTCGGGAACTTGATCGACAACGCGGTCAAGTTCACCGAGCGCGGCTACGTCCACGTCGCCATCGACGCCGAGGGCGGCGACGCGGTCGTGCGCGTGCGCGACAGCGGCCCGGGCATCGCCGCCGAGGAGCTGCCCCACGTCTTCGAGCGCTTCTACCGTGCCGACAAGTCGCGCTCGCGCAACATCGAGGGGACGGGACTGGGGCTGGCCATCGTCCGCAGCATCGTGCAAGCCCACGCCGGCGCCGTGGAGGTGGAGAGCGCGCGGGGCACGGGCACCACGTTCGCGCTTCGGCTCCCGCTCGATCGCTCATCGCCCTCTCATGGCGCTCCGGCGCCGCCGCCGGTACACTCATAGCGTGCTCATCCGGCTAGCGCTCGTGTTGGTGGCGGTGCTGACGGCCCCCGCCGCGGCGTGGGCCGCGCAGGTGGACGCTCCAGTCGGCCCACAGGCCATCGTCGTGGTCGACGTCCACCAGGCCAACGTCGTGGTGCGCGAGGGCCCCGGCACCGCGGTCCGCATCGTTGCCACCGGGGCGCGCGTCGAGCGCAGGACGTACACGCCCACCGCCGGCGACCGCCGGGTCCACGTTCTCCCCGTCTCCGTGCAGACGCGCGACGGCGCCCGCATCACGCTCTCGGGCGAGTCGTTCACCATGGCGCCGTTGCGCGCGGCTCCCCACGACGACATCCGCGTCGTCGGCGGGGACGTGGGGAGCGTGGCGATCCAGGTGCCCCAGCGCACGGCCCTGGTGCTCGTCAAGATGGAGCGCGGCCGGCTGCGGGTCGAGGGCCTCCGGCACGCCACCCTGCTGGCCAAGATTCGGCGCGGCGTCATCGCCGTCACGGACTTCGCCGGCGCCGGCTATCTGCAAGTCGCGCAGGGCGTCATCGGCATCGACGGCTCCATGCTCCGGCACGTGCGCCTGCGCACCGGGATCGGGGCGATCGTGCTGCGGGACTGCACCATCGCCCAGACGCAGGCCACCAGCATTCGCGGCGACGTGATCGTCGACGACGCCGCCTTTCTCCCCGGCATGGCCCGCTTCGACTCGCGGAGCGGCGCGGTGGCTCTCGGCGTGGGCGAGAGCGGCGCTCAGGTGAGCGGCTCCACGGCCGCGGGGCGGATCTTCACGCTGCTGGACGGCCGCAGCCACCCGCAGATCGACCGCGGCGTCGTGAGCGCCACCGTCCACGGCGGCGGACCCGCGGTCACCCTGCGCAGCGAGCGCGGGAACCTCTTTCTGTACGACGGGTCTTTGCTCCACCGCGCGACGACGCCGCCATGGGCGCGCATCGAAGCGCTGCTCGAGCGTCTCTAGAGCAGGAACTTCCGCAGCACGTCGACGTCGAGCTTGAACGTGTGCTGCGGCAGCGTGGCCTCCACACGGTAGCCGCACGCCGTGAAGAAGGCCTCGGCGGCCGAGTCCTTCGGCACCTCCAGCGAAACCTTGTGGCAGTTGTAGTAGTTGGCGATCTCCTCGATGCGCGTCACCATCGCCCGGCCGTATCCGCGGCGCCGCGCCTCGGGGAGCACGACCAGCCGGCGTACCTTCGCCAGCGACGCGGCGACTTCGAAGAGCGCCGCACCCACCGTCCGGCCGTCCTCGCGCACCGCGAGCGCATGCACCTGCTCGTGCCAGATCACGCGAAAGCCCCAGAAGGACGAATCCGCCTCGACGCGGCTGGCGGTGAAGAAGGGCGCGATCTCCTCGGGACGAACGACGGCGACCTCGTGGCTCGACGGATCAGACATGGGCGGCCTCCAGCTCCTCCTCGACCGCGAACTCCCAGCCGTCGCGGGCCGCGTAGACCCGCAGGCCCAGGGCTTGCTCCAGCTCGCGCGCCAAGAGCCAGGGCTTGCGCTCGAGCATCTGCGTGCCGAAGTGCGTCAGAATGGCCACGCGCGGGCGCACGGCGTGGATGATGGAGCGGGCATCGTCGAACGTGAGATGATCGACGTCGAGGGCGTCGCGGTAGCGCAGCACGTTGAGGATCAGCACGCTCGGGCGGTGGCGAGCGTAGTCCTCCGCCAGTCCGTCGAAATACCGCGTGCACGGGAGGTAGGAGATCGTCGTGCCGTCGCGCGTGAAGTGCAGTCCGTAGGTCTCCACGCCGTGGCGGTGGCGCAGCGAGGCGCGGATCTCGACGTCGTTCACCAGATACGGCCCGCCGTGCTCGCAGATGTGCTCGATGCGCTCGACGAAGCGCCGCACGTACGGCAGCACGACGCCCTCTTGATCGAAGGCGTCCGCGGGAGCCAAGAGCGCGCCGCGCTTGCGCCAGCCGCCGTGCGTCATCGCCTCGATCATCACGTTGACGTCGCCCGAGTGGTCCAAGTGCTTGTGCGAGAGGACGATCGCATCCAGACGCGGGGGATCGAGCGGCGGCTGCTGGGAGAGCGCCCGCACGAGCGCCCCCGGACCGGGATCGACGTGGAAGCGCGTCTCGCCGAGCTCGAACCATAGGCCGCCCGATGCCCGCAGCTGCTTGGCGACCACGAAGCGGGCCCCGCCGGTGCCCAGGAAGACGATGCGGCTCATGGCGCGTTATCCGCGCCGGGGCGCTCCGGCACCTGCGCTGCTCAGCCGAAGAGCGGCAGCGCACGCCAACTGCCCGCCAGCACACCCGACGGCGACGCGCTCGCCTCGCCGTGGTCCGTGCCGCGGTTGGCGTTCTCGGCCACGCGGCGCCCGAACTCCGAGAACGTCATGGTTACCACGCGCTGCTCGTTTGCGTGCTGGGCCAAGTCGCGATAGAAGGCGGCGACTGCATCGGAGAACTGCCCCATCCACGGCCCTTCGACAGGGTTAACGGCGTGCGCTGCCCGCGGCGTTGCAGGGCGGACCGGTTCTCATCGATCTCTAGCGAACGGCGCTAGCCGCGCGATTCGGCCAGCGAGAGCACCACGTCTCCCGGCTGCTGCTCCTCGCCGGCGCGATAGACCACCGGCCGCCCGTCGCGTGCCCCGCACAACGGGGGCAGACCGGTGCGGTCGCGGCGCACCACCGCCCAGGGCGTGCCGTGGACGCGCACGCGGTCGAGCACGTCGTGGCCCGCTACGCGCTCGGCCACCAGCGGCGCCGCCAAGTCGCGCAGGGCGTGCACGGTGCCGGCGCCCAAGTGGCGCTCCACCGCGCGCCCCAGCGAGGCGTTGTTGAAGCGCAGCACGATGTGCGCGTCGTGCTTGAGGGCCCGCGCGGTGAGCGCGATCTTGAGGTTGGTCGCGTCGTCGGCCGCCAGCGCCACCACGCCGAGCGCGCTCTCCACGCCCGCGTACTCGAGCGTCTGCTCGCGCGTGGCGTCCCCCGTGATCACGCGCGCGCCGCGCTCGCGCGCTTGAGCCACCAGGGCGGGGTCGGGTTTTCGCTCCACGATCACCACGGGGACACCCAGCGCCAGCAAATACTCGACCACGCGCGAGCCCACCACGCCCGAGCCGCAGACGACGATGTGGTTGCGCGCGTAGACGCGGCGCAACCCGGCCACCATCTCCTCGCGGCGGCGGACGACGGCGTTGGTGAAGAGCGCGACCACGCTGCCCGTGAGCGCGATCCCGCTGAGCATCACGACGATCGTGAACGCCTCGACGCCGGGCGATGTGCGCCACAGCGAGACGTCGCCGTTCTCCGCGATGCGGCTGGTGACCACGTAGAGCGCCTCGAGCGGCGTGAGACCCAGCTGGGCCCCGTAGAAGATCGCGGCCACCAGGAAGAGCAACACCGTGGCGAGGCCCACGCTCAGCGTGACGGGATCGAGACGGCTCAGCAGGCTGCGCACGACGTTGCGGCGGCGTCTGCGCGCGGCGCCCCGCGGCTTGCGAGCGCGCGCGATCTGCGCCAGGCGCGCCACCGGCGCGAAGACCACCAGCTCGTCGCCGGTCTCGAGCGGCTGCTCGCGCGGCGCATGGCCGTTGACCTCCATCAGCCGTCCGCGCAGATGCTCGGCGGCGGCGCGCGGCTCCATGCCCGCGCAGCCGAAGTCCTGCGCCATACCCGCGGCGAAAGCCAAGAGCGCGTCGTTGGCCTCCGGAAAGCGGAACGCGGAGACGATGTGCGGATCGAGCACCGAGGCCGCGTACGTCGCCGCGGCGACGTCGGCGATCGCCACGACGCCCGCGTTGGGAAGGATGCGCTCCAACTCTCCGGCCATACGGCGGTCGAACTGCCGCAGGATGAGGCGCACGTGCGGGTGCGCCTCGCGCGCCAGGAGCCCCACGGTGAGATTGAAGTCGTCGGCCTGCGAGATACAGGCCACCACGGTGCCCTCGGAGAGCGCCAGCCGCTCCCACGTGGCCAGGAGCTCGGGGTCGGCGTCGCGATGGCGCGCGCCCAGCCGGATCGCCTCTTCGGCGATGCGGCACGGCGACCGCCAGAGCAGGTCCACGTCGTCGCCGGCCGCGCGCAGCTCGCGCAGCACGTCGAGCGCCAACTCGTCGCCGCCGACGAGGACCACGCGGAGCCGGCTCGCCATCGTCGGCCAGTTCACCCGCGACCGGGCTTTGCCTGCAAGAGAGCCGCAGGCGCCCCCCGAAGCCCCGCGCGTGGCCATACTAGAGACGCATCTCGATACCGGGACCGACGCCTACGCGCGCAACCGCGAGCGCATGGTCCGCCTGACGGAGGGGTTGCGCGCGGCCATGAAGCGCGTACAAGCCGGCGGCGGACCCTCGGCCGTCGCCAAACACCGCGGACGCGGCAAGCTCACCGCCCGCGAGCGCATCGACCACCTGCTCGACCCGGGCTCGCCCTTCCTGGAGCTGGGCGCCCTGGCGGCATGGGAGATGTACGGAGGCGATGCCCCGAGCGCGGGGATCGTCACCGGCATCGGCACGGTGGAGGGGCAAGAGTGCATGATCGTCGCGAACGACGCGACGGTCAAGGGCGGCACGTACTATCCGGTCACCGTGAAGAAGCACCTGCGCGCTCAGGAAGTGGCCGAGCAGAATCACCTGCCGTGCATCTACCTTGTGGACTCGGGCGGGGCGTTCCTCCCCCTGCAGGCCGAGGTCTTTCCCGACCGCGACCACTTCGGGCGCATCTTCTACAACCAAGCGCAGATGAGCGCCAAGGGCATTCCGCAGATCGCCGCCGTGATGGGCTCCTGCACCGCCGGCGGGGCGTACGTGCCCGCGATGAGCGACGAGACGGTGATCGTCAAAGGCAACGGCACGATCTTCCTGGGCGGGCCTCCGCTGGTCAAGGCCGCCACCGGCGAGGAGGTCACCGCGGAGGAGCTGGGGGGCGCCGACGTGCACACGCGCGTCAGCGGCGTGGCCGACCACTTCGCCGAGAACGATCTCCACGCGCTGGCCATCGTGCGCGGCGTGGTCTCCGAGCTCCATCTTCAGCACCCGCAGCAATGGGATCTCGCCGAGCCCGTACCCCCCGCCCACGACCCCGCGGAGGTCTACGGCATCATCCCCGAGGACACGCGCCATGCATACGACGTCCGCGAGATCGTCGCGCGCATGGTCGACGCCTCGCGCTTCCACGAGTTCAAGGCGCGCTATGGGACCACGCTGGTCTGCGGCTTCGCGCGCATCGAAGGGCACCCGGTGGGCATCGTGGCCAACAACGGCATCCTGTTCAGCGAGAGCGCGCTGAAGGCGGCGCACTTCATCGAGCTGTGCTGCCAGCGCGGGACGCCGCTGGTCTTCCTGCAGAACATCACCGGCTTCATGGTGGGCAAGCAGTACGAGAACGGCGGGATCGCCAAGGACGGCGCCAAGATGGTGACCGCCGTCGCCACCGCCAACGTGCCGAAGTTCACCGTCATCATCGGCGGCAGCTTCGGCGCCGGCAACTACGGCATGTGCGGGCGGGCTTACGCGCCGCGCCAGCTCTGGATGTGGCCCAACGCGCGGATCAGCGTGATGGGCGGCCCGCAAGCCGCCAGCGTGCTCTCCACCGTGAAAGGCGAGATGGCCCCGGAGGAGAAGGCGGCGTTCGAGCAGCCGATCCTGGAGAAGTACGAGCGCGAGGGGAGCCCCTACTACTCCACCGCGCGCCTCTGGGACGACGGCCTCATCGACCCCCTCGACACCCGCCGCGTCCTGGCCCTCGGGCTGCGGGCCGCCGCGCACTCGCCCGTCCCGCCGGTGCGCTTCGGCGTCTTCCGCATGTAGGGCCTGTGGGCGGGGTGGTGGCTCCCATTCGGGCCGCTCGCGCTCCGCGCTCTCCTGCGCAGCGCGCTGCCGCCTTCCTCGCCGCTCCGCCGTCCATGTCTCTCGCGGCTCGTTCAGAGCCCCTCACGGGAGCCACCATCCCGCCCCATGTCGTCAAGATGATCGCGTGACGCCGCGGCGCGGGTAAGAACGAGGCATGGCTGAGCGCGACCGGCGTGAGTTGCTGAGGTTCGTGGGCGAGCGGCTGATGAGCGCGCGCGTGCGGCGCGGCTTCTCGCTCGAGACTGCGGCGGAGGAGGGCGACGTGGAGGACGAGCGCCTGGAGGCGGCCGAGGCCGGCACGCTCGCGCTGGATGAAGACGAGCTGGCCGACCTGGCGGAGGTCTACGGACAGGCGCCGGAGTGGTTCTTCGGCGGCGAGACCACGCCCGTGCAGTACTTGCTGGGTCCCTGAGGAGCGGCTAGACGGCGAGCGCCGTCCGCTCGACGAACTCCGGGATCGTCCTCTTGACGATCTCGATGAACGCGATCACGCTGGGCGTGCGAAAGCGGTTGCGGGGCGTGGCGATGCCGATCGTGCGCGTGAGCAGCGGCTCGCTGACGTCGATGCCCACCACGTTGCCCAGCAGGGGAATGCAGAGCCGTGGCACCAGCGCCACGGCGACTCCCGCCCTCACGAACCCTCCGGTCGTCGTGAGGTTGGAGGAGCGCACGGCCACGGGCGGGTTGATGCCGATCACCGAGAAGGCGCGAGTCTGGATCGTGGAGCAATGCGCGTCGCCGCTGTAGGCGAACGGCTCCGCGGCGATCTCACGCAGGGAGACGCGCCGGCGCCGCGCGAGCGGGTGACCCGGATGCACGGCCAGTTGGAAGTCCTCGGTGAACAGCGGCGTCACGTCCGCCTCGAGCGCGCCGTCGGTTCCCTCCACGAAGCCGATGTCCGCCGTGCCGTCCGCCAGCCACCGCGCCACGTCGTCGTCCTCGCCTTCGCGGATGCGCAGGTCCACCTGCGGGTGCGAGCGCCGGAAGGAGAGCGCCACACGCGGGAGCAGGCGGCCGGCCACCGACTGCAACGAGGCCACGCGCAGCGTGCCCCCCTCGCCGCGGAGCAGCGACTCGACGGCCACCGTCCCGTTCTCGAGCTCGGCCAGCGCCCGCTGCGCGCGGTCCAAGAAGGCGATCCCGGCCGCCGAGGGGACGACCTTGCGCTTGATTCGGTCGAAGAGCGGGGCGCCCAAGCGGCGCTCGAGCGCCGCGACGTGCTGGGAGACGGCCGCTTGGGTCAACCCCAGCGTCTCCGCCGCGCGGGTGAAGCTGCCCGAGCGGGCGACCTCGACCGCGGCGCGCAGATGGTTGACGTTCATCTGATTCTCTTATAGGTTCGTGAAGGTTATCGAGATTTACATTATAGCAACCGCAGACTATGCTAAACAATCATGGCGCCCCGTTCGACCCCTCGCTGGCTGGTCTACCTCGGTCTGACGACGGTCATCTTTCTCTGGGGCTTCAACACGGTGGCCTTGAAGGCGTCGTTCCGCGACTGGGATCCGCTGGGATTCTCGGCGCTGCGCTTCCTGATGATGGCTCCCTTGGCGGTCGGGATCGCGGCGGCGCGCGGCGCCTCGCTGAGGGTGGAGCGGCGCGACCTCCCCCTGCTGTTGGCGGCCGCAGCCTGCGGCTCCGGCGTCTACCAGTATTTCTACATTCTGGGATTGGCTCACACCACGGCGTTCGCATCTGCGCTGTTGAGCTCGCTGGCACCGATCTTCACGCTGGTCCTGGCGGTGGCGCTGGGGCACGAGCGCTCGCGCTCCGGCCGCTGGATCGGCGCCCTCATCGCCATCCTGGGCGTCGCCGTGTTCGAAGGCGCATTCAGCGGGCGCGCGGCGATCGGCCTGGGCGACCTGCTGACGCTCGCGGGAGCGGCCATCTTCGCCGGGTACAATGTGTTGGCGGGGCGGCTGCTGGGGCGCTACTCGCCGGCGTCGCTCATCGCCATCACCCTCACGCTCGGAGCCGCGATGATCGTGCCCGGCGGGCTCTGGAACCTGGCGCATCAGGACTTCTCGCGGATCAGCTCCACGGACTGGGCGCTCCTGGCGTACTCCACCGTCTTTCCGATGGTCCTCGGCTATCAGCTCTGGAGCTGGGGCATCGCCAAGATCGGCGCCGGCCCCGCCTCGCTCTTCAATTTCGCGGTGCCCATCGTGGCGGGCTTGGCCGCCATGATCTTCCTGCACACCCGGCTCACCGCGTACGAGATCGTCGGCGCGGCCGTCTGCATCGGAGGCTTGGCCGCCTCGCAGATCCTGGCACGCTTCTCGCTCACCACGCCGCTGGCCAACCTCTGGGCGCTGATCACCGTTCCGGCCGAACGCTAGCGCCGCGCACTCATGAACGAACGCGTCAAGATCGTCGCCGCCTATGCCGGCATGGTGCTGATCTGGAGCACCACGTGGCTGGCCATCAAATGGGGGCTCGCATACATGCCGCCCCTACAAGGCGTGGGACTGCGCTATCTGATCGCGGGGCTCTTCGTCCTGGCGATCGCGCGCGTTGCCGGAGCTCGACCGCCGCGCGGCCGCGAAGCCTGGCGCGTGGTCGGCGTCACCTCCGTCGCGCTCTTCGGCCTCAATTACGCCTTGACGTATTTCGCCGAGGAGCATATCTCGTCGGGACTCACGGCGGTCCTCTTCGGCACCGCGCCGTTCTGGATCATGATCTTCGCGTATTTCCTGGCGGGCGAGAGCCTCACCGCGCGCAAGGTCACCGGCTCTCTGCTGGCGTTGGCGGGCGTCGCGGCGATCTCGTTCGCCGGCACGCAGCACGGCACGCTGGTGGGCGTGGCCGAGATCCTGGCCGCGGCGTTGCTGGCGGCCTTCGGCAACGTCTACATCAAGCGCCATCAGGAGCATGCGCAACCCCTGGTGGTGATACCGCCGGCGATGCTGATCTCGGCGCTCACCTTCGGCACGCTCGGGTGGTTCCTCGAGCCGCACGACGCACGGGCGTTCGCCATCCCCTCGCTCGCGGCACTGGGCTACTTGAGCCTCTTCGGCAGCGGCATCGCCTTCTTGCTCAACTATATGCTGCTGCGGCGGCTGCCGGCCTCGACGGTGGGTCTCTCGGGCTTGATGATCCCGGTGGTCGCGGTGATCATCGGCGTGGCCGGGGCGGGCGAGCGCTTCACGCTCCAGGACGCCATGGGCGCGGCACTGGTGCTGGCGGGCATCGCCCTGGCCCTCGCCGGCGCGAAGGGGGGCGCCGGCGGCCGCCGACGCCCCCCTTCAGTCGAGACCGCTCCCGCGAACGCGGGCTAGCTGCCCGGGGTCAGGTAACCGCAAGCCACGTAGTGCTTGATGTTCTGCGGACTGGCGTGGACGTTGATGCTGTAGTTGCCCGACATGAGCTTGTCGATGGGGGCGTTCACCAGGGTGAGCGAGTGCCCGTTCACGACCGCGTTGAGCGGGTAGGCCGGGACCGGATCGATGTCCGGGCATTCCCCGCGATGGATGTGGGCCGGCTCCACCCGGCCCGCGGGCTCACCCAGGAGCACGATCCGCACCAGCGTCCGTGACCCCCGCGGGTAGAGCATCATGTAGCCGACCTGTCCGGAGTTGTTGAGCTGCCCGATGCCGCGCTCGCGGCTGAGGACCTGCGCCGAAGCCACCCCCGTCGCGGCCAGGGCAAGCATCAAGGCTAGAATCGATAGACGAGTTCGCATAGTCCCTCCTCTCGCCTCTCTTACCCAAACCCCGCCAGCCGGTATGCCTGGTCACTCCACGAGCTGGCCGCAGGCGACGTAGTGCTTCAGGTTTTTCACGGACTGGTGGACGTTGACGCTGTAGTTGCCGGACATCAGCTTGGAGAGCGGCGCGTTGACGACCGTGGTCGAGCGACCGTTCACCAGCGGGTTGAGCGGATAGGCCGGCACCGGGTTGAGGTGGTCGCAGGGGCCGCGGTGGATGTGGGAGGGCTCCTTCGCGCCCTTCGGCTCGCCTTCTACCTGAAGCGAGACAAGCGTCTTGTTGCCCTTGGCGGTCAGGGTGACGACGCCCGCCTCCCCGGAGTTGTTGAGCCCCTCGATGCCGATCTTCTCCGGCGGCGGTGCCGCCAGCGCCGGCATCAGGCTCACTGCGGCGAACGCCACCGCGGCGGCGACGGTAAGATGAACGCGCATGTAACCTCCTGGCGTGCGGCGCACGAACGCCGCCGATCCTCTAAGCGTGCGGCCGTCATTCCAGCACGCACCTCGTCTTCCTTTCGGACGCGCGCGCCGCGATCTGCGCGAAATGGTCGCGCAGCGTGCGCGCTTGCACGCCGTCGAAGCGCGCCGCCCACTCGCTCATCGAGGGCTGCCCGGGCGTGGCGTTCGCGGAGGTGACGATCGCGATGTCGCCGACGCATATGCCCTTCTCGGCTGTGTTCGCGATCACGACTCGGACGCCGTGCGCGGCAAGGTCCGCCAGCGTCTCGGCTTCGAGCGGCATCGCCGATCCGGCGCGCCCCACCACCAACGTTGCGTGCACGTCGCCGGCACGCTCCAGCAGCGCTCGCGCCAACAGCGACGGTCCGGCATATTCGGTGACGGCCAAGACGTCGGTGCCGGGGGGCGCCGCGCTCACCAAATCCGCCTCCAGCCGCAGCACCCGGCCCTTCTCGTCGAGAAGGACGTCGCGCGAGCGCGCGGATCCCCTCACGATCGCGCGGGTCACGGCGCGCACGTCGTCCGTGCGCACGAGCGTCTCGTCGCGCGCGAAGTTGCGATCGGCGAGAAAGGCCTCACGATCGTCGATCACCACGGCCTTGAGGTGGCGGATCCGCGCACCGTCGTCCATGACGACGCGCACGCCTGCCGCGCGCATGGCGGCGGCCTGCGCCGCGAGCGCCGCGACAGGCTCGCCATCGGCAGGCTGACGACCGCAGAGGCGCAGCGTGACCGCGACGCCGCGCCGCGCGGCATCTTCGAGGGCATGACGAAAGTCCGGCGCGGCCATGAACGCGCTGGCCTCCACGCGACTGCGAGCCCGCGCCAGCGCATCGTACAACGCGGACTGCGCACAGAGAGCCTTCACGCCGGTCATCTGTCGAGCGAGCGGCCGGCCGCAAGCCCATTGCGCGAGAACGCCGCGCCCGCGTTGCCGGCCTGAGGGACCGAGCCGGCGCGGCAGCGAACCCACTCCACCCTGTGCCGTGGCCGGGTCGGCATGCCGCTGCGGAGAGCTCGACGATGGCGCCTCGCCTCGATGCCCGGGTTCTCGGCCGTTTCGAGGTCGTTCGCGTCGACGGAGAGATGGCTGGAGTACTCGCGCTGCGCCGTCAGAGCGCTCTCCTGAAGTACCTCCTCGTCCAACCCGCGCACGCGGCGAGCGCCGCGGCCGTCTCGATGGCCCTCTGGCCCAACTCGCCGCCGGCGGCGGCGCGCACCAATCTGCGCGGCGCCGTGCATGCCTTGCGGCGCACGCTCGCCGCGCACGAGGTGTCCGAGGCGATCTCCACGCACCGCGGCCGCGTGGCCTTGACGCCGGGCTGGTGGCGCGTCGATCTCGACGAGTTCGAGAGCGCCGCCGCGCGCGCGCTCGCCGCGGAGCCGCCCGACCGCGACGCCCTGCGCACCGCGCTCGAGCGCTATCACGGCCCGCTGCTTCCCGAGGACCTGTACGAGGAGTGGCCGGCGGCGCGGCGAGACGCCGTCGCGGCGGTCCACCGCGCGCTGCTCGTGCGCTACGGCGAGGTGCTCGCACGCGAGGGCGGCGAGCGCGATCTCGCCTACGGCGAGCGGACGCTGCGCTTGGCCTTCGAAGGCGAGCCATCCGACGAGGCGATCGCCGCGGCTCTCCTGGGTCTGCAGGTGCGCCTGGGCTTGCGCAACGACGCGCAGCAAACGGTGCGGCGCCTCGCCGCCGCCATCGGCGGCGAGGAGCAGCTCTCCGCCGAGGTTCGCGGGCTGCGCGAGACGGCGCTCGCCGATGCTTCATCCCGGAGCGCGCGGCAGGGTCCGCCCGCTCTCTGGTCGCCGCCGCCGGGACCGCGCTTCGTCGGGCGGCAGCTCGAGGTCGCGCGCTTGGGGGACCTCTTGGACCGCGCCTTCGACGGCGTCGGAGGCACCGCGCTGCTCGTCGGCGACGCCGGCGTCGGCAAGTCGCGCACGGCGGCGGAGACGATCGCGGAGGCCCAGGACCGCGGGGCGCTCGTCCTCTCGATCGCGTGCTGGAACGTCTCGGAGATCAGCACCTTCAGCTTGTTGACCGCGGCGCTCGACCGCGCGATCGAGGCGCTCTCCGACGATGACGTCCTCGAGATCTTCGCCGGCATCGCCCCGCGCCTGCTGCGCATCTCGCAGGCGCTGCCCCTGCGCCTGCCCACGGCCGCTCCCTTGCCGCCGCTTCCCGGCTACCTGGAGATCCAGCGCTACCGGACGGCGCTGATCGCGGCGATCGAGAACCTGACGCGCCGCTGGCCGGTGGTCCTGGCGATCGACGACGTGCATGCCGCCAACGAACAGACCGTGGCGCTGTTCTCCGCCCTCATCACGCTCGCTCCCGCGGCACGGCTGCTCGTGCTCGCCACCGCGCGCACGCCGGAGTTCGAGGACTCCGCGGCCTCGGAGGTGATCGAGCTCTCATCCGGCGCCATCGAGGTCATCAAGCTGGGACCGCTCGAGCCGCCCGAGGCGGCGACGCTGGCCTCCACCGTCGTCGGCTCCGGCGTGGAACCAACGGAGATCGCCGCGCGATCCGGCGGGAACCCGCTCTTCGTCCTGGAGCTGGCCCGGGGAGGGGGAGACATCACCTCGGAGCTCCGCGCCGCCTCAGCGGAGCGCATCGCCCGCTTGACCTCGCGCGATCGCCGTGTGCTCGAGCTCGTCGCGCTCTCGCGCATGCTGCCGCTGACGGAGCGCATGATCGCGGAGGCCCTCGCGGCAGACGAGCGCGAGGTGATTGCGGCCTGCGAGCGGCTCATGGCCCTGGGGATGCTGCAACGCGACCGCCACGGCTACGCGGCGGCCCACCAGGTGCTCGGCGAAGTCGCCGAGGAGAGCCTCGGCCGCGAGCGTGCCGAAGAGCTCCACGGCCGGTTGGGAATGCTGCCGGAGATGGACGGCCGCCCCGCGGTCGCCGCCTACCACCTGGCGCGCGCGGGAGACGCCTACGCCGACGAGGCGATGACCAGCTCGCTCGCGATGATCGCCCGCCTCCAGCCCGTCGAGCAACTGGCACGCCGGGTCTCCACGCTGCGGCTGGTCTACGCGCGCAGCGACGCGCACGATCCCCGGCGCCACGCGCTCGCGTTGGCGCTCGGACGCACGGAGCTGGAAGTCGGCTCCTCCGCGCACGCGGAGGAGGCCCTGAACGACGCCCTCGCCAGAGCCGCCACGCCCAACGAGCGCGCGGGGGCCCTAGTCGCGCTGGCGCACCTGCGAGCGCTGCAATTGCGCGTGCGCGAGGGGCTGGCGCTGTGCGACGACGCCGAAGCGCTGGCGAGCGAGGCGTCGCTGGAAGAGAGCCTCTGGCTCGTGCGCGCGATGCTCTACGGCCGCACCGCCGACCCTCACGGCGCCGAGCGCGCCTGCGAGCACCTGGTCACGAGCGGATGCAACATCCTCACGCGCATCCGCGCCTTCAACGCCGTGGGCACCGCCTACCTCAACGCCGGATCGCTCGCGACGGCGCAGTCGCGGTTCGAAGCCGCCCGCGACCTGGCCCGGGAGCACCACGCGGAGCGCGAGCTCCGCGCGATCACCAATAACCTGGCGATCCTCGACCTGCGCGCGGGGCGCATCCGGCGCGCGCGCGCGGAGTTCGCCGAGGCCGGCGAAGCCGCGATCTTGGCCGGCCATCCCTGGGAGGCCGCCGTTCGGGCGCGTAATGCCGCCGAGGCCGACCTCTATTTGGGCGACCTCGCGGGAGCGGAGCAGTTCCTTGACAGGGCGGAGCAGCGTGCCCGCCGCCACGGCAACGCCGGCCTCATCGCCGAGGTGACGATGGTTCGCGGTCTCGTCCGCGGTGACCGGAACGATCACGCGTCGGCGATTCGCGATCTCGGCGATGCCGCCGCGTCGTTTCGCGCCGGAGGCTTGGCCGGGCGCGAGCTGGAGTGCGCCGCGCACGCGCTGGTCGCCTACCGGCGCGGCGGCATCGTTCCCCCCGGGGCGTCACTCGAGCGCATGGAGGAGCTGCTCCGCGACGATCGCGACGTGGAGACGCGCGCTTACGCCCTGGCGGCTCTCGCCTTGGCGTACGCGCAGCGGGGGGAGCGCGACCTCGCGCTCGCGCGCCGCCTAGCCTCCCTCGAGCAAGCGACGCTCCTCGCCGCGGAAGTGCGGCGCGTCGAGTTTCTGCTGGTCTTGGGCGAGACGGACCTCGTCCTGGGGGACTTCGCGTCGGCGCTCGCGCTCTGCGAGCGCGCGCGCACCGCTCAGCTTCGCCTCGACGGCGAGCGGCTCGCGCGCTGGATCGACGATCTCTCGGGACGCATCTCGGCGAGCGCTCAGCGAGGTCCGGCCGACGCTCGTATCAGCGCATCCGCGAGCCGCTCGACGAAGAGGCTCTGACGCCGCATCGAGACGGCGGCGGCGCAGATCAGGCGAACCGCGGGCGGTGCATCGACATGTCCGTTCGAGACGGATGCCAGCCCCATCCGCTCCAACTGCTCCACGGCGCCGCTGATCCGCTCGACGTCGCCATCGACCATCACGGCGACGATCCCGACGTCCGCGCGCGCCCCGGCGTAGGCGATCGCCTTGAGGACCTCGTCGGCGAAAGGCTCGAGCTGAGCAACACGGCGCACCACCATGCGGCGCGTGATCTCCGGAATCAGCGCGGCGGGAGGCGTCCCCGGCACCAGCTCCCAGCGCTGATTCACGCGCGCCGCCAGGCCCGAGAGCTGCGCGTGTTGCGCCGCCGCCACGATCACGCCCAGATCGCCCGGCCAAAGGTCGACCAGCGCTTGCGCCAGCTCGGGCGCCGGCGGGTGGTCGAACGCCTGGGCGGCAACTTCGGCGCACGCGTCGCGGTCGAGGGCATCCAGGTCGAGCACCGTGCCGCCCAAGAGCCCGCGCAGCGCCTCGTCGACGGGCGCTCGCAGCGCGGCGGCCACCAGGAGCGGCTCCGCGCGCGAGCGCCCGTCCCCGGCGTTGAGCAGGAGCGCGGCCATCGCCGGCGTCAGATGGGCATCCTCGATCGCCAGCAGCACCGGGTGCTCCCCGCAGAGCGCGCGGAGCGCGCCGCGGAAGGAGGCGTAGAGCGCGGCGGGATCAGCGCCGCTCTCGACCGCCTCGAGGAGCGCGGCGTTCGCGCGCTCGCCCGCGGGACCGGCATCGATCGTCCGCACGAGCTGCGCGAGGCAGCCCATGGCGTCGATCGCGGCATCCTCGGCGCGCGGATCCCGATAGCAGCGAGCGCGCCCCACGCGCATGCCCCGGGCGCATGCCAGGCGCTCGACCTCGGCCAGCAGGCGCGACTTGCCCACTCCAGGGTCGCCGCAGATGGTCAGCGTCTGCACGCTCCCGTCGACGGCACGGTCGATCGCCTCAGCGGCGGCGGCGAGCTCCCGCGCTCGCCCCACGATCGGTGCGGCGTGGCGCGCGGCGAGACCGGCTCCCGCCACGCCGCCCGCCCCCGCCAGGCGTTGGAGGCGCTCCGAAGGGGTCAAGCCCGTGCGCTCGGTCAGCGCGCGCGCATGGCGCTCGTAGAGCTCGCGCGCATGCAGCCTCCGCGCGCGTGCGGCCTCGCGCGCGATCAGGAGACCGGCGATGCGTTCGTCGTGCGGATAGACGTCGAACGCCTCCTCCAGCAGCTGGATGCCGCGCTCCTCTTCGCCGGTGCGCTGCCACGCGTCCGCGGCGCGCACGTAGAGCGCACGGTGGAGGCGCGCGAAGCGTTCGCGCAGCGTGCGTGTGGCATCGTCGTCCTCGTCCGGGAGATACTCGCCGCCCCAGCGCCGCAGGACGGCGACGCATTGCAGCGCCGCCTCGTGCGGATCCCCCTCCGCGTCGAGCGCGCTCACCGCCGCGCGCTCGAACTCGAGCGCATCGACCCACGGGCCGTACAACGGATCGATGGCCACCACCCCACCGTCGAAGCGCAGCGGCGGGCGCCCCGCGACGTCGACGCCCGGCGGAGCGTAGCTGGCCAGGATCGCGCGGATCTCGTGCAGCTTGACGCGCAGGTTCGTGCGCCCGGCGCCTGGGGAGGAGTCCGGCCAGAGGCGCTCCACCAGCAGATCGGCGGAGCAGCGCGCCCCAGGCTCTCCGATCACCGCCTTCAAGAGGCGCGCGGCTCGCCGGCGGACCCACGCGTCCGCGGGGATCTCGCGACCGCTCCAACGGACGGTGAAGCCTCCAAGCGCGCGAAACTCGAGCCGAACGTCCATCGACGGCATCCTAAGGCGGCGAGCGTTGCCGTTTCGTTTCGCCTCCGCTGGTGGGGTGCCTCTCGCGCCACGCGCAGCGGGCCAGGCCCGGACCGGAGGTCCCACGCGCCCGACGGCGGATGGCGAGACGGCCCTTGCCGGCGCCGGCGAGATAGAACGCCGGCTCAACGCTCGAGGGCGTAGAGTCGGAGCTAGGCACCGGCGCGATGGCGCGTGGAGCCGATGAGGCGCCCGGACGGGACTCGTCTTTGGGGGGAACGGCGAGCCTCCGTCCGGGGGCAACACGCAGAGGGGAAGGGAATCGCCGGGGGCAGAACGCGCCCCGGCGATGCTGTATCAACACCTACGCCTCTCCACCGGGGACGGGGTGGCGCGCGTGACGCTGGCGCGCCCCGACGTCCGCAACGCCTTCAACGCCGACATGATCCGCGAGCTGACCGACGCGTTCGCGCGCGTGGGGGCCGACCCGGCGGTGCACGCCGTCGTGCTCTCCGGTGAAGGGAAGACGTTCTCGGGCGGCGCCGACCTCAACTGGATGCGCGCCGCGCTGGAGTGCAGCGAGGAGGAGAACGTCGCGGACGCGCTCGCCATGAGCGACATGTTCCGCACCATCGACCGCTGCCCGAAGCCCACCGTCGCGCGCGTCCACGGCGCGGCGCTGGGCGGCGGCGTGGGCCTCTGCGCCGTCTGCGACATCGTCGTCTCGGCCAGCGACGCGGTCTTCGGCTTCACGGAGGTGAAGCTCGGCATTCTGCCCGCCGTCATCTCGCCGTTCGCGATCGCCAAGATCGGGGCGTCGCAGGCGCGCGCCCTCTTCCTCACGGGAGAGCGCTTCGGCGTGGAGCGCGCCATGGCGATCGGCCTGGTGCACCATTGCGCCGACGCGGACGAGCTCGACCTGGCCGTCGACCGCATGCTCGGTGAGCTGCGGAGCGCCGGGCCGCGCGCCGCCTCCGTGGCCAAGCGCATGATCGAGGAGGTTCTCGCCCTCGACTACGACGCCTCACGCGAGCTGACGGCGCGCCGCATCGCCGCGCAGCGCGTCTCGGAGGAGGGGCAGGAGGGCATCCGCGCCTTCCTCGACAAGCGCAAGGCCGCGTGGGTGCATCAATGAGCGTGCGGCGCCTGCTCATCGCCAACCGGGGCGAGATCGCCGTGCGCGTGGCGCGCGCGGCTCGGGAGCTTGGCATCGTGCCGCTGGGCATCTACAGCGAGGCGGATGCCGCAGCCTACCACCTGCGCTTCGTCGACGACGCGCTCTGCGTGGGCCCCGCCCCCGCCGCGGCGTCGTACCTGAACGTCGAGGCGATCGTGGCCGCGGGGCGCGCGCTGCGAGCCGACGCCGTCCACCCCGGCTACGGCTTCCTCAGCGAGCGCCCGGAGTTCGCGCAAGCGGTGATCGACGCCGGGATGACCTTCGTGGGACCCTCGCCAGCGGCGATGCGCACGATGGGCTCGAAGATCGAGGCGAAGCGCCTGGTGCGCGCGCGGGGCGTTCCCGTGCTTCCCGGCTACGACGGCGACGATCAGTCGCCCGCGCGTCTGCTCGCGGAGGCGCAGACGATCGGCACGCCGCTGCTCATCAAGGCCAGCGCCGGCGGAGGCGGCCGCGGCATGCGCGTGGTGGACGACCTGACGCGCTTCGACGAAGCGCTCGACGCCGCCAAGCGCGAGGCCTTGGCGGCCTTCGGCGACGACGCGGTGCTGCTGGAGCGCTATCTGCTCAATCCCCGCCACATCGAGCTGCAGATCGTCGGCGACCTGCACGGCACCACGGTGCACTTGGGCGAGCGCGAGTGCTCGATCCAACGGCGTCATCAAAAAGTGCTCGAAGAGTCGCCCAGCCCCGTGCTGACTTCCGCTTTGCGCGGCGAGATGGGGCGCAGCGCCGTGGCCGCCGCCGAGTCCGCCGGATACACCAACGCCGGCACCGTCGAGTTCATGCTCGACGAGGACGGGCGCTACTACTTCCTGGAGATGAACGCGCGCCTGCAGGTGGAGCATCCCGTGACGGAGCTCGCCTACGGCGTGGATATGGTCCACCTCCAGGTGGCCGTGGCCAACGGCGAGCGCCTTCCCCTCGCGCAGGACCGGATCGCTCCACGCGGCCACGCGATCGAGGTGCGCCTCTACGCGGAGGACCCCTCGGCGGGCTTCCTGCCCGCCACCGGCACGCTCGCGCGCTGGGAGATGCCGCAAGGACCGGGCATCCGCGTCGATGCGGGCGTTACGGAGGGCAGCGAGGTCTCGATCTACTACGACCCCATGCTGGCGAAGCTGATCGTCTGGGGCCCCGACCGCGACGCCGCGATCGCGCGGTTGACCGCCGCCTTGGACGACGTGCACGTGGCCGGCGTGAAGACCAACCTCCCGTTCCTGCGCTGGCTGGTCCGCGACGAGTGGTTCCGCGCCGGACGCACCACCACGCGCTTTCTCGAAGAGCGACTCGACCCGTCGCGGTTCGCCGCGGCCGCCCTGCCGCCCGACGCGCTGGCGGCGGCAGCGGCGCTGGTTCTCGACCAGCGACCCCCCTTCCGGATCGCCGCGGTGGGCGTGCCCGTGGCGCTCCTCCACGACGAGCGCGCCTATCGCGTGACGTTCGACCGCGACGGCGTTGGCTGGCGCGCCCACGGCGATTTGGAGGGTTCGCTCGAAATCGCGCGCTCCGGTGACGCGCTCGAGGTGCGTCACGGCGAGGCGCGCCTCGCCGTGCGCGGCTGCGTCGACGACGACGGCGTCACGCTCGCGCTGGAAGGCCGGACCTACGACTTCACGTTCGCCCCGCCGCCCTCGGTGGCCGATCTCGGCCACGCCGGGGCCGCCGCGGGCGAGGGTCGCCAGACCCTGCGCGCGCCGATGCCCGGCAAGATCCTCCAGGTTGCCGCGACGCCCGGGTCCAGCGTCGGTGAGCGCGATCTGCTGGTCGTGCTCGAGGCCATGAAGATGGAGCACCGCATCGAGGCGCCCGGGGCGGCGAGAGTGGTCGCGGTGCGCGTGCGCGAGGGGGAGCTGGTGACTGCGGGGACTCCGCTCGTGGAGCTGGAGCCGGAGTGAACCGGCGCGCCGTCGAAGGTGGCCTCATGCACAGCGTCATGGCGGGCCTGCCGGGCCGCGTCAGAGTCTGCGAGATGGGCCCCCGCGACGGCCTGCAGAACGAAGCCCAAGCGGTCGATGCCGCCGTCAAGATCCACTACATCGACCTCCTCTCGGAAACGGGGCTTCCCGTCATCGAGGCGACGTCGTTCGTGAGCCCCAAGGCCGTGCCGCAACTCGCGGATGCCTTCGAGGTCTTCACGGGGATCGCCAAGCGCCCCGGCGTCCTCTACCCGGTGCTCGTACCCAACGCCAAGGGCTTCGCACGCGCTCGCGAGGCCGGCGTCCGCGCGATCGCCGTCTTCACCGCCGCTTCGGAGTCGTTCACCAAGCACAACATCAACATGACGATCGACGAGTCGATCGCCGTGTTCGCGCCGATCGTCCGCGAGGCGCTCGCGGAAGGCATGTGGGTGCGCGGTTACGTCTCCACCTGCTTCGGCTGCCCCTACGAGGGGCCCGTCGGGCCTGAGAAGGTCGCCGCGGTCGCGGGACGCCTCGTGGAGATGGGCTGCCAGGAGATCTCCATCGGCGACACGATCGGCGTGGCCACGCCCAACCAGGTCTTCGACGTGGTCGAGGCGTTGCGCGCGGTGGCTCCACTCGATCGGTTGGCGATGCACTTCCACGACACGCGCGGCACCGCGCTGGCCAACGTGACGGCGGCGCTGCAGCAAGGCATCGCCACGTTCGACTCCTCCAGCGGCGGACTCGGCGGCTGCCCCTACGCCCCCGGGGCTTCGGGCAACCTCGCCACGGAGGATCTGCTCTACTTGGTGCACGGCATGGGCATCGAGACCGGCGTCGATCTCCACAAGGTGCGCGAGGCCACGCGTTACATCAGCGGCGCGCTGGGCAGAACGCCGACCTCGAAGGTCTACTTGGCTCCCGAGAGGTGGTCGCGAGCGGCAGTCTGATCGTCTCTCCGGCTCACGAACACGCCCTTCCCGTGCCACACGGCCCGGTCGCGTCCGAGCACCTTGGCCGCGTACATCGCGTGGTCGGCCTCCTGCAGCGCGTGGGAGAGTGAGATCCCCTCCCGGGTGATCTCCGAGGCGCCGATGCTTGCCGAAATATAGATGTCTCGTCCACCTACCGTCATCGGCTCCCGCAGAGAGGCCGCTAATTGCTCGAGGCGACGCTCCAGATCGGAGTCGCCGGCGATCTCAACGGCCACCGCGAACTCGTCGCCCCCATAGCGGCAGACGAGATCCCCTTCGCGGAAGAACCCGCAAAGCCGAGCGGCGATGGTCTTGAGGATCTCGTCGCCGCCGGCGTGCCCCAGCGTATCGTTCATCTGCTTGAAGTTGTCCAGGTCGATGAACAACAGCACGTGCCGCCTCCCCTTCTCAGGATGCTCGACCATCGCTTCGAGGGCCTCCGTCATCGCGCGGCGATTGAGCAGTCCCGTCAGATGGTCATGCATGGCTTGATGCTGGAGCGCGGCAACCTGCGCGCGTTGACGGGTGTTCTGCGTCGCGTCGACGGCGGCGCCGATCCCCACGCTCAACAGGAACAACGCCGCGGCCAACCACAGGATGAGCTCGGCGCGAAACCTCAGGAAGGCCAGCCGCTGGTCCAAGAGTCCTGCGGCCGCCGGGGGCATGGCGCGCCACAGGCGCACCAATCGCGCCTCCGCGTCGCCGTCCGCGCGCTGCGCGCGGGCAAAGCTCGCCGGCGTCGGGTACGGATCGCGAGCGAGCGAGGCCAAGGCCGCGTCGACCTCGCGCGCGGCCCGCCGCGCGTCCGCCGCGTCGCCGCCCACGGCCCGCGCCACGCCCGGATCGATGCGCGCCGCCTGGTCGAGGTCGGCAAAGGCGAAGTTCAGCAGGGAGGCCGCCTCCACGCGCAGTGCCGTCATCCGGAGCCGCTCGTCGAGCGTGAGGGTTCGGCGCCGGTGCGCACGGGCCACGAGCACGTTCGCGCGACCCAGCATCTCCACGGCGCCGGGCATCCGGTAGGCCACCGCGTCGGCAAGATCGACTCCCGGGACGGCCGCGTCGTACGTCAGCCGCGAGGCATCGGAGACGCACCGCATCGCATGGTCGAGCGCGTCGTAGATGCGAGGGTCGTCCGCGTTTCGCGACGCCGCCCATGCCCGTTGCGCCTCTCTCCAGGCAACGCATGCCAAGGGCCTCCTCCGCTCGTCCCGTTGCACCGCGGCCATCGCGCGATCGATCGCCGCGCGTCCCCGCGCGTCCATGAGCGAGAGCACGACGGCCTGCAGCCGCTCGATGCGATGGATCCCCTCGCGCTCGCGCAGCGCGGTCGCGGACGCGTCGCGCACACTCCACAGCAGCGCCGCCGCCGCCAACACGATCGGGACGACGAACAGCAGAGAAGTCAGCGTGATCCAGCGCAAGCGCGTCCGCGTAGCCATCGGTCTAAGGCATACTACCCGGACGCGGCCGACCCCCCGCGGGACGCGTTAAGTTTCGGCGACTCCGAAGGTTAAGTTTCGGACAGCGGCAACTCGAGCGTGAACGTGCTGCCGGCGCCGAGCACGCTCTCGACGGAGACGGCCCCATGGTGCGCCTTGGCCACGCTCTGCACGATGGCCAGGCCCACGCCGCTACCGGGCACCTGCCGTTCGGCTCGCCCGCGGTAGAAGCGCTCGAAGACGTGCGGCAGATCGTCGGGCGCGATTCCGACACCCGTGTCCGAGACCTCAACCGTCGCCCGGCGCTCCGTGCCGCGCACGCGAACGTCGATCTTCCCTTGCGGCGGCGTGAACTTGACGGCGTTACCGATGAGGTTCGAGAGCGCCACGCCCAAGAGGTCGGGCTCTCCCTGCACCTCCACGGGCCGCTCCGGCACGCTCACCTCCAGAGCGATCCCGCGCTCGCGCGCCTGCTCCTCCCAGGTGGCCGCGGCGGCTCGCACCACGGCGGCCAAGTTGCACGGGCGAAGGGTGACCGCCTCGCTCTCCGCGCGGGAGAGCGCCAACATCTCGCGCAGCATGCGATCCATCTCGCGCGCGCGCCGCACGATCGCCAGCAGCGAGTCGCGGCGCACCTGGTCCGGGGCCTCGTCTCCCCAGCGCGCCAGGAGCTGAGCGTTGCCCGAGATGGCCGCCAACGGCGTCTTCATCTCGTGCGAGGCATCGGCCACGAAGCGGCGCTCGCGCTCGAAGGCCAGCGCCAGGCGGTCGAGCATGGCGTCGAAGGCGGCAGCCAGGCGCCCCACCTCGTCGCTCCGCCCGCTCCAGCCTAGCCGCTGCCCGAGCGAGCCGGGGTCGACGCTCTCCGCCGCCCGCGTCATCCGCTCGAGCGGAGCCAGCAGCGCCTGCGCGAGAAACCACGCCGCGATGAACGTGCTCACGACGCCCAACGCGAAGACGATGCCCACCCGCCAGGTGAGCGCCCCGAGCAAGCGATCGAAGCTGCGCGTCTCGTGGCCGACCTCCAGGATCGCGTACGGGCGCACGCCGGGGATGAGCAGCCGCCGGCGATACACCATGAACGGCTCGCCCTGATAGACCATGCGGGCGTAGTCTCCCCGCTGCCAGACCACGCGGTCGGGGGCACCGTAGCCGCCGACGCCGGAGCTCGAGGCGATCACCTGTCCCTGCGCGTCGAGCACGCGGACGAACGTGCCCGGCGAGGCATAGGTGTCGAGCACTTGGGGAACCAGCAGCGCGGGGGCGATCGTGAAGGGGAATCCGGCGCCGCTCGCGCCTTGGATCACCCGCTCCGCCAGGCGCGTCACCTCGGCCTCCAGCTCCTGATCGAAGGCGTGGCGCAGCGAGGAGAGACTGGAGGCGAACACCGCGAGCAAGAGCGCCAAGATCAGCGCCGCGAACGAGAGAGCGACGCGCAGGCGCAGGCTCACGTACGCAGGATGTACCCGACGCCGCGCACGGTGCGAATCATGTTCTCGGAGGCGCCGGCCTCGCGCAGCTTGCGCCGCAGATGTCCGACGTGAACGTCGACGACGTTCGACTCACCGACGAAATCGGTGCCCCAGACGGCATTCATGAGCGCATCGCGCGTGAAGACTTTGTTGGGGTTGAGCAGGAAGTGCTCCAGCAGCCGGAACTCCGTGGCCGTGAGGTCGAGCAGGCTCCCCCCGACCTCCACCTCGTGAGCGTCGCGGTAGAGCGTCACCTCGCCCGCCACGAGCGTGCGCTGCCGCGTCTGGTTGGTTCGGATGTGCGCGCGCACGCGAGCCAGCAGCTCTTCGATCTCGAAGGGCTTGGTCAGGTAGTCGGTGGCCCCCGCGTCCAAGCCGACCACCGTGTCGCGCGTGGTGTCCCGCGCCGTCAGCATCAGGATCGGCACCGCGCTGCGCTCGCGGATGGCGCGGCAAACGTCCACGCCGTCCATCCCCGGCAACAGGAGGTCGAGCACGACGAGCGAGAGGTTGCTCACATCGTACGTCGCGGCCGCCTTGCCGTCTCGAACCACGTCCACGTCGTAGCCGGCGCGCTGCAGCTCCAATTGCAGGATGCGCGCGATATCGAGGTCGTCTTCGACGACCAGAACCTTCTCCATGCAGGCTCCCGTTGTCACCACGCTCACGACTTGCCGCGCACCACGTTGACGGAGCTGTCCTCAGCCGTGATCGCCACGTTGGCGCCGCCTCCTCCGAACGTCCCCGAGGCCGAGATGTCCATGCCGAAGGGGGCAGCGCTCACTTGGAGGATTCCCCCCAGCGACCCTGCGGTGCTGTTGGCCACGATGCGCGCGTGCGCGGCGGCCGGCACCCGCAGGAGCAACTCCCCGGCCTCGATGGCAAAGCTCTGCGTGTCGCCCCGGTTTGCCGTCAGCTCCCAATCGACGAAGGCGCCGCGGCTCGCGACCTCCAGCGTGCGGGCGCGGACGTGCCGGGCGCGGGCCGGGCCCCCGAAGACCCCAACCGAGAGGTCGTCGCCGTCGACGTCGGCGAGGTCGCAGGCCCCGCCCACCTGGAGGTAGCTCTCGCCGCTCAAGCGGCTCGAACGCACGGTGAGCGCCCCGAACGACCGGACGATCGCCCGTCCCCGAAAGCCTTTGATGGTGACGGCCCCGGAGGTGTCGTTGACGACCAGCACGGCGGTACGCGCGGGGATGCGCAGCCGGATGTCGCCCGCGTTGACGGCGATGCGCACCAACGTCTGGTCGCGGCGCATGGGGGGCAGCACCACCACCCGGCCGATGCGCACGATGTGCCCCTCCACCGGGCGCTCCGTGGTCAGGTAGAACGCCTGCCCCCTGCCGCCTCGCTGGCTGGTGACCGCGGCCTCCGGGTTGGAGACCAGGACCACGTTGTCGTTGCCGCCCGGCATCACCTCGACGTCGCCGCCGCCGGCGCGGATCTCGATCACCGGGTCGGCGCCGCTGGAGATGATGCGGGTGACCACCGGCGGCTCCGCGGGAATGCCGCCCGGGGCGGGCGTCGCGGCGGTTCCTCCCACGAGGGCGAGCGCCCCAAGCACGGCAAGGTGGAGTCGGCGGGTCATGTGGCTTAGAGCCTACCAGATGGCTCGCTTCCTTGCATGATGCGTCCTTCATCTTCGCGAAGCGGTCGCCATGGCGAAGGAAGAGCGATTTCACGTACTCGCGGACGTCCTCATCGACGGCTCAGGCGCCCCCGCTCTGCGGGACGCCGCGCTGCTGGTGGAGGACGGGCGGATCGCACGCGTCGGGCCCGCCTTCGCCCCTCCCGAAGGCGTGCGGAGCATCCGGGTGGGCACCCTGCTCCCCGGCCTCGTCAACCTCCACGTCCATCTCGACATGGGGGGCGAGTCGGACACCTGGGTCGTCGCGAGGCGCAAGGAGGCCGAGGGCGCCCTTGCCGGCGCTCACCAGGCGCTCAAGACGCTGCATGCGGGCGTGACCACGGTGCGCGACCTCGGCACCAAGAATTTCGTCTCCGTGGCCCTGCGCGAGGCCATCAACCGCGGCGAAATCCCCGGTCCGCGCGTGCTCACCTCGGGCATGGTCATCACGATGACCGGCGGCCACGGGTGGCCGATCGGCCGTGAGACGGATGGTCCGTGGGACGCTCGCAAGGGCGTGCGCGAGTTCCTCAAGGCCGGGGCCGACTGCATCAAGCTGATGGCCACCGGGGGCGTCCTGACGCCGGGCGTCCAACCGGGTAACGCTCAACTGGAGTACGAGGAGCTGGCGGCCGCGATCGACGAGGCCCACAAGGCCGGCCTCCACTGCGCCTCGCACGCGATCGGCGCGACCGGCATCAAGAATGCCTTGCGCGCGGGCATCGACTCCATCGAGCACGGCCACCTGCTGGACGACGAGGCGATCGCGCTCTTCAAAGAGCGCAACGCGCGCTTGGTTCCCACGCTCGCCGCCGTGCAGTGCATCGTCGACCGGGCCGAGGACGGCGGCATGCCGTCGTTCGTGGTGGAGAAGGCCCGCGCCGTGATGGTCGACGCCTTCGACAACATCCGCAAGGCCCACCGCGCCGGCGTGGAGATCGTGGCCGGGTCCGACGCCGGCACGCCGTTCAACTACCACGAGCGCTACGCATTCGAGCTCGAGCTCATGGTCCGCGAGCTGGGCATGAGCCCCGTCGAGACCATTCACGCCAGCACCGGGCGCTCCGCCGACTTCCTGCATCTCGCCGAGGTCGGGCGCCTGCAAGCAGGCAAGAGCGCCGACCTGCTGGGCGTGGCGGGTGACGCCTCCGCGCGGATCGCGGCGTTGCACGACGTGCAGCTGGTGGCGCGTGCGGGCGCCATCGCCGTTGGAGGCTAGTCCCGCGCGCGACCTCCGCGGACTTCGGGTGGCGGTCCTGGGCTCGATCTCGTGGCCGGCGCCGCCCGCCGGCTACGGCCCGTGGGAGCGCGTGGCCGCCGACATCGCCGACGGGATGGTCCGGCGCGGCCTCGACGTCACGCTCTTCGCCACCGCCAACTCGCGCACCAGCGCCAAGCTCGCCAGCGTCGCTCCCGTCGGACTCAACGAGGATCCCACCCTGCCCGGCCACGTGCTAGAGGCGCTCCACATCGGCGCCTGCTTCCGGCGCGCCGGCGAGTTCGACCTCATCCACAACAACTTCGACTGGCTGCCGTTGACCTATGCGCTGGCCTCGACGGCGCCCCCGCTCCTGACGACCGTGCACGGCTTCTCGGCGCCGACCATCCTGGGCGCCTACTACGCGTGCGCCGAACGCGGCTTCTTCTGCTCCATCAGCGATGCCGACCGGGATCCCGGACTCGCCTATCTCGCAACCGCGTACAACGGCGTCGATCCAGCGGCGTTTCCCTTCTCCGACCGTCCCGGGGAGTATCTGCTCTTTCTGGGGCGACTGCACCCGGAGAAGGGGACGCACCGCGCGATCGAGCTGGCCAAGCGCACCGGAAAGCGGCTGTTCATCGCGGCGATCCCGCACGACCGGGAGTACTTCGAGCGCGAGGTGGCGCCCCACGTCGACGGCCGCCAGATCGTCTTCCTCGGCGCCGTGGAGGGGCAGGAGCGCGACCGGCTCCTGCGCGACGCGCTGGCGCTCGTGCACCTGACCACGCGCCCCGAGCGCTTCGGCCTCACCATGATCGAGGCGATGGCCTGCGGCACCCCCGTGCTCGGCGCGCGCATGGGGAGCGTGCCGGAGATCGTGGTCGACGGCGTCACGGGCTTCTGCGTGGACTCGATGGAGCAGGCGGTGGCGCGCGTGGGCGATCTGCCAGCCCTCGACCGCCGCGCCTGCCGCCGCCGCGTGGAGGAGACGTTCACGGTCGAGCACATGATCGACCGCTACCTGGCCGCCTACGCCGAGGCCGTGCGCCTGCGCTTACCGCCGCCGCCGACGGCGGAGCAGCTGCGCTGGCGCGCGCACGACTGGTGGGAGCGCCCTCAAGCGTTCACGGAGCTCCCGCCCAAGCCCGCGCACCCCGGCTACTTCACGGCGTAGCGCTGCACCCAGTCGCCGTTCGGCGCCGCCCAGACCGTCCAGACCGTGCGCGTGCGGTCGTCGATGGCGACGGTATGCACGCCCGGCGGCGTGCGCACGCGCGCCACCTCTCGTGGAGCCTTCCCCGCCTCCAACGCGAAGAGCGTGATCTCCCCACCGCCGGCGCAGGCCAGCAGCCGGCCCGCGTCGTCGAGGCTGCACTGGTCGACGCCCCGCTGCATCCGCCCGTCGGCCACGTGGCGGCCATCGGGAGCGTAGACGGAGAGCACCCCGTTCTTCCCGCCCACGATCAGCTCGTCGAGGACGGCGTCGAACTGCAGCGGGTGATTGTGCCGCAGCTGGGGCGTCTCGATGAGGGCGGTCACCTGGAGCGTCTGCGGATCGATCATGGCGAAGGCGTCGTCGCCGTTGAGGTTCTGATAGAGCGTCTCCGTCTTGGGATCGACGGCCGGGTATTCCGGGTCGTGGCCGGGCAGCGAGATCGTCCCGATCTGCCGCATCGTCTTCGCGTCGATCACGAAGACGCTCGAGGCCCCGTCCTCGTCGGCGTAGAGCCGGTCGAGTCCCGGATCGAAGATCAGCGCATCGACGGGTCCGGGCACCGCGACCCTGGCCACCTCGCGCAGCGTTCGAGGATCGACCTCCGAGACGGCGTCGGCGATGCCGTCTCCCGTGTAGACCATGCCGCTGCGCGGGTCCACCGCCACGCCGTGCATGGGCCCGACGCGCACCTGTCCCCGCACGTTGCCCGTGTCGGCATCGATCACCAGCAGCGCGCTGCTCCCCGTGTGCGCCGCGTAGACGCGCCGGCGAGCGGCGTCCACCGTGACGTAGTCGAAGCCGCTGATGATCGGGACCCGCGCGGGGGGAGTCACGGGGACGAGGTGCAGCATGCCGTTCCTTTCCTGTTGTCGCCGCCGCGGTGGCTCAGATCCGCTGAGTCACCGTCAGCATCACCTGCCGAGGCGGCAGGCCGAACTGCTCCGACCCCTGCTGCAGGGCGCTGGTGTCGGTACCGAACTGGTTCTCGGGGAAGAAGACGCCCAGGCCGATCCGCCCGTACGAGTCGACCGCGTCGTTGAAGACGTTATTGACGCCCAGCGTCACGATCGTGTTGCGGAGGGTCTTGGAGACGAACGCGTTGCCGTATGCGAAGGCCGGGCGATTGAAGCCGTTGTTGCCGTCGAGGTAGTACTCGTCGAGCCGCAGCTCCCAGCCGCTCGGCGTGCCGTAGTCGATGCCCAGCGCCGCCTTGTGCAGCGGGACGCCCGCCACCTGCGAGCCGTTGATCAGGGTGACGTTGTTCATCAGGATCGAATCGGGAACGCCCGTGTACGCGGCCGATTGAACATCGTATGCGTAGTCGAAATAGAGCCGCGAGCTGGCGTGGTAGCGGCCGGTGACCTCGATGCCGCGGTAGAGCGCTTGCGCCGCGTTGTAGTACGTCGTCACTGCCAGGTTGGCCAGCGTGGGCGGGAAGCCGCAGAACGACTGGATGCGGGCGAAGTAGGCGTTGAGCAAGCTCGGCGGGATCACGCCGGCACCCAGCTGCGAGACGGGCAGGGATCCGCGGAAGAGCGCGTTCTGCTCGGTGGCGGTGTAGACGTCCAACTGCACGGAGTCGCCGCGCTGGAAGCGGTGTCCGTAGGCCAGCTCGAAGTCGGTAGCCGTCTCCGGCGAGAGGTCGGGGTTGCTCACGCTGCCCACGGGAGTCTGCTTGTTTCCCCCGCAGACGGGGTTGAGGTTCGAGAAGGACTGGTCCAGCGACGGCAAGCCGAAGCGGAGCTGCGGGGCGGGCTCGCTATCGGAGTGCCCGCCCGTCAAGCGAACCACGTCTTGGTTGCTCGGGCGGAAGATCACCGAGACGCGCGGATCGAAGGTGCTCTTGCCCGTCACGGTGGAGTGGCGAAGCCAGAGGTTGCCGAAGATCGAGAGCTTGCCGCTGGGCGTGAACTGATCGCGCACGAAGAAGCTGGCGCTGCCCAAGCTGTACTCGGGATACGCCAGGATCATGTTGACCGGACCCTCGGCCGGGTTGGCGTTGAAGAAGTCCCCCGTGATCTGCTGGTTCTGATCGGAGTAGCCGAAGCCGAAGTCGTTCTTGCCGAACGTCAGGTCGTCCGAGAGCAAGATCCCGCTGGTGTTGAAGTAATGGCTATTGAAGCCGCCGCCGGCCTCGGAGCGGTTGTAGTCCACGGCGTAGTGGTCGATGAAGCCGTCGACCGTCACGAAGCTCTTGCCCAGTTCCTTGGTCAGCGTGGCGTGGTAGTCCTGATTGCGGATCGCCTGCCACGGCCCGGGACCTCCGCCGGCGGGGCCCGCCGCCAGCGCCGCATACTGCTGGGGCGTGACGCATTGATTCGGATTGGCGTCGGTGGAGACGACCAGTCCGTTGGGGCAGCCCGCCGGTGCGGGGTTGCCGGCGCCGTACGATGCCACCGTCTGCTGGGCGTTGTAGAGCGCGTACTGGTAGCTGTTGTAGTCGGTGTCGCCGTTGCCGCTCTTGTCGTCCCAAGAGTTTGCGGCATAGGCCGTCATCGTCAACTGAGTCGTCGGGTCGAAGGAGTACCGCAACTTCAGCAAGTCGTTGCGGAGCAGATAGTTGCCCGAGACGGAGTAGGTGTTGGCGGCGGCGTTGGCGCTGGTGAAGTCCGGCGCCAGCAACCCGGTCTGCGTGATCTGCTGCGGAGCGAAGTTGCCGTAGGTTCCCTCCACGCCGTGGGCAAACGCGTAGCCGAGCTTGCCGTTCGAGGTGGTGCCGGTCGCCTCCAATCCGGTCAGCATCTTGCCGTCGTTGCCGACGCCTTGCTCCAGCACGGTGTGGGGATGCGCGGTTGGATCGAGGGTTTGAAAGTTGACCGCGCCCGCGATGGTGTCCGCGCCGTAGAGCACGTTGGCCCCGGATCCGAAGATCACCTGAACGTTGCGCAATCCGTAGAACGGCGAGTCCTGGTAGTCGAAGCCTTGGCCGTGGGCGCCGATCGGCCCGATCGGATGGCCGTCCAGCAGCGTCGCCGTCTCGCTGGAGGCGAAGCCGCGGATGCTCACGCTCAAGTCGTCGCCGACGGCCGAGCTGGTCGAGGTGTTCACGCCCGGCAGGGTGTTGAGCGCGTCGCCAACGCGCATGTAGTTCTGCTTGCGCAGCAGATCGGGGGAGAGGCTCGCGTTGATCGTGGCGCTGGTTTGCAGCGCGGCACGCGTGGCCACCGCTTCACGCCCGATGACTTTGAGGCTGCCCACCGACTCCTCGGCGCGCGAGATCGACGTGCGAAACGCGACCTCGCTCTCGTTGGCCGCGACGAAGATGCCGGGCGCCTGCGTGGCCTGGTAGCCGCGCGCGGCGATGCGCAAGGAGTAGACCCCCGGCGACTCGTGCTCGAAGCGGAAGCTGCCGTCGCCAGCCGTAGTGGTCTCGCCGACCCGCGTCGTCCCCCGATAGAGCACGATGGTGGCCCCTGCCACCGGCAGGCCGCCGTCCGTGTCGACGATCTGCCCCACGATCGCCGCGCCTCCGGAGGCATCCGCGAGAGCGGCGATCGGACGCGTCAGGCCCGAAAATGTCAACAAGGCCGCGGCTAGCACGACCGTAGAGATGCGCGCGATGTTCACAGTCCGTAGCGCCTTTCCTAGCTCGTTGTGGCTAGTAAGACGCTACGGCCCGCAGATCAAGCGGCCGTTAACGAAAGCTCAAGACAAGCGACCGAGAGATTAAGTCGTCATGCGAAAACAGCCTGAAACGCAGATGGCTACAACGAGCCCCACCCGTAAGAGACGACGGCCACCTGTCGGCTCGTGCCGGCCGGCGTCTTCACCTGCGCGACGCTCCGGCGCTCGAAGTTGGCGCCAGGCTGGGCCTTGGCCATCGCCAGCTGCTTGCGCTGCTGCTCGATGATCGAGTGCTGGTAGGCCACTTCTCTCTTGAGCTCGCCCGAGACCGTCGCCTCGCGTTGGTACGCCAGCTTCTCCGAGCGGTAGGCGGCCCAGGCGTCGTTGCGCTGCTGGGCGAGGGCCGCCTGCTTGGCGGCGTCTTCCGCATAGCGCTCGTGGACCTTCCGGTTGTGGTTGATGATGAGCAGCGTGGCGGCCGCGCCGCCCAGGATGATGTTCCGCGTGCTCGCCGCCCCGTTGGCCAGGGCGGGGACCCGCGGCGTGAGGGTCGCTAGGAGGGCCACCAGCGTCGCCGCGGCGGCCAGACGCATCTTCTTCATGGTACGTTCAACGATACCCCAACCCCGTCCGTGCCCGCCAGAGCAAGCGCGTGAGCCCGGTCACAGATCGCCGATGGCCACGCAGGGTGCCCCTGCCGTGGGCCCCGAAGTCTCGTCACCCGCGAAAGGGGTGGGTGATGCGCTACGCATGGGCACTCGCTTCGTTGGCCTTGGGAATCGCCGGCGCCGCGGCAAGCGACGCGCCTGCCCCTGGCCCGTCGCCCACGCTCGCGCCCATCACCCTGCCGGCCGCTACGGTGCCCCCGGCGTCGGCGTCCGCCTCTCCGGCGCCCGGCGCCTCCCCCGGCCGTGCCCTCAAGGTCATCGAGCGCCTGTACGTCAACCGCTTCTGCTCGCGCTTCGTGCAGCACTTCGACGTCGCCGCCGATGTCCTGATCGCCAACGATGCCGCGCTCTCGCGCACCTCGAGCGACCTCGACGCCGTGGAGCGCGACTACGTCAAGCGCAACGGCGCCGTGCTGGTCTACGACGACCGCAACCGCCTGATCAAGGAGGTGGGGTCAATGGTGCGCTCGATTCCCGCGGGACAAGCCGCCGTCAACGACCTGCTGGCCCAAGCGCGCGAGACGAAGGATCCCACGCGCCACGCCGAGTTGACCACGGCGGCGTCCAACCTGCAGCGGTCGATCGACCGCCAACGCGCGGTGGCATACGATGTGACCAACGTCATACACGTGCTGCTCGACAAGCATACGATCCAGGACACCGCGGAGTATCAGATCGCCGAGACCCAGCCGTACACGTGGATGCCGGTGAACGTGACCGCGCTAGACGATCCCGTGCCACAGCCCGGCAGCACCGACGCCGCGCAAGCGCTGGCCACCAAGCCGGCCACTACCAAGGAAGTGCTGCAATTCGACCGTCAGCGATGGATCATCGCGCATGCGGAGTCGAACGCAGCCGTAGCGGCGGAGGGGGTGGCGAAGACCTGCGTCATAGAGGAGCACTCCTCTCCGGGTTAATGTCTCCATAAAGGCCGCGCCCAAGTTGGCCGAAACCAGGGTACAGAGGGGTACGAGAACGCCCCGCGACGACAACGCACCGCGACGACGAGGAGAGACGTATTCTCTTGCCCACCGAGCTTCAAGGGTCGCCCAAGAGCCTCTACCTGGATCTCGAGCGCTCCTTCGGCGAGGTTCCGGAAGCCTTCCGCGCAATGGAACGGCGCCCCGACCTCCTCGCCGCAAACTGGGCGAAAACCAAGGCAACGCTCTTTTCCGGACGGCTTCCCCTGACGATCAAGGCCCTGGTGGGCGTGGTGGTCTCCGCGGTGCGAGGCAGCACCGGAACGCTCGCGCCGTTCCTGCGCCTCCTGCTCGCTCGCGCGGATGTCGAGAAGCCTGTGCTGGGAGCGGTCATGGAGAACCGCCTCGACGATCCCGCGCTCTCCGCGACCGAGAGCGCGATCCTGACCTTCGCGCGCGCCTCGGCGGCCGATCTTCGGCCCTCCAGCGAGATCCTGCGCGACGCCGGCCTCGACGACGATGAGATCTTCGAGGTCGTGGCCACCATCGATCTTGCGACCTCGCTGGGAGCGTTCACCGACGGCCTGGGCGTGGAGCCCGACGTCACCGGCTGACCCCGCGAAGCCCCCGCACGAATCGCCCCCTCGAGGCCTTTACGGCCGGCCGTGGGTTGTGTTAGAATCTCGCGTCGGTGG
>DATLUD010000057.1:0-2596 GCA_035533275.1 Candidatus Dormiibacterota bacterium | reverse complement strand
AATGGTGGGCTCGCCAGTGAGCGAGGCACTGCTCGGTGCTCATGTCGGCTCGCCGCGCTGCGAAAAAGGTGCGGGTGATCATCGCTTGGCCGCGCCTCGTACGTGAATCGGCCGGCCCAGGCTCACCTCCGCCGCCTCCATCAGCGCCTCCGCGAACGTCGGGTGGGCGTGCACCGTGAGCGCAAGGTCCTCAGAGGTGGCGCCCATCTCGATTGCGAGCGCCATCTCCGCGACCAGCTCAGTCGCGCGCGGTCCTGCGAGATGCGCGCCCAGCAGAATGCCGCCGTCCTGCGCGAACACGAGCTTTGCGAAGCCGGCCGTGGCCGACTCGATGACGGCGCGTCCCAACGCGCCGAGCGGGAACCGGCCGATGGAAACCGATATACCGGCGGCGAGCGCCTCTTCCTCGGTCATTCCGACCGCGGCCAGCTCGGGCGCCGCGAACACCGCGCGGGGGATCGCCCGGCTGTCGAAGGCCGCCGCTTTGCCGCCGAGCACATCACCCACCGTCCTGCCCTGGGCCATCGCGCGATGCGCAAGCGGAAGGCCAGCGGTGACATCGCCGATCGCGAAGACGTGGCGGTCGAGGCGAAGCTGCGCATCGACTTTGAGCTTTCCGTCCGGCGCTGCCATGCCCGCCGCGCGGAGGTCGAGGTAGTCGAGGTTCGGCCGCCGGTCACCCGACGCGACCGCGCGCTCCCACTTCCCGGGGGTCGGACCCGAAGACAGCGCCACGTCTACCCCTGTCGAGCGCGCTCCCCGCAGCGCGGCCGCGGATAGGTCGCGATCGAAGTCGGGCAGGAGCCGGTCGCCCGGCACGGCCAGGGTAACGTGGCTGCCGAGCCGGGCGTAGGCGACCGCGATCTCCAGGGCGATGTAGTCGTCGCCCGTGACCAAGAGCGTGGATGGGATCGAATCCCATTCCAGGGCGCGGCTGGGCTCGACCCTCGAAGCATCGCCTCCTCCGGCGCTGGAACCGGTCGCGATGACCACGTCCTTGAAATCGAAGTAGCGCACCGACTCCTCGCCGACCTCGACGCACACCCGCGTGCGTCCGACGAACCGCGCGCTGCCCTCGACGACCTTGACCCCGGCGCCGTGGAGCAGCGAAGAAACCCCTTTGACCAGGGTGTCGACGGCGGCCGCGCGGCTCTTCTGGAACAAAGCCATGTCCGGCCGCCCGGAAAACGGAGGCATACCCGAGGCGGCGAACGTCTCCGCCGCTGACTTGGCCGCCGCGAAGCGCGACAGGTGCTTGCTGGGGATGCATCCTTGGTTGAGGCAGACGCCTCCGAGCCGTCCGCGCTCGACCACCGTCACCGAGCGGCCGAGCTGCGCCGCGCGCAGCGCCGCCACGTAACCGCCGGGACCGCCTCCCAAGATCAGGACGTCGGCAGGATCGCTCTGGTCTCCGGCGACCATCTATGAGCCGGGCTCGAGCTGCGAAGGGTCCTCGATCAGGCTGCGCACAGTGAGCGCGAACGTCAGACCGGCCTCGCCGTCGATCACTCGATGGTCGAACGTCACGGACATGGGCATCACGGGTCGGGCCACGACGGCGCCGTTGCGGACGACGGCTCTCTCCTCGATCCTTCCGAACGCGACCATCGCTACCTGCGGTGGAGGTATGAGCGAGGTTCCGTACCCGCCCCTCCACGCTCCAGTGTTGCTGATGGTAAAAGTGCCGCCCAGCAGGTCGTGGACCGACGCCTTTCCCTCGCGCGCCGCGCCTGTGATGCGGTCCAGCTCGGCGGCGAGCGAGGCGATGTCGAGCGTGTCCGCGCGCTTGACGACCGGAACGATCAGGCCGTCGGGAGTCGCGGTCGCCACGCCTATGTTGACGTCATCGTGCAGCACGATCTCGCCGCGTTCGTCGTCGAGCGAGGAGTTGAAGATCGGGTGGCGTTGCAGCGCCATCGCTGCCGCCCGCACCAGCAGCGTGTCGAAGGGAAAGCGCGATCCACGTGCCTCAGCCTCGCGGCGCTTCCGCGACGCCAGCTCGGCGAATGCGCCCGCATCCAGCTCGTGGAACCCCGTGACATGAGGGATCGTTCGCGCGGAAGCGGCCATCGTCTCGGACATCCGCTTCTGGACTCCGCGCAGCTTGATGCGGCGGCCCGCCATCACCGGCGCGGCGGAAGGGGCTGCCGGGGCGGACGGCGCCGCACCGGAGGCGTGGCGTTTCACATCCTCGGCGCTGATGCGCCCGCCTGGCCCGGAACCCTTGACGTGCGCAAGGTCGACGCTCATCTCTCGAGCCAGCTTGCGCACAGCGGGGGGCGCCAGGATGCCGGCCGGCTCGCTGGGCGCTGACAGCGTGGCCTGCGCCCTCTCCTCGACCTGGGCCGCCGGCGCGTGAGCGGACGTGGTGATCTTGGCCTCGGTCTCGAGCACGTACAGGACCGACCCCGTCTTGACTGTTTCGCCTTCCGCCGCGCGCTGCTCGACGATCACGCCGGCGCCCGGCGCGGGCAGCTCCACGCTGGCCTTGTCGGTCATCATCTCGACCACCGGCTGGTCCTCGGTGACGTCGTCTCCCACCGAAACCAGCCACCGGGCAACCTCGGCCTCGGCCAATCCCTCCCCGATGTCGGGC
>DATLUD010000056.1:0-12168 GCA_035533275.1 Candidatus Dormiibacterota bacterium | reverse complement strand
TGGCCGACTACTGGCTCATGACGCGGTCGGTGGCCGAGCACCGCTTCGCCGAGATCGACCGCGCGGTCAAGAGCTACTTCAGCGAGCGCGGGCTGATGCTCCCGATGGATCGCCAAGTGCTCCTGGGCAAGGCTCGACGCGGTGAAGTTGTGGTCCTCGACGTGCGGCCGGCCAGTGAGTACGAGGCCGGGCACCTCCCGCACGCCAGGTCGCTTCCGCTCTCCGAGTTGGAGCGCGAGCTCGCGACGCTGCCGCGCGACAAGACGATCGTGGCCTACTGCCGCGGGCCGTACTGCGTGCTCTCGCAAGAGGCCCTGGGCATGCTGCGCAAGCGCGGCTTCGAGGCGTATAGATTGCAGGATGGCGTGCTCGAGTGGCAGGCCGCAGGCCTCCCCGTGATGCGCTCCACCGCGACATCGGAAGGGCCGCGATGACGACGCTCATCATATTGAACGACCCGCCATACGGCACGGAGCGCAGCTACAACGGCCTGCGGCTGGCCGCGTCGCTGGCGCGCCGGTCCGGGCAAGACGTGCTCCTCTTCCTGATCGGTGATGCCGCGGCGTGCGCGCAACGCGGGCAGCGTGTCCCGTCGGGCTATTACAACATCGAGACGATGCTCCAAACCGTGTCGCGCCATGGCGGTACGGTCGGCGTCTGCGGCTCGTGTATGGATGCCCGAGGCATCGGCGACGACGATCTCACGCAGAGTGCGCGGCGCAGCAGCATGGACGAGCTGACCGATTGGACGCAGCAGGCAAGCAAGGTGCTCGTCTTCTAACGCAACGCCACGCCTCCACACGAAATCCATTGCGCCCACCTAAACTGGTCCGGCAACCGTTCCTCAATGGGTTGCGCTCGGCTCGCTTACGCTAGCGCCATCAGCGTCTCGGTCCCACCATCGACGCCGCATCCCGTGGAGAGTTCCAGATGAATCCCTGCACCAAGATCCCCCGGCAGGACTTCCTGCGCTACGCGGGCGTGGGCTCAGCGTCGTTGCTGACCGCTGCCGTGGCGCTGCGATCGTCCGCACAAGCCGCGCCCGGCCCCAGACCGGAGCGATCCGCGCCGAACCTGGAGATCGAGCTCAGGCCATCCCCGACCGAGGTGTCATTGTTGTCCGGTCGCCCTACGCGGGTCTGGAGCTACCGCGGCAAGGTGCTGGCCGGCGACCCCTCCAGCCTGCAAGCGCTGCCAGGGAGCTATCTCGGCCCCATCATTCGCGTGCGGCGCGGGCAGAGCATCCGCGTCCATCTCATCAACGGCATCGAGCAGCCGACGATCATCCACTGGCACGGCTTGCACGTGCCGGCACGCATGGACGGACACCCTCGCTACGCCATCGGCCCCGGCCAGCGCTTCGTCTACGATTTCGAGGTGACGAACCGCGCTGGGACCTACTGGTACCATCCGCACCCGGATATGCTGACGGGACCGCAGGCGTATTACGGCATGGCCGGTCTCTTTCTGGTGAGCGACAATGAGGAGCGCGCGCTCAACTTGCCATCCGGCGAGTACGACGTGCCGCTCGTGATCCAAGATCGCACGTTCGACGCGGGCAACCAGTTGATCTATCTCGAGGGTGCGGGCATGATCGGCCAGATGATTGGGTTCCTCGGCGACCGCATCCTGGTCAACGGGCATCCGGATTTCGTGCTGCCGGTTGCCACCCGTGCGTACCGCCTGCGCCTGCTCAACGGCTCCAACTCGCGCATCTACAAACTCGCCTGGAGCGACGGCACGCCCATGACGATCATCGCCACCGACGGCGGCTTGCTGGAGCACCCGGTGCGGCGTGCCTACGTGACCCTGGCCCCGGCCGAGCGCGTGGAGCTCTGGGCCGACTTCAGCCGCCATCAGGTGGGGAGCGAGCTCGTGCTCCAGAGCCTCCCCTTCAGCGGCACCATGTCGACGGGGGGCATGGGAGGCATGATGGGCGGCGGCATGATGGGCGGCGGCTTCTCGGGTGGCCAGGCCTTGCCCGACGGCGCGGAGTTCCCTGTGCTCACCGTGCGCGTCGCGCGACGCGAGACCGAGACGCGCACGCTACCCGCACGCCTCTCCACGTTCAGCCGCTACCGTCTCGAAGATGCCGTCAACCGCGATCACCCGCGCCGTTTCTACCTCGCGATGCAAGCCATGCGCTGGGGCATCAACGGGCGCGAGTTCCAGATGACCGCGGTGGCATCCGACGAGATCGTGAAGCTCGGCACGCAGGAGGTCTGGGAGCTCGTGAACGACGCCTCGCGCGCCATGATGGGGGCGATGGCCCATCCCATCCACATCCACAACTTGCAGTTCCAGGTTCTCGCGCGCGAGAGCACGCGGGACGCCGAAGAGGCATCGCGGACGCTCGGCGGCGGCTTTCTCGACGGCGGATGGAAGGACACCGTGCTCGTCTTACCCGGCCAGCGCGTGAGGCTGCTGCTCAAGTTCCAGGACTACACCGGCTTGTATCTCTATCACTGCCACAATCTCGAGCACGAGGACATGGGCATGATGCGCAACTACCTCGTGCAGCGCTGACCATGCGCTACGCTATGGACCGGTCGTCGTCGGCGGCAGCGGGCGGCCCGCCGCATCGGTCGGACGAGCCGTGCGGGCGCCAATCATCGCGTTGTACACCCAGGCGACGACGGCGCCTCCCAGTGCCGCGATGGCGACGATCCAGATGAGGCCGAAGAGTCCGAAGCCTCCCCAGCCCATGTTCGGATAGCCGCCGTACCCGCCGTAAGGCCCCATCATTCCCCCCATCATCGATCCTGCGCCGAACATGAATGGCATCCCCATCGAGAGCGCGCCCAGCAGTCCCAGCACCGCGAACGCGGCGGCCAATCCTCCAGGGCTCAGTGGTTGATAGCGGTCTCTCTCGTTCATCTCGCCTCTCCAGCTCCGCCCTTACGTTCCGGGCTGCACGCGCACCGTCTCGCCGGGGGTCAAGCAGGGAACCATGCGCATGTCGTGGTCGTGGCGCACCACGATGGTGTGACCGTCCGCCAGGCGCAGCTCGTTGATGCAGTGGGAGACCCCGCGGCCATCCGGCTGGCAGTTGGCGTCGGTCAGCGTGACCGCCGTCGTCGCCTGCGCAGGCAGCGCACCGGAGAGCAGATGCACCCGCTCCGTCCGTGTATCGGGGAAACCGCCGCGAACCACCGTGACGGCACGCTCCTTCGGTGCCGCGGTAGGGGCGGCGAAGGCGCCGGTCGCGAGGCTCGCCGTCAGGGCGAGCGCAGCGGCGAGGATACGGACGGGGGGCCTCTCGATCGCGATCATGCCTCCATGGTAAGCCGGTCGTGTGGAGTTGCTGTGGAGAGACGCCGGCCTGCCTCAGAGCGGGAGCCGCAGCTCCACCTTCGCCCCGGCCTCACCGTCTTGGACCTCGAGCTGGGCCCCGATGGCCCGTCCCAGCACGCGCACCACGCGCAGCCCTAGGCCCGAGCCCTGGCCATCCAGCGCTGCCCGGATGGCGGCTCCGGCGTTGGGACCCGCGGCGTCCTCCACGCGCAGGACGGCCGTGCCGTCGCGCATGCCCACCGCGACGCCCACGCGCCCGTCGGGCGGCGTCGCTTGCAGCGCGTTCACCACCAGATTCGCCACAATGCGGGCCAGGCGCCGCTCGTCCGTGCGCGCCACGACCGGCTCGGGGACGCCGGTCTCTAACTCCAGCCGTATCCCCTTGCGAGCCGCGAGGTCGGCGAAGGAGGCCGCGATGCGCCCTGTCACCGCCGCCACGTCCACGTCGTGGAGCTCCAGGCGCAACGCGCCGACCTCGGCGGCGGCGACGTCCCGCAGATCGGCGAGCGTCGTCTCCATCGTGCCGACGTCGGTGAGCAGACGCGCCATCGTGCGTGGGTCGCTCGGGGAGGTCAGCCCGTCGCGCACCGCCTCGAGCGTGCCACGCATCGCCGTCAGAGGATGCGCGAGGTCGTGCGCGATGCCGGCCACGAGCTCGCGCTCTGCGCGTTGCGCGCCGCCGAGCTCCTCCGCCATGTGATTGGCGCTCTCCGCCACGCGCGTCAGCTCCGGCGGTCCCGTCAGGTCGATCGGCTGATCGAGGAAGCCGCGCGAGAAGCGCGCCAGGCCTTGATCGAGCACCACGACGGAGCGCACCAGCTCCCGGGCGACCAGCAGGCCGAGCAGCACGCCCGAGAAGACGGCGATCCCGAGCGAAATCGCCAGTGCGTGGTCGACGAGGGCATAGATCGTCTCCAAGTCCGGGCCCCACCCCATCATCCGCCGCATCGTCGCGAAGTGGTCGGCGAAGGGCGAGAGGTAGGCTCGCACGACCCAGTGCACCAGCGCGGCGGCCGCGAGCATGGCGAACGACGTCACCGCGGCGGTTCCGAGGATGATGCGCCCCGAGAGGCTCATCGCGCGCTCCGCAAGGTATAGCCTGCGCCCACGACCGTCTCGATGAGCGGATTCTGGGCACCGGCATCGCGCAGCTTCTTGCGGATGTTCTTCACGTGCGAGTCGATCGTCCGCTCCGAGGTCTCGAGATCCAAGTCCATCAGCTCCGCCAGGTCGGCACGCGTATAGACGCGCCCCGGGCGCCGCGCCAACCGCTCGAGCAAAGCATATTGCGCGGACGTCAGGGCGACGTCCTGGCCTTGGACGCGCACGCATCGGGCCTCGCGGTCCAACTCGATCTCGTCGGAGAGATGCAGCCTGGGCGTCCCCTGCCGGCGCAGCAAGACTCCGATACGGCGCATGAGCTCCGGCGCGCTGAACGGCTTGGTCACGTAATCGTCGGCTCCCAGGTCGAAGCCCGAGAGGCGCTGGGCCTCCTCCGCGCGTGCGGTGAGCATCATGAACGGTATCTCGAGCTTCAGCAACTGCGGCGCCAGCGCATCACCGGCCTCCCCCGGGAGTCCGCGGTCGATCAGGGCCACGGCGGGTGCCTGCTCCTCGATCGCGCGCCGGGCCTCCATGACCGAGCGCGCCCATCGCAGCGCCCAGCCCTCTCGCTGCACGTACGGGGCGATCGTGTCGTAGATCGAAGGATCGTCCTCTACCAGCAGCAGCACGGTCGCCATCGCGTCACCCCGCCAGCCGGCTCAGACGCGCGCCGCCCGCAGCCGGAGCGCGTTCCCAACCACCGAGACGGAGCTGAACGACATGGCCGCCGCGGCGATGATCGGCGAGAGCAGGACGCCGAAGGCCGGGTAGAGCACGCCGGCGGCGATGGGAATGCCCAGCACGTTGTAGGCGAAGGCGAAGGCCAAGTTCTGCCAGATGTTCCGCATCGTCGCCTCGCTCAAGTGCCGCGCGCGCACGATGCCGCGCAGGTCGCCCTTGACCAGCGTGACACCGGCGCTCTCCATGGCCACGTCCGTCCCGGTGCCCATCGCGATGCCCACCTGAGCCTGGGCCAGCGCCGGCGCGTCGTTGATGCCGTCGCCGGCCATGGCGACGAATCGCCCCTCGCCCTGCAGCCGTTTGACGACCTCCGCCTTCTGATTGGGGAGGACCTCGGCGACCACCTCGTCGATCTTCAGCCGGTCGGCTACAGCCTTGGCCGTGGTTGCGCTGTCGCCCGTCAGCATCACGATGCGCACGTGCGCATCGTGCAACTGCTCGATCGCGGCGGGCGTCGTCTCCTTGATCGGATCCGCGACGGCGACTAGACCCGCCAGCCGGCCGTCGACCACGACGAACATCGCCGTCTTGCCCTCGCCGCGCAGGGCCTCGGCGCGCGAGGCCACCGGTTCGACGTCGATGCCCAGCACGTCCATGAGCGCCCGATTCCCCAGCGCCACGGTCCGTTCCCCGATGCGCCCGCGCACGCCCTTACCGGGGAGCGATGCGAAGTCGGCGACCGGATCGAGCGCTACCCCACGATCTCCCGCGCCCTCCACGATCGCTGCGGCAAGGGGATGCTCGCTCCCGCGTTCCAGCGAGGCCGCGAGTCGTAAGACCGCGGCCTCGTCGAAGGCGTCGAGGGCCACGACGTCCTGCAAGCGTGGGTGCCCCTCCGTCAGCGTGCCGGTCTTGTCGACCACGAGCGTGTCGACGCGGCGGAGCGTCTCGATCGCCTCGGCGTTCTTGAAGAGCACGCCGAACGTGGCGCCCTTACCGGCCGCCACCATGATGGACATCGGCGTGGCCAGGCCCAGCGCGCACGGACAGGCGATGATGAGGACGGAGACCGCGTTGATGATGGCGTAGGCCAGCGCCGGACGCGGGCCGGCGAAGAGCCAGACGAAGAACGTGACCACGGCCACCAAGACGACCGCCGGCACGAAGTACGCGGAGGCGATGTCGGCGACTCTCTGGATCGGCGCGCGGCTCCGGCTGGCCTCGCTCACCATCTGCACGATCTGCGCCAGCAGCGTTTCGCTGCCGACCCGGCGAGCCTCCATCACGAAGGACCCGGTGCCGTTCACGGTGGCGCCGATGACCCGCTCGCCGGCCACTTTTTCAATGGGGAGCGGCTCTCCGGTGATCATCGACTCGTCCACCGAGGAGCTTCCCTCGATCACGATGCCGTCGACGGGAATCTTCTCGCCCGGCCGCACGCGCAGGCGGTCGCCCACCCGCACGTGCTCTAACGACATGTCCTCTTCGGAGCCGTCCGCGTTCACCCGCCGCGCGGTCTTGGGGGCCATTCCCAACAGTAACTTGATCGCTGCGTTGGTGCGGCTACGCGCTCGAAGCTCGAGGACCTGCCCAAGGAGCACCAGCGTCGTGATGACGGCCGCCGCCTCGAAGTAGACGCCGACGCCACCGGATTCCTCGCGAAACGAGGTCGGAAAGACTCCGGGAAAGACCACCGCCACGACGCTGTACGTGTAGGCCACGCCGACACCCAAGCCGATCAGCGTGAACATGTTGAGGCTGCGCGTCACCACCGAGCGCCATCCGCGCACGAAGAACGGCCAGCCGCCCCAGAGCACGACCGGAGCGCTCAAGAGCAGCTCCAGCCACGCCGAGAGGGAGGGCGAGAGCGGACTGCGCGCGGCAACGCTGGGAACGTAGTCGACCATGGCCAGCGCGAACACCGGCAGCGTGAAGCCGACGCTCACCCAGAAGCGGCGGGTCATGTCGATAAGCTCGGGATTCTCCTCGTCGGTTGCGCCGGCTCGGCGCAGCTCGAGCGCCATCCCGCACTTCGGACATGCACCCGGCGTGCTGCTCTCGACCTCGGGGTGCATGGGGCACGTATAGACCGCTGCCCCTCCACGCGGACGGCCGGCGGCTGTCGTCTCACGCTCGTCCCTCGTCATCGCCTAACGCCTGCTCTCCCCCGCGGTTCGCTGCCGAAGGGCATCACGAGCCTCTCGAGATTGCGATCTGCATGATCGAAGGATAGTCCGGGGGTGTGGAGATCCTGTGAAGCGGGCGGCCACGGGCCGATGCGGTCGGATTGCTCGTATCCCGTGCGCGGCGCCTCGGCATTGACAGCGGGAGAGAGTCGTTGTATGTTACAACCAATGCTGAATCGAACCAATCGCCTCACCTCCGAACACCCCGAGCGGTCGACCGCCGTCGACTTCCAGGAGTCGATCGTGGCGCTTATCCGCGCCCTCGGCCTGCATCAGCCCGAGCAGACGCCGTGCGGTCAGCCAGTCGCCGTCGGCGAGGCCCACGCGCTGCTGGAGTTGACGCGCGAGCCGGGCCTCTCGCAGAACAGCCTTGCCGCGCGGTTACGGCTCGAGAAGAGTACCGTCAGCCGGCTCGTCACGATGCTCGAGCGGCGCGGCTGGATCGAGCGGCAGCGAGACGGCGCCGACGCGCGGATCGTGCGCGTACGCCTCACGACCGCAGGCCGCGAGGCGGCCGGGAACATCGCGGCGACGCGCGCGGAGAAATTTTCCGGTGTCTTCGCGGCGATCCCGGCACCCAAACGCGAGGCCGTCCTCGACGCCCTCGACACGCTCGTGAGGGTCCTCCGTGAAGCGTGAGACCGCCGCCGGCCCGGCGGCCACGCCGGTCCTATCCGTTGTCCTCTCCGTCTTGGCCTCTTCGCATCATTGGCTGGTCATGGGCATCGTGCTGCTGCTCGGCGGCGGCATGGGGACCATGGGCGCCGCGATGCTGGGCATCCTGTGGCTGCGCCGGCTCATGATCGTCGCCACGCTGGCGATGGTAGCGTTGACGGCCTACCGCCTGACCAAAGGCCACTACCGGGGTCGCGGAGCAGTCGCCGTCAACATTGGCGCCGCGCTCGTCTCGCTCGCGTTCGTCGGCTACACCGTAAGCCAATTCGGCTGGTGACCGCAGACGTGCTCTTCCGAAAGGACATGTCCGATGCGGACTGGGACGAGATCAGGCAACGGCAGCTCCAGCGCTTCGGACTGGTTCACGAATGGATCGCTCTCACCGGCATGCATGCGGGGAGCAAGGTCCTCGACGTCGGGCCCGGGCCGGGAGTCTTCACCCGCGAATACGCCACGACGGTAGGCGCGAACGGCGTGGTGTACGCGGTGGAGAAGGCGGCGAGCGCGGTCGACTATGTGCGCCGGATGCTCGCGGATCTGGGGATCGACAACGTCGTGGTACTGAACAGCAACGGCGAAGAGGCGATTGACATCGGCGACGAGCTCGACATCGTGATGTTGACCGACGTGCTGCACCACGCCGAGCCACCCGAAGCCCTGCTGCGCGGCGTCAAAGCCTCGATGCATCCCGGTACCGCTCTCCTGATCGCTGAGTTCGATCGGGACGCCGAAGGCCTGGTCGGGCCTCCGCTGGATGAGCGTCTCTCGGCTCCCCGGCTCGAGCAGATGATCGAAGCGGAAGACCTCCATATCGTCGGTCGCGGGCGCCAGGCCCACGAGCACTACTACTACAAGGTGACTCGTAAAGCATAAGATCGTCCTCGCATCCGCCGTTGCCGCCTCGTTCTCGCCCTGGTTCAGGAAGCCGAGGGCGTAGAGCAAGTCCTCGACCCCACGCGCCATCGTCTCGGCGGTGCCGGCCACGGTCACGCGACCGCGAACGAGAGCATGTCGAGCGCCTCGTATGCCGCGCCGTCGACGATGGGCACGATCGCGTCATCGTCGCGCTGCAGCGCGATGGCGTAGAGCAGGGGGAGGAAGTGCTCCGGCGTCGGGATGGCCAGCTGGGCCTCGGGGCCGAGGCTGAGATAGTCGATGAGCGAGGCGTGGTCGCGGCGCTGGATCCGGGCGAGCACCTCCGCCGAGAAACGCGCGGCCCAACCGGGAGCGGCTCCCTTCCAACCGCTGCGGAGGATCTCCAGGTTGTGCACCACGTTCCCGCTGGCGATCACCAGCACGCCTTCGTCGCGCATCGGCCCCAGGCGCTTCGCCAGCTCGTAGTGGTACGCCGGGGGTTGCGCGCGATCGACGCTGATCTGCACTACCGGCACGTCGGCATGCGGGAAGACGTGGGTGAGCACCGACCACGTGCCGTGGTCCAGGCCCCACCGGTCGTCGAGCTGAACGGAGACCGGCGCGAGCAGATCGTGCACGCGCTGGGCGAGTGCCGGGCTCCCCGGCGCCGGGTACTCGAAGGCGAAGAGCTCGCGCGGAAAGCCGCCGAAATCGTGAATGGTGGGCGGCTGATCGTTGACGGTCACGCGGGTGCCGGTGACGTACCAATGCGCGGAGACGGCGAGGATCGCGCGCGGCCTGGGCACGGCCTCGCCGAATGCGCTCCACGCCTCCGTGTAGCGGTTGCGCTCGAGGGCGTTCATGGGACTGCCGTGGCCGAAGAAGGCGGCGGGCATGCGCCCGACCGCTTGCCGGCGCTGGATGGCGGTGCGATCGAATTGCACGCGTCTCACTACGCGGTGCGGAGTCTCGGGGCCTTGGGGGGGCCGATGCCGGCGATCCGCTCCAGGCGAGGGCATCCAAGGCGCTCACCGAAGCACTTGCGCGACCCCGAGTCGATCACGGTGAGGTGCATGGAGCGCTACTTCGAGGACTACGTTCCTGGTTCGGTTTTCGAGTTCGGCCACGTGGTGGTGGACGAAGCCGAGGTCATCGAGTTCGCGAAGCGATACGATCCCCAATACATCCACACGGACCCCGCGGCGGCGGCCGCCGGCCCGTTCAACGGCCTCATCGCCAGCGGATGGCACACGGCCGGCCTGATGATGCGGATGTTCGTCGAATCGTACCTCTCGGAAGCCTCCAGCCTGGCCTCGCCGGGCATCGACGAGCTTCGGTGGATGAAGCCCGTGCGCCCCGGCGATCGCCTCACCCTGCGCGCGACCGTGCTCCAGGTCAAGCGGTCGACGTCGAAGCCCGATCGCGGGATGGTGCGCACGTTCGTCGAAGTCGTGAACGGCGCCGGAGAGGTCGTGATGTCGCTCAAGGCGATGAACCTGATGCGCCTGCGGAACGCGAAGGTCTGATCTCCATGCAGCACACCATCGATCCCGGGAGCACCGCGTGGCTGCTGGCCTCGGCCACGCTGGTGATGATCATGACGCCGGCCCTGGGATTCTTCTACGGCGGCCTGGTCCGGCGCAAGAACGTCCTCTCGACGATCATGCACAGCTTCTTCGTCCTCTGCCTGATCAGCGTGCAGTGGGTCCTGTGGGGATATTCGCTCGCGTTCGGCCCCGACGTCCACGGCTGGGGCATCATCGGGAGCCTCGCGTGGGTGGGCTTCAACACGGTGGGCATGGCGCCCAACGCGGATTACGGAGCCCACGTTCCCCAGCTCGCCTTCGCCGCGTTCCAGATGATGTTCGCGGTCATCACGCCCGCGCTGATCACCGGGGCCTTCGCCGAGCGCAAGCGCTTCAAGGCCTTCGTCATCTTCACGCTCCTGTGGGCCACGTTCGTCTACGATCCCGTCGCCCATTGGGTGTGGGGCCACGGCGGCTGGCTGGGCTCGAAGCTCGGCACGCTCGACTTCGCCGGCGGAACCGTCGTGGAGATCGCCAGCGGGGTCTCCGCCTTGGTCGCGGCGATGGTGCTGGGCAGGCGCATCGAGTTGCAGCGCGGTGAGGCGCACCCCGAGGACCCGTATGACGCCACGATGACCATTCTCGGCGCGAGCCTGCTGTGGTTCGGATGGTTCGGCTTCAATGCGGGCGGGGCGATCACGTCGGGCGGGTTGGCCGCGAACGCGTTCGTGGTCACCAACACCGCCGGAGCGATGGCCGGGCTGACGTGGATGACGCTCTCCTGGATGCACAAGGGAAATCCGAGCGTCGTGGGAGCCACGGTCGGCGCCATCGCAGGCCTGGTCGCCATCACGCCGGCGGCCGGCTACGTGACCACGCCGGCGGCCGTGCTGATCGGTCTGGGTGCCGGCATCGCCTGCTACCTCTGCGTCCATCTGATGAAGCGCAGCGGCGTGGACGACGCGCTCGACGTCTTCGCGATCCACGGCATCGGCGGCGTCTGGGGCATGCTCGCCACCGGGCTCTTCGCCACGGTGGCAGTCAACGCGGCCGCGGCGAACGGCCTGGTCTACGGCAACCCCCGGCTGATGGTGATCCAAGCGATCGCCGTCGCCGCCACCTGCCTCTACTGCGCGATGATGACGTTCGTGGTGCTCAAGGTGACCAATCTCTTCGTTCCGCTGCGCGTGAGCGAGCAGGAAGAGGCGCTGGGTCTTGACGCCACCCAGCACCGCGAGGGAATGCCCGGCGTCCTCTGATTACCGAGCGCCGCGGCGCAGAACCGTCGTCAAGCGGGCCTTCGGCCACACGAGCGAGCGTTGCGCCGGCCGCGAATCCGCCGAAGATGCGGGACAGCCCTTCCTACTACGGAATTTCGGCAGGGCCGCCGATACACTGCATATAGCGAGCCTCTTCGTCGCCGACGACCAGAACGGGGTCATCCATCGCATTCGTCCGCGTTGAGCCGCGCGAAAGACGTCCGAGAGGATCGATTCCTTCGAAATGAAGAACGCGAAGCGTTCGGCACCATCGTTGCGCATCTCGTGCATCATGCAATCGCGTCGGTCGCTCGCGGCTATTTCGAACGTCAGCCATCAAAGAAAACGTCAGCGATGCACGCGTAGTGTGAGGTGCGTCGTTTCCGACATGCACTGAATGGTGTTAAGCATCGGAAGAAGATGTACGACGGAGCTCTCATGGTCGCGCGGGATTCTCGCGTGCCATGGGGCTCCACCCCCTCGTACCAAAGAGGTTCCGTTGCTCGTGAAACGTTTACCGGTGTTCGCATGCCTGCTCGCTTTAGCGCTCGCCGGCTGCGGGGGTGGCGGCGGCGGCTCGCTGATGCC
>DATLUD010000055.1:0-146118 GCA_035533275.1 Candidatus Dormiibacterota bacterium | reverse complement strand
CCGGCGGGGACCCCTCCGGCCAGAAGGCGATCGAGATCCTGGAGGCCGACGGGGTGGAGCCGCTCCCCGTCGGCCCGCCGCGCGAAGCCTTCCCGCCCCGCCAGCCGAAGGCGGAGATCGTGGAACGCGGAGCGGCGGTCGCGGGTGAGGGGCTCCATGGGAGACCCATCATAATCGAACGTGTGTTCGATTTCAAGTGCCTACCTCACGCTCGACCCAAGCGTCGGGTAGCATTATCGACTACGAAAAGCAAGTCATATGACTACCTTACAGTAGTCATATTATGACCCCGTCTCGGCGGCGGCGGCGGCGCGCAGGCGCAGCTCGGCGGCGAAGGCCTCGACGTCGGGCGGGGAGATCCGCAGGAGGTGAAAGACGCCGCCGGAGTGGCGCACCATCAGGATCGATCCCCAGAGGCGCGTCGCGAAGTTCACGCGCGGCTCCCAGGAGCCTTTCCACGCGGAGACAACGTCCACCGACTGGATGCTCGCGTACGGCACGCGATAGACCGTCAGCAAGCGGCCTAGGCGCACGGTCAGCGCGTCCCCGCCCAGGTGGACGTCGAACGCGACCGAAACGGCCGCCCAGGCGGCGGCGATCGTGACGGCGGGAATGAGGAACGGCGCCGCTCTCATGCGCCCTTTTACTCGCCGTACGCAGGGAAGTTTCGCCCGCCCGCAGGACGGAGCCGCATGGAGCGCGAGCACTTCTACAACGTCACCGTGACGTGGACGGGCAACCTCGGCACCGGGACGTCCTCGTACCAGGCCTACGAGCGCAGCCACGAGATCCTGGTCTCGGGAAAGCCGCCGATCCCCGGCTCCTCGGACGCGGCCTTTCGCGGCGATCCCAGCCGCTACAATCCCGAGGACCTGCTCGTGGCCTCGCTCTCCGCGTGCCACATGCTCTGGTACCTCCACCTCTGCGCCGATGCCGGCATCGCGGTGACGCGCTACGTCGATCGCGCCGAGGGTGAGATGGTGGAGAGCCCCGGCGGGGGCGGTCGTTTCCGGCGCGTGGAGCTGCGCCCCGAGGTGACGATCGCCGACGCCGCGCGCGAGGCGGAGGCGCAGGCGCTGCACCACGCGGCGCACGAGAAGTGCTTCGTCGCCAACTCCGTCAACTTTCCCGTGGAGTGCGACGCGACCATCACGGTCGAGTGAGCGGGATCAGCCCAGCAGCTTCAGCAGATCGTCCTCGCCGATGACGGCGACGCCCAGCTCGCGCGCCTTGGTCAGCTTGGAGCCGGCCTCCTCGCCCGCGACCACGTAGTCGGTCTTCTTCGAGACGCTCCCGCTGACTTTGCCGCCGGCCGCCACGATCTTCGCGCCGGCCTCCTCGCGCGTGAGGTTGGGCAGCGTGCCCGTGAGCACGAACGTCTTGCCGGCCGCCTTCGACGCCGCCGGCACCTGCTTGATCGGCTGCGTGGTGCGCACGCCCGCGGCCTTGAGCCGCGCGATCAAGCGGCGGTTCTGCGGCTGCTGGAAGAAGAGCCAGACGCTCTGCCCGATCTTCGGCCCGATGCCGGAAACGTTGGTGAGCTCCTCCACGCTCGCGTGCTCGAGCGCCTCGAGATCGCCGTAGGCATCGGCGAGGATCTGCGCGTTCTGCGAGCCCACGAAGCGGATGGAGAGGCCGTTGAGCAGGCGCCACAGCGGACGATTCTTGGCACCCTCGCGCGCGTCGATCACGTTCTGCGCCGACTTCTCCCCCATGCGCTCGAGCGAGGCGAGCTGATCGCGCGTGAGCGAGAAGAGGTCGGCGATGTCGTGCGCCAGGCCCGTGTCCACCAATTGGCTCGCCAACTGCTCGCCCACGCCTTCGATGTCCATCGCGCCGCGGCTGCAGAAGTGGCGGATGCGCTCCTTGAGCTGCGCCGGGCACGAGGCGTTGGTGCAGCGGTAGACCACCTCGCCTTCGGGGCGGTCGACGGCGGCCCCGCAGACGGGGCAGCGCGTGGGAATCTTGAACAGCGGCGCCAGCTCGCCGCGGCGGCGCTCCTTGACCGGCCCCACGATCTCCGGGATCACCTCGCCCGCGCGGCGCACGATCACCACGTCGCCCACGCGCACGTCCTTGCGCGCGATCTCCTCTTCGTTGTGGAGCGTGGCGTTGCGCACGGTGACGCCGCCCACGACCACGGGCTCCAGGATCGCCACCGGCGTCAGCGCCCCCGTGCGCCCCACCTGCACGGCGATGTCGAGAAGCTTGGTGTACTCCTCGCGCGGCTTGAACTTGTAGGCCACGGCCCAGCGCGGCTCGCGCCCCGCCGCGCCCATCTGCTCCTGGAGCGCCAGGTCGTCCACCTTGACCACCACGCCGTCGATCTCGTAGTCGAGCGAGTCGCGCTTGGTCTCCCAGGCGTCGCAGAATGCGACGACCTCGTCGATGCTCTCGGCGTGATCGATGTTGCTGTTGACGGGGAAGCCCCAGGCGGCGCAACGCTCGAGCGCCTCCCACTGCGAGGGAATCCGTGCCGCGGGGCGGCTCTCCCCGATCTGGTAGGCGAAGAACGAGAGCGCGCGCTCCGCGGTCACCGACGGGTCCAGCTGGCGCACCGCCCCAGCGGCGGCGTTGCGCGGGTTGGCGAACAGCGGCTCGCCGCGCTTCTCGCGCTCGGCGTTGATCTTCTCGAACTCGCTCAGGCGCAGGTAGACCTCGCCGCGCACTTCGAGAAACTCCGGCGCCTCGCCGCGCAGGCGCAGCGGTATCGAGCGCACCGTTCGCAGGTTTTGCGTGATGTTCTCGCCGGTGCGCCCGTCGCCGCGCGTGCCGCCCCCCTCGAAGACGCCGTCGCGGTAGTGCAGGGCCACGGCCAGCCCGTCGATCTTCAGCTCCACCGTGTAGACGAAGGAGCGCCCCCCGGCAAGCTTGCGCGCGCGCGCGTCGAACGCGCGCAGCTCCTCTTCGCCGAAGGCGTTGGCCAAGGAGAGCAGCGGCCGGGCGTGGGGGAACGGCTCGAATGCCTCTAGCGGGGGCGCGCCGATCCGCTGGGTGGGGGAATCCGGGGTCCGCAGGTCGGGGTGAGCGCTCTCCAGATCCTCCAGCTCGCGAAGCATGCGGTCGTACGCCGCGTCGCTGATCGTCGGGGCGTCGAGGACGTAGTAGCGGTAGTTCGCCTCGTTCAGCGCCTCGCGCAGCTCCTCCGCCCGCCGCCGGACCTCCCTCGCGCTCTCTCGCATCGCCCGAATGTTTGCCTCGCCGCCGGAGCCCCCCTCGCGGCCGCGCCCGGGAGCGGCCCAAGGGGGTAAGCCTTTCGCCTCACCCCCGCGCGAGTTACCTTGGGTATACTCGAGACACCACGGGAGTCGAGCCATGAGGCACGCCGAGCTCTCCTACGGAAACGCCAACGATCGGGCCCACGGCCTCTACGACGAGATCCGCGCAGAGGCGTTCGGCACCGATATCGGGCAAACCGGTTGGCTCACCGTGAACGAGCTGACCGCGTTCGTTTCGTGGCTGGGGCTCGGAGAGCGCTCCCGCGTCCTGGATCTCGCCTGCGGCGCGGGCGGCACGCTCCTGCGGATGATCGGGCTGGTCGGCTGCCGAGGCGCGGGCGTCGACGAGGACGGGCGGGCGATCCGCGAGGCCAACGAGGCGCGCAAGCGCATGGGACTCCGCGGCCGCGCATGGTTCGTGGTGGTGGAGAGCGGCGCGCGCCTCCCGTATCACGACGCCTCCTTCGACGCGGTGATGTGCATCGACGCCATCGACCACTTTCCCGACCGGCTGCTCGCGCTGACGGAATGCCGGCGCGTCGTGAAGCCGGGCGGGCGCGTGCTCTTCACCGATCCGCTGATCGTCTCGGGTCCGGTCTCCAACGAGGAGCTCGCGATACGCTGCTTGGGGCGAACCTCCGTGGTCGCCCCCGCCGGCGTCGACGAGGCGTGCATCGCCGATGCGGGCCTGGAGCTGCTCTGGTGCGAGGACACCACGGCGAGCGTCGCCGAGATCTCCGGGCGCTGGCACGCGGCGCGCACCACGAGAGCCGGGTCGCTCCGTCCGCTGGAAGGCGAAAGGGCGTTCGAGGAGCACCAGCAGTGCCTGATGCTCACGGAGCAGCTGGCCCGCGAGCGCCGCATCTCGCGGATCGCCTACCTCGCGCAGCGCGCGTAGCGTCACGCGGCAAGGGCTCCCCGGCAGCTAGTCTCCCGCGGTCACCCTGCCGTTCTCGGCCATCTCGTCCAGCACGCGCAGGTTCTCGCGCTCCAGCTCCGCGCTGCGCGCGCGGTCGGCGTGGCGGCGGGCTCGCGGGTCGGCCAGCACCGCCTTGAGGTACTCGCCGGTGTACGAGGCCGGGTCCGCGGCGATCTCCTCGGGAGTGCCCACCGCCACCACCTCGCCGCCGCGGTCGCCGCCCTCCGGGCCCAGGTCGATCACGTGGTCGGCGGTCTTGATGACGTCGAGATTGTGCTCGATCACCAGCACCGTGTTCCCCGTCTGCACCAAGCGCTGGAGCACGTCGAGCAGCTTGTGGATGTCGGCGAAGTGCAAGCCCGTGGTCGGCTCGTCGAGCACGTAGAACGTGCGCCCGGTGGAGCGCCGCGAGAGCTCCGTGGCCAGCTTCACGCGCTGCGCCTCGCCGCCGGAGAGCTGGGTGGCCGGCTGTCCCATCTTGATGTACCCCAGACCCACGTCGCAGATGGTCTTGAGCTTGCCGGCGATCTTCGGAATCGCCGAGAAGAGCTCTTGGGCCTCGTCCACGCGCATGCCCAGCACGTCGGCGATCGACTTGCCCTTGTACTTCACCTCCAGCGTCTGCGCGTTGTAGCGCTTGCCCTTGCAGACCTCGCACGGAACGTACACGTCCGGCAGGAAGTGCATCTCGATCTTGATGACGCCGTCGCCTTGGCAGGCCTCGCAGCGGCCGCCCTTGACGTTGAACGAGAAGCGTCCCGGCGTGTAGCCGCGCATCTTGGCCTCGGGGACCAGCGAATAGAGCTCGCGCACGGCGTCGAAGACGCCGGTGTAGGTGGCCGGGTTCGAGCGCGGCGTGCGCCCGATGGGCGACTGGTCGATCACCACCAGCTTGTCGAGCGCCTCGGCGCCCTTCACGCGCCCGTAGGTCCCGCCGGCCGGCTGGCCGTGGAGATGCTGCTCGAGGGCGCGGATCAGCACCTCGTTCACCAGCGACGACTTGCCCGAGCCCGAGACGCCCGTGACGCAAGCAAAGACCCCGATGGGAAAGTCGACGTCGATCGAGCGCAGGTTGTTGGCCTTGGCCTTCTCCACGCGCAGCCACGCGCGCGCCGCGCGCCGGCGCAGCGGCACCGCGATGAACTGCTCTCCCTTGAGGTATGCCCCGGTGAGCGACTCGGGATTGGCGATCACCTGCTCCAGCGTGCCGGCGGTGAGCACGCGCCCGCCCTCCGCGCCGGCACCTGGCCCGATGTCGACCACGAAGTCGGCTTCGCGGATCGTGTCCTCGTCGTGCTCCACCACGATGAGCGTGTTGCCGAGATCGCGCAGCGTCTTGAGCGTCGCCAGCAGGCGATCGTTGTCGCGCTGGTGGAGCCCGATCGACGGCTCGTCCAAGATGTAGAGCACGCCCACCAGCGCGCTGCCGATCTGCGTGGCCAGGCGAATGCGCTGGGCCTCGCCGCCCGAAAGCGTGGTGGCGCTGCGCGCCAGGGTGAGGTAATCCAGGCCCACGTTGGTCAGGAAGCCCAGGCGCGCGCGGATCTCCTTGAGGATCTGGTGCGCGATCATCTGCTCGCGCTCGGTGGGCTTGAACGCCGCGAAGAACGCCGCCAGCCGCTCCACGCTCATGCGCGTCAACTGGTCGATGTTCTCTTCCTCGACGCGCACCGCCAGCGCCTCGGGCTTCAGGCGCGCCCCGTTGCAGACCTTGCACGTGGAGGCGGACATGTATTTCTCGATGTCCTCCTTCACGTAGTCACTCGAGGTCTCGGCATAGCGGCGCTGGAGGTTGTTGACCACGCCCTCGAACGATGTCTCGTAGTTCCAGCTCTGCCCGCGCTTGGAGGTGTAGGTGAACTTCTCGCGCGACTCCGTGCCGTAGAGGACGAGGTCCACCACCTCGTCCGACATCTTCTCGACGGGCGTGGTCATCTTGACGCGCCGCTTGGCCAGCACGCGCTCCAACTGCTGGAGATAGTACGGGTTCATCGAGGGGAACTTGCCGGTGCCCAGCGACTTGCTCCACGGCACGATGGCCCCGTCGGCGATCGACTTGGTGCGGTCGGGGATCACCTTCCACGGATCGATCTCGATCTTCACGCCCAGACCGCTGCACGCCGGGCAGGCTCCGTAGGGCGAATTGAACGAGAAGAGCCGCGGCGCGATCTCCTCGAACGAGAGTCCGCAGTAGACGCACGCGAACGCCTCGCTGAAGAGCAGCTCGCGCTCAGCGGCGTCCTTGGACTCCTGCACCAGCACTTCGACGATCCCCGTCGAGAGGCGCAGCGTGGTCTCCACGGAGTCCGTCAGGCGCTTGCGCACGTCGGGCTTGATCACCAGCCGGTCGACCACCACTTCGATGTCGTGCTTGCGCTTCTTGTCGAGCTCGATGCGCTCGCGCAGCTCGCGCACGGTCCCGTCGACGCGCACGCGAGCGAAGCCCTCCTTCGAGATCTCCTCGAAGAGCTTGGCGTACTCGCCCTTGCGTCCGCGCACCACCGGCGCCAAGAGCTGAAGCCGGCTTCCCTCGGGCAAAGCCAGGATCTGATCGACGATCTGCTCGGCCGTCTGCGCCTGGATCGGCCGCCCGCAGTTGTAGCAGTGCGGCTTGCCGATGCGCGCGAAGAGCAGGCGCAGGTAGTCGTAGATCTCGGTGACGGTGCCCACCGTGGAGCGCGGGTTCTTGGACGTCGACTTCTGGTCGATGGAGATGGCCGGCGAGAGGCCCTCGATGTAGTCCACGTCGGGCTTCTCCATCTGCCCGAGGAACTGCCGGGCGTACGAGGAGAGCGACTCCACGTAGCGGCGCTGTCCCTCGGCGTAGATGGTGTCGAACGCCAGCGACGACTTGCCCGACCCGGAGAGCCCGGTGATGACGATCAGCCGGTTGCGCGGGAGGACCAGGTCGATGTTCTTGAGGTTGTGCTCGCGCGCGCCCTTGATGACGATGGCGTCCAGGGCGCGGGGCGGGGTCGAGGCGGCGGGCTTCTGCTCGATCATCGGAACCGGCTCGCTTCGACCGGGGTGACGTCTCGCCTCCCGGCCCGCGCCATCATTGACAGCGGCGGCCACGCGTGGTAGCCTTCCCGATACATGTATCGTGCGCCCATCGTCCTTGGCATCATTATTGGCCTTAGCCGCTTCGCAAGGAGCCGGTGAGGTCCGACGCGCGCGCGTAACGGTTCGAAAGACGAAGTGCATGCGAGCGGCCCCTCACCGAAGGGGTCGCTCGTTTTTTCATCAGGAGGAAGCAGCCGTGGCCATGGCCCAACCCCAGCGGCCCCAGACGGGGCCCGCCGCCAACGTCGCCCCGCTCTACTGGTACGACGGCGCCATCGTGGAGCAGGACGCGATCGAGATCCACCCGTTCACCCACGCGCTCCACTACGGGAGCGGGGTCTTCGAGGGGATCCGCGCCTACCGGACGGAGCGCGGCTTGGCCATCTTTCGCCTGAAGGACCACATGGAGCGGTTCCTGCGCTCCGCGGCCACCTACCGTCTGGACGTGCCATACGGCGTGGACGCCCTCTGCGAGGCCGTAGCCGAGACCGTCCGGCGCAACCCGATCGGCGAGTGCTACATCCGTCCGCTCGCCTGGTTCGGCGCCGGCGGCATGTCGCTGGCGCCGCACACCAGCTGTCCCACCCATACGATGATCGCGGTGCGCCCCCTGGGCGGCTACTTCTCCGGCGGCGACGAGCGGCCGACCGTGCGCGTGACGGTGTCGGGCTGGCAGAAGTCCTCCTCGAAGGCCCTGCCCAGCACCGTGAAGTGCAGCGGCCACTACGCCAACAGCGTGCTGGCGATGAGCGACGCCGTCTCCAAGGGCTTCGACGAGGCGCTCATGCTCAACGACCGCGGCCGCCTGGCGGAGGGCTCGGGCGAGAACATCTTCTTCGTCAAGAACGGCGCGATCCACACCAACGACGTGGGCGAGGACATCCTGCCGGGCATCACGCGCGCCACCGTGCTGGCCATGGCGCGACGCCTGGGCATCCCCGCGCACGTGGGCACGATCGCGTTGGACGACCTGCTCTCAGCCGACGAGGTCTTCATGACGGGCACGGCCGCCGAGGTGACCGGCATTCGCGAAATCGACGGCACCGCGCTCCCGCACGGGGGCGATGCGCCGGTGACGGCGCGCCTGCAGGAGGCCTACGACCAGGCGGTGCGGGCCAAGAGTCCCGAAGCCGCGGAGTGGTGCACGCCGGTCTAATGGAGACCACGTTGCCGGCCGTCGACTTCGATCGCCTCGAGCGGGAGGCGGATCAGCTGCGCGCTGCGTTCAACGTGGGCGACCCGATCCGCCACGTCGTGATCGATGCCATGCTGCGCGACGAGGTCGCGCGCCGCGCCTTCGAGGCCTTTCCCTCACCGGAGCAGATGGCCATCGCCTTCGAGGGCCTCGTCGAGGTCAAGAACGCCGAGGAGCGGATCGAGCGCCTCGATCCCGTCTTCCAGGCGATCTTCGGCGACCTGCGTTCCGAGCGGTTCCTCGGCTGGCTGCAGCGGGTCACCGGGATCGCCGACCTGAGTCCCGATCCGGAGCTCCACGGCGGCGGGCTCCACCAGGGACCGGACGGCAGCTACCTCGACATCCACGCCGACTTCAACCTGCACCCGCGCCTCGGGCTCTACCGCCGCTTGAACGTGCTGATCTACCTGAACCCCGCCTGGAACCAGACGTGGGGCGGTTACTTGGAGCTGTGGGCGCGGGACATGTCGGAGTGCCGGGCCTCCATCGAGCCGATCCTGAACCGGTGCGTCATCATGGAGACCCACGACCGGGCGTTCCACGGTTACCGGCAGCTTCATCTCCCCGAGGGCACGACGCGCAAGTCGGTGGCCTCGTACTACTACTCGCCGCACCGTTCCGAGGCCCAGAGCGCGGAGTCGCACAACACGCTGTTCCAGCTCCGCCCGCAGGAGCGCAAGGCGACGGGGGCCCGCCATTTTCTGCGCCGCCTCGAGGCGCTGGCCCCGGCCGGGATGCGCCCCGTGGTTCGCGGCCTGCGGCGCCTCTTGGGCCTGGGCGACTGACGCTTCGCACGATGGCCGCGGCCGCTCGGTAGCCTCGTGTCGTACCACGATGACGCATTCGTAGAACGCGGCTGGCGCCTAGTCGTCATCGTCGGCTGCGTGAGCATCGCGGCGGTCATGCAATTCCTCGACTCGACGATCGTCAACGTGGCCCTGCCGGTCATCGCAGGCAACTTGGGCGCCACGTTCGACCAGATCGGCTGGGTGGTCACCGCATACTCCCTGGCCGCCATCAGCGTCATACCGCTCACGGGGTGGCTCGCCATCCGCTACGGGCGCCGCCGCTACTTCGTCACCTCCATCGTCTGCTTCACTGCCGCCAGCGCGCTCTGCGGCCTCTCGCACACCCTGGGGTCGCTGCTCGCGGCGCGCGTGCTGCAAGGCTTGGCCGGCGGGGGGCTCGTGGCGACCTCGCAGGCGATCCTGGTCTCCACGCTGCCGCGCCAGCGCCAGGCCGCCGCGCAGGGCATCTTCGCGATGATCGCCGTCGTGGGCCCCGCGCTGGGGCCCACGCTGGGCGGGTGGCTCACGGACAACTTCAGTTGGCCGCTGATCTTCTTCATCAACTTGCCGATCGGCGTCGCGGCCGCCATCGTGTTGGGCCTCATGCTGCGCGAGTCGCCCACGGTCAAGCGCCCCGTCGACGTCACCGGCATCGTCTTGCTCGTGAGCGGGCTGGCCTGTCTGCAGTACTTCCTGGAGCGCGGCGAGTCCAAGCAGTGGTTCGACGCGCCCGGCATCGCCCTGGCCGCGGCGTGGGCGGCCGTCGCGCTCGTGGCCTTCGTGATCCACACGCTGCGCGCCGCTCACCCGGTGCTCGAACTGCGCGTGCTGCGCCACCGCAATCTCGCCGTCGGCGCCGTGCTCTCGCTGGCGGTGGGCGCCAACCTCTTCGGCTTTCTCTTCCTGCTGCCGCTCTATTTGCAGAACCTGCTCGGGTTCACGGCGACGCTGACGGGATTGATGGTGCTGATACGCGCGGCGGCGACGGCCGTGTTGACGCCGTTCGCCACCATCGCGCTCCAGCGGCGGCTGGTGGAGCCGCGCGCGATGGCCGGCGTGGGCTTCGCGTTCCTCACCCTGGGGACGTACGACGTGGCGCGCAACGTCACGTCCGGGAGCGGAGCGGAGAACTTCGTCTGGGCGATGATCTTCACCGGCGTCGCGTTCGCGCTGCTCTGGACGCCGCTGGCGCTGATCTCGCTGCGCTCCCTGCCGGGCTCGGAGATCGGCTACGGCGCGGCGATCTTCAACCTGAGCGTGCAGATCGGCGGCAGCGTGGGCATCGCGTTCGTCACCACCGCGCAAGACCGGCGCCTAGCCTACTGGTGGGAGACGGTGGCATCGAACGTCACGTTGGGGCGCACGGCCGTGGCGCAGCTCGTGCAGCGCTACGGCCTGACGCACACCCTGCTGCTCCGGCTCAACGGCTTGGTGGAGCAGCAGGCGTACGCGCTGACCTACCGCGACCTCTTCTTGATGCTCACGGTGCCCGTCGCGGTCGCGATCCCGCTGGTGCTCTTCGCGCGGCGCATGAACGCCGGCTAGACTAGGCGCCTCCGGCCTTGAGCTGCAAGTACTCTCCCGCGACCACGAGGGTGAAGTACGCGGAGGCCGCGCCGGCGATCAGGCCGCCGATGACGGGCCCCAGGAATGGCACGACGTGGAGGGCGCTGGTCACGATCCCGACCACGATGCCGATCACGGCGATGGCCACGATCATGGTCAAGGTGGGGCTCACGCGGCTCTGCGCGATGCGCACGCTCTCCTTGATCGCTTCGATCCCGGGGACCTCGCCGATCACGGCCGCCGGAAACGTGTAGACCACGAAGTAGATGAACGCGAGCATCGCCAAACCGAACGTGGGGATGCTGAGGATGAGGGCCACCCATCCCAGCAGGAACAGCGCGATGAGCGCCACCACCACCTTGCCGGCGTCGCGCTCGAAGGCCACGGTGCCGTCGGAGAGGGTGGTCGTTCCGGTGCGCCACGCGGCGCCGGCCATGCCCGTGGTGTACGTGACCGACGCCACGAAGAGGACGAGCTGGATCAGGTACGCGGCCTGCATCATGATGAAGCCGCCGCCGATGGACGTGACGCCGCCGTCGGGCGTCACCACCATGTGGGGCCCCAACAGGGACCGAACGATCTCGGAGACGATGCCCACGACGATGCCGGGCACGATGATGATCCAGTTGGCCGTCAAGAGCTGCCACGCTCGGGAGAAGACGCCGGCGGTTGACTCGACCACGTTGGCCTCCGTCACAATGGGTGCTGGTGAGACGACGGGGGGAACTCCTTGGGAGATTCGCGCCGGGAGCGACGCCATTCCTCGCTTGACTACCCGGGCCGAGCCACCGAAGTTTCGGCAGGCAAGCCATCGATCACTCGTAGCGCGGGCGCAGATCCTCGCCGGGCTCCCCCTCGCCGCCGACGAGGGCGAGGTAGAGCCCCGTGAACACGACATGCGCGAGCGCCTGCAAGGCCAGCGCGCTGAGTGCGAAGAGCAACGCGAAGACGCCGCCGGATATCCCGGCGGCGCCCTTGCCGATGGCGGCGCCGACGGCGCCTGCCGCGCCGCCCACGATGCCGACGGCGAGCGCGACGCTCAGCGTGATGGTCAAGAGCGCGAAGAGCGTCCAGACGGTCAGCGCCGCGTTGCGCACGGCGAGGCCCGCGCTCGCGGCGAAGGCCCGCCACGCGCCTTGCTCGCCGGTGACGATGCCGGGGAGCGCGTAGGCGCCGAAGAAGCCGACCGCCACCTCGAGCACGACGGCCACGAGGGTCAGCCAGCCGAGCTGCGGCGGAAGCTGCTCGCTCTGCGGGTGGGTCTGCGACCAGATCAGGAGCGGCGCGTAGGCTCCGCCCAAGAGGATCCCGACGGCCAAGAAGAAGAGCGCGACGCCGGTCCACGTCCGGCGCATCGCCGCCCAACCCGCAGCGAGCGTGGTGCTCCCGAAGCGCCAGACCTCCGCCGCCATGCCGTACGTCATCGCGACTGCCGCGCTGAAGAACACCCACTCGATGGCGTACGAGACGATCAGGACGACGACGAGCGTCCGGGTATCGGCCTTGGGCGCGTTCCACGCCGGCACCAAGAGCGTGGGCAGCGAGACGAGGATCACCAGGGCATAGGCGACCAGGACCGGCATCACCAGGATGGGGTTGCGGCGCAACAGCGTCCAGGACCGCGCGCAGAGGGCCATCGGCCGCAAGTAGCCGGGGCTACGCACCGGCCGCGCCTGCCCAGCGCGCGAGCACGGCATCGAGCTCGCCGATGGCGGTCACGATGGCGTCCGGCGGCGTAGCCTCGAGCGGAAGCGGCTCGTTGCGCACGTTCACCCACACCGTGCGCAGCCCGGCCTCGATGGCGCCGGCGATGTCGCGCTCGTAGCGGTCGCCCACCATCGCCGTGGCGGCCGGCTCCGTCTGCAGACGCTCGCAGGCATGGAGGAAGACGCGCGGATCCGGCTTGACCATGCCCACCTCGTCGGCGATCAGGATCGCGTCGAAGTAGGGCTCGATCTCCAGCAGGGCGATCTTCTCGCGGTGCGTCTCGGAGAAGCCGTTGGTCAGCAGCGCCAGGCGGTAGCCCTCGCGCCAGCGCCGCAGGCTCTCCTCCACGCGCGGGAAGAGGGCGAGATTGCCGTTGCGCGCGCGGTTGTAGTGCTCGGCCGCTCGCCGCGCGGCGCCGGGCTGAGCGATGCCCACGTCCGCCAGCGCCGCCTCCCACATCCGCTCGCGCAGGCTGCCGATGTTCTTGCCGAGCTCCGCGTGCGAAAGCCGCTGCCAGAAGCCGTCGGCCTCGCGCACGTAGGCTTCCTTCAACGCCTCCGGATCGCAGGCGTGCTCGCGCGCGAAAGCGCGCGCCACGTCGAGCGCGGCGGCGTGATAGGATGCGGTGTCGTCGCAGAGGGTGTCGTCGAGGTCGAAGACCAGGCCGCGAATCACGTGAGATGCTCCGTCTAGAAGTCCTTGATGGGGTAGTGCACGCGCACGCTGGCCAAACCGTAGGGGCGCAGGGGCACGTGGATGACGCGATCGTCCAGCCTCAAGGTTCCCCCGTCGAGCGGCCGCTCCTCGCCGTCGACCAGATTCGCGCCCAGCGGACGGATCTCGAGCTCCACCGCCGCCTCGCCGGCAAGGCCGTCGCACTCGCGCACGCGGAGGATCACGCCGTCGCCGTCGTCCGCCGGCTTGGTGGCCGCGATCACGACGTTCGCGGCCGCGCACGTCGCCAGCCGCGGGCGCCGCGGTTCGGCAAAGGCCTGCCACGCGCGCTCCAACGCTCCCACGCTGGCCCCGCCGTGCGGGACGAGCGCGTACTCGAACGCGTGCTGACCGACGTCGGCTTGGGGATCCGGCCACATCGTCCCGCGCAGCAGCGAGAGGCCCACCTCCACCCCGCCGCCTTCGCTCGGACGCAGGCTCCAGCCGTAGCGGTCCACGGTGAAGACCGCGCATCCGGCCGTGGAGCAGAACCGTTGCCCCGGCGCCTCGAACTTGGCGCGTTCGGCGGCGTTGGCCGGACGAACGGGTCGCGTGAGGGTGCCGTGCGGCTCTCCGAAGACGGCGTGCGCGTCGTCCCGAACGAAGGCGTGCTCCACGCGCAAGAGGGTCCGCCGCTCGCGCCAGCGCGCCCGCGTCACCACGCGCAGCCACGCCTCTCCTGGCCAGATCGCCAGGTGCTGCTCGATCTCCGAGTCGCCGAGGCTCCGCCGCACGCGGATGCCGTCGTGCACGGCCTCCACCTGCGGCGGCCCCAGCTCCAGCGGCTGCGCGCGATACTCCTCGTCGAGATTCCATGCCTCCCACGCGCGCGGATGGTCGACGAAGGCGCGCAACACGTTGGCGCGCTTGACGAACGTCTCTCCGCCGGCTTCCAGCGACGTGATCGTCCCCTCCGCGTCGACGCGGGCGCGCACGTGGCCGTTGTCGAGCAGCCAGCCGCCGTCCTCGTGTGCCACCGGAGCGGTGACCTCCAGTCCGCGGCCCGCGCGTCCGTGCCCCGCGCGCGGCAGCACGGCGGCGGTGCGCGCCAGGGCCGCCTCCACGTGCCGGTGCGCGCGCGCGTACGCCTCCAGCGCCTCGCTCGTCGCCTCGTCGATGGACGTGCCCGCGAGCACGTCGTGGAACTGATTGGTGAGCACCAGGCGCCACGCCGCCTGCAGATCGGCGCGGTTCTCGCGCAGCATCGACTGCGCCACGCGCATCGCCGTGCACCACGCCGTGAGCTCCTCGGCGCGGCCGAGCTCCAGCTCCAGCGCGGCGTTGGCCGACTTCAGCACGCCGTTGGTGGTATAGGTGCCGCGGTGGGTCTCCAGATAGAGCTCCCCGCGGTACGCCGGCAGGCGCGCCCCTTCGCGCTCGGCGACCGCGGCGAACCACGGCGCCGTTCTCGTCCACGAGAGGCCCGCCTCGCGCACGTGCGCCAGCGTGCCGCGCGTCGGTCCGCCGCCGCCGTCGCCGTACCCCACCACCAGGAACGTCTCGTCGATGCGCGCGCGGGCCACGCGGCTGGGCGAGGGCGGTCCCTCGTACGAGGCGCCCAGCACCGCCAGCACGCGCGAGCCGTCGTCGCTCTCCCACCACCACCGCGTGTGCGGAAACGCCGTTCGCTCGTTCCAGCGGAGCTTGGTGGTGTAGAAGTACGGCACGCCCACGTGCGCCAAGATCGCCGGCAGCGTGGACGGAAAGCCGAACGTGTCGGGAAGCCAGCAAACCTCGGCCTCGGTGGCCAGCGTCTCCCGCGCGTAGCGGCGTCCGTAGGCCAGTTGGCGCAGCAGCGACTCTCCGCTGGGGGCGTGAGCATCGGGCTCCACCCACATGGCTGCCACCCCGGCGTCCACGCGCCCGTCCTTGGCCAACGCGCGCACGCGCTCGAAGAGCGCGGGATCGTCGCCGGCGAGCCACGCGTAGAGCTGGGGCTGCGATTGCGCGAAGACGGCGCGCCGGTCATCCTCGAGATCGCGGACTTGGTTGGCCATCGTCCGGCGGAACTTGCGCCGCGCCTCCGCGGTGGTCCAGAGCCAGGCGACGTCGAGGTGCGCGTGACCGACCACCGCGGGCGTCTGCAAGGCGGGCATCGGCTCCTCGATCTCCGTCGAATCGCCGACGACCATCAGCCGCGCGCGCAATGGCAGCGCCCGCTCGCGGCGCATCCACCACCAGCGCAGCCCCGGCCCCGAAGGCAGGCCGGCGGCCGGGAGTCCGCGACGCTCGGCTTCCAGCACGATCTCGCTTGGCTCGTCGCGCTCGCGCAACGGCACGACGTGGTGCTCGCGGTCGAAGGCGCCGCGCACTTCACCGTCCTGCCGCACGAGCGCCCCGGCGTGCCAGCGGTAGACGAGCAGCGCTCCCCGCGGCACGCGCTCCAGGCGTGCGCGCAGGATCGCCACGTCCCCCTCGCCCTCGACGGTAAACCTCACGTCCACCGCCACGCCATTCGCAAAGGCTCTCTCGCGCCCTGCTCGAACGCACGACGGCGTGCCGCGACCCGACGAGAACGTGCTCGATCATCGCGACCTGCTTGCCGTCATGCGGCGGCTGGTCGTCCCGTCCATCATCTCGCTGATCGCCGACCAGCTGCTCGGTATCGCCGACACCATCGTCGTCGGCACGCAGGGACGCGCCCCGCTCGCCGCGCTCAGCGGCGCCACGGCGATCTTCGCGCTCCTGGTCTCGCTGGTCTACGGCCTGCGCGCCGGACTCCCCGTCTTGGGCGCGCAGTACATCGGCGCGCGCGACTACGGCGGCTTCGGGCGCGTCGTGCGCGCCTCGTCCGTGGCCCCCATCACGCTGGCCGTGGCCTTCGCCGTCGCCGTCTTCTTCGCCGGGCAGTGGTCGCTGCTGCACTTGGTGGGGCCGCTCACCGTGCTCCACCAGGGCGCGCTCTATCTCACGCTGCGCGCGGTCACGCTGGTGCCCATCGCCGTCGAGATGGTCGTGCTCTCCGCGTTCAATGCCGCCGGCGACGCCAAGCCCACGGTGCGCACCCTCTTGGTGATCAACGGCGTCCACGTGCCGCTGTTGGCGGTCTTGGCCCTGGGCGTCGGCACGCACCATCCGTTCGGCATCGTCGGCGCCGGCGTCTCCTCGCTCGTCGCCGAATGCGCCGGCTTCGCGTATTGCCTCTCGCTGATCGCGCGCCGCCGCGATCTGCGCATCCTCGAGCGCTTCGACGTCGATTGGGCGCTGGTGCGTCAGAGCACCGTGCTCGCGCTTCCGGAGGAGGCCTTCTTTCTGGCCATGCTCGCCCCGGACTTGGTGATGGTGGGGATGGTGGCACCGCTAGGCGTGGCGGCCGTCGCCGCTCTGCGCGCCATCAACGTGGTGGCCGAGCTGAGCTTCGCGCTGCCGGGGCCCTTTGGATTCGCGGCGCAGACGGTGATCGGCCAACGGCTGGGCGCGCGCGACATCGAGGGGGCCCGGTGGTTCCACGCGCGCGCGATGCGCCTGGGCACGGTCGCGTGCGCCCTCTGCGGCGGCGCGCTGGCGGCGCTCTCGTGGCCGGTCGCCTTCCTGCTCACGTGGCAACCGGCGCTGGCGGCGCTGGCGGCCGGTCCGATGGCCCTCTACATGCTCACGATGCCGCTCAAGGGGCATGCCATCATCGGCATCGCGCCGATTCGCGCCGCCGGCGACACGCGCTTCTCGATGATCGCCGGCACCGCGACCAGCCTGGTGGTCCTCCCGCTGGCCTGGCTCTTCATCCACGGCATGCGCCTGGGACTCTACGGCGTGCCGTTGGCGTGGATCTGCGGGTGGACGATCCGTGCCGCCGTCACGTGGGTCAAGCTGGCGCGCGACTCGTGGTGGGAGCGCGCTCCCCTCACCGTGCCTCCGCCGCCGGCGATGCCGCTCCCCGTGCTGGAGGGCGAGCGCGGCGGCGTGGAGGCGAGCTTCGAGTGAGGACCGATCAGCGCACCGGCCGCGCCTGGATGCCGCCTGCCAGGTGCGCCTTGCGCAACGCCGCGTTGAACGCGGGAACGTCGCTCGCGACGAAGCGGTCGTAGCCCGCGAGCGCTTGCGCGTACGCCGCGTTCTCCGTTCGCTCCTCGGCAAGCATAGCCGGGGTCGGCGCCTCCGGCGAACCCTCGATGTCCCAGAACAGCTCCTCGAGCCGCTCGCGCACGGCATTGGGACGCTGGATGCTGTCCTCGAAGTTCACGAAGTTCGCGGTGATGGCGCTCTGCGCGCGGTCCGCCGCCTGGGTCAAGCGCGCGGCGGCGCGCACCACGTCGCCGCGGCCTTGGCTTTGCGCCACCGCCCGATCCGCCGCCGCCTGCTTACGCACCAGGTCGAGTTGGGTCAACGCGCGGTCGAGCGTGCCGATCTTCGCTTCGATGCGCTCCTGGAACGCCAGGTGCGCGCGCAGGTCGTCCATGCTCGCATGGACGCGGGGATCTTCGTCGACGACGAGCCGTTGCGTCGCGGTGGCGGCCCCGTCCACCAGCTTCACCGTGTACGTGCCGGGGAGCACCCGCGGGCCGCGGCGCGGTCCGCGGTTCCACGTGGCCGCGGCGCCCAGCCACGGCTCGGGCGCAGTCATCGTGAGATCCCAGATCACGCGGTTGATGCCGGCGTGATTGGAGACGACGGGCTTGGGCTTGTGGCCGTGCTCCTCGCGCGCGCCGGGCAGCGGCCCGGAGAGCCGCCGCACCAGCGTTCCGCTCGCGTCGAAGATCTCGACGACGGGGCGCCGCTTGGCCGGCGCGGACTGGTAGAAGTCGAGGATCGCGCCGCCCGGCGGGTTCGCGCCGTGGAAGACCCCGTCGCCGGGTGACTCCTCGCGGTAGGCCGAGAGGTACTCGTAGGCCGTGCGCGCCGGAAAGAGATACGGATGCCCCGCGGCCTGCGCTTGCGGCAGGTCCTGCAAGGAGATCAGATCGTCGAGTATCCACAGCGAGCGCCCATGCGTCGCCACCAGCAGATCGTCGAACCGCGGCTGGATGCGCAGATCGCGAACCGACGCCGTGGGGAGGTTGTTCTGCATGCTCAGCCAATGGGCGCCGCCGTCGTAGGAGATGCGGATGCCGTTCTCCAGCCCCGCATAGAGCAGGGCGGGGTTCTTGGGATCCTGCACGATCGAGCGAACCCACTGGTCGCGCGGCAGGTTGCCCGCAATTGAGCGCCAGGTCTTGCCGAAGTCGGCGGTCGCGAAGAGATGCGGCGCGTCGTCCCCCGAGCGATGGCGATCGATGGTGACGAAGGCCGTGCCAGGCTGATACGGCGAGGCGAAGATCTCGGGGATGCGGCCCCACGCCCCCACGCCCGGGATGGCGCCGGTGACGTTGGTCCAGTGCGCCCCGCCGTCCGTGGTGAGCTGAACCAAGCCATCGTCCGTGCCGACCCAGATGACGCGCCCGTCGAGCGGCGAGGGCGCGATCGAGAGGATGGTGTCGGAGAACTCGGCGCCGGAGACGTCCCGGGTGATCGGGCCGCCCGCGGCCTGTTGGTGCGCCTTGTCGTCGCGGGTGAGGTCGGGGCTGATCGTCTTCCAGTGGAGGCCGCCGTCCGCACTCTCGAAGACCACGTTCCCCCCGAAGTAGAGCACGCGCGGGTCCGTGGGCGAGAAGACGATCGGGGCATCCCAGTTGAAGCGGTACGGCAGGCCGGCGATGGCCATCCCGCTGGGGTCGAAGAGGTACGGGGCGACGTCGCGCTGGGTCCCCGTCGCGCCGTCGTAGAGCGAGATCGACCCGTTCTCGGCGTCGGCGAAGATGCGCTGCGGATCGCGCGGATCGGGGACCGCCCACATGCCGTCGCCGCCGATCACGTTGTGCCAGTCGCGGGGCAGGATGCCGTGCGGATCGCGGCTGTTCGACGGCCCGCAGAGGGCGTTGTTGTCCTGCAGGGCCACGCAGACGTGGTACGGGTTGTCGAGATCGTAGCCCACGTGGTAGATCTGCCCGATGTCCAGGTCGTTGCGGAAGTCCCACGTCTTGCCGGCGTCGCGGCTGATCCACACGCCGCCGTCGTTGCCCTCGATGATGCGCCGCGGGTCGTCGGGGTCGATCCACATGGCGTGGTGGTCGGGATGCATCTTGCGCGAGACCACGTGGAACGTCTTGCCGCCGTCCTTGGTCTGGACGAGCTCCATGGAGAGGAAGTACGCGTGATCGGCGTTCTTGGGATCGACGACCACGTGCGTGAAATAGAAGGGCCGCTGGTCCACCAGCGTGTTCGCCGTCAGCAGGTGCCAGGTGTCGCCGCCGTCGTTCGACCGCCAGAGCAGCCCGTGCTTCGACTCGATGAGCGCGTAGACCACGCTCGGATCGCTCGGCGCCACCGCCAGGCCGATGCGCCCCATCGGCCCGCCGGGCAGGCCATGGCCCTGTAAGCGCGTCCAGTGGTCGCCGCCGTCGACGGAGCGCCAGATGCCGTCCTCCGCGCCGCCGCTGGTGAAGGTCCACGGCTTGCGGTGGAACTGCCAGATGCCCGCGAAGAGGATCTCGGGGTTCTTCGGATCGATGGCCACGTCGCCGGCGCCGCTCTCCGGCCCCACGTAGAGCACCTTGCGCCAGGTCTTGCCGCCGTCGGTGGTCTTGTAGACGCCGCGGTGGTCGTCGGCGCGGTACGGCGAGCCGAGCGCGGCCACCCACGCCGTCATCGGGTGCTCCGGATCGACCACGATCCGCGAGATCTGGCTCGTCGCGTCGAGGCCGCGGTGGCTCCACGTCTTGCCGGCGTCCGTGGAGAGCCAGACGCCGTCGCCGTACGAGATGTCGTTACGCGGATTGGCCTCGCCGGTGCCCACCCAGACGACGTCGGGATTCGACGGGGCCAGCGCCAGCGCGCCGATCGCGTTGACCGGCTGGCGCGCGAAGATCGCCTGCCATGTGGTTCCGCCGTCACCGCTCTTGAAGACGCCGCCGCCCGCCGTGCCGACGTAGTAGACCGCGGCGTCGCCGGGGATCCCGGCCACCGCCGTCACGCGCCCGCCCTGCAGGGCCGGCCCCACGGCGCGGTAGTGGAGCGCCGACCACGGCGGAGGGGGCGGCATCGCACGTGCCGCATACGCCGCCCCCGCAAGACCCAACGAGCATACGGCGCACGTCACGATGACGCGCGCGAACCACCCCGATCTCATGCGATCTCCGATGTCTCCGGCTTGGAGTTGCGTTGCGCCCGTACTTGGCGCGTCGCACGCCCGGGCCCTCGCCCTCAACATGAGAGGCGCATGAGTCGCGGCTGCGGGAGCGGCCGCTCCGCGCGTGGGCTAGCGCAGCAGCTCGGTCAGCGAGCTCTCGAAGATCTTGGGCGCCTTGCCTTGGAACAGCACCGACTCGTTGCCGCCGATCTGCTTGCGCAGCTCCACCAGCTCGTCGCGCAGCGCCGCCGCCTTCTCGAACTCCAAATTGGCCGCGGCTTGCTTCATCTGCTGCTCCAGCTCCTTGGCCATCGCCAGCGCCATGTCGCGCGGCAGGCGATCGGCCTTCACCGCCTGGGCGGCGCCCTCGGCCGGGGCCCCCACCTTGGCTAGGATGTCTCGGATCTGCTTGCGCACGGTGCGCGGCTCGATGCCATGCTCCTTATTGAAGGCGATCTGCATCTCGCGGCGGCGCTTGGTCTCGTCGATGGCCTTGGCCATCGACTCCGTGATGACGTCGGCGTACATGATCACCTTGCCTTCCACGTTGCGCGCGGCGCGGCCGATGGTCTGGATCAGCGAGGTGGCCGAGCGCAGGTAGCCTTCCTTGTCGGCGTCCAGGATGGCGACCAGCGAGACCTCCGGCAGATCCAAGCCCTCGCGCAGGAGATTGATGCCCACCAGGACGTCGAACTCGCCCAAGCGCAGGTCGCGCAGGATGGCGATGCGCTCGAGGGTCTCTACCTCCGCGTGCATGTAGCGCACGCGGAAGCCCATCTCCAAGAGGAAGTCCGTCAGGTCCTCGGCCATCTTCTTGGTGAGCGTGGTGACCAGCACGCGCTCGTTGCGGGCGGCCCGCGCGCGGATCTCCTCCATCAGGTCGTCCACCTGGTTGCGCGTGGGGCGGACCTCGACCTCCGGGTCCACCAGGCCCGTCGGCCGCACGATCATCTCCGCCACCTGCTCGGACTTGCCCAGCTCGTACGAGCCCGGCGTCGCCGAGACGTAGACCACCTGGTTGAGGTGCTGCTCGAACTCCTCGAAGAAGAGCGGACGGTTGTCGAGGGCGCTGGGCAGGCGGAAGCCGTGCTCCACCAGGCTCTCCTTGCGCGAGCGGTCGCCGCCGTACATGCCGCGCACCTGCGGCAGCGTCACGTGCGACTCGTCGACGAAGAGCAGCCAGTCCTTGGGGAAGAAGTCCAGCAGGCACCACGGCGTCGAGCCCGGCTCGCGCCCGGTCAGATGACGCGAGTAGTTCTCGATGCCGTTGCAGTAGCCCACCTCGCGCAGCATGTCGAGGTCGTAGTTGGTGCGCATCTCCAGGCGCTGGGCCTCCAGCAGCTTGCCTTGGCTGCGGAACCACGTCAGACGCTCCTGCAGCTCCTGCTCGATGGAGCGGATGGCGCGCTGCATCTTCTCCTCCGGCGTGATGAAGTGCTTGGCCGGAAAGATCAGCAGCTCGTCCTTCGACTCCACGTACTCGCCCGTGAGCTGGTTGACGACGTTGATGGCGCTGATCTCGTCGCCCCAGAACTCGATGCGGTGGACCAGTTCCTCGTCCACGGCCACGAACTCCAGCGTGTCGCCGCGGGCGCGGAAGTTGCCGCGCACCAAATTGAGGTCGTTGCGGCGGTACTGCATGTCCACGAGCTTGCGCAGCAGCGTGTCGCGGTCCCACTCCTCGCCCACGCGGATGCGGCACGAGAGCTCCTGGTAGTCGGCCGGCGAACCCAGGCCGTAGATGCAGGAGACGGAGGCCACGATCAGCGTGTCCGGGCGCGTCAGCACCGCCTGGGTGGCGCTGTGGCGCAGGCGCTCGATCTCGTCGTTGATCGAGCTGTCCTTCTCGATGTACGTGTCGGTGTGGGCGATGTACGCCTCGGGCTGGTAGTAGTCGAAGTACGAGACGAAGTACTCGACGGCGTTGTTGGGAAAGAACTCTTTGAACTCCGCGCACAGCTGGGCGGCCAGCGTCTTGTTGTGGCAGAGCACGAGCGTGGGCTTCTGCACCTCGTCCACCACCGCCGCCATCGCCATCGTGTTATGGACGATCAAGCCGCCGGTGCCGGCCAGGAACGTCTGGTTGTCGGCCACGCTGACGTCGTAGACGTAGGGCGCCTGATATTCGTCGAGCTCCTCCACGCCCGCGACGGCGGCCCAGCGGGGGCGGCAGAGCCCGCGCCAGTGCTCCACGGCGGCCAGCGCGCCGTCGCGGCGCGCTTCGTCTAACGGCGTCTCTCGAACGTAGCGCACCAGCGCCTCCGCGATGCGCAGGAGCTGCTCGGCGGTGGGCATCTGCTCGTCGCGCTCGATCAGGGAGAGCAGGCGCGAGGTCAGCCCGGCCGCGCGCGCGAGATCGCGCATGCGCAGCTTCACGCTCTCGCGCACCTGGCGGAGCTGGCGCGGGGTGAGCGGGACGAAGTCGGTATCGCCGGCGAGGCCGGCGCGAACGGCACGCGAGAGCAGCTCGCGCTGGTCGGGACGTCGCAGGCCCACGTGGGCCGCGAATCCGGCCAGATCCCCGTGGCCGGAGATCGAGCAGCGCCAGTACCAGCGATAGCCGTCCGGCGCGTCGTGACGCCGCAGCCAGACCCGCGCGATCTTGCCGTGGATGCCGAAGCGCAGCAGCGCCAGGGCCACGTCGCCCGCGGCCTCGGCGCCGGTGAGCAGGAAGCTGGCCGCATGGGCGTCCACCGTGCCGCAGCGCTCGAAGAGGCGCTCCAGCGCCGCCGAGAGATCGGCCTCGTCGGCCCGCTCCCAGCCGCGCGGCAAGGTACGTGCTCCCGCGCTCAAGGACTCGCGCAACGCCACCTGTCCCGCGGACCAGCCCGGCGCGGCGTGCTCCCGGGCCGCCGCCACCGCCACGCCCGCCGCCGGGGCCACGCGTCCCGCCACCATCCGCGGAACGGGGAGAAAGTCGCCGGGGCGCACCTCGCTGCCGGGCAGCAGCTCCAAGCGCCCCGAACGCAGGACGTAGAGGCTGTGGTCGCCGGTCACCGTCACGGTGCGCCCACAGGTGGTGCGGACGCGGTACATCTCGCTGGGGGCTCGATGGCGGATGAGCCAGGTGATCGGCTTCATCTCCACGGCGAACGTCCGCGGGTCGAGGCTGACGGTGTAGACCGGGCGGTCCGGCCGGTGGAGCTCGGTACCGTTGGACGCCAACCCGTCCACGCGGCGCTCGAGCGCGCGATCCACGAGCTCGCCGATGGTGGTGCGCAAGGGCACGAGGGTCCCGCCGTCGTCGAACCACAGGAGCATCGGCTCCGCGCCGTCCAGGCTCTTGCCGGAGCCGGTGACGCCCAAGAGGGTCTGTGCCCGATCCCCGCGCTCGATGCCGCGCGCCAGCGCGGCGACCGCCTTTGGCTGGTCTCCGGCAAGTTGGTAGGGGGCGACGAGCTCGAATTTCTTGGATGGCATAGCGGCTTTGGGGTCCTCGGTCATTCGTCGGAGGCGGCGCATCCCCCACCGTCTACCCAGGCTCGCGATCGGGACCTCGAACCGGCGGCTCGAGCCCCTCGCCGGCCGAAATAGTGCCGCCCGCCAAACCCGGAGACCAGGACACGTCGCGCTTGGCTTGGAACAGAGCCAGCGATGACGCAGAAACCGTTGCTCTTCAGCGGAAACTCCAATCCCGAGCTCGCTGCGGAGATTGCCCGGGCGATGGAAACGCGCGTTGGCCACGCTCTGGTGACGCGGTTCAAGAACGAAGAGACCCGGATCCAGATCCAGGAGAACGTCCGGGGCGCCGAGATCTTCGTCATCCAGTCCATCTGCAAGTCTCCCGACGGCTTGGGCGTGAACGACGCCGTCATGGAGCTCCTGCTGATGATCGACGCGCTGCGCCGGGCCTCCGCCTACCGCGTGACGGCCGTGGTGCCGTACTACGGCTACGCCAAGCAGGACAAGAAGACGACGGGCCGTGAGCCCATCTCCGCCAAGCTGCTCGCCAACATGATCACCACGGCGGGTGCCAAGCGCATGGTGACCATGGACCTCCACGCCGCCCAGATCCAAGGCTTCTTCGACCTTCCCGTCGACAACCTGATGGCGATGCCCACGCTCTGCAACTACCTGCGCCGCAAGGGCCTCCAGGGCGACCGCATCGTGGTCGTCTCTCCCGACGCCGGCGGCGTGGGGCGCGCGGAGGCGTTCGCCAAGCGCCTGGGCGCCCCGCTGGCCATCACCTTCAAGCGCCGCCCGCAGCCCGACGTCTCCGAGGTCACGGAGATCGTCGGCGACGTGGAGGGGCGCATCGCGGTCATCGTCGACGACATGATCTCCACGGGCGGCACCCTGGTGAAAGCCGCCGAGGCGATCCTCTCGCGCGGCGCGCGCGAGGTCTTCACGCTTGCCTCGCACGGCATCTTCGCCGGCGACGCGATCGCGCAGCTCGAGGCCTCGCCCATCTCCGAGGTCGTCGTCACCAACACCATCCCCGTGCGCCCCGAGGCGCTCGAGAACGGCAAGATCAAGGTGCTCTCGGTGGCGCAGACGTTCGCCGACGCGATCAAGCGCATCACCGCAAACCGCTCCGTCTCCGAGCTCTTCAACGCGCGCGACGAGCGCGAGGAAAAAGAGGAGTCACCGACCCTGGAGGCATCGACGGCGCTCGTCACCTAGGCGCTCGTCACCTAGCGAGGGTATAAGAGCGGCATGTCTGCAATCATCGAGCTCAACGTCCAACCGCGCAACGAGATCGGCTCCCCCGGCGCCCGCAAACTGCGCGCCCGCGGCCTGATCCCCGCGATCGTCTACGGCCACGGCCAGATCATCCCCATCGCCTTCTCGCCCAATGAGCTGCACGATGCGCTCGGCGGCCACAGTCCCACCGGCGTGCTCTTCACGCTGAAGGGCACCGCGGGCAAGGACGTGACGGCGCGCCTGCGCGACTTCCAACTCGACCCGATGAACGGGCGCCGTCTGCTCCACGCCGACTTCCAGATCGTCACCCGCGACGAGTCGGTGCGCGCCGCCGTCACGATCCTCGCCGTCGGCGCGGCGCACGGCGTGAAGAACTTCGGCGGCATCCTCGACGTGGTGCTGCACCAGCTCTCCGTCGAGGGCCCGGCAGGCCAGATCCCCGAGGCCATCGAGGTCGACGTGACGGGCCTGGGAATCGGCGACCACCTGACGGTGGGTGAGCTGAAGCTGCCAAAGGGCGTCCGGGCGCTCGAGCCGCCGGAGTCGCCCGTGGTGGCCGTGGTCTCCTCGAAGATCGAGCGCGTCATCGCGGAGGCCGAGGAAGCCGCCGCCGCGCCGGCGCCGGAGCAGCAGCCCGAGGTCATCACGCGCGGTAAGGAAGAGGGGACCGCATAGAACAGCTCAAGCTCGTCGTGGGGCTGGGCAATCCCGGCCCCGCGTACGTCTCCACGCGGCACAACGTGGGATTTCGCGTGATCGAGGCGCTCGCCGACCGGGTGGGCGGAGTCTCCTGGAAGAGCAAGCACCAGGCCCTCCAAATGATGGTCTCCCAACACAACGCCTTGCTGATCAAGCCCCAGACGTTCATGAACGACTCGGGCGACGCCGTCGCGCCGATCGCCCGCTTCTACCGCGTGCCGCCGGAGCGCATCCTGGCGGTGAGCGACGACATGGACCTTCCCGTCGGCAAGTTGCGCATGCGCGCCGACGGCTCCGACGGCGGTCAACGGGGGCTGCGCTCGATCTCGGCGCGCCTGGGCACGCAGCAGTTCCCGCGTCTGCGCATCGGCATCGGGCGCCCCGTCTACGACGCCGTCGATCACGTGCTCTCGCGCTTCGACGCCGAGGAGGAGGAGCTGCTGCGGGAGCGCATCCCGATCGCCGTGGAAGGCATCCTGCTCTGGCTCGAGAGCGGGACCGAGCCGGCCATGCAGTTCGTGAACCAGCCGCGATGAACGCCGTGAATCCCGGACCGCGCCTGCTCATCACCCTCGGTGCCGCCCTGCTGATCCTGGGCGCCCTGTGGGCGCTGCTGCCGCAGCTGCGCCTCGGCCGCCTGCCGGGCGACCTCGCCTTCGGCGGCGAGCGCTGGCGAGTGTACGTGCCGCTGGGAACCTCGCTCCTGCTCTCGCTGGTGCTGACCCTCGTGCTGGGGGTGCTCTCCTGGCTCTTCGGGGCCCGGCGTTAGACGGCGGGGAGCCGCCTCCACTCGCGGGAAGAGTTGTACGATATCTAGAGATATGAACGGCTTCGCGGGAACCACCATCGTGATCCGCGTCGAGCCGGGCGCCGTCGCCGGCCCGACGACGTTCTTCTCCGACCTCTCGTTCATGATGGAGCGCTCGGTGCGCCCCGTCGTGATCGCCGGTGAGCCGGGCGGCGCCAAGCGCCTCGCCGGCCGCCTGAACCAGCTCGGCAGCGCGGGTGTGAGCCTCTCGGGCGCCGACGCCGGTCTTATCCTCGTGGGAGCCGACGCGCAGATCCGCAGCGTGAATCCCGCGCTGCTCCATACCCTCTTCGCAAACGGCTATCTGCCGTTGATCGATCCCGAAGGCTTGAGCCTCTCCGCCGAGGGCATTCCGCTGGCCGCCGACGACGTGGCGCGCGCCGTCGGCGCCGCCCTCGAGGCCAAGCGCGTGCTCTTCTTCCACGCCAGCGGCGGCGTCGCCGACCCCAAGACCTCCGAGGTGATCTCCGATCTCACGCCCGCCGAGGCGTTGACCCTCGCCGACTCCGGCTCGCTCGAGCCCGAGCTCGCCTCCGTCGCCCGTGCCGCCGCGCGCTCCGTGCGCGCCGGCGTCGAAGCCGCCGAGATCCTCGACGGCCGCGTCACGCACGCCGCCATCGTCGAGATCCTCACCGAGACCCACCTCGGCACCCGCGTCACCGGCTCCATCCGCATCGCCCGCGCTTGACGCTCGGCGTGCGCAACGTAACTCAGCGACACGGATCCCTACTACCTTGAAAGAAGGCGATGCGGGAGCCGAGGGGCGGGTGGGTGCCGAAGGCGATGACGGCCCAGCGCGGCGGGCAGAGCTGCGCCAAGCCTTCGTCGGTGAGGCGCACGAAGGTGCGCACGCCTGCGGCGCGATCGTGGTCGAGGGTCAGGGCGTAGGCGTCGGCGCGGTGCTCGACGCCGCGCGAGATGGCGTTGGCTAGTGGTTGCACGGCCACGGAGAGCGCGAGGGCGATCGCCAGCAGCGCGGGGGCGCGGCTCTCCGGCGGGAGCGCGCGCAGGCGGCGCGGCTCCACCAGCTCGGTGAGCGCGAGACCCACGGCGGTGAAGAGCCAGCCCCACGCGACGCCGCGGTAGACGTCGCCGTGCACGGCGTGGCCGATCTCGTGCGCGAGCACGAAGAGGATCTCCTCGCGCGAGTAGCCACGCAGCAGCGTGTCGCCCAGCACGATGCGCTCCGTCTTCCAGAACCCGAAGACGAAGGCGTTAGCCTCCTCGCTCTGCGCGGAGAGGTTGGTCTCGTAGATCTGCGCGCCGGTGAAGCCGGCGCGGCGAGCCTCCTGCTCGATGGCCGCGCGCAGCGGCGAAGGCGGCAACGGGCGGTACGCGTTGAAGATCGGCGCGATCCACAGCGGCACCACGATGGCGCCGATCACGAAGAGGGGCAGGGCGGCGCCGGCGAGGATCACCGACCATCCGCGGCGCCGCAGCACTCCGAGCCCCTGCGCGAAGATGGCGCCGAGGACCGCCGCCAAGGCCGCGGAGGCCGCCTCGTCGCGCAGGAACGTCGCCGCGGTCTCGTGCGAGAGACCCAATCCGCGCGCGGCGACGAGGCCGGCAACGTCGAACGGCAGACCCCAGAGCCACAGCCACGCCGCGAGCAGCGCCCCCACGCAACCGTACCGGACGAACCGCGGCGCGCCGGGCAGCAGCCGCTCCAGCGCGCGGTGCCATCCCAACCACAGCCATGCGAGCGCCGCCAGCAGCATCGCCGCCATCGCCAGCAATGCGTTTGCGCGTCCGTAGCCGTCGACGCACGCCGCCTCGCGCTGACGGCTCGCGTCCACCAGCTCGCGCGGCGGCGCCGAGAGGAGCCGCGTGACCGGAATCCGCGCGATGCGCCGCGCGTTGACCGCGGCGTCGAAGGCGGGACGCGGGCAGAGACGCAGGGGCATCGCGGTCAGCAGACCCGCCAACGCGGCCAAGAACAGCCAGAGCACGGCGACGCGCGCGATCATCGAAAAAGAGGCTCCGCCGGCGGCGGAGCCTCTTCCTCTACGCGGCCTTGCCGCAACCTACCCCAGCTTGCGCAGCTCGTCGAAGATCTGCTCCTCGTCGGGCTGCTCCTTGATGTCGTGCACGTCGATGTAGCGCACGCGGCCCTCCTTGTCCACGATGACGATCGCGCGCTCGGCGATCCCCTCCTTGCGAAGGACGCCGTACTTCTGCGCGACCTCGCCGTGCGGCCAGAAGTCGCTGAGTACCGGGTAGTCGAGTCCACCGAGCGACTCCACCCACTTGGAGCTGGAGGGCTTGGTGTCGATGCTGATGCCCACGACCTGGGCATTGTAGCCTTCGAACCGATCCAATTGCTCGGAGTACGAAGGCAACTGAGCCGTTCAGACGGGTGTGAACGCGAGCGGGAAGAACGCCAGGACGACGTTCTTGCCCTTCTGGTCGGAGAGCTTGAACGTGCCTTCTCCGTTGACGACGGGGAGCGTGAAGTCCGGAGCGGTCTCTCCGACCTTCAGCGTCGCCGTCGCGTGCGCCACACTCGTCCGCCCTTTGGTGACTGCCATGGCTGCGAACCGTGACCTTTCCTTGTTGTAGAGTGGAAGTGAAAACCAAAACCTACGAGATATCCGGCTTTTCGGAAGACCGGCGCCTTAGTCCTCGTAGGTCTGAATCGTTCCCGGTTCCACGGGGTGGAGCAAGCACCTGAGCGCGTGCTCGACCGTCTTGCGCTGGACCTCGACGGCCCCCTCGGGACCCACGGGCCAGCCCAGCTGATGGTTCACCGGCTGCACGGCGCGCGGGGGGCGCGCCTGCGCCGATTGCGTCGGCTCGACGGTGATCAGGATGGTGGGAACCCCGTTGGCCTCGATGGCGCGCTGGACATGCACGACCGTGCGATGGCAGAGCGGTCACCCGCCGGTGAGCAGGACCGCGTCGGTGGGACTGCGCTCGATGCGCCGCGCGATCTCGGGCGCCGTCTGCTCCAGCACCGGCTTCATCTGCAGCGTGTAGCCCATCATCCCGTAGTGCACGGGGGCAATGCCTCCGATCACGCCGTCGCGATGGAGCTCGCGCAGGCGGTCGATCGGAAAGACGCAGTTGATGTCGGCGAGCGCATGCGAGATGTCGTAGTGCTCGTGGGTGACGGTGAGATCCGACGTCACGACGTCGGCTGGGATCTCGCGGAACGAGGTGTCGCCCTTGAGATCGTACGGCTCCTGGCTCTTGAGGTGCACGCCAGCGGTCGAGACCAGCGCGATCGTGGTCTCGGAGAGATCCTTGGTGAACGGCGTGTACGGAATGGCGCGCCGCGAGAGTTCCATACCGGAGAGGTATCCGCTGCGCTCATCCGATAAACCTGGCGACTCCCCGGCGTTTCTCGGGCCGGCTTTCGCATCGCGCGAGAATCACCGGCCGACGACGAGCGCTCCCCCGTCCACGGCGCACGAGACGCGGTCGCGCCCCGATCGCTTGCTGTGGTACATGGCGGCATCGGCGGCCTCGAGCAACTGGTCGGCGTTCGCCGCGTCCTCGGGAAAGCACGCCACGCCGATCGAGGCGCTCACGCCCGCGCCCAGCGCCGCCACCGCCGCGCGGATGCGCTCGGCGCGCTCGAGCGCACGGGACTTGCCCTCGTCCAGCAGTGCCAGGCAGAACTCGTCGCCGCCGTTGCGCCCCACCAGCGCGCGCGCATCGGCCGAGCACTCACGCAGCACGCGCGCGACGGCGCGCAGCATCTCGTCGCCCGCGGCGTGCCCCAGGCGGTCGTTGACGGACTTGAAGTGGTCGGTGTCCACGAAGAGCAGCGAGAGCGCGGCGAAGCGCTCGCGCGCGGGCGGCGTCATCTCGCGCGCCAAGCGCACGCGAAAGGCGCGCGGCGTCAGCAGTCCGGTGAGGCCATCGGTGGTGGCCTCGCTGACGTGGCGCTCGATGCGTGAGGCGGCCTCGAGCGCGCCGCCGCAGGCCTCGCCCAGCAGGGTCGCCAGCTCCAGCGCGCCTGCTTCCGGCGCTCGCGCCAACCCACCAGCGTAGAGCACGCCGCAGAGGCGGTCGCGATGATGGATGGGCAGCGCCAACGAGCGCGGCTCCTCGGGGACCAGCGGGCGCGGCGAGCCCGGCTCGGCGGTGAGCACCTGCGCCCGTCCCGTGCGTGCCGCTGAGGCGACCACGTTCTCCGCGCCGTCGCGTTGCAGGCGCACGTCGCGCCACGCCGGGGCGGTGGCTCCCCAACCGTCGGCGCAGCGCAGCAGCTCGCCCTCGGCGCGAAAGTAGAGGAGGAGACGGCATGGCAACAGGCGCGCCACCGTGCGGAAGAGCGCGGCGCGCGCCGCGGCCTCTCCGTCGGCCGCCGCGTGGGCCACCTCCCGCATCGCCTCCGCCAGTGCGCGGCTCCGCGCGCGCTCCGCACGGGCCTGCGCGCGCCACGCCGCGGCACGCCGCACGAGCAACGCCGCCGGCAGCGCGGCGAGCGCAACGGTCAGAGAGAGCGCCGCGACCACACCCGTCGCCATGGCGTCGGCGTCAGGTCCTCTTGGGAGGCAGGGGACGCGCGGGGTTTCCCGCCACGCGCTCGCCGGCGGCGACGTTCCGGATCACCACGGAGCCGGCACCGGTCAGCGCCCCCGCGCCGATCTCGATGGGTGCCACCAGCGAGGAGTTGGTGCCGATGAAGGCCTCGTCGCCGATCGTGGTGCGGTGCTTCTGGACGCCGTCGTAGTTGCACGTGATGGTGCCGGCCCCGATGTTGACCTTGCTGCCGATCTCCGCATCGCCGAGGTACGTGAGGTGGTTGGCCTTGGTGCCCTTGCCCAGCCGGCTCTTTTTCACCTCGACGTAGTTGCCGATGTGCACGCCGTCGCTCAAGTCCGCGCCCGGGCGAAGATGCGCGAACGGACCCACCAGCACCCCGTCACCCAGGCGCGCCTGGGTGACCACGGAGCGGCGGATCGCGCACGAGCGGCCCACGATCGCGTCGATCAGCTCGCTGTCGGGGCCGATGGTGGAGCCCTCGCCGACGCGCGTGCTTCCTCGCAGCGCCGTGTTGTGCAGGATGGTGACGTCGCGCGCCAGCGCCACGCCTGCCTCGAGATAGGTGGTCTCGGGATCCTCGATGGTCACGCCCTCGCGCATCCAGCGCTCGCACAGGCGCGCGTTCATGATGCGCCGGGCCGCCGCCAGCTCCACGCGGTCGTTGATGCCGAGGGTGATGCGATAGTCGTCGCACGGCACGGGGATCACGCTCTGCCCCTCGGCGACGGCCAGCGCCACGACGTCGGTCAGATAGTACTCGCCCTGCGCGTTGCGGTTGGAGAGCTTCGGCAGCGCGGCGCGCAGCAGCCGTTCGTCGAAGGCGTAGATCGCCGCGTTCATCTCGTCGATCGCCAGCTGCTCGGGAGCGGCGTCGCGCGCCTCGACGATGGCGCGAACGCGCCCCTCGCCGTCGCGCACGATGCGGCCGAAGCTCGACGGCAAGGGCATGCGCGCCGTCACCAGGGCGCAGGCCGCGCCCGCCAGGGCGCCGCTCGCGGGAGCTTGGCGCAGCGCGTCGAGCGCCCGGCGCAGGAGCTCGCCGGTCACCAGCGGCATGTCGCCCGAGCAGATCAGCAGCGGGCCGTCGGCGGGCGGCAGATCGGCCAGCGCCACCTGCACGGCATGTCCCGTGCCCAACTGAGGCTCCTGGATCACCGTGCGCGGCGCGCCGCCGGGGAGTTCCTCCAGGCGGTCCAGCACCTCCGGCGAGACCACCACGCTCACGTCGCCGACGCCCGCCTCCTCCAGCGCGCGCAGCACGTGGGCGAGCATCGGCTCGCCGCAGATGGGGTGCAGCACCTTGGGGAGCGCGCTCTTCATCCGCGTCCCCTTGCCGGCCGCCAGGACTACCGCTCGCATACGTCGCTCCCCCAGGCTACGTGGTCAGCGCTTCGCGGCGCTCGAGAAATTCCGAGATGCGCCGGAGCGAGAGGTCGCGCCCCAGCACCTCCAACGTTTGGAAGATCCCGGGGCTCACCGCGTAGCCGGTCACGGCCACGCGCAAGGGGTGGATGAAGTCACCGGCCTTTCCGCCGTGCTCGTCGGCCAGCGCGCGGATCGCCGTCTCCAGCGTGACGGCGTCCCACGTGGGCACGGCCGTCAGCATGGTGTGCACCAGCGCGAGCCGCTCGAACGCCAACGGCGAGGAGGCGCGCTTCTTCACCGCTTCGGGATCGGGCGCGATGCTCGCCGCCTCGAAGAAGTAGCGGTTGGCCTCGACCATCTCGGCGAGCGTCTTCGCGCGCTCGCGCAGCAGCTCGCAGACGGCGGCCACGTACGCGCGGTCGGTGCGCAGCGAGGCGGCGTCGGGCTGCAGCGAGAGGATCAGGCTCACGCCGTCGACCAGCTCGTCGATGGGGGCCTGCTTGATGTACTCGCCGTTCATCCAAGCGAGCTTCTCGGTGTCGAACTTCGCGCCGTGCTTCTGCACGCGGGCGACGTCGAAGGCCGCCACCAGCTCCTCGCGCGTCATCAGCTCGCGATCCTCGCCCGGAGACCATCCCAGCAGCGCGATGAAGTTGAGCAGCGCCTCGGGGAGATAGCCCAGCCGCTGGAAGTCGGCCACGGCCGTCGCGCCGTCGCGCTTGGAGAGCTTCTTGCCCTCCATGTTGAGGATGATCGGAATGTGCGCGTAGACTGGCGGCTGCCAGCCGAAGGTCTCGTAGAGCACGTTCTGCTTGGGCGTGTTGGCCAGGTGCTCCTCGCCCCGGATCACGTGCGTGATCTCCATCAGGTGGTCGTCGATGACGGCCGCGAAGTTGTAGAGCGGCTGGAGGCCGACCTTGGTGATGATGAAGTCCTCCACCTGGCCGGGCGGAAAGACCACGTGGCCGCGCACCAGATCATCCACCGCGTACGAGCGCGACTGGTCGACGGCGAAGCGCAGCGCCGGCGTCTCTCCGCCCAGCGCGCGCTCCCTCTCGGCACGCTCCTCGGCGCTCAGGTAGCGGCAGCGGCAGCGCGCCGCGGCGCTCGACTGCTCGGGCTCGTCGTCCTGCGCCGTGGCGCCTTCCTCGCGCGGGGTGCAGAAGCACGGATAGACCAGGCCGCGCTCCAGCAGCTCGCGCGCCTTCCCCTGATAGAGGGGGATGCGCTCGCGCTGCGCGTACGGTCCATACGGGCCGCCCTTGGCAGGACCCTCGTCGAAGTCGATGCCCAGCCACTCGAAGGCTCGGAAGATCGCCTCGCGGTACTCGGGACGCTCGCGCGCCACGTCCGTGTCCTCCACGCGAAGCACCATCGTGCCGCCGTGATGACGCGCGAAGAGCCAATTGAAGAGCGCGGTGCGCGCCCCTCCTACGTGCAAAAACCCCGTCGGCGACGGAGCGAAACGAACCCTAACCGTCATTCCCTTCCCTTAATGGTAGACGTCTTCGAGACGCTTGATCTTGCGCTTGTTCGAGTCCGAGTACGCGCGCAGCTCCACGAGGACATCCGTGCCGTACATCTCGGGAAACTCTCGCCGCACGCGGTCGAGGACGTCGTTGCAGAACACCTGGACCTCGCGCGCCCGCACCAATCGGGCGCGATGCTGGATCTCCAAGTAGTCGTCGGCCTTCACCGCAGCACCTCACGCCGCTTCGAGCACTCGCTCCGGACGAAGTCGATGATCTCCGAGAGAGGGGCGCCGGGGGTAAAGATGGCGCGCACGCCCAGGCGCTTGAGCTCGTCGGCGTCGTCGGCTGGGATCGTGCCGCCGCCGAAGAAGACGATGTCCTCGGCGCCGCGCGCCTTGAGCTGCTCCACCACCATCGGAAAGAGCGTCATGTGCGCGCCGGAGAGGATCGAGAGACCGATGCCGTCGGCGTCTTCCTGGATCGCCGTCTCCACGATCTGCTCGGGCGTCTGGAAGAGGCCGGTGTAGATGACCTCCATCCCCGCGTCGCGCAAGGCACGCGCGATTACCTTGGCCCCGCGGTCGTGGCCGTCGAGGCCGGCCTTGGCGACCACCACGCGCAGCGGGCGGTCCATCTGACTGGACAAGCTACTTCTCCCTCACCTGCGGCACGTCGGGGGACGCGCCCTCGTTGCGCGCCGTCCCGGCGCGCCGCTCCATGTCCTGCGCCAAGGCCAGCGCCTGGCGCAGCTTGTCGGTAAACTCCAGCAGACGCTCGCGCAGATCGCGCTCGCGCTCCGGAGACTCGATGGTGTGCATTCCCGTATCTCCCATTGCCCACATGCCCCGTCAGGGAAGCTCTGATGGACGCACATCAGAGATTCCCTAAAAGGCGGGCATCTCGGTGTAGCGACCGTAGACGTCCACCATGGCTTCCACGATCTCGCCTTCCGTGGCCAGCGCGCGCACGGCGTCGAGGATCGGCTCCATGACATTGCGGTCCGTGGTCTCGCAGGCGCGCCGCAGCGCGGCCAGCGCCTCCTCCACCTTGCCGGGCTCGCGCGACGCGCGCACGCCCTGCACGGCCTTGGCTTGCTCCAACTCGATCGCGCGATCGATCTTCAACAGGTCGCTCGGGGGCCGCTCGTCGGACTTCTCGAAGGCGTTGACGCCCACCACGATGCGCTCCTTGGTCTCGAGCGAGCGCTGGTAGCGGTACGACGCGTCGGCGATCTCCCGCTGAAAGAAGCCGGCCTCGATGGCGGGGATGACGCCTCCGAACTCCTCGATGCGCGCGAAGTACTCCTCGGCCTCGCGCTCCATCTGATCCGTGAGCGCCTCGACGTAGTAGGAGCCGCCCAGCGGATCGATCACGTTGGTGACGTTGGTCTCGTAGGCCAGCACCTGCTGGGTGCGCAGCGCGATCTCCACCGACTTCTCGGTGGGCAAGGCCAGCACTTCGTCCATCGAGTTGGTGTGGAGCGACTGCGTGCCGCCCAGCGCCGCCGCCATGGCCTCGAACGCCACGCGCACGATGTTGTTCTCCGGCTGTTGCGCGGTGGCGCTGCAGCCGGCCGTCTGCGTGTGGAAGCGCAGCGTCCACGAGCGAGGATCCTTGGCCCCGTACTTCTCGCGCATGCGGCGCGCCCAGATCCTGCGCGCGGCGCGGAACTTGCAGATCTCCTCGAAGAAGTCGATGTGCGAATTGAAGAAGAACGAGATGCGCGGCGCGAACGAGTCGACGTCCATGCCGGAGGTCACGCCGGCCTCCACGTACGCGAAGCCGTCGGCCAGCGTGAACGCCAGCTCCTGCACCGCCGTGGAGCCGGCCTCGCGGATGTGGTAGCCCGAGACGGAGATCGGGTTGAACTTCGGCATGCGGTCGCGCGTGAAGCGCATCATGTCGACGATGACGCGCATGTGCGGCCGGGGCGGGAAGATCCACTCCTTCTGGGCGATGTACTCCTTGAGGATGTCCGTCTGGACGGTGCCGCCCAACCGCTCCGCCGGCACGCCTTGCGTCTCGGCGGCGGCGACGTACATGGCCAGCATGATGGCCGCGGGGCCGTTGATCGTCATCGACGTGGTGATGCCGCCCAGGTCGATGCCGTCGAAGAGCACCTGCATGTCGCGCACCGAGTCGATCGCCACGCCGCACTTGCCGACCTCGCCGAGTGCCCGCGGATGATCGCTGTCGTAGCCGAGCAGCGTGGGCATGTCGAACGCCACCGAGAGGCCCATCTGTCCTTGCGAGAGCAGGAAGTGGTAGCGCTCGTTGGTCTGCTTGGCCGTACCGAAGCCGGCGAACTGGCGCATCGTCCAGAGACGCCCCTGGTGCATCGTCGGATGGATGCCGCGCGTGTACGGGTACTCTCCCGGGAGGCCGAGATCGCGCGTGAGGTCGAGGTGGGCCACGTCTTCGGGGCCGTAGAGCGGCTTGGTCGGCAGATCGGAGATCGTGCGGTCCATCGCCCCGGCGCCCGGGCCGGTCCTCAGCTTCGCTTGGTCGTAGTCAGCCTGCCACTTCGTCCGCGCCGCCTCGTACTCGGGGCTCGAACCGGTGCCCAAGCCGCGATCCAACATCTTGGCCACGGGTTAACTCCGCTTCTCGAAAAACATTCGCTCTATTATACTCCCGCCTCGCGGTGGTGGGCCATTTCGGATTCCGAAGGTGCATGCCCCCCGTGCTCCGCGGGGGCGTTCAGCCCCTTCACCGTGGCCCGCACCCGCGGTGCCATGCGGGGCCGTCCGCCGGGGGCCGCCTTGACGTCCACCGCCGCCAGCACCCGCTCGGCCGCGGCGTACGGGTCGAGGGCGCGGTCGGCGACCTGCTCCATGAGGCCGGAGTCCATCGCCCGGAGCATCGCCTGGTCCACGGCGCCGGCGAGGCGCCCCAGGACCAGGTTGCGCACCTCGTGGGCAAAGGCGCTGGCCCGTTTGGCACGGAGTTCCCCGCTCTCGTGCAGGTAGGCGCGGTGGGCCCAGAGCGCCCCCCAGAGCTCATCGACCCCCTCGCCGCTCATGGCCTGCGTCATCACCAGCGCCGGAGCCCAGCCGTGCCAATCCAGCATGGTCATCATCGTGCGAATCTCGCGCTTGAGCTGGGAGGCCATCGGGTGGTCGGCCTTGTTGACCACGAAGATGTCGGCGATCTCCATGACGCCGGCCTTGAGGACCTGGATCGAGTCGCCGGAGCCGGGCTGGAGACAGACCACGGTGGTGTCGGCCACCTCCGCGATCTCGATCTCCGACTGCCCCACGCCCACCGTCTCCACGATGACCAGGTCCTTGCCGAAGGCGTCCATGAGCATCACGGCGTCGCCCGTGGCGCCCGCGATGCCCCCCAGGTGGCCGCGGCTGGCCATCGAGCGGATGAAGACCTCGGGGTCGGTGAAGTGGTCGGCCAGGCGGATCCGGTCGCCGAGGAGGGCCCCCTGCGAGAACGGCGAGCTGGGGTCCACCAGGATGAGGCCCACGCTCTTGCCCTCGGCGCGGGCCCGCTTGACCAGCGCCCCCGTCAGCGTGGACTTGCCGACGCCCGGAGGCCCGGTGATGCCGACCGTGAAGGCTCGGCCGGTTTCCTTGAAGAGGGAAGCGATCAAGGGGGCGGCTCCACCGCTCTCGGCCACAGAGATCGCCCGGGCGAGGGCGCGCCTGTCGCCTCGCTTGATGCCTTCGACTACGTCCAACGGGGAAGTCCTCCGAACCGGTGAAGGCTTCGGTCGGAGCCAGGGAACCCCTACCGTTCGCTCAAACGTTCGCCCGGCAGGAGGACTCATCACGTCACGGACACCGAGCCGCCTTTGGGCGCTCATGTTGCTCGTCGTCTTCGCGCTGGCCGGCACCGCCGGCTGCAGCGGCGCGCAGGCGCATCTCCCGGCGGACACCCTGGTCGCGCTCGAGGCGGGTGATGCGCCGACGCTCAGCCCGCTCTACAGCACGAACTATTACTCGACGGTCTACGAGAACCTGGTCATGGATCCGCTGGTGAACGTGGGCGGCCACTTCCAGCCCATCCCGTGGCTGGCCACCTCGTGGAGCAGCGGCCCCGCCCACCTCCACTGGACCGTCCACCTGCGCCGCGGCGTCACCTTCTCCGACGGGGCGCCCTTCACGTCGAAGGACGTGGTCTTCTCGTACGATACGTATCTGAACCCGAAGGTCGGTTTTCCGTATCAGGGGCAGTTCGCGTACATCAAGAAGGTCACGGCGCTCGGACCGTACACCGTGCGCTTCGACCTCTCGCAGACCAACGCGCTCTTCGTCGCGGAGGGGCTCAACCTCCCGATCCTTCCGCAGCACATCCTGGGCAAGATTCCCCCCGCGCAGATGCACAGCTCGGGCTTCGGCGAGCACCCCGTCGGCACGGGCCCGTACACGCTGGTGCGGTGGCGCCACGACGACGAGCTGATCTTCCAGCGCAACCCCCACTGGTGGCACGGCCTGCCGAGGATTCCGCGCATCGAGATCCGCGTGGTCCTGAACAGCCAATCGGAGAGCGAGGCGATGGAGAACGGCAACGCCGACTTCTACGACGGCATCCCGACATCGTCGTACGCGCTCCTGCGGGGCGACGATCCGAACCTCACGTACGTCCATCTGCCCGACCTCTACTCCGTCTTCTTGGAGACGAACGACGCCCTGCCCGGCCTGCGCGACGTGCGCGTGCGCCAGGCGATGATCTACGGCTGGGACCGCGAGGCCTTGGTGAAGGGGCTCCTCCACGGTGACGCCATCGTGGCCACCGGCATCGTGCCGCACGGTCTGCCGGAGTGGTACGACCCCAACGTCAAGCGCTACCCGTACGACCCCGCGAAGGCGCGGGCGCTCCTCGAGGCCGCCGGGTGGCGCATGGGCTCCGGCGGCATACGCGAGCGCGACGGCAAGCCCCTGCGGTTCACGCTGCTGATGCCCAACGCCGGTGCGGCCGCCGCCGACCTCGGCGCCGACTACCAGGCCGACATGCGCGCCATCGGCATCGCCATCGACGTCAAGATGCTCGACTACGCCACCTTCATCGAGGACCTCGACAAGAGCGACTTCCAGATCGCGTACACGGGCTGGGGCGGCACCACCGATCCCGACGAGTTCACCTTCCTCGACTCCTCGCAGTTCCCCCCGACGGGCAACAACGCCGGCCACTACGTGAACCACGCCGTCGACCGCGTTCTGCGCGCGGGACTGCGCGAGCTCAACCCGGTCAAGCGCAAGGCGCTCTACGACCGCATGCAGGTCCTCACCGCCGAGGACCCGCCGGTGATCTGGGCCTACGACGTCTACTACCGCGCGGCGTTCTCCAAGCGGGTCGAGTTCAATGGCGCGCACCTGCTGCCCGATCAGTACATCTGGAACAACGTCTGGGACTGGAGCCTGCGCCCGTGACCACGTACATCGTCCGGCGAGTGCTGGGCGCGATCCCCTTGCTGCTGGTGATCACGCTCATCTCCTATGCTCTCATGGGTCTGGCCCCCGGCGGTCCCACGGCCCTGCTCACGCGCGAGGCGCACGCCATGACGCCGGCTGCGCGCGAGCAGATGCTGGCGATGCTGGGCCTGAACAGGCCCTGGTACGTGCAGTACTTCTACTGGCTCAGCGCGCTCGTGCTGCACGGCAACCTCGGCACGTCGTACGTCGACGGCCGCCCGGTGCTCGAGAAGATCCTCGAGAAGCTCCCCATCACGGTGGAGCTGCTGGGGCTCTCGCAGCTCTTGACGCTGGCCATCGCGATTCCCGTGGGCGTGCGCTCGGCCGTGCGGCGCAACTCGCTCTTCGACCACGCGGCCACGGTGGTGGCCTTCGCCACCTACGGCATCCCGGTGTTCTGGCTGGGCCTGATGATGATCGACCTCTTCGCCCTCCACCTGCACTGGTTTCCCGCCTCCGGATATGCCTCGCTGGGACACGCGCACGATCCGCTCGACCACCTGCGCCACCTGATCCTCCCGGCGGTCACGCTCAGCATCGTCAGCCTGGCCGGGTGGATCCGCTACCAGCGCGGGGCGATGCTCAACGTGCTCGACGAGCCCTACGTGCGCACCGCGCGCAGCAAGGGCCTCTCCGAGCGCGTGGTGATCTACCGTCACGCGTTGCGCAACGCGCTGATCCCGACGCTCACCCTGCTGGGCCTCACGCTGCCGGCGCTGGTGGGAGGAGCGTACTTCCTCGAATACGTCTTCTCGATTCCGGGCATGGGGTATCTCTACTTGACGGCCGTCTTCGAACGCGACTATCCCACCGTCATGGGCATCACGCTCCTCACGGCGGTGCTGGTGGTCTTGGGGAACCTGCTCGCCGACATCGCGTATGCCGTGGCCGATCCGCGGGTGAGGTACGACTGATGAAGCTGGTCGTCAAGCGCTTCCTGCGCGAAGGTCCCGCCGTGGCCGGTCTGGCGGTCCTGATCATCGTCATCGGGGCCGCCATCATCGGCCCGCTGGTCGATCCATTCTCGCCCATCGCCATCTCGCACGCGCTGCTGGGCAATCCGCTGGCGCCGTCCCCAGCGCATCCCTTCGGCACCGACCTCCTGGGCCGCGACGAGCTCGCGCGGGCGCTGGTCGGCGCGCGCGTCTCGCTGACCATCGGCTTCACCGCGATGGTCGTGGGCATCGTCTTCGGAACCCTCTACGGCGCTATCTCGGGGGCCGCGGGCGGCGTAGTCGACGCGCTGATGATGCGCGTGGTCGACGCCCTGCTCTCGTTCCCGTCGTTCTTCCTGATCATCACCGTCGAGGCGCTGACGGATCACTTCACGCTTGCGGTGGTGGTGCTGGTGATCGGCATGCTCTCGTGGATGGGCGTGGCGCGCCTGGTCCGCGGCGAGATCCTCTCCGTGCGCGAGCGCGACTTCGTGGAGGCCGCGCGGGCGCTGGGGGTCGGCCCCGTGCGCCTGCTCTTCCGCCACTTGATCCCCAATGCGTTCGCCCCGGTGGTGGTGGCCGCCACGCTCGCCGTCGGCGACAACATCCTCACCGAGGCCGGGCTCTCGTTCCTGGGCCTGGGCGTGCAAGTCCCCACGCCCTCGTGGGGCAACATGCTGCAAGACGCCCTGCTGCCGGCGGCGCAGTCGGCGCCGTGGCTGATCCTCGTCCCCGGCTTGCTGATCGTGGTCACCCTGCTCGCCTTCAACGTGGTGGGCGAGGGGATCCGCATCGCCTTCGACCGCTCGATCTCGCAGAGCGCCGCGCCCGCGGCCTCATCGGCCGCCGAGGAAGCCGCCGCCTGACCTTCGTGCCGGCGCGCTAGGCTTTGGCGCCTCCGCGCGCGTATCTTCCGCCAGACGCCATGTCCACCAGCAGTCTCGGACGCGTGACCCGCGTCTTCGCCGCCCTCGCGCAGAGCCAGCGCCCCGGCACGCTCCTCGGACGCGTGGCGGCGGAGCTCGCACGCCTGCTCGATCAGCCGCTGGCGCTCGTGGCGCTCTCCGCGCCGTCGTACTACGTGCTGGCCGGGGCTACCGGCGTGACGCCGGGGCGCCGCCTGCAGCTGCGCCACACGCCGCTCGACCCCGCCCGTCTCCCCGGCTTGGCCGCCGCCGTGGGACGCGCGATCCCCATGCGCCTCGACACCGCCGAGCTGCCGCACCGCTGGCGCGAGACGCTTGGCCCGCTTGCGCTGCTGGTGCCCATCTGGAGCCGCGACCGCCGCGGCGGGCTCTTCCTGCTCCCCTCGCTGGGCGCGGAGCGCGAGGAGCGTCTGCTCATCGCGGAGGCGCTGGGCTACCAGACGGGGATCGCGCTGGAGAACGCCGAGCTGCTGCGCCGCGTCTCGCAGAAGGAGCAGGCGCTGCGCTCGATGGTGCGCTCGCAGATGGAGGCGCAGGAAGAGGAGCGCCAGCGCGTGGCCGGCGACATCCACGACGGACTCACCCAGCAGCTCGTGGGCATCTGGTACCGCGTGCACGCCTGCGAGCGGCTCATCGAGACCGCTCCGCAAGCCGCGCGCGAGGAGTTGGCCGTCATCAAGGCGCGCATCGACGAGTCGCTGGTGGAGGCGCGCAACGCCCTTTACAACCTGCGCCCGTCCACGCTCGACGACCTCGGCCTCCTGCCCGCGCTGCACTCCCTGGTGGCCCGCTTTCAGGAAGAGACCGGCGTGCACGGGCGCATCGTCGCCGAGGCGCTGCCGGACCTCCCCGAGCACTACGAGATCGCGCTCTACCGCATCGTCCAAGAGGCGCTCAACAACGCGCGCAAGCACGCGCAGGCGCACAACCTCTCCGTGCTCATGCGCACGCGCGGCGACCGCCTGGCCGTCGAGATCCGCGACGACGGGCGCGGCTTCGACTCGCGGGCGATGCGGCGCTACCGCAACGCCGCCGCGCACTTCGGCGTGGCCGGCATGAAGGAGCGAGCCAAGCTCTTGGGCGGTACGCTGGCCGTGCGCAGCGCCCCCGGCCACGGCACCTCGATCCGCGTGATCATCCCCTTGCCGCTGGAGGTCCGAGCCCTTGCCTAGCACCCCGGAGTCCGCCGCGCCGATCCGCGTCGCCATCGTCGACGACCATCGCATGGTCCGCGAGGGCCTCATCGCGATGCTCCGCCACCATGCCAACCGCGTCGCGATCGTGGGCGAGGCCGGAGAGATGCAGGAGGCGCTGGAGATGATCGCGCGCGAGCGCCCCGAGGTGGTGACCTTGGACATCCGCCTGCCGGGGAACAGCGGCCTGGCCGCCTGCCGGGCGATCCGCGAGCGCTTTCCGGGCGTGGCGGTGGTGATGCTCACGGTCTACGAGGACGAGCAATACATCGTCGAGGCCCTGCGGGCGGGAGCCACCGGCTATCTGCTCAAGCGCGTCTCGGACGCCGCTTTGGTGGAGGCCCTCGAGGCCGTGCGCCGCGGGGAGACCGTGGTCGATCCGGCACTCGCCGCGGCATACGAGCGCGCCCAAGGGGCCGGGGGCAAGCGGGCCCCCTCCTGGCCGGGCGGCAACGCCGGCCTCACCCGCCGCGAGAGCGACGTGCTCACCTGCATCGTGGAAGGCCTGCCCAACGCGGCGATCGCCGAGCGCCTCAGCATCTCCGAGGAGACCGTCAAGAGCCACGTCAAGGCCATCCTGCGCAAGCTTGGGGCCCGGGACCGCGCCCAGGTGGTGGGCATCGCGCTGCGCGAGCGGATGGTGCCGGTCGGTCCGCCCCCACCCTAGCCCGGCCGCGGGCTTGACGGCGCCCGCCCCTCCTGGTACTCTAACCGGGCCGAAGTAGAAGCCCCGCTTCTCACCGGACGGCCTCGGCCAGTCCGGTTCTCGCACGAATCCCCGTCGTGCAAGACGTCGCGTCGGCAGCGGCGCGTGGAGCGGGCTCAGTCAAAGGAGTATCGCTCATCGCTAGACCTCTCCGAATCAACGAGCAGATCCGCATCCGTCAAGTTCGTCTGATCGACGACGAAGGCCAGCAGCTCGGCGTCGTGCCGACGGACCAGGCCCTCGAACTCGCGCGCAGCAAGGGACTCGACCTCGTCGAAGTCTCGCCCACCGCGGCGCCGCCCGTATGCCGGATCGTCGATTACGGACGCCTCAAGTACGAACAGTCCAAGAAGGACAAAGAGGCGCGCAAGAAGCAGGCGCACAACGAGCTTCGCGAGGTCAAGCTGCGGCCGAAGATCGACCAGCACGACTACGAAGTCAAAGCGCGCATGGCGCAGCGGCTGCTCAGCGACGGCGATAAAGTCAAAGTGACCATCATGTTCCGAGGCCGTGAGATTACGTACGCGAACTTCGGCCGCAGACTTCTGGACCGCATGGCGCAAGACATGGCAGCCGTTGCCAACGTCGAGCGCGAGCCGCGTTTGGAAGGCAAGAACATGTTCATGATCCTCGCGCCTCGCGCGGAAGTGCGGGCGAGCGCGAGACAACAACCGGCCCCCCAGGGCGCGCCCACGGAGCCGGCTCAAGGAGCGACCAGTGCCTAAGATCAAGACGCACCGTGGAACCGCCAAGCGCATCAAGGTCAGCGCTACCGGCAAGATCCAGCATGAGCATCAGTTCAGCGGCTGCCACCACATCTTGACCAAGAAGAGCTCGAAGCGGAAGCGTCACTTCCGTAAGACCGCGATTGCCGCGCCGGGCGACGCCCGCCGCATTCGCGCGCTCGTGCCATATTTGGCGTAACGGAGGGAGACAACAGATATGGCTCGCATCAAACGCGCCGTCAACGGTCACAAGCATCGTCGCAAGGTCATGAAGCTGGTCAAGGGGTTCCGCGCGGCGCGCCGCCGGAACTACCGCGTGGCCAACGAGGCGCTGCTCAAGTCGCTCGCCTACAGCTTCCGCGACCGCCGCGTCCGCAAGCGCGACTACCGCTCGCTCTGGATCTCCCGCATCAACGCCGCCGCCCGCCGCGAGGGGATGAACTACTCTCGCCTGGTCAACGGCCTCAAGCGGGGCGGCGTGGCCGTCAACCGCAAGATGCTCGCCGAGCTGGCCGTGAACGACGCCACCGCCTTCGGCAAGCTCCTGGCCCTGGCCAAGCAGCACCTGAGCGCCTAGAGCCCGCGGCTCCGGTCCGCGGAGCGTCGCGACCCCCGACGGCGTCCCACGCAGCCCGCGTGCGGACGCCGTCGCACGTTTCGGGAGAAGCATCGATGCCCACCATCGCCGGAGCCCACAACGAGCGCCTTCGCGAGCTGCGCGCGCTGCGCGACCGCAAGGGGCGCCGCCGCGCGGGGCGCTACCTGATCGAGGGTCCCACGCTGCTGGCCGAGGCGCTGGAGAGCCGCGCGGCGATCGAGACGCTGGTCATGACGCAAGCCGCCTACGACGCCCATCGCGACCTGGCCGACCGCGCCGAGGCGGGCGGCGCCGCCGTCTATCTGGCGGAGGAGCGCGTGCTTGCGGGCATCGCCGAGACGGTCACCCCGCAAGGCATCGTCGCCTCGACCCCGGAGCGCGGCGCCACGTTCGCGCAGGTCCTGGACAACGGAGGCCTCACGCTCGTCCTCGCCGGCGTCGGAGATCCCGGCAATGCCGGCACGCTGTTGCGCAGCGCCGAGGCGTTCGGCGCGGGCGGCGTCTGCTTCGTCGACGGCGCCGTCGACCCGTTTGCCCCCAAGGTCGTGCGCGCCGCGATGGGGGCGCACTTCCGCCTGGCCGTGGCGCGCGGCGAGGGCGAGGAGCTGGCGCGCCTGGCGCGCGAGCACCGGCGCCCCATCGTGGTCGCCGACCTGCGCGGCGAGCCCTCCCACCGCTTCGCGTTTCCGCACGACATGCTGCTGGTCATCGGACACGAGCGGCGCGGCCCCGCGGCGTGGCTCGAGCGCGCCGACGCGCGCGTCGGCATCCCCCAAAAGGGGCGCGCGGAGAGCCTGAACGCGGCGATGGCGGGGAGTATCCTGCTCTACGAGGCAGCCGGAAAACGCGAGTGATTCGGGCTTTTGCGGCCGCTTGTCAAGACCTTGAGGCCCCCTAAGCGCTATGATATACTGGTCCCGCCGGGCGACCGGCCATGAGCCTGAAGAGATAGGGGTAACGCCAGACGATGCTAACCTCCGAGTTCTTCTGGAAGATCTTCAAAACGACGGGATCGATCAACGCCTATCTGCTCTACAAACAGCTCGCACCGGCACGAGCGCTCTAGGCCGCAAGGATTTCCGAGGCGCCCCGGCTGAATAGCCGGGGCGTCGTCGCTTTACGCACCTGTCGAAGCGGTTCGCACACGCCGAGTCCGCTTTCTTTTTGGGGTTATGGATTTCGAACGGGCACTTGCGGAGGTGGAAGCCACCTTCGAGCAACGGCTTGCCGCGGCTACGCGCGATGCCGAGGTCGAGGAGCTGCGCGTGGCCTTTCTGGGCCGCAGCGGGGAGCTCACCCTCATGCGCCGGGCCATCGGCAAGCTTCCGCCGGAGGCGCGCCCCGCCGCCGGCCAGCAGATCAACGCCGTGGCCGAGCGCATGGAGCAGCGCCTCGGCTCGGCACTCGACGCGGTGCGCGCGCGGGGGCTGGAAGCGGCGCTGAGCCACCGCGTCGACGCCACCTTCCCGGCGCTCGAGCGCCGGCGCGGCTCGACCCACCCCATCCGGCGCGCGCTGAAGGACATCTGCGACTTCTTCGAGCGGCGCGGATACGCAGTGGTCCTGGGTCCCGAGGTCGAGACGGAGTACTACAACTTCGACGCCCTCAACATCCCGCCCGACCATCCGGCGCGCGAGGGCTTCGACTCCTTCTATCTCCCCGGCGGACTCCTGCTGCGCACGCACACCTCGCCGATGCAGGTACGCACGATGCAGGCGCACCAGCCGCCGATGGCGCTGGTGGTTCCCGGCCGCTGCTACCGCCGCGACGCGCTCGACGCCCGCCACTCCTTCGCCTTCCACCAAGTCGAGGGACTGGTGGTGGCCGAGGGCATCACCATGGCGCACCTCAAGGGCACCATGGAGGCGATGTGCCGCGAGCTCTTCGGACCCCAGCAGCGCGTGCGCTTCCGTCCCTCGTACTTTCCCTTCACCGAGCCCAGCGCCGAAGTCGACACCACGTGTCCGGGCTGCAACGGCGCGGGCTGCCGCACGTGCAGCGGCAGCGGGTGGTTGGAGATCGGCGGGTCGGGTATGGTGCACCCCAATGTCCTGCGCGAGGTGGGCTACGATCCCGCGCGCGTGACGGGGTGGGCCTTCGGGATCGGCCCCGAGCGGATCGCCATGGTGCGCCACGGCATCGACGACATCCGCACGTTCGTGGAGAACGACCCGGCGTTCTTGGAGCAGTTCTGATGCGCGTCCCGTTGGGTTGGTTGCGAGCGTACGTCGAGGTCCGCGAGAGCGCCGAGGAGGCCGCCGAGATCTTCGCGCGCCTGGGCTTTCCCGTCGACTCGGTGGAGCGCGCCCCGCGGATCGAGGGCGTGGTCATCGGCGAGATCGTGGCGTTGGAGAAGCACCCCAACGCCGACCGCCTGCTGGTGGGCAAGGTCGCCATCGGCAACGGCGCGCCGCTCACCATCGCCACCGGCGCCACGAACGTCGCGGTGGGGCAGCGCATTCCCGTGGCCGTCATCGGCGCCACGCTCCCCGAGATGCGCATCGAGAAGCGCGCCATGCGCGGCGTGGTCTCCGAGGGCATGATGTGCAGCGCCCGCGAGCTGGGCCTGGAGGAAGAGCACTTCGAGGACGGCATCATGATCCTCGACGGCGCCGTGCCCGTGGGAGAGAACGCCGTCGAGGCGCTGGGCCTGGGCGACGCCGTGCTCGAGCTCGATGTCACCGCGAACCGCCCCGACTGCCTCTCCATGCTCGGCCTGGCGCGCGAGTACGCGGCCGCCACGCAGCGCGAGCTGCGCTTGCCGGAGGTCTTCACCGGCCCCTACGCCGGTCCCAGCGACGTGCGCGTCGACCTCGAGAGCGGCTGCCGCCGCTACGTGGCGCAGCGCTTCTCGCACGTGAGCACGGGTGTGGCGCCGGCGTGGATGCGCGTGCGCCTCTCCCTGGCGGGGCAACGCCCGATCTCCAACCTGGTCGACATCTCCAACTACGTGATGCTGGAGGTGGGTCAGCCGCTCCACTTCTTCGACTGGGGCACGATCGTCGGCGGCCACATCATCGTGCGCGACGCGCGCCCCGGCGAGCGCATGGTCACCCTCGACGGCGTGGAGCGCGAGCTCGACGAGAAGATGCTGGTGATCGCCGACGAGGCGGGGCCCAGCGCCATCGCCGCGATCCGCGGCGGCGCCCGCAGCGAGGTCACCGGCGCCACCACCGAGCTGCTGATGGAGTCGGCCAACTTCGAGGGACCGCGCATCCGCCGCATGTCGCTCGCGCTGGGTCTGCGCACCGACGCCTCGATGCGCCACGAGAAGGCGCTCCCGCCCGCCTTCACCGATCTCGGCGCCGCGCGAGCGGCGAAGCTGCTGGCCGACGAGGGGGCCACCGTGCTCGCTCCGGTAGCCGCGGGCATGGCCGTTCCGGAGCCCCAGCGCATCGCCTTCGCCGTGGCCGACGTGCCACGTCTGCTGGGCCTCTCGCTCTCCGACGAACGGGTCGCCGCCAACCTCAAGGCATTGGGCTTCGCCGTGGAGCCCGCCGGAGAGGGCGCGCTCTCCGTGGAGGTGCCGCTCTGGCGCAGCGACGTTCACGAGGGCGTCGACCTGGTGGAAGAGGTGGCGCGCATCGAGGGCTACGACGCCATTCCCAGCGAGCTGCCGCCGATCGCGCAGCACGGGATCGAGTCCCACGAGTGGCACCTGGAGAACACCATCGCCCGGTCGCTCGCGGACATGGGCTTCCGCGAGATCGTCTCGCTGCCGCTGCACTCGCGCGCGGTGATCGACAAGTACGCGAGCGCGGGCGTGGCGTTGCCGGCAGAGCCGATCGAGATCCTCAACCCGCTCTCCGAGGAGCAGCGCTACCTGCGCTTCGCGATCATGCCGGGCATGCTGCACTGGCTCGCGCGCCGCGGCCAGGAGCTGCCCAGCCGCATCTTCGAGATCGGCCACACCTTCCGCGGCAGCGAGAGCCCGCTCTACGAGGGCATCATCGCCGGCGTGCTCTTCGCCACACCCGAGCGCAAGGATGCCGAATGGCGCGACAGCGCGCTGATCGAGTTCCGCGGTGAGATCGAGGTCCTGCTGCGCGGCCTCACGGGCGTCTGGCCGCAGGTGGCTCAGGACGAGTCCCCCGGCCTCCACCCCGGGCGGACGGCTTCGCTGCTGCTCGACAACGCGGCGGTCGCCACGATCGGGCGCGTCGATCCGCGCATCTGCGCCGCCTTCGAGGTACCGTTCTCCACGTACTACGCCTTCATTCGCATCCGCAGCCTGCCGCAGCGCGAGGTACAGCAGTATCAGCCGCGGCCGAAGTTCCCCGGCACCTCGCGCGACGTGGCGCTTGTGCTGGACGCCGACGTCAACGCCGAGGCGATCGTCAACGCCGTCCTCCGCGCGGGAATCCCGCAGGTGGAGCGCGCCCTCCCGTTCGACGAGTACCGCGGCCCGCAGGTGCCCGAGGGCAAGAAGAGCGTCGCCGTGCGCATCTGGCTGCGCGAGCCCGACCAGACCATGACCGACGCCATCGCCGACGCAGCGCTGGCCAAGGTACTGACGGCGCTGCGCGAGAGCGTGGGCGCGGAGCTGCGCGTGTGATCGACGCTTTGCGGCATCTGGGCTGGCCCGACATCGTCCTGGGGGCGCTGCTGCTCTTCGGCCTGCTCAAGGGCGCCAAGCGCGGCGGCGTGCGCGAGGTGGGCGGGCTGATCGCGCTGGCGGCCGCGCTCGCCGCGGCCATCTTCTACCGCGGCCAATTCGATCAGATGATCGGCTGGATCAGCAGCGCCGGCGCCGGCGTGAACCGCCTGCTGGGCGTGCTGGTGGCGGCAGTGCTGGGCTACCTGATCGCGCTCTTGATCATGACGATCATCGACCGCATCATGCACCTGCCCGTGCTGGGCACGGGCAACGCGCTCATCGGCGGAGCGATCGGCGTGGCCAAAGCCGCGCTGCTGCTGTGGGCGGTGCTCTACGTGGCGCTCTTCTTCCCGCTGCCCAGCGGGATGCGCCACGACTTGGCGCGCTCGCCGCTGGTGGGCCTGCTGACCTCACCCAACGTGCGCATCGATCGCGACCTCGAGGCCGTCGTCCCGCCCGTGGCGGCGCCGTACGTCGATCCGATCTTCCGGCGCCACGAGCTGCCTCACACGACGGCCGGCTGGTAGCCCTGCCCCTTCAGCACGGTGCCGAGCGCCGCGATCGCGCGCTCGACGTCGGCCAGCGTGATGGCGCCCATCGTTCCCATGCGGAAGATCTTGCCCTTGAGGTCGCCCTGGCCGCCCGCCAGCACGATGCCGTGCTGCTCGCGCAGCGCCCGCAGCACGGGTGACGCCTCGACGCCGATCGGCACGTGCATCGTCACCACGGTGGGCGAGGCGAACGCGGGGTCGCCGTAGAGCTGGATGCCCAGGCGCTCCGCCCCCGCGCGGATCGCGGCGGCGTGCGCCGCGTGGCGCGCGTGGACGTTGGCCGCGCCCTCGGCGTGGTACCGGTCGAGCGCCACGTCGAGCGCGAAGACCTGCGAGATGGGCGGCGTCCACGGCGTCTCGCCGCTGGCGCCGAACTCGCGCGCCTTGAAGAAGTCGAGGTAGAAGCGCGGCATGCGCGCCGTCTCCACGGCGTGCCACGCGCGCGCGGAGAGCGCCACGAACGCCAGCCCCGGCGGGGCGGCCAGCACCTTCTGCGAGGCGCCGACCACGGCGTCGAAGCCCAGCTCGTCCATCGGCATGGGCGAGGCGCCCAGGCCGCTGACGCTGTCCACCACGCGCAGCGCCGGATGACCCTCCATGGCGCGCGCCAGCATGTGCATGTGGTTCTGCACGCCGGTGGAGGTCTCGTTGTGCGTGAGCAGGATGCCGGTGATGCGGCGCTCGCGGTCGTCGCGCAAGCGCTGCGCCAGGCGCTCGGGATCCAGCCCTTGGCCGAACTCCGTCTCCAGCACCTCCACCTCGGCGCCGTAGGTGCGCGCGATGGAAGCCAGGCGCCGCCCGAAGACGCCCACCGGACACGAGAGCAGATAGTCGCCGGGCGAGAAGAGGTTGGCCACGGCGGCCTCCAGGCCGCCCGTGCCGCTGGCGCCGAGCACCAGCACCTCGCCCTCGGTCTGATAGATGGCGGCAAGCTTCTCGCGCACGCCGCGGAACGCGCGGGAGAAGCGCTCGCCGCGGTGGTTCACCATCGGTTCGGCCATCGCGGCCATGACCTCGGGGGCGCAGGTCACGGGGCCGGGGATGAAGAGCAGATCGCCCGACACGTCGGTTCCTCTCTCTAGCGCTTGCGCGCGGGGGCGCGGCGCACCGCCGCGCGTTTGGCGGTCGCGCGGCCGTTGGGCCGCGTCTTGAGCGGGACCACGTTGGTGGCCTGCTCCCTGGTCTCCACCGGCGGCACGATCGGCGCGCCCAGCGCCACCGTGAACGCGCCCGCCAAGTCGTCGAGCGGCACGAAGCCCATCGTGTCGCGCACTTCCTTGGGGACGTCCTCCAGGTCGACCTCGTTGCGCCGCGGCAGCATCACCTTGGTGATGCCCGCGCGCTTGGCGCCAAGCACCTTCTCCTTGATGCCGCCCACGGGGAGCACTTGCCCCGTCAGCGTGATCTCGCCGGTCATCGCCAGGTTGGGATCGACGCGCCGCCCGGTGAGCAGCGAGGCGATCGCCGTGGCCATGGCCACTCCGGCCGAGGGACCGTCCTTGGGGATCGCCCCCGCCGGCACGTGCACGTGCAGGTCGTGCTTGGCGAAGAAGTCGTCGGGCAGGCCCAGGTCACTCGAGTGCGCGCGCAGGAACGAGACCGCCGCCGTGGCGCTCTCCTTCATCACGTCGCCCAACTGGCCGGTGAGCGTGACGCCGCCCTTGCCCGGCATGGCCGTGGCCTCGATGAAGAGGATGTCGCCGCCGACCGGCGTCCACGCCAGGCCCGTGGACACGCCCACGGTGGCCACGCGCTTCTTCACCTCGGCGAAGAACTTCGGCTTGCCGAGAAAATCGACCAGATTCTCCGGCGTGACCTTCGCCTTGAAGCGCGGCTCCTCCGCGATCTTGCGCGCTACCTTGCGGAAGACGGTGCCGATCTCGCGCTCCAGGTTGCGCACGCCGGCCTCACGCGTGTAGTCGTTGATCACCGCGCGCAGCACCTTGTCGTTCAGCGGCGCCTGCGAAGGCTTCACGCCGTTGGCGGCCAGCTGCTTCTTCACCAGGTACCGCTTGGCGATCTGCAGCTTCTCCAGCTCCGTGTAGCCGTGGAGGCTGATGATCTCCATGCGGTCGCGCAGCGGCGGAGAGATGGTCTCCAGCTGGTTGGCCGTGCAGATGAAGAGCACCGCGGAGAGGTCGAACGGCAGATCCAGGTAGTGGTCGCGGAACGTGGAGTTCTGCTCCGGATCCAGCACCTCGAGCAGCGCCGACTGCGGGTCGCCGCGGAAATCGGCCCCCACCTTGTCGATCTCGTCGATCATCATCACCGGGTTCTGCGTGCCGGCGTCGCGCAGTGCGCGGACGATGGTGCCCGGCATGGCGCCGATGTAGGTGCGCCGGTGTCCGCGGATCTCGGCCTCGTCGCGCACGCCGCCCACGGAGAGGCGCACGAACTTGCGCCCCATCGCCTTGGCGATCGACTGCCCGAGCGAGGTCTTGCCCACGCCCGGCGGTCCGACAAAGCAGAGGATCGGCCCGGTCATCTTCTTTTTGAGCTTGCCGACGGCCAGGTACTCGACGATGCGGTCTTTGACTTTCTCCAGGTCGTAGTGGTCCTCGTCGAGGATCTTGCGCGCCTGCGCGATGTCGATCTGGTCGGCGGTGCGCACGTTCCACGGCAACTGGGTCAGCCAGTCCAGGTAGGTGCGCACGACGCTGTACTCCGGCGAGGCGCTGGGAACGCGCGCCAGACGGTCGAGCTCACGATCGGCGGCCTTGCGCACCTCCTCGGGCATGCCGGCCTCGTCGATCTTCTTGCGCAGCTCGTTGGTCTCGGCCTGCTGCGGATCGACTTCGCCAAGCTCCTCCTGGATGGCGCGCAGCTGCTGGCGGAGATAGAACTCGCGCTGGTTCTTCTCCATCTCCTTCTGGATGTCGCTCTGGATCTTGTGGCCCAGCTCCACCACCTCCAGCTCCTTGGTCAGCACCAAGATGAGCTTGCGCATGCGCTTGGCGGTGTCGCGCTCCTCGAGGATGGCCTGCTTCTCGCCCACGTCCAGGCGCATGGTGGAGGCGATGAAATACGTGAGGAGGTTGGGGTCCCCGATGTTCTGGACCTCCATCTCCATCTCGCGCGGGACCTGCGGCAGATAGCTCAGCAGCTTCTGGAAGAGCGTGGTGAGGTTGCGATGCATCGCCACCAGCTCATCGGAGTCGCGCGTCTTGTCGGGGAGTTCCACGGTGGCGGCCTTGAAGTAGGGCTCGACCTGCGTGAAGCTCTCGATCTTGAAGGCCTGCGTGCCGCCGACGATGCAGCGCAGCGTTCCGTCGGGGACCTTCAGCATCTTCTGGATGACGCCGATGGTGCCCACCAGGCGCAGATCATCGGCACCGGGGTTCTCCACCTCGCGGTCCTTGAGCGCCACGAAGCCGATGGGCCGGCCGTCCTTGATGGCGTCTTCCACCAATTGGATGCCCGGCTTCTTCACCACCGCCAGCGGAAGCACGGTGTTGGGGAAGAGCACGGCCTCCTGCAGCGGCAGGATGGCGAGGGTTTGGCGTTCCGTCGTATCGTTCTTTGGTGACATGTAGTCTTAGACCGGCATCCTTCGGATAGTCATGCGCAGCTCGGTGTGCAGGTGCGGCGCCAGCTCGCGGTCGCGGGCGATGGGCAGGCTGATGGTCAAGATTCCGTCGCGATAGGTGGCGGTGATGTCGGCCTGCTCGATGGGCGCCGGCAGGTGGATCTCCTTGGCGAAATCTCCGTGGCGGATCTCCTTGAGGACCAGGGTGCCGCGGCGCGCCTTGGGGGTGGGCTCCCGCCGCCCGGCGATGAAGAGGCGCTGCCCCTCCACGGCCACGCGGATGCGCTCGGGCTGAACGCCCGCGATCTCGACCTCCACCACCAGCGTGCGGCCGTCCTCCGCGACGAAGGCGTCGGCATTGGGCACGAAGCCGCCGAATCGGGCCTGGCGGGCCATGCCGGCGAAGAGCTGATCGAACTCGCGAAAGAAATCGTCGTACGTCATCGTCGTTTCACGGGAGATTAGCAGTCGCCCGATTCGAGTGATAGCCCCCAAAACCCCGCCCCCGGGCTGAGGGATGCGGCCAATTCGTCCGAAGATGAGACCATGGCGCCTCAAGCGACGTACCCATCGCCCGAAGACTTCTCACGCTTCCTTGGCGAGCTGCGCGGCTGGAAGCACAAGCAGCTCACCCTGGAGGAGACCGTGTCGATGATGGTGGCCCTGGCGAACCACCTGGTCGACAAGATTCAGCCCCAGACGGCGCAGGCCGTGGCCGAGGCGGCCCACCGCCTGGCCCCCGACCGGCCCGAGCCGCTGAATGCCCTGGGGCGCGCCCATGTGCAGAGCCGCAACATGCCGGCCGCCGTGCAGGCGTACGAGCAGGCGCTTGAGCTGAACCCGAACCCGGCTTATGTGGCCAACCTGGAGCAGGTGGCGCGGAGCTGGCCCGGCGGCGAGCCGGAGTTCTGGACGGCCACGCGCGCCGCCGTCCCCAACGCCAGCCCCCAGCACGCGCTGAAACTCCTGACCGACGAGCAGCGCCACACCGTGGACCAGTACCTCGCCGCCGAGAAGGCGCGCAAGGTGCTGGCCAAACTGCGCACCGCCCGCCGCGGGTAGGGCAGCCCCGTGCCGCGCCGCATCGCCGTCTTCGCCGGTCCCTCGCTTCCGCCGGAGGACCGGCTCGAGGTCCCCGGCGTGCTCTATCTGCCGCCGGCCAGCCGCGGCGACGTGGCCGCGGCGGCGGAGACGCATCACGGGATCGTGCTCATCGACGGCGTCTTTCACCACGATCTCGCGCCCTCGCCCAAAGAGTGCCTCGCGGCCTGCCGCCGCGTGCCGATGATCGGCGCCGCCAGCATGGGCGCCCTGCGCGCTGCCGAGTGCTGGCTGTACGGCTTGCGGCCGATGGGAGCGATCGCGCGCTGGTACATCCGCGAGGTCATCGACGGCGACGACGAGGTTGCGGTGCTCGTGCATCCCGAGACGCAGCGCGCGCTCACGGTGCCGTCGGTGAACGTGCGGTACGTGGCATGGCTCGCGCGGCGGCGCGGCCTGCTCACTCGTGACGCGGCGGAGCGCTTTGTCAGCGGCGCCCGCGGTATCTATTACATGGAGCGCTCCTGGGAGAACGCTCTGGAACACGCGCCGGAAGCCGCACGCGCAACGCTGCATGCCATCGCGTTGCGCAAAGGCGACCTCAAGCGCTGGGATGCGCGCCTGGCAATACGAGCGATCCATCGCGATCGACGACTGCCCGCAGGCCCCTTGCTCGCCTCATAGAATAAGCTAACGTCAGCCTCTCTTCCCATTTCCTCGTGGTCGTCAAGGAGACGAACCCATGAATCAGAACGAGATCCGCCAACTCGCAACCCGATATCTCGGCCATCTTCTCACGAATACCGATGCTCGTTCCGAGTATATGGCGATCGACAAGAGTGATCCCTCCGCGATCGCGAACCTGATGCAAAAGCATCTGCAGCTAGCCTCCCCGCCCACGCCTGGGGAAGTACAGCAGATGCTCCAGCATAGCGAGGAACTCGTGAAACCCATGCTCGACGCGATGAAGCAACACGCGCCGGAATATTATGAAATGATGCTCTCCGGAATCACGATCGGAGCTTTCAACAAGTAGTCATATGAGCCACTAACGCAAGAGGTACCACCGCGTTAGCTGCGCGCGTGACGCCACATCGGTCTTCCGAAACACACTTGCCAAGTGAGCCTCAACAGTCCTTTCGCTAAGAAACAGCGCACTCGCGATCTGCTTGTTGGTCGATCCTGAAGCAACCAGTTCGGCGATCTCCAATTCTCGCTTCGAGAGATCGTCGCTGCTAGTCCGGCCGCGCTTCGTACGGGCCACTTTTCCGCTATTCTTCCTTGCTGCGCCCAACTCTCGAAGCAGCACAGCGCTCGACTCAATCGCCTGCTCCGCCCGTCGTGCGACCATTGTCGCCAGCACCTCGGCGCCGAGCGACCGATACAATTGTTCAGCACTGTCAAACGAGTCACGGGCGTCACGCAACCCAAGAGACTTTCTCGAAATTGCCCGCGCAAAGTGGAAATTCGCAAGACACCACGCGCTGTTGTCCGCAGGCACATTGCAATCACAAAGCCAACTCAACACGCTCTTGTCCCTCGCTCTCTCCGCGTAGAGCGCCAGCCCGAGGTACACGCTCGCGCCGAACGGGAGACTCCATGGCAATACACCACCGGGCGCGCTCGCGATCTTCGCGCGAATTGCGTCCACGTCGATGCCGCCTGCCTGGCCCTGTACCGCCAAAATCCAGGTCGCCAGAAGAACGCCGGGCGCCCAGCGGTCCTGCCTCATATCGGCATCCATCATCGCTCGGGCCGCGGTGATATCGCACTTTCTGTCATCACCTAGCGCTGCTATCGCAAGCTCGACGGCCAAAAGATCAGCTGCTGCCGTGGCTTCTGTCCCCCACTCTTTCGCTTCGGCGACCGCACCGAGGGCGTCGTCCCATGCACCCCGCATGAAGTCGACCACGACAACCGTCGAGGCGATCATTCTCTTCCCAGACTCGCCGTACCGCGCAGCAAAGGCTCGTAGCCCTGCCTCGGCCGATTGGCAGCCCTCCGCAAACGCGGCGTACGCGATCATTTGCGATTCGATAGCGGCTCCCTGAAACGATCGCCCCGCATCCGCGCGAAGCTTTGCCAGCCGAAACATCCTAAAGGCGCGCGCCTGGTAGCCACTCCGGCCAAGGTGTATGGCGTCGGATACGGATGCAAAGGTCAATGCCAGGTCGGAAAGCCCATCCCGTCGTTCCTCGAGTCGGGCTCGAATTTCGCCATATTCAGCGGCTCGGCACTGAAACGCATACACGGTGGCCATGACCGCGTCGAGATCGAGACGCTCGTCCTCTGTCGCGAGCAGGGGCCGAATGTCTCGGTAAGCCCCTTCCGCAAGATCATAATCTCCGGACGGAATCGCTGTCGCGATGAGCGACACTGCAAGAATGCCAAATCCTCGCGTCAAGCCAAGTTGCCGCCCTCGTACGATCGCTCGTTCCAACAATGCGTGGCACTCCGCAAGACGCAGAAGCGCGCGCAACGCTTGACCATACTCCGTGTAGAATTGAACATACTCTTCCGGCGTCGGCTCACGGAGTTGCAGGGCGCGATGGAACGCGTCGGCGGCAACATCCCAGGCCGACGTTGCAAGGGCACCGCGCGCGAGCTTCACCGCGTATTTCCGCTCCATCTCGCGGTCCCCGCAGCCCGCAGCATGATCGGCGATGCGCCGCGCGATTCCCGGAGGGTCCTCCTGGATCGTCAACAATCCAGTCAATATCTTGCGATGAACGACCGCCGGCAGGGCAATCGTTTGCTCGACTGCCCGCGCGACAACGTCGTGGACGAATCGAAAGGATCCCTCGTAGGCCTCAAGATAGCGCGGCATGAGACCGGAGAGCGTGGTCGCTGCCTCGAGATCGGATCGACACAGCGCCCGAACGATCCTATACTCGATCGGTTGCTTCATCACCGCGCAGGCTTGCAGCAGCTCGCTTTGTTCCACCGGCAGGGAGCGCACCTCTCGCTGGATGACGGCGCTTGCGCTTCGCTCGATGCCTTCTTTTTCGACCTCCGCGGTCTGGGCAGCTTGACCGGCGATTGAAATGAGGTTGACCGGGATTCCCTGGCCATACGCGAGGATCTCGCGAGTAACGCGATCGGTGGCGGCAGGGTAGATCGCCCGCACGAGGGAGGCGCTGTCCAGGTCGCTGAGAGCGGCCAGCACATGCTGAGAGTTGCGCCGCAGATCCGCTATTGGCGACGACTGGCGTTCGCGTTCGGCGACGAGAATGTGCAGACGCGTCGCCTCACGTCCGATTTGCATGCGCCCAACGATCCGCGCGCTGTCGCCGTCGAGCCATTGAGCATCGTCGACCACGACCAGAATTCCATAGTCGAGCAGCAGTGCGTCGAGCAGGCGTAGGCACGCCCGCTCGACGCGCTCGGGCTCAGCCAAGACCCGTTCCGGCCGTTCGGGCAGCAATCTCTCGAACGCTGGCCCGAGGCCGCGGAGCGCCTCATCGAGTCCGCTCGTATACTTCGCTCCGATTTCCGGTGCAAGTTGACCGAAACCCGATGCCACGAGACGGTCCAGCGCTGCTCGCGGCTCGGCGGTCTGGCTCTCGTGGCACGTCGCCTGCATAACGACCCACGAAGGGGAGCGAATAGCGCCGATGACTGCTCCCAGGAGAGCCGTCTTCCCAATACCGGAAGGCCCTTCGATTCCTGTTACACGCGCAATTCGTTCGGAGGCCGAGCGATTGATTTCAGTAATGATCTGCGAGAATTCGCGATCTCGTCCGACGAGCGCTGTAGACAGGCCCGAAGCCACGACACGTCAAACCTCCTGGTCCGTATGCTATTGAACCCTTACTAGGTTCTCCAATCGCCCCCTCGATGTCCCGCCGGGAGTACGAAATTGGCTCGAACGGGGCTGCCATGGGGCGACGCCAACGAGGAATACGCCGCGGGCCTATGAGTATCTCTTGGCTCCACACCCCGGCGCCGAAGGCACCGGGGCAGATCGATCGGACGCGCCCATTAGCAGAGACCCTCTCCTTGATTCCGGTACTCCGGCGGCGCTTCGGCATCACGCGAATTGGTGATACCACGGCTCTCGACCGAATCGGCATACCGACGTTTTGTGCGGTAGTTGCCGACTCTCCCGACGTCATCAGCATCTACAATGGAAAGGGTCTTACCCGCGAGCACTCCATTTGCAGCGCTGTGATGGAGGCGGTAGAGCGCCAATGTGGTGCGACGATCGACCTCCCTTTCGTGCCAGCCGTCCCGCGCGGGGTCGACGACATCGGATTTGCTGAGATGGGAATGTTGCCGTCTGCGTACGACAGGCCCATCGACTTCGTCTCTGGGGTAGAACTCGTTACCGGTCGCACCGTGGAGGTTCCATACGCGGCTGTTCGTTCACCGTGGCACGGGGACCGCGTCTTTCTCATGAGCTCGAGCAGCGGGCTCGCGTCCGGAAACACGATCCTCGAAGCCGTCTACCACGCGCTGATGGAGTATGTTGAGCGCCACGGATGGGCGGTCGCTCACACTCTGGCTCACGTTCGTCCTCGGATCGCATTGGAGGCATTCGCTCGTGCAATCGGTGAGGAGTTCGACAGCACGGCGATGATAGACGACCCTGCGGTCTTGTCCGTTTCGCTTCCCACGGGTGACCCGATCATCGACAGGCTCCTCGATCTTGTCGAGTGCGCGGAACTCTCGCTCCGCCTCATGACCATCCCTGTCGGCGACCTTCCAACGGTGATGATGGCGAGCATCAACGAGGCCGATTCGCCTCTCCCTATGAGCCATTTCGGCCTTGGCGCGTCTTGGTCGCCGCGACAGGCGGCGGTACGGGCGATCACGGAGGCAGCACAAACGCGGTCTGTTGATATCCAGGGCGCTCGCGAGGACCTCCTCCGCGCGGAAGAGGATTCCGAGATCTTTGCCCACCACGGTAGGCGGCGCGCCAAAGCTCCGCATGGCCGGTGGTATTATGACGCGCCCCTCCCTACTTGTGCGTTTTCCTCTCTTCCTGATCGCTCGCAACAATGTCTAGCGGCCGAGGTGCGCGACCTCTTAATCGCCCTCGTGAACGTAGGAATCCGACGCGTCATCGTGGTCGATTTGTCGCCGGCGAACCTTCCTGTATCCGTCGTCCGCGTGCTCGTTCCCGATATGGAAACGTCGATCGTGGATGGCCATATCGGGCCGACAGCGCGCGCGCTTCTCAGCAACTAAAGAGAGTAGGATAACCCGCATTGAGGGGCGTCACTTGGTCGCCGCGATGATCCCGTAGCCGTAGGTTCCCGCCCGAATCGACTCAAGGAACGTGGAACACTCCTCGTGGGACCTCCGCCGGAGGTCATCTGGACCAGATTCGTCTTCGAGCACGAGGCGGCAGAGCCTCGATACATATTCGGTGTGTTCCGCCGTAAGATCAATGGCTCGACTCTTTCCACCAGATGCAGCAAAGGCTCCGATGCTCTTCCCGACGGCTTCCCCATAGGGTCGTTTAAGGCTAACGATGGTCGCCAAAGCGACGCCGGACGGCTTCAGGTACTTCAACATGGTGGCCGCTACGCGTTCCGTTACGTACCCATCACCGGTTGCCTCGATAGCGCAAACCATGTCGAACTCCCCGAGCTCGATGGGGCGAAGGAAGTCGTGCAGGATGAATCTGGCTCGTGGGGCGGCGCGCCTCGCTGCTGCGATAGCCGTGGGACTGGAATCGAGCCCGGTATAGTCGACGTTCATCTTGCGCCACTGGAACCAGCGCGCCAGGAAGCCTCGTCCGCTCCCGAGGTCGAGTACTCGCGATCCATCCGATATGTTGAACTCGTCAAGGATGGTCGCCAGCGACTCATCGCCAATATGGGAGAGGCGCCCAATAGACGAGCCCTGTCCTGCCGCAGAGACGTAGCGATCCAAGCGTTCATCGCTAATCTGTCGATGAATCGACTCGAAATAGGTCAAGCGATTGCCTAATTCACCCGTACTCATAACGGGAGAAGTCTTCATATGAAACCGGGACGACCCCTGCCGCCGCCCGCGAGGCACGGATCACGATGACGGTGATCTCTAGGAGTTCCGCAGTGGCGACGCCGCGCCTCACTCGCGCCGGGTTTGTCGCCGGGATTGGCGCAATAGCATATTTCCCCGTGAGGGCGGCAGGCGAGCCCGTTTGGCTGCGCTTATCGGCATTCGGCCACTCTTCTGCTATCGACCCCTACACGACTCAAGCCCCAAATGTGAGCGATATGGCATGGCTATACGCGGATGGCCTCATTGGGGCGAGCCAACATGGGCCGGTCGCTCTCCTCGCTGAAGAGGTCCCGTCCACACGGAATGGTCTGGTCACCAGGGATGGTCGCGCGGTGCGGTATCGGCTTCGTCAGGGTCCGCTCTGGCACGACGGCAAGGAGCTCGCGGCCCAAGATGTTGTCGAGGTCTTTCAGAGGGCACGCCGCGCCGGGTGGGGTTCGAATCGTCCCTACTCCCTCGTACGGCACATCGAGGCCACATCGCGGCATGAGCTGCGCGTGGAGCTCAGCGAGCCCGATCCCATGTTTCCCATGTCGTTCTTCTCGGCGTACGGGGATCCGAATCTGCCGCTGATTCGTCCCGGGCGGTTGCCCATCGGCACCGGGCCGTTTGCCATACGGTCGCACTCGCTGTCGACTGGGGCGTACGACTTAAAGGCATGGCCTCACTCGCCGCGCGGCATGCCGCGCATCCCGGAGATGTCTTATCGGTTCATGCCCGACCAAAACACCGAGGCGGTCGCCTTCGCCGCCGGAGAACTCGACATCGCGCTCTATGTACCTGGCCAGTTTGTCGAGGCGCGGCACCTCCGGTACGCCCGCTATACGGGTGGCGCCGTGACGCTGATCGCGAACGTGACTGGAGCCCTTTCAAAGATCTCGCTTCGGAGTCTCGTGTGGAGGTCTATCGACCGCGAGGAGATCCGTCGCAAGGTCTTTGGCGACTGGGGCCTCCCCGCCCCTTCGATCGTCTCTCCTGAGCTCGATCGTGGTTTTGCCTACCCGACCTGGAGCCCCGACCCGGCGAAGCTGAGGCGCGAGCTCTCGTCCGCCGCACCCAGCGGCTTACGGCTCACGTACACCGGTTTACCAGGCATCGCGGAGCGGATCGGCCTGCTGCTGGCGGCGCAACTCGCCGCTGTCGGCATCACACTCGCGATCAAGCTCTATTCGCCGCAAGAGTACTTCGCACTCGATGGCCCACTGCGCTCCGGACGCTTCGACCTGGCCCTCGACATTGCCCCATATTCTCTCGATCCAGACCTGGAAAATAAGTATTCATGCGCGGCGGCGAAGCCGCCGGGCATGAACTTCTCGCGCATCTGCGACCCGGCCCTCAATCGTGCGATCGACGCAGAAGATTACGCGGCCGTCACCCGCGACCTCTGGCGTGATGCCGCCGTTATGCCGCTGGCGCAGATCGTGAATGCCATCGGACTCGGCCCGCGCGTGAAGCGCTTCCGCGTGCAGAACTACGTGCCGATCACCTACTACTGCAACGAGTGGTCGCTGAAGTGAGGTACGTCTCCCCATGACGCCCACGCTCCCGCCCGGGTTCACCGCCACCGCCGTCGCGCACGTCGACGGCGCCCGCGAGCTGGCGGTTGCTCCCAACGGCGACCTCTTCATCGGCACCGACGGCGAAAACGTCTACGTGGTCCCGCGCGCCGAGGCGCTGGTTCCCGGCGCCGTGCGCGTCTTCGTCCACATTCCCGACCCGCCGGTGGCCGGCGTGCTCTTGGCCGACGGCGCGCTGTACGCCGGCGGCCAGTTCGGCATCTGGCGTATCCCCTACCGCACGGGCGACGAACAGCCCCGCGCCATGCCGGAGAAGATCGCGCAGGTTCGCACCAGCTTTCAGGCGCGCGGCCATCGGACCACCTCGCTGGCCTTCGCGAAGGGCGTGCTCTACGCCAGCGTCGGCTCCTCGTGCAACAACTGCCGTCCCGAGCTCGACGCCACGCGCGCCACCGTGCAAGCCATGGCGCCCACCGGCGCCGGCATGCACCCGGTGGCCGTCCACATCCGCAACGCCATCGCGCTGGCGGTCAATCCGTCCACGAGCAACCTCTGGGCCGGCGTTGCGGGCCAGGACGAGCTGGCCCACGGCCATCCCTACGAGATCTTCGATCCCGTCACCGCGCACCGGGCTCCGGCCGACTACGGCTGGCCGCTCTGCGTGGAGAATCGCGTGCCCACGCGGCCGGGCGCCGAATGCTCGCACGTGGTGGTGCCGCGCGTGGTCTTTCCCGCCTACTCCACGCCCATCGGCGCGGTCTTCTATCGGCCGCCGCGCGGCGCGCTCCACCCCTTTCCCAAGGCCTATTGGGGCGGCGCCTTCGTCACGCTCCATGGCTCGTGGCACCGCCCCCTGGTTCCGCCGCGCGTCGCCTTCGTCCCCATGACCGGCGATCAGCCGGCGCGAGGCGTGGACTGGCGGGATCCGAGCGTGCAGTGGCGCCAATTCGCCGGAGGCTTCCAGGAGGCGTCGGGGGCGCGCACCGCCCGGCCCACCGGGATCGCCGAGGGCCCCGAGGGCGACCTCTTCTTGGCCGACGATCAGTCCGGCACCATCTGGCGCATCCGCTACGGCGCCCCGTAAGGAACCGAAGGAGACATCGCCCTATGCTGGTCCTGCGCGAACACGAGATCGCCCCGCTGCTCCCGATCCGCGACGCCGTCCACGCGGTGGAGCGCGCGCTGCGGGCCCAGTCGGACGGCACCGCCCGCATGCCCCTGCGCATCGGCGTGCCGGCTCACGCGGGGATCTTGGCCGCCATGCCGGGCTCGCTGTTGGGCGAGGGCGGCGCGCTCGGCGCCAAGCTGGTCACCGTCTTCGAGGGCAACGCGGAGCTTCGGATCCCCACGCACCAAGGCGCGGTGATGCTCTTCGACCCCGCGACGGGGACGCCGAGCGCCCTGCTCGACGCGCGCTACCTCACCGAGGTGCGCACGGCCGCCGTCTCCGCCGTGGCCACGCGCCTCCTGGCGGCGGTTGGGGCGCGCGTGGCGGCCATCCTGGGCAGCGGCGTGCAGGCGCGCTCCCACGCGCTGGCGATGAACGAGGCGATGACGCTGGAGGAGCTGCGCATCTGGGGGCGCAACGCCGAGCGGGCGGAGGAGGCCGCCGCGTGGGCGCGCGAGCAGGGCTTGCCGGCGCGCGCGGTGGGCGGCGTGGCCGAGGCCGTGCGCGGCGCGCACGTAATCAACACCGTCACCGCCTCGAAGAGCCCGCTCTTCGAGGCCGCCGACGTCTCGCCGGGCGCGCACCTCAACGCGGTGGGCAGCTCCACGCCGGCCGCGCGCGAACTCCCGGGCGCGCTGGTCGGGCACGCGCGTCTCTTCGTCGACTCGCGCGAGGGCGCGATGAGCGAGTCCGGCGACGTGCTGCTGGCCATCAAGGAGGGCGCCCTCCCCGCCCACCCCGAGCTGACCCTGCTGGGCGACGTGCTCACGCAGCGCGCCCACGGGCGCCGCTCACCCGGCGAGATCACGCTCTTCGACTCGCTGGGCATCGCCGTCGAGGACGTGGCCTGCGCCGCGCTGGTGGTCGATCGCGCCCGCGGCCAGGGCCTCGGCACCGAGATAGCCTTTCCGTAGCATCTTGATTCTGTGATTGAGGAGACGGGCGTCCGAGCGCGCTCCGTCTCCTCAAATTTTCGCGCGTGCCGGCACGAGACATCGAGGGTTTTCGTCTCATCGTCAACACGCGCGGCGAACGCGGCCATAGACCTCACGTCCACGTCGTCAGGGCGGGAACGAAGGTCCAGATCGTGCTCGATGAAACTCTAACGCCTTACAACGTGAAGGCATGAGCAAACGGAACGTCGCGCGAGCACGCGAGCTGGTTGGTGAGCATTTCGGCCAACTCATGCGCTGGTGGATCGCCTATAATGTCTAAGAGGTATCCCGATCGAATCCCCGTGCCGCCGATGACCGACGCGATGTACCGGGCCGCGGTCAAACATGCAAAGCGCGACGAGCCGATCGATGTCGTCGCGGCCCGATACAATCGCAAGGCCGATTCGGTCGACATCACGCTGCGCAACGGCATTGCCGTGCGGCTGCCGCGAATTCGGATTCGCGAGCTTGCCCACGCATCGCCTGAAGATGTGGCAAAGATCGAGATCCAACCCGGCGGCGATGCCGTATCCTTCCGGCGCATCAACGTCGATATCTATGTTCCCGGTCTCCTGGCCGATGAGCTCGGCTCGCTCTTTGCGCGGGCGATGGGGCGTCGCTCTCGCGGTCGGACGAGCGCGAAGAAGGCCGCCTCGTCGCGCCGGAACGGCCGAAAAGGCGGACGGCCGAAGAATCCCGCCGCAGCGTAACGGAGAAAGCCGAGGGGCGCGGCTTCGGCCGCGCCCCTCGCGATCCAGTTCGCGCCTTCGCGCGAGCTACATCATGTCGCCGTAGTCGCCCATGCCGCCGGGCATGCCGCCCGGAGCACCGCCGGCCCTCTTGGGCTCGGGCTTGTCGCTGATCAGCGTCTCCGTCGTCAGGATCAGGCTCGAGATCGAAGCGGCGTTTTGCAGGGCCGAGCGGGTGACCTTGAGCGGGTCGATGATGCCGGCCTTGATCATGTCGACGTACTCGCCGCTCAGGGCGTTGAAGCCCTCGCCCGCGGGAAGCGTCTTGACCTTCTGGACCACGACGCTGCCCTCGAAGCCGGCGTTCTCGGCGATCCAACGCAACGGCTCCTCGAGCGCGCGCTTGATGATCTGCACGCCGACGACCTCGTCCTTGGCGTTGATGTCGCCGTTCTTCGCCGTCTCGAGCTTTTCGAGCGACTTGATGGCATGGATCAGCGCCGCGCCGCCGCCGGGGACGATGCCCTCCTGCACGGCCGCGCGAGCGGTCGAGAGGGCGTCCTCGATGCGGTGCTTCTTCTCCTTGAGCTCGGTCTCCGTCGCGGCGCCGACCTGGATCACCGCCACGCCGCCGGCCAGCTTGGCCAGCCGCTCCTGGAGCTTCTCGCGGTCGAAGTCGCTGTCGGTCTCCTCGATCTGCCGCTTGATCATCTCGATGCGGCCCTTGATCGCGGCCGCGTCGCCGGCGCCGTCGACCACCGTGGTCTCGTCCTTGGTGATCTTGACGGTCTTCGCACGGCCCAGCACGTCGACGCCGACCTTGTCGAGCTTGAGGCCCAGCTCCTCGGAGACGACCGTGCCGCCCGTGAGGGTGGCGATGTCCTTGAGCATCTCCTTGCGGCGGTCGCCGAAGCCCGGCGCCTTGACGGCGACGGTCGTGAACGTACCGCGCAGCTTGTTGACCACCAGCGTCGCGAGGGCCTCACCGTCGACGTCCTCGGCGATGATGAGCAGCGGCTTCTGCATCTGCACGATCTTCTCGAGCAGCGGCAGGATGTCGGCGATGGCGGAGATCTTCCGCTCCGTCACCAGGATGAACGGATCCTGGAGGGTGGCCTCCATGCGCTCCGAGTCGGTCACCATGTACGGCGAGATGTAGCCCTTGTCGAACTGCATGCCGTCCTTGGTCTCGACGTCGGTCTTCATCGACTTCGACTCTTCGACCGTGATGACGCCGTCCTTGCCCACCTTCTCCATCGCAACGGCGATCAGCTCGCCGATCTCGGGATCCTTGGCGGAGATGGAGGCGACTTCGGCGATCTTGGCGCGGTCGGTCGCGATCTCTTTCTTCTGCGAGTCCAGCGACCCGACCACCGCCTCGACGGCCTTCTCGATGCCGCGCTTCAGGTAGAGCGGGTTGGCACCGGCGGTGACGTTGCGCAGACCCTCGCGGATGATCGCCTGGGCCAGCACCGTCGCGGTGGTGGTGCCGTCACCGGCGACGTCGTTGGTCTTGGAGGCGACCTCCTTGACCAACTGGGCTCCCATGTTCTCGAACGTATTGGGGAGCTCGATCTCCTTGGCGATCGTCACACCGTCGTTCGTGATGGTGGGCGACCCGAATTTCTTGTCGAGCACGACGTAGCGGCCCTTCGGACCCAGCGTCACGCGAACGGCGTCCGCCAGGATGTTGGCGCCCCGCTCGAGCGCGCGGCGCGCACTCTCGTCGAAAACCAGTTCTTTCGCTGCCATTGTTGTGGTCTTACAGCTCCTACGGCTTCGTGGTTAAGAGAGAAGCAAGTGCGACGCGGCGTTACGCGTGCGCGGCGACCTTCTCGTCGGAGAAGACGGCCAGCACGTCCTTCTCGGGGATGATGAGGTACTCTGTACCCTCGACCTTGACTTCGCTGCCGGCGTACTTGGAATAGATCACGCGGTCGCCAACCTTGACGGTCATGGGAACGGTCTTCCCGTCATCGGTCACGCGACCGGTGCCGACGGCCCGAACGATGCCCTCCTGGGGCTTCTCCTTGGCCGTGTCCGGCAGGAACACGCCGCCGGGGGTCTTGTCGGCCTGCTCGACGTGCTCGACGATCACGCGATCGCCCAACGGTTTCAGGTTCACGGGATTCCTCCTCAAAGCACGAGACTCTGCGTGGATTAGCACTCTTAGCAGTTGACTGCCAGGCGCATAGGATTCTAGCAGACACCCTCGGGGAGTGCAAGAGGGAAAGGGGGGGCCGCGGGGCCTAAATCAAGCCGCCGCCACGCCCGTCGTCCCACCGGCCGCCAGAGGGAGAGAGCCTTGCCCAGCATCATCGCACCCCCCAAACGCGTGAACCTGATCCCTGCGGGCATCGCGGCCGGGATCATCGGGGGCGCGCTGCTGGACCTCTTCATGGTCCTCCAAGGGGCCAAACCCCTCGGCATCTACCAATGGGTGGCCTCCAACGTGGTGGGCCCGGTGGCCTTCACGTCGACCTCGTACGCCGTGCTGGGCGCCGCCATCCACTTCGCCGTCTCGATCGTCTGGGGGATCGTCTACGCCGCCCTGGCCCAGAGCGGGCGCCCGGCCTTGGTGAACCGGCCGGTGCCATCGGGGCTGCTCTACGGCTTCGTCGTGATGCTCGCGATGCTCACGGTGCAGGTCTTCGCCCGCACGTACGTCTCGCCAAACCACGACTGGCCGAAGTTTTTCATGAGCCTGATCGCTCACACCGTGCTCTTCGGCGTGGCGATCGCTCTGGTCGTCTCCGCCGCCGCCCGCAAGGCCCTGCGCACCTAAGTGCCGCTCGCCACCCTGCAGGTCGACCTGGGGGCGTTGCGCCGCAACGCGGAGCGCCTGGCGGCTCTGGTGGCCCCCACGCCGCTGGGAGCGGTGATCAAGGCCAACGCCTATGGGCATGGCCTGGTCCCCGTGGCCCGGGCGCTCTCCGGGCGCGTGGCCCGATTCCTCGTCTACGAGCTGGACGAGGCGCTGGCGCTGCGTGAGGCCGGGGTCACCGATCCGATCCTCGTCCTGGGGCCGGTGCGGCACGAGGACCTCGACGACGCCCACGCCGCCGGCGTCGCCATCACGCTGTGGAGCCTCGACTTCGCCCGTCTGGCCGCCAGCACGGCCCGGCGCCGGCTCTCGCCGTTCGCCGTTCACGCCAAGGTGGACACGGGCGTCGCGCGACTGGGCTTTCGACCCGACCAGGCGCCGGCGGCGCTCGCGGAGCTGCGGCGTCTGCCCGAGCTGCGCCTGGAGGGCTGCTACACCCATCTGGCATCCGCCGAGGACCTGGACGAGGGGTTCACCTCGCTCCAGCACCGGCGCTTCATCGAGGCCATCGCCGGGGCGCTCCCCGAGGGCACGATCCGCCACATGGCGGCCAGCGCCGCGGCCATGATGTGGCCCGAGACGCGCCTCGACCTGGTGCGGGTGGGGATCGCGCTCTACGGCGTCTGGCCCTCGCGCGAGTCGCGCCTCTTCTTGCAGAGCCGGGCGATCCGGGGGCTCCACGACGGCGACCCCACCGCGGGTCTGCTGGAGCCCGCCCTCACCTGGACCACGCGGATCGTGGCCCTGCGCGAGCTGGATGCCGGCGAGCCGGTGGGCTACGGCTCCACCTGGCGCGCCGCGCGGCGCGCCACCCTGGCCACCTTGCCGCTGGGCTACGCCGAGGGGCTGGACCGCGGCCTCTCCAACCGCGGCGCGGTGCTCGTGGACGGGCGCCGCTGCCCCATCGCCGGCCGGCTCTGCATGGACATGTGCATGATCGACGTCACCGAGGTGCCAGGCGCCCACCTGGGGCAACGCGTGACGTTGCTGGGGCGCGACGGCCAGGGGGAGATCACCGCCGACGATCTCGCCGATTGGAGCGGGACGATCGCCTACGAGGTGCTCGCTCGCCTGCCGTTGCATCTGCCGCGAACGTACGCCGAGCCCCCTGCGTTGGACTAGGTGAGATGTTCGTGCGGCGTGCTCCGGCGGTGGCCATGGCGATCGCGCTCGCTTCGGCGACGCCGCTGCTGCTGGGCGCCGCGCGAGCGCCCAGCGTGGTGATCGACGATCGCGTGCTGATCGCGCAGCCTCCGCCGCTGGTGCAAGGCGGCCGCGTGCTGCTGCCGATGCGCGCGGTCTTTCAAGCGCTGGGCGCCACGGTGCAGTACGACGGCGCGCACCATGCGGTGGTCGCCAAGCGCGGCGGGCGCGAGGTGTTTCTGCCCATCGGCGCCACGTTCGCCTTCGTGGGCGGCCGGCGCGTCGATCTCGACGTGGGATCGGTGGTGCGCGAGGGCCGCGCCTTCGTTCCGCTGCGCTTCGTGGCGCAGGCGCTGGGCGCGAGCGTGGACTACGTGGCCGGCGCCAACCAAGTGGTGATCCGCCTGCCCGGCGCGCTCGACGTGAGCGATCTGCAAACGCCTCTGCCCATGGCCACCCCGGTTCCCCCCGCGTTGCCGTACGCCCCCGTGCCGCTGGTTCCGGCCGTGCCGAACCCCACGCCGTACCCCGACGACTCGCGCGGCGCGTACTTTCCATTCCTGCCCGCCTACGCGGCGCAGAGCAACGGCCTCTTCTTCGGCGTGGTGGGCGAGCCCAACGGCTGGGGCTACTTCACCATCCCGGGCGTCGAGGGGCGCTTCCCGCTCACGCCGTGGCCCGGCGTTCCGGGGCGCTATTACGGCGTGGCCGACGTTCCGCTCTCCATCGCCGCGCCGTGGATCGTGGTCTACGGGCGCTTCTACGTGCCCGGCGGCGACTCGGTGCCCTTCAGCCTTTCTGTCCCCGTCGGCACCGGTCAAGTGGCGCCGATCCTGGTGACCATCCCCGCCCCGCACCCGCGGCCCCGGCCGCGGCCGAAGCCGCACCACACGCCTGCGCCGCACCACACGCCTCCGCCGCGCTTTCGCCTACCCGGTGCGCCGGCCACAGCCGCCCCGCCGCCCAAGCCCCTTCCTTCCGCGCAGCTCAGGCGACCGCTCTGATCGCCTCCGCGAGGTCGAGCGTCCCCTCGTAGAGCGCGCGCCCCACGATCGCCCCCTCCAGGTTCGCCAGCGCCAGATCCCGCAGCGCGCGCAGATCGTCGGTGGTGCGAGCGCCTCCGCTGGCCTGGACGCGAGGCACGGCGTGCGCGCAGAGGCGCCGGTAGAAGTCGAGGTCGTAGCCGCGTCCCGTGCCGTCGCGCTCGATCTGCGTCGCGATCACGCGCTCGATGCCACACGCCGCCACGCGCGCCAGCAGATCGTCCACGCGCACGCCGCCGCCTTGCTCCCACCCGCGCACGGCCACCTCGTCGCCGCGCGCGTCGATACCGGCGGCGATGCGCCCGGGAAACGCCTGCGCGATGCGCGCGGAGAGCTCCGGCTGCTCCACCAGCAGCGTGCCCAGGATCACGTCGTGCGCTCCCGCCTCCACGCGCGCGCGCGCATCTTCCAGCGAGCGCACTCCGCCGCCCGTCTGCACCGGCACGTCCACCGCGCGAGCGATCGCCCCCAGCATGGCCAGGTTCGAGCCGTCGCCGAAGGCGCCGTCGAGGTCCACCACGTGGATGCGCGCCGCGCCGGCGCGGACGAACGCGCGGGCGCGCTGGACGGGATCGTCGTCGTAGACGGTGGTGCGCGCCTTCTCCCCTTGCACGAGGCGCACGCACTTGCCGCCGCGCAGGTCGATGGCGGGGATCACGATCATCGGTGCACCGCCACGAACGCCGGGATGAGGAGGTACTGCACGAAGCGCAACGCCACGCTGGGATAGATCGATCCGCTGGCCGCGCGCGCGAAGACGAAGCCCGCGCCGAAGATCACTTCCCAGATCACGCCCGACTCCGTGTACCCGCCGGCGAACTCCAGAGCGGCCGGTATCGCCAGCGAGAGGAGCGCGCCGAGGCCGAACCACGGGAGCAGTCCCTGCACGGCGCCGCGCAGGAGGAATTCCACGATCGCCGAGGCGACCAGCGCGTCGATCACCAGCAGCGCGGGGCTGCGGTCGAGGGGCAACGGCTGCCAGCCCACGTGCGAGCGCACCAGCATCGCGGCCACCTCGAAGAGCAGCGCGATGCCGAAGACGCCCACGGCGCGCGGCAGCTCCGGAAGGATCAGTCCCAAGCGGCGCGGGAGGTCAGGCACGCGCGCCGGCATCGATGGACCGCAAAAAGTTGGAGAGGATGCGCAAGCCCGTCTGCTGGCTCTTCTCGGGGTGGAACTGCGTCCCCACCACGCGACCGCGCGCCACCACGGCGGAGAACGGGCGCCCGTACGTGCACGAGGCCACCGTGTCGGCCACGACCGGCGCCGCGTACGAGTGCAGAAAGTAGACGTAGTCCCCCGTGCGCACGCCCTCGATGCACGGGTGCGCCCCCACGACGTCGAGCGTGTCCCAGCCCATGTGCGGCACGCGCGGCGCCCCGCTCAGGCGCGTGACGGTGCCGGGAAAGACGCCGAAGCCGCGGTGCTCGCCGTATTCGTCGCTCCCCTCGAAGAGGATCTGCATGCCCACGCAGATCCCAAGGAACGGACGCCCCGCCGCGATCGCGCGCCGCACGGCGTCGTCCAGCCCCCGCGCGCGCAACGCCTCCATCGTGGCGCCGAAGGCGCCGTCGCCGGGGAGGATCACCGCGTCCGCCAGGTCGACGGCCGCGGGCTCGTCGGTCAGCGCGAAGCCCACGCCGAAGCGCTCGAGCGCGCCCGTCAGCGATCCGAGGTTGCCGCCCCCGTAGTCCACCACTGCGATCATGGCTGGTCTACTCCAGGACGCCTTTGGTCGAAGGCACCTCCGCCGTTCCGGTGAGCCGCTTGGCGGCGCGGAAGGCGCGCGCGAAGGCCTTGAACGAGGCCTCGCAGAGGTGGTGGGCGACCTTGCCGTGTTGGCGCACCAGATGCAGGTTGAGCTTGCCGTTGTCGCTGAGCGCCCGGAAGAACTCGCCGACCAGCTCGGTCTTGAGATCGGCGAGGTCCTCGACGGCGAAGGGCACGTCGAAGTTGAGGTAGCTGCGGCCGGAGAGATCGACCGCCGCCAGCACCAGCGCGTCGTCGAGCGGCACCAGGGCGTCGCCGAAGCGCTCGATCCCGCGCTTCTCGCCCAGGGCCTGCGCGATGGCGCGCCCGAGGGCGATGCCGACATCCTCGACCAGGTGGTGATGGTCCATGCCGTCGCCCTTGGCGCGCAGGCGGAGCCCGCACCCGGAGTGCTTGGCGAACGCGTCGAGCATGTGGTCGAAGAAGGCGACGCCGGTCGCGATCTCGATCTCGCCGCCGTCGAGGTCGAGCGTCAGGGAGATCTGCGTCTCCTTGGTCGTGCGCTCGATCTCGGCGCGCCGGGTGGACTGGGATGCAAGCATGGGCACGGGGCTTCGGCGGGAGTCGAGCGACTCCCCGCCGACGCCTCTTTAGCGAAGGTCGATCGGCACCCAGCGCTGGTCGGTCGGGCCCGTGTACTCCGCCTGCGGGCGGAAGATGCGGTTGTGCGCGAGCTGCTCCAGCACGTGCGCCGTCCAGCCAACCATCCGGCCGCAGGCGAACATGCAGGTGAACTCGTCGCTGGGGATGCCCAGGCTGCTGAGCATCGGCGCGGAGTAGAAGTCGACGTTGGCGTAGAGCGAGCGGTCGGGCTTCTCCTCTTGGAGCACCCGCACCGCCGTCTGCTCGAGCGTGACGGCCAGGTCGTACCAATGGGTGTCGCCGTTGGCGATGCCCAGCGCCTTGGCCTGGGCCTCCAGATGCTGGGCGCGCGGATCGCGCACCTTGTACTCGCGGTGACCGATCCCCATCACGCGCTCGCCGCGCCGCAGGATCTCGCGCACGTACGGCTCCACCTTGTCCTTGGTGCCGATCCCCTCCAGCATGTGCATGACCTCGCTGGGCGCGCCGCCGTGGAGGTTGCCCTCCAGCGTGGCCACCGCCGTGGTCACCGCCGCGTAGATGTCGGCCCGCGTCGACGCGGTGCAGCGCGCGGCGAAGGTGGAGGCGTTGAACGAGTGGTCGCAGTGGAGCACCAGGTACATGTCGAGCGCCTTGACGGCCACGCCGTGCGGCTCCTCGCCGGTGCGCATCCATAGGAAGTTCGCGGCGGCGTCGTATTCAGCACGCGGCGGAACCGGCTCCAGCCCGCGGCGCACGCGATCCCATGCCGCCACGATCGTCGGCGTCTTGGCGATCAGCTTCGTCGCCGCGTCTTCGTCCGAGGTGTGCGCGCCGTCGTGGTTGTGCGGCTCGAACTGGGAGAGCATGGAAATGGACGTGCGCAGCACGTCCATTGGCCAAGAATCCTTCGGAAGCGACTTCATCATCGCCACCACGGCGGGCGGCAGGTCGCGATGCTCCGCGAGTTTGGCGCGCAAGCCGTCGAGTTGGGAGCGCGTCGGCAACTCCCCGAAGTGCAGGAGATAGACGACTTCTTCGAAGTGCGCGTTCGGGGCGAGATCGTGGATGTCGTATCCGTAGTAGGTGAGGCGGCCGATCTTCCCCTCGACGTTCGAGAGACGGGTGGGTCCGACGACGACGCCCTCGAGACCGGCAGGGGCGAACAGAGCTTGCGACATTACGGGACAGTCCTCCTGAGATGCGCGCTCACTCTTCGGCCCGACGACGTTCCCTCCTTTGAGGGATGGCGATCGTACGCGGCGCGCACCAGGCGATCCACCAGCGTCTCATAGGCGATGCCCATCGACCGCGCCGAGTCCGGCAGGATCGAGGTGGGGGTGAGCCCGGGAAGGGTGTTCACTTCCAGAATATAGGGACGCCCTTCGCGCGAGAGCAGGATGTCGGTGCGCGAGTAGTCGCGCAGGTTGAGCAGGCGGTGCGTCGAGAGCGCGAGCACTTGCAGACGCGCCGTCAGATCCTCGTCCAGCGGGGCCGGCACCAGATGGCGCGAGCCGCCGGGCTTGTACTTGGCTTCGTAGGAATAAAAGGAATCCTCGGCCACGATCTCCACCACGGGCAGCACGTCCTCGAAGAGCACGGGCACGCTGAACTCGCGGCCGGCGACGTACTCCTCCACCAGCACGCGGTCGTAGCGCTCGGAGTAGGCGATCATCGCCTCCTTCCACTGGTCGTGCGTGCGCACGATGGCGACGCCCACGCTCGAGCCTTCGTCGACGGGCTTGACCACCAGCGGCAAGTTGAGGCCGGGCAGCAACGGCAGCGTGCCGCCGCTGAGGTCGAAGACGTCCCAGGCCGGGGTGGGCAGACCCTCGGCGGCCAGCAGCTTCTTGGTGATGTGCTTGTCCATCGACATCGCGCAGCCCTGAATGCCGGTCCCCGTATAGGGCAGCCCCATCCACTCCAGGATCGCCTGCGCCTGGCCGTCCTCGCCGCCCACGCCGTGCAGGGCGTTGAAGACCACGTCGGGGCCGAACGTGCGCAGCGCCTCCACCACGCGATGGTCGAAGTCGAAGGCCTCGGCCTGATAGCCCAGCGACTGGAGCGCCTGGAGCACGCCCGTTCCGGTGGCGATCGAGACCTCACGCTCCGAGGAGGGGCCGCCCATCAGCACGGCGACGCGCTTCATCTCACCTGCCTGCTTCATCTCGTTCGTGCACCGCTCATGCTTCGTCGAAAACGCCCACGACATGCTGCTCCAGGATCAAGTCGACTCCGAATCGCTCGTGAACGCGGCGCCGCACGCGCGCCATCAGCGTCGCGATGTCGGCAGCGGTGGCGTCACCGAGGTTCACGATGAAGTTGGCGTGTTGGGGGCTCACTTCCGCGCCGCCGCAGCGCCATCCCTTGCACCCGGCGGCCTCGATCAGGCGGCCGGCTTTGTCCCCGGGGGGATTGCGGAAGACGGAGCCGGCGTTGGGCCACTGGATGGGCTGGCTCTCCTTGCGGCGCTTGAGCCGGCCCTGCAGGTCGCCCCGCACGGCGGCCGGGTCGCCCCGCTCGAAGCGCAGGCGGACCGCGGCCACCACCGCGTCGCGCTCGAGGCTCGTGTGGCGGTAGTAGTACTGCACGCTCACGGGATGGGGATCGGGGAGCTGGGGGGTCTGGACCAGCACCTCCTCGACGAACTCGCCGATCTCGTGGTCGGTGCCGGCGTTCATGCGCAGGGCCCCGCCCACGCTCCCAGGGATGCCCGCCAGAGAGGCGATGCCCGCGCAGCCGCGCGAGGCGGCCTTGCCGCAGAAGGCCGCCAGCGAGGCGCTGGCGCCCACCTCGGCGCGCTCCAGGCCGTCGCCGCGATCCTCGCTCCAGCGCACCTCGCCGTACTCGCGGCCCAAGCGAAAGACCACGCCGCGCATCCCGCCGTCGCCCACCAGCAGATTCGAGCCGCTGCCCAAGAGGAACCACGGCAGCCCGGCGCGCGCGCAGATGCGCAGCGCCGCCGCCAGCATCGCCGTGGTCTCGGCGTGGATCAGCGCGTCGGCGGGACCGCCGACCTTGTAGGAGGTGAAGGGCGCCAGCGGCGCGTCGAAGGCGACGTGCTCGCCGCACGCCTCCGCGAGAGCGGCGCGCTCCGCGCTTTCGACGATGCTGCGGCTACGAACCGGCAGGGGCCACCTCCGCCGACCGCAGGCGCGCGGCCACCTCGGCGGCGCGGGCGGTGATGTCGCCGGCGCCCATGCACAGCAGCAGCGTCCCGGGCACGGCGCGCGCCACCAGGTGATCGGTCACGGCGTCGCGCTGGGCCACGTAGGTCACGCTCAGCCCCGGCGCGTGCGTGCGCACCCGCTCGGCGATCGCCTCGCCGCTGACGCCGGGCACGGGGTCCTCCCCCGCGGAGTAGACGTCGGCCACCACCACCTCGTCGGCGCCGACCAGCGCCCGCGCGAAGTCGTCGATCAGGTACGCCGTGCGCGTGTAGCGGTGAGGCTGGAACGCCGCGATCACGCGCCCCGGCCAGTACTGGCGCGCGGCGGCGATGGTCGTGGCCACCGCCGTGGGGTGGTGCGCGTAGTCGTCCACCACGGCCACGTCTTCGGAGCGGTAGAGGACGTCGAAGCGGCGGCGCACGCCGCGGAACTCTGCCAGGCCCCGCGCGATCTGCTCGAACGGAATCGCCAGCTCCAGGCCCACCGCCACGGCGTGCAGCGCGTTGGCGACGTTGTGCACGCCGGGGAGAGAGAGCGCGATCTCGCCGAGCGTGCGGCCGCGCAGCACCGCGACGAAGCGGCTTCCGTCGCCGCCCTGCTCCAAGCCGCTGATGGTCAGCTCCGCGGCGGGGTCCAGGCCGGTGGTGAGGGTCCGCGCGCGCCGCGCAACCCTGGCCAGACGCGCCGTCTCGGGGCAGTCGACGCCGATCACCGCGAGACCGTCGTCCGGCAAGAGCTCAGCGAAGCGCCCAAACGCCGCGGCGAGGGCCTCGAAGGTGCCGTAGTGCGCGAGGTGGTCGTTCTCGATGTTGGTGATCACCGCGATGCGCGGGCGCAGCTCGAGAAAGGAGCCGTCGGACTCGTCGCTCTCGGCCACCAGGTACTCGCCGCCGCCCAGCTTGGCGTTCACGCCGCGCCCCACGATCTCGCCGCCCACGAGCACGGTGGGATCCAAGCCGCCCGCCTCCAGCACCGCCGCGACCATGGTGGTGGTGGTGGTCTTGCCGTGCGTCCCCGCGATGGCGATGCCGTAGCGCCCCTCCATCATCTCGGCCAGCAGCACGCCGCGCGTGACGATGGGAATGCCGCGATCGCGCGCCGCGCGCACCTCCGGGTTCTCGGGCGCGATCGCCGAGGAGACCACCAGCCGCCGCGCCTGCGCCACGTTCTCGGCGGCGTGTCCCACGAACGTGCGCGCTCCCAGCTCGCGGAGCTGGCACAAGCGCGTCGACTCGGAGAGATCCGAACCCGAGACGGCGACGCCCTGCGCCAGCAGCACGCGCGCGAGCGCGCTCATGCCGATGCCGCCGATGCCGACGAAGTGGACGTACTCGGACCTCTGGTTCAACGTTCCTCCGGGAGCGAGCTCCCCTGCAACAGCCGATCGACGAGCGTGCGCTCCACGTCGTCGTGCGCAAGCGCCCGTGCGGCCGCGCGCATCGCCTCCAGCACGCCGGGCTTGCGCAGCTCCACGAGCGTCCACCACAGGCGGTCGCCGTCGAGCTCCTCGTCGGCGATCGTCACCGCGGCACCCGCGCGCACGAAGACCTCCGCGTTCCTGGCTTGGTGGTTCTCCGCCGCGAACGGATACGGCACCAGCACCGAGGCGGTGCCCGTCGCCGCCAGCTCCGCGAGCGTCGACGCGCCGGCGCGCGCCACGACGATGTCGGCGGCGGCATAGCCGAGCGCCATGTCATCGAGATACGGCAGCAGCGCTACGCTATTTCCGGAGGCCAGGTCCCCCTCCTCCGCGCGCATCCAATCGAAGTCGCGCGCCCCCGTGACCTGGATCACCTGCCACCCTTCCAGCGAGCGCCGCGTCACCAGAGCGGCGAAGGCCTGGTTGATGCGCCGCGCTCCCTGACTCCCGCCGATGGCCAGCAGCGTGGGACGATCCGGATCGAGGCCGAGCGCCTTGCGGGCCACGTCCTTGGGACGCAGGCGCCGGACCTCGGGGCGCACCGGCACGCCCGTCAACCGGAACTTGGCGCCGAAGGAGCCCGCCTCGTCGGGATACGCCCCCCACACCTCGTCGGCCAGCGGGGCCGCGAGCCGGTTGGTCAATCCCGGCGCCGCGTTCGGCTCCACCAGCACGATGCGCGTGTGGTGAAACGGCTTCTGAAGCCATGCGGCGACCACCACGGGCAGGCTGACGTAACCGCCGGTGGCCACCAGCACGTTGGGGCGATAGACGGCGATCCTCTGCGAGGCCGCCGCCACGGCTGCCAGGTTCACCGCCGCGGTCTGCAGCGCGCGCCATGAGAGCCGCCGCTCCAGCGGCGCGCCCGGCACCCGCTCGAAGCGAAAGCCCGCCGCGTAGACCAGGCGCGCCTCGATGCCGCGCGCCATGCCGAAGAAGCGGATCTCGACGGAGGGATCCCGCTGGCGCAGGGCCTGGGCGAGCGCCAGCGCCGGATAGACGTGGCCTCCGGTGCCGCCACCCGTGAAGGCGATCCTCAAGCCGCGGCCCCGCCTCGCATGCCGACCGCTTGAAGCGCGGCTCCCGCGCGGCGGCTGCAGCCCACGTTGAGCACCAGAGCGACGCAGACGAGATTGACCATCAGCGAGCTGCCGCCGAACGAGATGAACGGCAACGGCACGCCCGTCACCGGCCACGACGAGGTCACGACGCCGATGTTCACCAGCGCCTGCAGCACCACCGTGGCCGCGCATCCGACGGAGAGATAGAAGCCGAAGGCGTCGGGGGCGGCGAGCGCGATGCGCACGGCGCGGTACGCGAGCCACACGAAGAGGCCCAGCACCACCACCGCTCCGATCAGCCCCAGCTCCTCGCCGATGACGGCGAAGATGAAGTCCGTGTACTGCTCGGGGAGGTAGAAGAACTTCTGGCGCGACTCGCCCAACCCGAGGCCGAAGATGCCTCCGCTGCCCAGCGCCAAGAGCGACTGGATGATGTGGAAGCCGGTGTTCTCGGGATCTTTCCACGGGTTGACGAAGGCCATGATCCGCGCGCGCTTGTATGGTGACATCATCACCTCGTAGGCCACCAGCGGCGCCATGCACGAGACGGTGGCCACCAAGTGCGGGATGCGCGCGCCGGCCACGAAGAGCATCAGCAGCCCCACCATGATGTAGAGGCTGGCCGTGCCCATGTCGGGCTGGCGCAGCACCAGCATCGCCAAGATCCCGGTGACCATCATGACGGGGAAGACGCCGCGCTGGAAAGACGTGACGCGATCCTTCTTCTCCGCGAGGGCCTGCGCCAAGTAGACCACCAGCGCCAGCTTCGCGAACTCGGAGGGCTGGACGGAGAGCGGACCCAGCGAGAACCAGCGCCGCGCGCCTCCCACCTCCGTGCCCACGTGCGGCACCAGCACCGCCGCCAGCGAGCCCATCGCCAGCAGCACCAGCCACGGCGTCCACTGCTTGAGCAGACGGTAGTCCATGCGGTAGGCGGCGTAGGCCACCGGCAGAGAGACGGTCAGCCACATGAGCTGGCGCTTGAGATAGTATGCCGTATCGTGGTGCTCGGCGTAGCCCGAGACGCTCGACGCCGAGAAGATCATCACCAAGCCGATGCCCACCAGAGCCCCGACGCCGATCACCAACCCCCAATCGGGGGCGCTGCGCTCGCGGCGGTCACGCGCCACGGGGAGCACCTCGCTCCGCCAGCGCGTGCACGGCGGCGGTGAAGACCTGGCCGCGGTGCTCCGCCGACTCGAACATATCGAACGACGCGCACCCCGGAGAGAGGAGCACCACGTCGCCCGGCTGCGCCAAGCCGCGCGCGACGTCAACCGCCTCCTCCATGGTGTCGGCCCGGTGGATGGCGGCGCGCACCACGTGCGTGGCGATCGCGTCCGCGGCTTCCCCGATCAGCACCACGGCGCGCGCGCGCTCGTCGAGCTCATCGCCCATCTCGCTGAAGTCGGTGCCTTTGGCCTTGCCGCCGCAGATCGCGACCACGCGCCGATGGTCGAAGGACTTCAGCGCGGCGATCACCGCGCCGGGGTTGGTGCCCTTGGAGTCGTCGACGTAGCGCACGCCGTCGATCTCGCCCACGGTCTGCAAGCGGTGCGGCAAGGCCTGGAAGCGCTTCACGGCCTCGCGGATCGCCGCGATCGGAACGCCCGCGGCCAGCGCCGCCGCCGCGGCGCCCATGACGTTGATCACGTTGTGCTCGCCGAGCAGCGGGATCTCGTCGATCGGCATCACGGCCTGAGCGCGCGGCGCCCCCGGCCGGGCGAAGTAGATCTTGCCGTCGCGCGCGTAGAGCGTGGAGTTGCGGTGCGGATGCCGCGAGAACCACCACGCCTGGCAGGGAATGCGATAGCTCTCCACGTCGGTGGAGAGCGGCTCGAAGTACGGGTCGTCCAGGTTGCCGACGAAGATGTCGCCCGGCCCTTGGTTCGCGAAGATGCGGAGCTTGGCTTCGCGATACTCCTCCATGGAGTGGTAGCGGTCGAGGTGATCCGGCGAGAGGTTGAGGATCAGCGAGACCCGCGGCTTGAACGAGCGGATCGACTCGAGCTGAAAGGAGCTCACCTCGGCCACCACCCAGTCCTCCGGCGCCGCCTTGGCCGTCTCGCGGATGAGCGCGTTGCCGATGTTCCCGCCCACGTGCACCGTGCGCCCGTCGGCGGCCAGCATTGCGCCCAGCAGGGCGGTGGTCGTGGTCTTGCCCTTGGTGCCGGTGACGGCGAGAATCGGCGCGCGGCAGATGCGGTAGGCCACCTCGATCTCGCTGTAGACCGGGATGCCGGCGTCCTGCACGCGGCGCACGGTGGGTGTGGTCAGGGGAACGCCCGGCGAGACCACGGCCGCGCCGAAGCCGCTGACCAACGGCTCCAGCTCGTCGCGATGCAGGAACGTGGCGCCGGCGGCCTCGATCTCGCGGATCGCGGGCTCGATCAGCTCGGCCGGCTTGTCGTCGATCGCCCAGACCTCCGCGCCGCGCGCGCGGAGCACCTCCACGGTGGCCAAGCCGCTGCGCCCCAGGCCGATGACCAGCACGCGCTGGCCGTTGGAGAAATCGTTCGTCGAGTCGAAGGTCATCGCACCACCACGTACCCGGCGAGCGCGAGGATCGCGCCGGCCGTCCAGAACCGCTTGGTCACCACCGTCTCCGGCCATCCGCCGAGCTCGAAGTGGTGATGGAGCGGGCTCATCCGAAAGATGCGCTTGCGAGTGGTCTTGTACGAGACCACCTGCATGATGACGGAGAGCGCCTCCGCCGCGAAGACGCCGCCGATCAGCGGCAGCAGGAGTTGACTCCCCGTCAGGATCGCCCCGCCCGCGAGCAGCGCCCCCAGCGCGAGCGACCCCGTGTCGCCCATGAAGACGCGCGCGGGGTGACGGTTATAGTAGAGGAAGCCCACGCACGCTCCCGCCATCGTGATCTCGACCAGCGCCACGCCGTGCGCCTGCGCCAGCAGCGCGGCGGCGATCGCCGCCGCAAGCGCCGGCACCATGGTCCCGGCCGCCAGTCCGTCGAGGCCGTCGGTGAGATTGACGGCGTTGGTGGTGCCCAGCACGGCCAACAGCGAAACCGCATACCAGATTAACGGCGTGGCGTCCAGCGCGCCCTCGCCTCCGTGCCAGCGCAGGATGGCATAGCGATGCGCCTGCGCGCCGACGACGTGCGGCGCGAGGCCGAGGAAGATCACGGCCGCCACGGCGATCAGCAGGAACTTGGTCCGGGCCCTGAGGCCCAGGGCGCGCTTGTGGCGCACGATGAGCCAGTCGTCGAGGAAGCCGATGGCGCCGCACGCGAGCGTGAGGCCCGCGAGCAACGTGGCTTGCGGCTCCCGCGCCACGAGCGCGGCGGCGACGGCGGCAACGAGGAAGAGGATGCCGCCCATCGTCGGCGTGCCGCTCTTGCTCTGGTGCGACCTGGGTCCGTCCTCGTAGATGTGCTGGCCGAACGCCAGGCGGCGCAACTGCGCGATCAGCGGCTTGCCGATCGCCAGCGTCAGGATGAGCCCGGTTGCGAAGGCCACGCCGGCCTCCAGCGGCCGCATCACGCGGCCTCCGGGTGCGCGAGAAGCGGATTGGGACCCTGGCCGCGCCACTTGAGGATCACGAGCGGCGTCTGCTGATCGGCGTTGCCGTGCGGATTGGCGCGCATGGCCTCTTGGAGGAGCGCGCGGTTGACGCCGCGGCTCGCGCCCAGCACATGCGCCTTCTGCAGATCATTGGCGTCGATGACGGCCGCATGGCAGCCGAGCGCATCGGCGAGCTGCTGCGAGACGTCGTCGGGCTTCTCGGGCCCCAGCACGATGGCGCGCTCGTACGGCGGCAGCGTGCCGGTGTAGCCGTCGATGGCGGCAATCGCCTCGCCGAGGATCTCGTAGAAGATGCCGCGCTTACCCAGGAGCCTTCCGACCGCGCCCGCCGCGACCGCGTAGAGCACTCTGGGGGCGCCGACGTCGTCGATCACGAGCTGCATCGACTCGGGCTGCGCCACGGTGGCCAAGGCGCCGGCCCGGCGCGCGAGCGCGAACGCCAGCTTCGAGGGCCGGATGTACTCGGCGGGGATGAAGCGCCCTTGGGCGATGGCCACGGCGGTCTCGGCAATGCACAGGACATCTCCGCCGCGCGCGATCCCGGTGACGGCATCGCGCACGATGGCCGTGAGATCGTCCCCCTCCCCGATGAGGCGCGTGCGCACCGGCAGGGCCACGATGCCCTGCGGCACTCCTTCGCGCGTGATGACCAACCTGCTCACCGGCGTAGCCCCTCCAGGATCTCCTCCATCTTGTAACGACGCGATCCCTTGAGTAAGACGGCGTCGCCCGGATGAAGGTACCCACGCAGCCACTCGGCAGCTTCGGCGTTGCTGCCGAAGCGTCTCAGGCGCTGGGGCGGCGCACCCCCAGCCAGCGCGCCCTCTTCCAGCGCGGCGGCGAAGTCGCCTCCGACCAAGACGGCGTCCAACGCATGTTCCTTGGCGAGGCCGCCGGCGATCTCACCGACGCGCCGGTGCAGCGCTTCGGATTCGGGGCCCAGCTCCGCCATGCTGGCCAACACGGCGATCTTGCGCTTGGCCGGCTGCTGACCCGCGAAGGTGCGCAAGGCCGCTTCGGTGGAGGCCGGTGCCGCGTTGTAAGCGTCGTAGACGGCGTTGACCCCGTTGGGGAGCTGGATCGCCTGGTAGCGCCCTTCCGGGAGGGCGAGCTGCGGGATCGCTTGCGCGGCGCGCTCCGGATCGCCGCCGAGAGCGACCACGGCTGCGAGGGCCAGCGCCAAGTCGAGGCGATGGTGCGCACCGGGAATGTCGAAGCGGGCGCGGATCCGCTTGGCCGTTTGCCCCCCCTGGCCTTGCGCTCCCGCCTCACGGTAGTGAATGTCGATCTCGCGGTCGGCACCGGGTCCCGCCGCAACGAGCACCTCGAGCTCCGCCACGGCGCTGCCTGCGGAGGGCGGCGCCACCACGTCACCGCTCACCCCATTCTCCGTGAATTGCGTATTTTTCACGTTTGCGTGAATATGACGCACATCGGAAGCGCCGGCGTGCGTGCTTTTCACCTGTGCGTGAGAAATACGCACTTCACCGATTGCGGGGTGCGCGGTGGCCGGCGCGGAGCAGAGAATCGCCCCGCGGTCGCGCACCCGCTCCAGGCGCTCCAGCGAAGCCTCGTCGTGCGCGTTCAGCACCGGCCGAGCGCCGAAGTCGAAGAGTCCCCACTTGGTCTCGCGCAGCGCTTCCAGCGAAGGGAAGTTCTCGAGATGCGACTCGCCCACGCCGGTGAGGATCCCCACGTCGGGGCGCGCGGCCCGCGCCAGCTCCGAGATCTCTCCCACGTGGCGCGCCCCCATCTCCACCACCAGCGTCCCCGGCGCGGGCTCGGAGCGCAGCGCGCGCAGCATCAGGTGTCCCACGCCGATCTCGTTGTTCTCGTTGGCGAGCGTCGCCAGCACGGGGCCCAGTCCCGCCGCCTCGAGCAATACGCGGCAGAACTCCTTGGTCGTGGTCTTGCCCACGCTTCCCGTGATCGCCACCACGCGCCCGGGGAACTGCTCACGCGCGGCCTCGGCGCACGCCAGGTACGCGCGCGTGGTGTCCTCGACCACGATGCCCGGAAAGCCGGCCGGCAGCGCCTGCGCGCGCGAGACCACCGCCGCGCGAGCACCGGCGTCGCGCGCGGCCGCCACGAACGCATGACCATCGAAGCTCTCGCCGACCAGCGCCACGAACACCTGCCCCGGGCGCAAGGCGCGCGTGTCGGTACACGGGTCGATGCGGTCGGGAAGGGCGGCACGCGACGGCAGGCACCGTCCGCCCGAGAGCTCGAGAAGACGATCCACCGGAACCGGCGCAACGGCGGCGGCACTCATCTCATCGCCCCCAGGCCTCCAAGGCCTCGCGCGCCACGGCCTCGTCGGAGAATGGCCGGCGCTCGCTCCCGACGATCTGATACTCCTCGTGGCCCTTGCCCGCGATCACCACCACGTCGTCGGACGAAGCGGCTTCGATCGCCTGGCGGATCGCCGCCGCGCGATCCGGCTCCACGTGGACCTCCGCGCGCGCCCCGCGCGCGATCGCCGACTCCACCCCGGAGAGCACGTCCCGCAGGATCGCCTGCGGATCCTCGGTGCGCGGATTGTCTGAGGTCACGTAGAGATCATCGGCGCGTTCCGCCACAACCGCGCCCATCAGCGAGCGCTTGCCGCGATCGCGATCGCCCCCCGCGCCGAACACCGCCACCACGCGCCCGCACACGGTAGGGCGCACGGCATCCAGCACGTTGGCCAGACCATCGGGCGTGTGCGCGTAGTCCACGATCACCGTCGGCAGCGCGCGCGGGGCCGCCGCGGGCGCCGCGGAGACGCGCACGGGCGTCATCCTGCCGGGCACGGCGCCGGCGCGCGCCAACCCGCGTGCCGCCACCGCCACGTCGATGTCCAGCGCAACGGCGCACGCCGCCGCGCAGAGCGCGTTGGAGACGTTGAAGCGCCCGGGCAGCGCAATCTCCACGGCAGCGGCATCCGCGCCGCGCACCAGCAGAAAGCGTGATCCCTCCGCCCCCAGCCTCACGTCCACCGCGCGCACGTCGGCACGCTCGCTCCACTCGCCGATCCCGTACGTCAACGTCCGCTCGACCTGCCACGCGCCCCACGGCGCCTCGCCCGCCAGCCAAGCCCGCGCCGTGGCATCGTCGCGGTTGAGCACGGCGGTTCCCGGCGGCTTCGCGCGCTCGCCCTGACGCGCGGAGCGCGAGAGCAGCTCGTCGAAGAGCACGCGCTTCGCGCGGGCGTAGGCTTCGAGCGAGCCGTGGAAGTCGAGATGGTCCTGCGTCAGGTTGGTGACCGCCGCCACGTCGAACTCCACATCGTCGGCGCGGTGCAGCGCGAGCGCGTGGGAGCTCACCTCCAGCGCCACCGCGCGAGCCCCGGCGGCGCGCACCTCGGCCAGCAGCTCCTGCAGCTCGAGCGCCAGCGGCGTCGTGTTCTCCAGCGCCCACGAGCGGTCGCCGAAGCGCGCCCCCAACGTCCCGATGACGCCGCATGGAACGCCGGCCTCCTGGAGGATCGCCTGGACGAGATAGGTGGTGGTGGTCTTGCCGTTGGTGCCGGTGACGCCCACGCAGCGCATGGCGCGCGTGGGGTGACCGAAGTGCGCCGCCGCCAGCGACGAGAGGGCGGCGTGGGCGTCAGGGACCACCACGAGCTCGACGCCGGCAGGCAGGCCGGCCAGCGGGCGTTCGCTCACCACCGCCGATGCGCCCAGGCGCGCGGCCTCCAGCGCGTAGTCGTGCCCGTCGACGTGGGCGCCGCGCAGGCAGACGAAGACGTCGCCCGCGGTCACGCGGCGCGAGTCGACGGCGATGCGGCGGTCCTTCAGAGCGATCACCGCGTCGTCTTCTTTCCGCCTGCCTTCGCTTCCGTGCGGACCAAGCGCACCTTCGGCGTGATCCCCGCATGGAGCATGGCCAGACGCGCGATCTCCCGGAACGCCGGAGCCGCCACCTCGGAGCCGTAGATGGAGCCGCGCGGGCGCTCCACCTTCACCAGGATGACGAAGCGCGGATGCTGGGCGGGGACCATCCCGATGAACGACGCGTTGTACTCGCCCGGCGCGTAGACGCCGTCGTGGGCAATCTGCGCCGTGCCGGTCTTGCCGGCCGTGGTGTAGCCGGGAACCCGCGCGCTGGGGTCGCCCGTGCCGCGCAGCACCACCTCGCGCAGATAATGCCGCAGCTCCGCGGCCACCTTCTCCGAGACCACGCGGCGCACCACCTCGGGGCGATACCGGTAGATCGTCTGCCCGTCCGCTCCGACCAGGCGGTCGATGACGCGCGGGCGCAAGAGCATTCCGCCGTTGGCGATGGCCGCGTAGGCCATCACCAGCTGGAGCGGCTCCACCGAGATGCCCTGTCCGAAGGAGATGGTCGCCACCGAGATCCGGCTCCATTGGCTCAGCGGCTGCATCAATCCGGGATTCTCGCCGGGCAGCCCCACCTGGGTCGGCGTGCCGAAGCCGAAGCGCCGGATCATCTGGTAGAGGCGGCGCGCGCCGACGCGCATGCCGATCTCCGCCGCGCCGACGTTGAGCGAGTCGGCGATGATGTCGTCGATCGTCTCGTACTTCCCCGTGACCGTGAGCCCGTCGTCCGCGTTGTGGATGACGTGCCCGTCGATCTCGATGGCGTCGCGAGCGGGGAAAAGCGCGTGCGGCGGAATCCCGGCGGTGAGCGCGGCCGCCGTCATGATCAGCTTGAACGTGGAGCCCGGCTCGTACGAGTCCTCGACGGCGCGGTTGCGCCACACGGCGGGCTTGCTCTTCCAGTATTCGTTGGGGTTGAAGTCCGGCAGGCTGGCCATCGCCAAGATGCCGCCCGTGTTCGGATCCACCACGATCGCCGTGCCGCCGCGCGCGTGCCACTTGCGGATCTGGGCGCCCAGCGCCTGCTCCGTCACGAACTGCAGGTAGCGGTCGATGGTGAGCTCGAGGGTGACGCCGGGGCGCGCGGGGTCGACGATCTCCGGCGCAAACGGGATGGGATCGCCGAAGTGGTCGGTCTCCATCGTCATCTTGCCGGGGCGTCCGCGCAGCAGCCGGTCGAACTCGTACTCCAACCCGGAGAGACCGTTCTCGTCGATGCCGACGAAGCCCAAAACCGGCGAGGCCAGCGTGCCGTCGACGTCGACGCGTTGCCCCGTCTCCTCGTGGATCACGTTGATGCCAGTGATGTTCTCGTGCCGCAACCGCTCCGCTTGCGCCGTGGGAATCTTGCGGGCGATCCACACGAACTCGCCCTTGCCGGTGAGCAGCGGCTCCACGTCGGCGGCGTGTAGATGGAGCACCGCCGCGACCCGCGTGGCCGTGGCGGCGGGGTCGGTGATCTGCGCGGGAACGGCGAAGACGGACTCCGAGGGATGCGAGGTCACGAGCACCGCGCCGTCGCGATCGAGGATCTGGCCTCGCCTCCCGGGGACGTCGAGCGTCTCCCGCTGCTGCTCCAAGGCGTCGCGCGCGTAGACCTTGCCGTTGACCACCTGCACGTCGACCAAACGCCAGCAGAGGTAGGCCCCCACCGCCACGAGCAGGGCAAAGAACAGCTTCGCCCGCATGGGTGGAATACGGGCGAAGCTCCTCTGACGAGTGAACCGCGTCCGCACGCTATCTCATCCGCAAGATGCTGCTTGCCGCCTCGGAGATCAGCGCGACGCCGCTGGCGAGCGGGCCGCGGCTGGCGACCGCGGGAGGAGCTCCCAGCCGCACCACCAGCTCGGTGCCCGGGTCGCGCATGCCCAGCCGCTTGGCGATCGCCGCGAGGCGCTGCGGCGACTCCAGCCGAGCCGTCTCGTCCTGCAATTGCGTGTGCTCCGCCTGCGCCTTGGCCAACTCGCCTTGCGCCCGCGCATAGGCGTAACCGAGGGTGGTCACGTGAGCGAAGAGCGCCACGTACGCCATCACCAGGATGAAGGGCAGCGACGCCACGGCGACGATCCGTAGCCAGGTGGCGCGACGCTGAGCGACGCCGCGGTGGGGGCGCGGCCGCGGACGCTCGCGACGTTCGGGTTCCCGCTCGGGAAGCAGGCGCGCGGCGATCACGGCTCTTCCTCCACGCGGCGCGCGGCGCGCAGCTTGGCGCTCCGGGCGCGGGGGTTGGCGGAGGTCTCGGCCTCGGTCGGCACGACCGGCTTGCGCGTCAGCGCCTCGAGCCGGCGATCGGAGCGAAAGTGCTCTTTCACGATCTTGTCCTCGAGCGAATGGAACGAGATGACCACGATGCGCCCGCCCGTGGCGAGGCGGTCGGTGGCCTGCAGGAGCGACTCGCGCAGCGCGCCCAGCTCGTCGTTGACGGCGATGCGCAGGGCCTGGAACGTGCGGGTCGCCGGATGGATCCGCTCGCGGTGGCCGTAGCGATGCAGCACGCCGGCCACCAAGGCGGCGAGGCCGGTGGTCGTGCGCGGCAGACGCCCCTCGTCGCGGCGGCGCACGATGGCGCGCGCGATCCGGCGCGCCGCTCGCTCCTGGCCGTACTCGAAGATCACCTGTGCCAACTCGGACTCGCTCACCGTCGCCAACATCTCGGCGGCCGTCGGCCCGGTCGTCGGATCGAGTCGCATGTCCAACGGCGCCTCCTCCCTAAAGCTCATGCCGCGCTCCGCGACATCCAGTTGCATCGACGAGACTCCCAAGTCGTAGAGGATCCCGTCGATGACACTCAGCTCCAACTCGTCGAGCCGGCGCGCCAACTCTCGAAAGTTGGCCCGCACCAGCGTGAACCGCTCCGCCGGAAGATCGCCGCATCGCTCGAGGGCCTTCGGATCGACGTCGAAGGCGATCAGCCGTCCCGACGTCAACTGCTCGAGGATGCGCCTCGAGTGGCCGCCGGCGCCGAAGGTCGCGTCGACGTAGATCCCCTCGGGGCGAACCGCCAGATACTCGAGCGCCTCGTCCAGGAGAACGGGGACGTGCCCCGCCTCCATCAGTAGAGGCCTAGCTCGGTCATCAGGTCGGCGACGTTCTCCTCTTCCGGCTGCCGGCGATACATCTCCGCGCTCCACACCTCCACGCGCGTCAACGACCCGACGAGTACCACCTCCCGTTCGATCTCCACGACTTTTCGCAAGTGCGGCGGAAGAAGAAGACGGCCCTGACCATCCGTGGCAACCTCCTCGGTATGCGCGAAGAGTCGGCGCACGAATCGCCGGTACTGCTCGTCCTTCCGTGGCGCAGCCTCGAGTCGGGCGCAGAACGCGTCCCATGCCCCCTGGGGGTAGAGGGCGAGGCAGGGGTCCGGCGGCGCGATGGTGATGACGAACGCCCCGCCGAGCCGCTCGCGGATCCGGGCAGGTACCACCAGCCGCCCCTTGTCGTCGAGCCGAAGCTCGTACGACCCCGTGAAACGGGGGAACTCTGACGCCACCGGTCTACCACCTGGCTCCACTTGCAACCATTTGTCACCACTATAACCCAGGTAGTCAAAGGAAGCAACACGCCGCGGCCGGCGAATTCGAGCCGCCCCGCGCGAAGGCGGCACGGTAGCGCGCCGGAAACATCGACCATGCGTTCGATGCCTCCGCGGATGTCACACCTGACCCGGGTATCAAATAGTGACCGTCCGCCGGTAGCTATTCCGACCGGAGGTGCCAGGCGCGCGAGGCGACAAACTGCACCTACCTTGTTGCGTCCGCAGGTACTCTCGGCTACCGCCCTCGTGCTCGCCGCCGGCTTGGCCGGCTGCGGGTCGGGAGACCTGTTGTCGGCGGAGCCCCCGGCGGGGTCGCTCCGGCAGTTGGTCGAGGCGGCCTCGGCCCAGAGCCGCGTCCCCGCCAAGCTCACCTATGCGATGGTCCAGGCCGAGTCCCACGGGAATCCGCGGGCCGTCTCGCCGGCGGGGGCCAGGGGACTGATGCAGCTCTTGCCGGGAACGGCGCGAGCCTACGGCGTCACCGACCCCTTCGACCGCTGGCAGAGCCTGGTCGGCGGTACGCGATACCTCCACGACCTGCTCTCGCGGTACCATGGCAACGTGAAGCTCGCCGTCGCCGCCTATAACGCCGGCCCCGGAGCGGTCAACCGGTATCACGGGGTCCCGCCCTTTCGCGAGACGCGCGCCTACGTGACGCGGGTCCTCGCAGACGCCGGCTCGTAAAGCATCGGATGGCGACGAGCAGCGTACGCGCCGTGCAAGCCACGCCGCCCACGAGCCGCCCGGTAGTCACGATCCTGGACCGGTACCTGCTAGCGGAGTGCGTGGGTCCTTTCGCCTTCGCGCTCGCCGCGTTTCTGCTGTTTCAGTTCATCAACTTCTTCTTCTTGGCGGCGGATTACATCATCAACGCCCATGCCCCAATCGGCCTGGTGCTGCGCTTTCTGGTCTTTCGCGTGCCGCTGGTGATCCCGATGGCGGCACCTTTCGCCTGCCTCTTCGCCACCATGATGGCATTCGGGCGGCTGGCCGCCGACAACGAGATCACCGCCCTGCGCACCAGCGGCGTGAGCTTCGTGCGCATCTCGGCTCCGCTCTTGCTCTCGGGCCTGGCCATCTTCGTCGCCACGTATCTCATCAACGAGAAGATCACGCCGATCACGGTGGACCTCTCCACGCGCTCCTTCTATCAGATCGTCTACCGCACCGCCACGCTCCCCGTGGAGCCGGAGTTCTTCCGCAAGGATCCTGACTCCGGACGCATCTTCTACGTCAGCCGCGTGGAGGCCGACGGCAAGACGATGGACGGCGTGATGATCTTCGAACCCAATCGGGGCGACTTCTTCCAGAAGGTCACCACGGCGCAGAAGGCATACATCGAGAACGAGCAGCTTGTCCTGGAGAACGCGAGGCAGGTGGCCTTCCGGCCCAACGGAACCGTGGCCTACAGCGTCGCCGGCAAGAACGTGACCGTGCCGCTGCCGCTGCACGAGACCGCGTCGCAGTTCCTCTCGACGTCCAATACCGATCCGTATACGATGTCGTCGAAGCAGCTCGGCGAACAGGTGTCGGCGATGAAGGCGCAAGGGCTGGGCGGGCCGTCGGTGGGCATCCTGCAGATCACGCTCGCGCAGAAGCTGGCCTACCCGTTCGGCGCGTTCATCGCCGTGCTGATCGGCATTCCGCTGGCGAGCCGCTACGGCAAGAAAGGGCGCACCCTGGGGATCACGCTCTCGATCGTGGTGCTCTTCATCTATCAACTGTTCATGGCGGCGATGGCGGCGCTGGGACGCAACGGTGAGGTCAACGCCTACCTCGCGGCCTGGCTGCCCAACGTCGTCACCGGCCTGGCGGGAGGCGCCATGCTCTACCTCGAGGATCGCTAGTGCACGGTTTGCCCCGACGCCTGCTCTCTTTGCTGACCGCCGCATCGATCGCGGTGGTCTCGCTCTTGCCGGCCCGAGCCGCGGTCATCGCCCCGGCCAACTCGACCGCCACCTTCTTCCCCGCCGGCTCGTGCAGCGCCGCCGTGGCTCAGGCGGCCCCCGCTCCCAGCGACACCGCCTCCCCCACCGAGCCCTCGCCCTCGCCCTCCGAGTCTCCGACGCCGGCACCCACACCCTCTGCGACGCCCACGGCGGCGCCGAGTCCGGGTCTCACCCCGCTGCCGTTCCACCGGCCGGGGCAGGGAGCCCCCATCCTGGTGGCGCCGCAACCCACGCCGACGCCCCCGACCGTGACGCCCCCGCCGCTGCCGACGCCCACCCCCGTCTTCACGGGGAGCCCCGGACCGGTCTTCATCGTGCATCCGAGTCCCGGGCCCTCGGGGGCCCCGCCGACCCCGCTGCCGACCATACCGCCCGCCGGTGCCTCCCCCCAGCCAACCGAGGTGCCCTCTCCCGTCGGGCCCACGCCCATTCCCACGCTCGGCCCCGACCAAGTCGCCGTGGTCGCCGATCGCGTCACCGGCAGCAACCAGCCTCATCAGCCCATGGACGCCGAGGGGAACGTGCGCGTCTACTATCGCGACATCATTCTCGGCGGCGACCGCGCCCACTTCGACGGCGACCACACGATCATCATCACGGGGAGCCCCTACCTGCGCAACCAGCGCGGGGATGCCGTCCTCTATGCGCAGACCATCAGCTTCGACACGGACAAGGGCATGGCGGAGCTGATCGGAGGCCACGGCGCCACCACCGAGGGAGTCGAACGCGGCAGACTCTATTTCTCCGGCAAGGAGATCACCAGTCTGCGCAGCGGCGTGACGCACATCGAGCGCTCGTCGTTCACCACGTGCGACGAGCCCAAGGCGGGCTACCATTTCGAGGCCCGCTCGGTCGACATCTACCCGAACGACAAGCTGGTCGCGCGCAAGGCCGTCCTCTATCTCGGGATCATCCCCGTCGCCTACATCCCCGTCCTCGTGATCGGCCTCCGTCACGAGGCGGCCCGCAGGCTGAACAGCTCCACGCCCATCGTCGGCTACACCCAGAACACGGGCGTCTTCGTCAAAGAACGGATGGCCTTCTACCGCAACGAGGACTGGTACGGCTACTACGTCCTCAACTACTTTCAAAAGCTCGGCGTGGAGCTAGGCTACGTCGCCTTCTACCGGCGCGCAGACAACCGGCGCTCCGGCGAGATCAACTTCGACGACTTCAACTACAACGGGCTCCAGGGCGGCCAGAAGCGCTACAACCTCTCCGTGAACGACACCGAGAACTTCTCGCAGCGTCTGCACGGAAACTTCGCCTTACAGTACAACGGAAACTACGGCCCGTTCGTCTACCTGCCGCCGGCCTTCTCGTTGAACTCGAGCGTCTCGTACGCGGGCTCGCGCGAGCAAGAGAACTACACGTTCTCGCGCTACCAGTCGGGCGGCCAGCAGTCGAGCACCACGTACGGCTTCACGGACAGCCGCCAGCTCAGCAGCACGGTCAGCCAGCAGATCAGCATCAGCGAGTCCGCGAATCGTAACGAGCTCTTCTCGTCGTCGAACACGGACTCGCTCCACTTCAACACGCTCACGAACATCACGGGCAAGGCGTTCGACACGTCGATCACGCTCGACAAGACGGATGCCACCTTTCTCTCCGGCATCGACCGCCTGCCGGAGATCACCATCCGTCCCCACCTGCGGCCGTTCGCGCTCTTCCCGTACTCGATGAACTTCGTCATCGGGCGCTACCACGAGTATCCCGACAACGTGCAGACCTCCCGCGAGGAGGCGAACTTCTCGATCGGCCCGATCTACCGCCGAATCTTCCACAACACGGACTTCAACGCCGGCGTCAACGTGCGCCAGGACATCTACGGCACGGGGGACCAGAAGGCCCAGATCACGCAGAACATCTCGCTCTCCTCGGTCTTCGGAGCGCACTTCTCGAACTCGTTGAGCTACAACGAGGTGAACACGAACGGCAACCGCTTCGGCCCGTTCCAGACCCTCGACATCCTAGGGGGAAACCAGTCGAGCGCGCAGGACGTGCTGCGCGTGTTCAACCAGAGCTACTATAACCTCACGTTGGCCACGGGGACGACCTTTAACCACATCGCGCAGCCGGTCACCTATCAGCTCACGCTGCGCCCGTTTCGCGTGGCTTACCTGCAGCTCGGCGGAGCCTACGATCCCGCCTACTCGAAGTTCGGTCCCACGAACGTGCAGATCGCCACGCCCTTCGGCCACGACAGCGAGATCCAGTTCGCCGGCAACCTCTACTACGGCGGCCTCTTCGGCCAGCACGGGCTCTTGAACAAGGCCATCTACTACCGCCACATCGTCGGCAACTGCTACGAGATCCAACTCTCGTACCGCGAGGATCTCAAGGAGTTTGACGCCACCATCAACCTGCTGGCGTTCCCCAGCCGCAGCGCGAACTTCGGCATCGGCCAGAACGGCCCCATCATCCCGCAGAGCTTCACCTTTGGCGGCTAGAGCGCGGCGAGGAGCGCGCCTACGTCTTGCGGGCCTTGGAGAGATCTCCGGCAAGATCGCGATAGAGCGCGCGGCCGGCTTGGGCCAACAGCTCGCTCACGCGGAAGATGCCGTCGCCCGAGAGCGTGATCGCTTGCCATTCCACGCCGGCATGGCGGTGAACCAACGAGTAGGTGTCGTTCTCCAGCTGGTAGATGGCGAACTCGTTCGACTCGGCCAAAGGCTTCGCTCGCTCGAGCGTCGCGCGGTCGATCGTGGTCAGGAGTTGCATGGCGTTCTCCTCAGCGGAGCGGGGGGCCTCGGAGCTACGGGGCGTTGATGACCTCGCCGCCGCTGATGTAGGCGGCTTGATCGGGCACCTGGTCGGCCCCCGCCGGCTTGTTGATCTGAGTGTCGAACGCGGCGGTGGTGACCAACTGGAGCGTGAACGACGTATCGCTGATGCCCGTGACGCCCAGCGCGTCGACGGGCGTCGAGTCGCTCGCGTTGAGCGTGAAGAAGTTCACGGTCCACGTCTGCTGCGCCGCGGTGGTGGGAAACGGATTGGGAAGCCCGCCCGGTGCCGGGCTCGGCGAAGGGGTCGGGCCTCCGGTCGGACCAGGCGAGGGCGAGGCCGGGCTCGGCAGATAGAAGAGCGCGCGCGGGAAGAGCACGCTGAACTCGTTGCCCTGGCCGTTGTCGTTCGGGATGAACTGGATGATCCCGGGAGGGACCTGGGGATAGTTGACCCGGATGCTGCTGGCCCCGCCCCCCGGGATCACATAATACTGCAGAAGCTGCATCGAGGCCGTGCTCGGGGCGGGTCCGGTGGCGTCCAGGGCGAAGGAGAAGTTCGAGAAGTCACCGGTCGAGTATGCGTTGGCGTAGGGGGTGCCGCCATTCCCCGACGTGTTGAAGACGATCAGGTACTGGTACTTCTGGAAATCCATCGGCTGGGCGGTGCGAAAGCGGACCAGCATGTAGCCCGAGGGAATTCCAACGACCGGGCTGGTCCCTGGAGGCAACGTGACGATCTTGCCGCAGGCACCGAGCGCCAGGGCCGCCGCCACGAAAAGGACTCCGAACCAGCGTAGCATGTCCACCTCTCGCCCACTCGATGCCACCGGACGCGTCGTTGCCCCGGCAACGGTGGCGTCGCTCGCCCTGCCGGCCATCTCGGCCGTGCTGCTCGCGGCGACGTTTCCGAAACTCGACGCGTCGTGGCTGGGCCCCGTCGCGCTGGCCCCGCTGTTCTGGTTGTGGCGACGCCGCTCCTGGAGAAGCGCGTTCCTCACCGGGTGGTACGCGGGTACGCTCTTCTTCCTCCTCAACATGGCGTGGATCGGCACGTCGATCGGCCAATTCGTCGGTCCGCTTGGGCCCGTCGCCGTCTTCCTCTTCGCGGCGATCGAAGGGCTCTTCTTCGGCCTCGCCGGCGCGGGGGCCGCGTGGCTCGCCGCGCGCGGCAGCCGGCTCTGGCCGCTGGGATGCGCGGGGGCATGGACCATCGCCGAGCTGCTGCGCGGCAGCGGCAGCCTCGGGGTCCCGTTCGGCTTGGTCGGCAACGCTCAGGCGGCCACGCCGTTCGTCGCCGTCGCCTCATACCTCAGCGTCTACGGCGTCTCGTTCGCGCTCGCTCTGCTGAGCGCCGCGAGCGCCGACCTCTTCGACGCGCGCACGCGCCGCGCGGGCGCCGCGTGGATCGTGGGGACGCTCGCCGTCTGCGGCGCCCTCTGGCTCCTCTGGCCCGCGCGCGCGCACGTCGCCGCGGCCACCACGCGCGTGGCGATCGTGCAAGGCAACGTCTCGCAGGACGTCAAGTGGAGTCCGCGGTTCTTCTGGCAGGAGTTCGACCGTTACGAGCGCGGCACGCTGGCCGCCTCCGGCGCGCATCCCGCGCTCGTGGTGTGGCCGGAGACCGTGGTGACGACGTTCCTCAACGAAAGCCCGCAGGTGCAAGCGCGCATCGCGCAGCTCGCGCGGCGCGTCGACGCCACGCTGCTGATCGGAACCGACAGCCGCGCGGGGAGCCACCTGGCCAACCAGATGTGGGCGTTCGGCGCGCACGGCAACGTCGACACCATCTACACCAAGCGCAGCTTGGTTCCGTTCGCGGAGTACCTTCCCTGGGAGAGCGTGCTGGGCAAGATACCGGTCTTCGATCCGGTCTCTCGCTTCTCTCCCGGCAAGCGCGAAGTCGTCTTCCGCGACGCGCCGCTGCCCTACGGCGCGCTGATCTGCTACGAGAGCGCTTTCCCTGGCGACGCCTGGAGCGCGGCGCACGCCGGCGCGCGGCTGCTGGTGGTGGCCACCGACGACGCCTGGTTCGGCACGTCGGCGGGGCCGTACCAGCATGCGGAGCTCGCGCGGTTGCGCGCCGTCGAAGAGGGCACCTACGTCGTGCGCGCGGCGGCCACGGGCATCTCCGGCATCATCGCCCCCGACGGCGCGTGGCGCACGCGCATCCCGCTGGGCGTTGAGCGCACCGTGGTCGGCGAGGTCGGCCCGCCCTCACCTACCGTCTACCGCCGCTTGGGGCCGTGGAGTCCGCTCGCGCTGGCGGTCCTGGCGTTCGGCGCGGCGCTGCTCGGGCGGAGGCGCGCATGAAGCCCGCCGCCGTCAGGCGCCTCGTCGCCGCGGCCGTGCTCGCCATGCTGACGCTGCTGGGCGTGGTGGTCTATCGCGCGGGCTTGAACGAGCTCCCGCCGCCGCCGTCGAGCTCCACGGTGCTTCAGCAGGCCATCGGGATCGGAACGCGCGGGTCGCACGACGCGTGGCGCTTTCGCGCCAAGCGCATCATCACCGCGCCGGACGGCGTCACCACCACGCTCGAAGACGTGGAGAGCGCCGCCCTCTACAAGAGCGGAAAACCATATCTGGAGATGACCGCCGACCGCGTGACGATCAACATGAGCACGCGGGACATCACCGTCAGCGGCCACGTGATCCTCAAGAGCGCCAACGCACCCGTCGCGCGCTCCCTGCGGACGGACGTGATCACGTGGAACAATGCGCTCCAGCTGCTCTCGATCCCGTCGGCCACGACCATCACCTCGGCCGGCGACCGCATCCAAGTGGGGAGCGTGCAGTGGAACGTGGTGACGGGTCAGATCACCGTGAGGAACGTCGACGGCACGGCGAAGATGTGACGCCGTGCCGCCGGGCTCTCAGGTCCGCTTCCCCTCTTCGATGAAGCGCTTGACTTTCTGACCGCCTTTGTGGCCGATCTCCTCGTAGAACGTCGGCCCGTACTTCTCTTTGGTGGCCTCGCCGCCCTTACGTCCGATCGCCTCGTAGAACTCGGCACCATATTTTGCCTTGACGGTATCGCCGCCTTTTTTGCCGGCCTCGCGCACCGTCATGCCCCCACCGGAGGGGCGCCCTTTCGTCGTTGCCATTGCCTCGTCTCCTCTTCTGATAGACGGTTGGTGTCTCGTACCCATCCCACAAGCGACCAAACGCCCGCGACGGGGCGGAGGCATGGGCCTTTGGGGCCAACACTTGAGGCCATGCTCTCGACCATTTTTCGCGGGGTACGCCTCTATGACGGCGGCGCAGGCCCGCCCGAGCTCGTTGACGTGGCCACCTACGGCGAGCGGATCGCCATGGTGGGGCGCCTCGAAGAGCGAGAGGCCCGCGAGATCGTGGACGGCCGCGGGCTCGCCCTGGCGCCCGGCTTCATCGATGCCCACAGCCATACCGACGAGCTCTGGCTCGTGGAGCCCCGCGTGGAGTCCAAGCTCCGCCAAGGGGTGACCACGGAGATCGGCGGCAACTGCGGCTCCTCTCCCGCGCCGCTCGTCGATGCGGAGCTGCGCGCGGAGCGCGCCCGCCGGCTGGCGCCATACCGCCTGGAGCCGGTTTGGAGCACGCTCGACGAGTTCTTGGCCTTGGTGGAGCGCGAGCGTCCCGCCATCAACGTCGCCACGCTCGTGGGCCTGGGCACCACGCGCGCCAACGTGGCGGGCAACGACCACCGTCCGCTCGAGCGGGAGCAGATGGAGCGCCAAGCGCGCCTGGTGCGCGAGGCCGTCGAGGCCGGAGCGCTCGGAGTGTCGAGCGGCCTGGTCTATCCGCCGGGGTCGTATGCATCCACGGAGGAGCTGATCGAGATGACCCGGGCCGCGGCGGCCTCCGGCGCCCCGCTCTACGCCACGCACCTGCGCAGCGAAGGCGACGCGCTGATCGAGGCCGTCGACGAAGCCCTGCACGTGGGGCGCGCCGCCGGCGCCGCCGTCCAGCTCTCGCACCACAAGGCGTGGGGAAAGCGCAACTGGGGGCGGGTCCACCAGACGCTGGCGACGGTCGACCGAGCGCGCGACGCCGGAGAGCCGGTCTTCGCCGACGCCTATCCCTACCTGGGCGCGTGGACGGAGCTCGCGCAGATCTTGCCGCCGCAGGAGCGGCTGGGCGGCCCGGAGGCAACGCTGGAGCGATTGCGCGATCCCGAGCGCCGCGCGGGAATCGCGCTGGCGGTGGAGTTGGCCTGGAGCGGACGCTGGCATGAGATCCTGATCACCGACGCCGGCTCGTCGCGCAACGAGGAGATCGCGGGCCTGCGCCTCGACGAGATCGCGCGCCGCTGGGACCTCAAGCCGGTCGCCGCGGCCCTGCGCCTGCTGGCGGACGAGCGGCTCGCTCCCGCCGCGATCTTCTTCGAGATGACGCAGAGCGACGTCGACGCCGTCTTCTCCGCGCGCTTCGTGGCGGTTGGCAGCGACGCCTCGGGGCGCGCCCTCTCCGGCCTCACCGCGCGCGGCGTGCCGCACCCCCGCGTCTTCGGCACGTTCCCGCGTGCCGTGGGCCGCTACAGCCGCCGCAAGATCTACGATCTCGCCGAGGGCGTGCGCCGGGCCACCTCGCTGCCGGCCTCCATCTTCGGCCTGCGCGACCGCGGCACGATCGTCGAGGGAGCCTTCGCCGATCTGGTCCTCTTCGACGACGAGGCGCTGCTCGATCGCGCCACCTACGACGAGCCGACCCTCCTGCCCGAGGGCATCCGCGCCGTCTACGTCAACGGCGTCTGCGCCCTGCGCGACGGCGAGCTCACGGGCGCGCGTCCCGGTCGCGTGCTGCGGCGGTAAGGCGCTCCCAGAGCTCGTCCACGCGGGCGCGCAATTCCTCGAGCGTGCCGTCGTTCTCGAGCACGTAGTCGGCCCGGCGGCGCGCCTCCTCGGGATCGATCTGCGCCGCCATGCGCGCGCGCGCATGCTCCTCGCTCACGGCGTCGCGCGCCACCACGCGGTGGAGGCGCTGCTCCATCGGAGCGATCACCGCCACCGTCACGTCGCAGAGCCGCCAGAAGTCCGATTCGAAAAGCAGCGGCACCACGAAGACCACGATCTCTCCCGGCTGGGCGCGGGCGGCTTCCTCGAAGGCCAGCTCCCGGATGCGCGGGTGCAGCAGCGCGTTGAGCGCCTTGCGCGCGCGCGCGTCGTTGAAGACGATCCGCGCCATCGCTTGACGGTCGAGCGTGCCGTCGGGCGCCATCGCCTGCGGCCACCGCTTGGCGATCTCCGCCAGCACCTCGCTGCGCGGCGCGACGGCGCGCCGCGAGAGCTGATCCGTGTCGACGATGCGAGCGCCGCGGTCGCGCAGCATCTCCGCCACCGCAGACTTTCCGGACCCGATGCCTCCCGTCAATCCGACTCTCACGCCGCTCCTCCCGCCACCCGTTTCGACGCGCGCGGGGTCCATGCCCACGCGACGCGAACATGCCCCTCGTCGCACTACTCTGGGGCGTAGCCCAAGGAGACCGCTCTCGTGGAAAACGCCGTCCCGCGGCGCGCGACCCCGACCTTGGCTCAGCTCGCCGCCGGATTCGCCGCGCTCGGCCTGCGCGGCTTTGGAGGCGTGGCGCCGCAGGCGCACCGCGTCGTCGTCGTGGAGCGCGGCTGGCTCACGGACGCCGAGTTCGCCGAGATGCTCGGCCTCGGTCAAGCCTTGCCGGGACCCAACGTCGTCAACCTCTCGGCGATGGTGGGCTACCGCTACGCCGGCGTGACGGGCGCCGTGGTCGCCGTGGCGTCCATCTGCATCCCCTCCACCATCGTCGCCATCGCGCTGGCCACGCTCGTCGCGCACCTGAAGACCTCCGGGCGGATGGCCTCGGCGGAGGCCGCCGTGGCCGCGGCCGCAGGCGGTCTGGTAGCCGCGGCGGGGCTGCGCATCGCCACGAGAGCGGGTACCACGCCGTTCACCGCGCTGCTGGCCGCGGCGATGGCGCTGGCCATCGGGGTCTTCGGTCTTCCGCTGCCGGCCGTGCTGCTGGCCGCGATCGTCGTGGGCTTCGCGGTGCTCCGCCGAGGGGCGCGATGATCGGCTCGCTCTGGACGATCGCGTTGCAGTTCTTCCTGCTCTCGCTGATCGCCGTGGGAGGGGCCAACGCGATGCTCCCGCAGCTCCACGCCGACGCGGTCGTGCGTCTGGGCTGGCTCGACGACCGCACCTTCGGACAGATGGTGGCGATCACGCAGATCACGCCGGGACCCAACCTCATCATCGTTCCGCTGCTGGGCTGGCGCGTCGACGGCTGGGTCGGCGCCACCGTCGCGCTGGCCGCCTTCCTCACGCCCTCGACCACCATCGCCATCTTCGCGGAGCGTGCGATGCGCGCGCACGGCGAGCGCCCCGTCATCATGCTGCTGCGCCGGGTTCTGCGTCCCGTCACCGTGGGGCTCTTCCTCGCGTCGGGCATCGTGCTGGCGCGCAGCAGCGGCGGCGGCAACTGGCTCTCGTTCGCGATCGCCGGCGGCGTCTGCGTGCTGGCGTCGACGCTCGAGATCAATCCCTTGTGGTGGCTGGGCTTGGCCGCCGTGATCGGTCTCGTGGTCCGCTGAGGGCCGCCCCCGGCGTCGTCCAGTGCCACGCCCAGGCGTTCCAGAGGTGCTCGCCGGTGACGGAGGGTTCCACGCCGGCGAGGTCGTCGCGCACGGCCAACGCATCGCGGTCGAAGCCCAAGAAGAGCAGATCCGAGCGCGCGATCAAGCGGCGCAGGATGCGCTGGTCGGCGCGCGCCTGCACGGCGGGATCGCTCGAGGCCAGCTCCTCGCGCGCGGCGCGGTCGATGACGGGGTCGCAGATGCGGGAGTAGTTCTCTCCGTCGGGTGGACGGGTGTCGCAGCGGAAGAGATACGAGTGGTCTTGATCCTCGCCGGGCTGCCAGCCGTAGAACGCGAGATCGAACTCGCCCCGCGCGTAGACGCCGCCTTCCTGGTACGGCAGAAAGAGCAGTGAGTACTGGTACGTCTTCACCGCCGCGCGGATGCCCAGGCGGGTGAGCGCCCCTTGGAGCTGAACGTCGAATTGCTCCGAGGCCTTCGACCCCGCCACGCCGACGATCGAGAGCGTCAGCGGCTTGCCCGCGCGGTAACGGATGCCGTCGGGGCCCAGGCGCCAGCCCTCCGCGGCGAGCGCCGCGCGCGCCTTGGCGAGATCGTAGCGCGGCTGCGTGATGGCCGCGTCGTAGGCGAACTGCCCGGGTAGACGGTCGCCGTCGCCCGGAGCGTAGAGGCGCCCCAGCAGATCGCGCATGATGCGCTCGCGGTCGATGCCCAGCACGAGCGCGCGGCGTACGGCCGCCTCGCGCAAGGGTCCCCGCGAGACGTTGAACATCACGTAGTCGAACTGGTAGTGGTCGCGCAACCGCGTGATGGTGTGTGGACGGCTCTCCACTTGCTGGAGCACGCCCTTGGTGGCCCCGAAGCCCTCCACGGCCAGCAGGTCGGTGCTCCCCGCGCTCCAGAGCGTCAGCGAGGTGTTCTGGTCGGGGACGATCTGGATGCGAATCCGCCGGATCGCGGGGGCGCCGCGGAAGTAGTGCGGATCGGCCACCAGGTCCAGCTCTTGGCCGCGCTTCCATGCCGCGACGCGATACGGCCCCAGACCCACGGGATCGCCGTCGTACGGCACCTGGTTGAGATCGGGATACTTCGCCAGCAGGTGCGCGGGAAGGATCGGGTACGGATCGTTGGCGCCGAGGTTGAAGAAGGTGGCGATCCCCGGCGAGTACGGCGTGCGCAGACGTACTCGCACCGCATACGGCCCGACGGCGCGCACCGCCACGACGTCGTCGAACCCCGAGCGGTCGGGGACGTCGTTGCGCGGGTTCATCGCCGCGTGAAACGAGAAGACGACGTCTCGCGCGTCGAAGGGCGCGCCGTCCGGCCAGCGCACGCCGCGCCGCAGGTGGTAGCGGATCGTGAGTCCGTCGGCGGAGATGCCGCCGTTGGCGCGCGTGGGCACCTGCGTGGCGAGGTCGGGGATGAAGTGCCCGTCGGCGTCGGTGCGGATCAAGTAGCCGTAGATCAGCGGCGCGTAGTACGCCAGGCTCGCGTTGTCCGTCACCAGCGGGTTGAGCGTTGGAAAGTCGCTCCCCGCCGTCAACCGCAGCGTCTGGCCGTGCGCCGCGCCCTCCGTCCCGACGCGCGTGCACGCCGTCAACAATGCGAGCACGGCAAGCGCAACGACGCAGCGACTTGCGCCAAGGCGATAGCGACGGTGCACGTGCTCCCCTCCGCGGGACGCCCGTCGGCGCGCTCTCCTGCGCGCCTCCTGCTGCCCTCGCGCGCGCTCTCGGCATCCATGCCTCCGCGCGCGCCTCAGAGCCCTGCTTCGGGAAGCACGTGCACCGCCGCCTCCAAGCGTTCATCGCTGACTCCGTCCGCGGCGCGCCCTCGCGTGTCCCCGCGTTCCTAACCTCCCGTTCACGCCAAGGCATGAGGCGCACGGACACCTGCGGGGCTCTGAGGCGCGAGCGAACCCAGGATGGGGGAGCGAAGCGCGAAGGCAGCAGGAGCGGCACAGGATGTGCCGCGACGGGCGTCCCGCATGGTGTTGTGCGCCTCGCGCCTTGGTCGTGGACTGCGACAAAAAAAAGAGCGGGGCGGCGATGAACGCCGCCCCGCTCGGGAGCGCTTGCGGAGCGCGAGCGTCTACTCGGGGACGAAGGGTTCCTCGCCGCCGATCATGTCGCCGATGGTGGTGCCGTGCTCGCCCTCGGAGTGGTAGTACTCGGTGAAGTCCTCCACGCCGGTGACGCGCAGCGAGCCGGTGATGCGCCGCGTGGACTGGTTCACGGTGACCAGCTTGACGTCGACTTCCTCACCCGGCTGGTACTGCCTGTTCGGGTCGAACTCGCCCTTGGGCACCATCGCGAGGATGCCGGGGAAGACCTCGACCAGCAGGTAGTTCGGCGTGATCTTGACGACCTGCGCCTTGTGGACGTAGTTCTCGACGAGATCGGAGGCATGCTCGACCCACGGGTCGGGCAGGGAGTGCTTCAGCGAAAGGCTGACCTTCTTCGCCTCCGGGTCGAACTTCATGATCTCGACCTGGACCACCTCGCCCACCTTCACCACCTCGGAGGGGTGCTTGATGCGGGCGTAGGAGAGCTCGGAGTTGTGGATCAAACCGTCCACGCCGCCGAGATCGACGAAGGCGCCGAACTCCGCAAGACGGACGACCGTCCCCTCGCGGATCTGGCCGACGGCGAGGTTGCCCAGCAGCTCCTGCTTCTTCTGGTTGAGCTCCTCTTCGAGCACTAGGCGCTGAGAGAGCACCACGCGGTGGCGCTTGTGATCGAGATCGATCACCTTCAGGCGCAGCTTCTTGCCGACCAGCTCCTCCAGATTGCCCACCGGCTGGCGGCGGATCTGCGAAGCCGGGACGAAACCGCGCATGCCCAGATCGACGAGCACGCCGCCCTTGACAACCTGCGTGGCCGTGGCTTCGATGACTTCGTCGTTCTCGTGGGCCGCGATGACCTTCTCCCAGGTCTTCAGGGCACGAGCGCGCCGCTCGGAGAGAAAGAGCTCACCGTCGTCGTCGACGCGGTGGATCATCACTTCGAGCGTGTCGCCCACCTTGAGCGACTTGGGTTCGATCGCGAGCGAGAGTTCGCGGAACGGGAGGGTGCCCTCCGACTTGCCGCCGATGTCCACCAGGAGCTCGTCCTGGTACTTGGCGACGATGGTGCCCGTGAGCACCTGGCCCTCGTCGAGGACCTTCAGGCTCTCTTCGTACAGGCGCTGTTCGAGCGCGAACTGGTCTTCTTCGTCCGCCTGCACTGCAGCAGTCGGATGCGTCTCAGTCAAAATGGTGATGTAACCCAATCCTTCGTTTCTTATTTGCCTACCGCTGGCAACGTGGACAGTAGAACGTCCCGCGCTGCGCAAGGGTGACCCGCTTAATGGGCGCATGGCAGCGAAAGCACGAGAGGCCCTCCCTGCCATAGACGGCGAGCATGTTCTGGAACCCGCCCCGGAGTCCTTCAGCGTCAACGTAATCGTCGACGCTGGTCCCTCGCATCTCGATGGCGCTCTCTAGAACCCGGACGAGGGCCGTATGGAGGCGCCCCACCCGCTCCTTGGAGAGGCCGCCTGCCCGCCTTTTCGGATGGATTTTCGCCTGGTAGAGGGCCTCGCAGGCGTAGATGTTGCCGACCCCGGCCACCAGGCGCTGGTCCAGCAGCAGGCTCTTGATCGGGGTTCGCCGCCCGCGCAGCAGCCCGCGCAAGGCCTCGGACGTGAAGGCGGAGTCCAGCGGCTCGCATCCCAGCCCCTCCGCCCAGGCGCCGTCGACGGCCAGGCGCATGCGGCCGAAGCGGCGGACGTCGGAGAAGCGGAGCCAGCCGCCCTCCTCGAAGCGCAGGCGGACCCGCGCATAGGCGTCCTCCGCCGGCTCGTCCTCCACGATCAGCCGCCCGGTCATGCGCAGATGCGTGACGAGCGAGCGCCCCGATCCCAGGCGCATCACGATGAACTTAGCGCGGCGCGTGACGCCCTCGATCGACTCGCCCCGCAACAGCGCGGCGAAGTCGCCGGGGAGGTCGCTGTGCACGACGCTCGGGATCTCGACGCGCACCTCGGCGATGCGGCGTCCGGTCACGGCGCCGTGCAGGCCACGGACGATGGTCTCGACTTCGGGGAGCTCGGGCATCAGGGCCGGATCGCGCGGGGCGGCGCCGAGTGGAATTTCCTCCAGACGCGGCGGAGCTGGCGCGTCGAGCCGAAACCGGCACGCTCGGCGACGCGCTCGATGTCGAGCGTCGTCTGCGTGAGCAGCTCGCGCGCGAGCGCGACGCGCAGGCGATGGAGGTACTCCGTGGGGTTGGTCCCAGCGTACGCGCGGAAGAGCCGCGTCAAATGGCGTGGGCTCGTGCCGGCGATCGCCGCCAGCGAGGGCAGGTCCCAGTCGCGCGCGGGGTCGGCCGCCAGCGCATCTTGCGCGTCGTGGACGGCGGGATGCGTGTGGTTGCGCCCCTCCAGCCACGGCGAGAGCTGCGGGTCGGCGCCGTTGCGGCGCAGGTAGACGACCAGGTTGCGCGCCACCTTCACGGCACAGATGGGTCCGGCCAGCTCCGCGATCAGGTGGAGGGTGAGGTCGATGCCGGAGGTCACGCCGGCGCTCGTGTAGATGCTTTCGTCGCGGACGAAGATGCGGTTCTCGCGCACGTCGGCGCTGGGATCGAGCCCGCGCAGGTCGCCGGTGTGGGCGTGGTGGGTGGTGCAGGCCCGGCCGTGAAGCAAGCCCGCCGCGGCGGCCAGCAGCGCCCCGCTGCAGATGCAGACGAGGGCACGCGCCCGCGGCGCCGCGCGGCGCAACCAGGCGATCGTCTCGCGCGTTGGTGCGGATTCACGATCGACCTCTCCGCCGCGCGTGCCGGAGACGAAGAGGATGGCGTTCTCCGGCAACTTCTCGGGGAGCGGCTCGATGCCGGCCAGCGTGAGGCCGACGGAGCTGGCGATGCGCTCCTGCGGTCCGACGTAGCGGAGGTCGAAGGCGGCGCCATCGGCATAGCAGTCGGCGCAGCGCAGAGCCTCGGCCGGGCCGGCGACGTCGAGCAGCAGCACGTCATGCGGCACGACGAAGTAGCAGGTGTAGACGGTGCGCCGCGCCGCGCTCATCGCTCCGCCATCAGCTCCTCGCAGACCTCGCCGGCGCGCCGGATGCGGGCGAAGCGTCCCGCCAGCACCAGCTCCGTGCGCGCCTTGATCTCCGCGGCGGAGTAGCTCCGTCCCGTGAGCGGATGCGTCATCGCGAACGTCAGCGTGGCATCGCTCACGAAGTCGACCTCGAAGCCATGCTCCGCCGCATGGCGCGTCGTGGTCTCGCAGCACTGCTCGGTGCGGATGCCGCAGACGATCAGCCGCGTGATCCCGCGCGCGGAGAGCCACGGACCGAGCTCCGTCTCGACGAACGCGTTGAAGTGCCGCTTGTGGATCGCCACGCCGGGTTCGATGGCGAGGCCTACCATGGTCCGAACGTGACCCGACGCCGGCGAGAACGCACCCTGCTCCTCCACGTGGAAGATCTGCACGACGGGGATGGCCGTAGCCTCGCACGCGACGATCAGGCGTTGCGCGGCCTCGAGGAACTCCGGCACGTCGTCGTCGGACCAGTACGGGCGGTGGCGGAACGACTCTTGGATGTCGACGGCCAAGAGGGCCGTCCGGGCGGGGGCGTACTCCGTGCTGCTCATGCGGCGATTCTACGCCCGAGCACCGCGTCGGAAAACGTCCGCCTCGGACCGGAAGCGGACCGCATCGGACATGGCGCACTAGTGCTCCGCAAGCGGCGGAAGGCCCCCCACGCGGGCGCCGGGGGCCAAACCATCCCGGGCCGCCTCGCCGGCGGAGAGCTCGATCACGTACGCCCCGTATCCCTGGCGCCTGGCGATCCGCTCGTCCGGGGTCCGCGGCGCGGCGTGGGGGACGCGCGCGGCCACGCTTGAAACCGTTCCGCTGCGCCGCAGCCAGACCATGTCGAGGTCCAGCGGCGTATCCTTCATCCAGAACTCCCACGTGGACTCCATCGGGAAGACGAAGAGCATCCCGCTGCGCGGCGCCAACGCCGTCACGCCCATGAGACCGCGCTCGCGCTGCGCCGGGGTCGCCGCCACCTGCACGGTGAGCGGAGCGGCCGGCGCGGCCAGCGTGACGTTGGGCAGGTGCTGCGGCGTGGGCACGGGCTCCGCCGCGGGCGGCGGCGCCACGACCCCGAGGAGCCCCGCCAACAGCAGCGCCGCGATCACGATGCCTCGAGCGCCGGCGCGCTCGGGTCGACCGCCTCCACGTCGTACCACGTGGGACCCACCTTGACGGTGACCTCCAGCGGCACGCTCAACGCGATCGCGCTCTCCATCTCGCGGCGGACGAGGGCCACGCAGCGGTCGAGATCGCCGCTCGCCACGTCGAAGAGCAGCTCGTCGTGGATCTGCAGCAGCATGCGCGCGTCGAGCCCCTCTGCGCGCACGGCGCGGTCGACGCGCACCATCGCCAGCTTGACCAGATCGGCGGCGCTCCCTTGCACCGGGGCGTTCACCGCCTCGCGCTCCGCCGCCCCGCGCACGGCGAAGTTCTTCGCGCGCAGATCGGGCAGATAGCGGCGCCGCCCGAGGATGGTGGTGACGTAGCCGCGCTCGCGCCCCTGCGCGATCACGCCGTCGAGGAAGGCGCGCACGCTGGGGAAGCGCGCGAAGTAGGCCTCGGCGATCTCGTGCGCCGCCTTGCGGTCGATCTCCAGCCGCTGGGCCAAGCCGAAGTCACTCATGCCGTAGAGCAGGCCGAAGTTGACGGCCTTGGCCATGCGCCGCTGCTCCGCGGTGGCCTTCGCCCCGTCGGCGACGTCGAAGATGCGCCGCGCCGTGAAGTCGTGGATGTCCTGGCCCTCGTGGAAGGCCGCGCGCATCGAGGCGTCGCCGGAGAGGTGGGCCATGAGGCGCAGCTCGACCTGCGAGTAGTCGGCGGCCACCAGCACGCGGTCGGGACCCGAGGCCACGAACGCCTTGCGCACGCGCCGCCCCAGATCGGTGCGCACGGGGATGTTCTGCAAGTTGGGATTGGTCGACGAGAGACGCCCCGTGGCCGTGGCGGTCTGGTTCCACTGCGTGTGGATGCGCCCGCGCGCGTCGGCCAGCGTGGGCAAGACGTCCACGTACGTCGATTGCAGCTTCGTGAGTTCGCGCCACTCCAACATCCGCGCGCAGATCGGGAAGTCGCGCGCCAGGCTTTGCAGGATCTCGGCGCCGGTGGCCCAGCCCGTCTTGGTGCGCTTGCCGCCGGGCAGGTGGAGATCCTCGAAGAGGACCTTGCCCAACTGTTGCGGGGAGGCGAGGTTGAACTCGTGACCCGCCAGCCCGTAGATCTCGTGCTCGAGCTCCCGCGCGCGCTGAACGATGCCCGTGCTCATCTCGCGCAGCGCGGAGGCGTCGAGGGCGATGCCCTCCTCCTCCATGCGCGCGAGGATCGGCACGAGCGGAACTTCGACCTCCTCGTAGAGACGGAGCTGCTCGCGCGCCTCGAGCTCGGCGCGCAACGCCGTCGCGACGCGCAGGATCGCATCGGCGCGGGCCGCGGGCTCCCACGGCAGCGAGAGGTCGAGGTGCTCGCGCACCACGTCCTCGAGGTTGGCGTACGTGCGCGAGGGATTCAGCAGATGCGCGGCCACCATCACGTCGTCGCGCAAGCCTGCGGCATCCACGCCTTCGGCCAGCAGGCGCCGCAGGAGCGCCTTGGCGTCGTGACCCAGCTTGGCCGGCGGCGAGGCGGTCCATAAGCGCTCGAACGAAACACGCACGGGCTGGTCCAACGCCCCGCCCAGCGTCAGCGAGAGTCCCTCGCCCGCGCGCGCGGCCAAGCCCACCTGCTCGTTGGCGGCGTCGTAGGCGACGGCCACCGATGCCTCCGCGCAGAGCCCCTCGATCAGCGCGGCCAGGCGCTTCACGTCGGGGGGGTCGACCGCCGCGGTGTAGTTGTGATAGGCGCCGCTCACCATCGCGCGCTCGGCGGGCGCCACGCGCTGCGCCTCGGGCACCTGCAGCTTGGCGAGCAGCGTCTTGAACTCCAGCTCCGAGAAGACGGGATAGAGCCGCTCGTCGGGCGGCGGCGCGTACCGCGCCTGCTCCCAGGTTCGCGGGAGCGCAACCTCGCGGTCGACGCGCGAGACGTCGCGGCAGATGCGCGCCTGTTCCGCGTGCGTGCGCACCAGGTTCGCCAGCTTCTCCGATCCCGCGAGCTCGGGGTGCTCGAGCAGGTTGTCGAGCGACCCGGCCGCTTGGATCAGCTTGATCGCCGTCTTCTCGCCCACGCCGGGGATGCCGGGCAGATTATCCGACGGATCGCCCTTGAGGCCGCGGTAGTCCACGAGCTGGGTGGGCTCCAAATCGAAGCGCTCGCGCACGGCTGATGGGTCGTAGCGCGCGAGGTCGCTCATGCCGCGCCGCGTCGCCAGCACCGTCACGTGGTCGTCGACCAGTTGCAGCAGATCCAGATCGCCGGTCACGATCAGCGTGTCGAACGCGTCCTCCTCGGCCTGGCGCGCCAGCGTGGCGATGACGTCGTCGGCCTCCTTCCCCTCGTACTCGGCGACGGGGACGTCGTAGGCCTCCAAGATGCGTCGCACCAGCGGGAATTGCGAGCGCAGGTCGTCGGGCGTCTCCGGTCGCTGGGCCTTGTACTCCTTGAAACGCTCCACGCGTTCCGCCGGCAGCCCCTTGTCGAAGCACGCGATCACGTGCGTGGGGCTCTCCTCGGCGATGAGCTTGCGCAGCATCATCGTGAATCCGTAGGCCGCGTTGATCGGCACGCCCTTGGTGGTGGTGAGCGGCGGCAGCGCGAAGTACGCGCGGTAGACCAGACCGTAGACGTCCAGCAGCATCAGCCGCCCGGCCGGCTCGCGTGGCGGGTCGTCGAAGAGCGTCGCTCGGTTCATTGCACTTCGAGGCTCGCCGCGGCGGTTCCCACGCGCCCGTCCGCGGAGATGACCAGCACCGAGAGCGCGTAGCGCCCGCGCACCTTCGGCGCGGCGACCACCGCGGTCAGGCTGCCGCGCCCGCCGCGCACCAGATCCCAGGCGTAGACGCGCGTGGGCGTGGGTTGCACGGGCTCGGTGCGCGCGGCGACCTGCGTGCGCTGGAGCGCGAACAGGTCGCCCACGTTCGAGCCGGCCGGCGTGACCCATGCGTGCCAGACGGAGTCCTCCGGAGCGGTGTTCTGCGTGGTCACGGCCGCCGAAGGTGCCAGCGCCACCGCGTCGCTGAAGCTCGAGCCCGGGGAGCCCACTGCGTCTGCCACGCGCACCACCGCGGTCGCGGGTGCGGTGCTGCCCACGCTGATATGCAGCTCCGCCAAGGCGCCTGGCATCACGGCTTTGGGCGTCTCCACCCGCACGCGCAGACGCCCCGCGATCGGCGAGGCGACGTCGCGCCACACGAGCGCCCCGTCCTTCACGAAGGCGGCGCCCACCGTGGCGTTGTCGCTCACGCCGCGCAGCGAGAGCTTGGCGCTCGCCCGCCCCGCCCGCACGGCCGTGACCATCGCGCTCACCACGCCCCCGGTCTGCAGCGTGAGCAGCGCCGCACCGGCGGCGCCGGGGAGATCAGCGTCGACGCGCAGGGCTTCACCCTCGCGCTCCGCTTTGAGCGCGATCTCCGCGGACGACGTAGCCGCGGCGGAGAGCGCCAAGTCCTGCGGCGCGCTCACCACGCCTACGGCGTCCATCGTCTCGCCGCTCTTGGCGACGATCAGGTTGCCTCCGAGAAACGGCTTGTCGAACGTGACCGTGGCTTCGCCGGTGCGGTCGAGGCGCACCGTCTGCTGCTGGGTGCTCACCCCGTGCGAGAGCGTGACGCGCACCGCCACTCCCGCCGTCGGCCAACCGTCGCCCACGCGGAAGCCGCGAATCAGCAGCCGGATCGCCGAGCCCTCGGCCACGCGCATCCGCTCGGGACGGATCTCCAACGCATCCGGCGCCGACGCCACGACCTCGCTCTCCGCGGAGGCGTTCCCGGCGTAGGCGCGCACGACGTAGGTGGAAGGGAGGCCGTCGGTCGGCGGCTGGAGCGTGAACGAGACGCGGCCATCGGCATCGGTGCGCAGCGTCTGCGCGTAGACCGTGGAGGTTCCCCAGAGTCCCGGTAAGTCGCGATGGAAGCCCGGCGGCAGCGCATGCGGCACGCGGAGGACGCGCACCTTGACCTCCGCGTCCGCCAGCTCGTGGCCGTCGCGCTGCACCAGCAACGCGACCGGCACGGCCGAGGCAGGCGCCGGGGCGTCGGGGGCGTCGATGGAGATCGCGATCCCATCGCTTTGAGGCACCACGGTGAGGGGGGCGCTCCCGGAGGTGCCGGCGGCGGTGGCGAGCACCGCGTACTCGCCCGCGGCCAGACCCCGCGGCAACGGCATCTGCGCGGAGAAGGCGCCGTTCTCGTCGAGCTCGGCATGGGTCGCCGCTTCCGTGCGGCCGTCACCGACCACGCGTACCGCCACCTCTCCGCGGGCGGGCACCATCTCCTCACCCTTGCGCACGCGCGCGAACCCCGCCACGCGGACCGTGTCGCCGGAGCGCACGGTGTCTCGATCGACGCGCACCACCAGCGCGCTGCGCGGATCGGGCGCCTGCGGCAGCAGCGAGAGGAACGGGATGCTCTTCCCCCACTCGCCTAGCAGAAAGATCGGCCGCGTCTTGGCGGTCCAGCGGTAGACGCCGTTGAGGTCGGTGTAGTGGACGTCGAAGCGGCCGTTCGCGACGAAGGTCAGGCGCATGTGCGAGAGCGGCCGGCCGGTGCGCAGGTCCGCAGCGTAGATGAAGAGGCCGTCCGGCCCCGACTTGGCGATCATGCCCGCCGAGGCGACGTCGACCCAGACCTGCTGCGAGGCGTCGCCGCGGCGCGCCTCCACCACGAAGAAGCCCTCGCGTCCGCCCAGCGGCACCGTCACCAGGTTCGAGGTGTACCGGTACCCGGCGGGCGGCGTGAAGCGCCAATTGGCCACCAGATGCGCGTGCGAGAGATCGATCGGGCGCTCCTTGACGGTGGCGCCGTTGGCGATCAGCGCGTCGGCGGGATCGACGTCGTAGACGGCCATGTCCACGGGCGCGCCGGAGTAGGTGTCGAGGCGCACCTGCACCGGCTGCCACGGCAGGTACTCGTTGCGCGCGAAGAGCGCGAAGTAGCGGTCCCACTGGTGCTGATCGAGGAGCGGACGCGCCGCGCGCGCCGGCGCCGCGGACGAGAGGGCCAGCAGGAGGGCGGCGGCGGCGGCGAAAAGGCGCGGCTTCATGGACTCGGGGCGCTTCGTGCGCGGGAAAATCGGAACCTGCGGGCACGGCCCGCGCCACGGCCAACCACGGCATCAGAGGAGCTAGGCATGACCACCATCACCCTCGCGGACGACGAAGCCAAGCTGTTGGAGCACTTCCTCGACGGGCTGAACGATCCGTCCGACACCTTGGTCTACTTCATTCGCGAGAAGTTCGGCAACCTCGCGACGTTCGAGCGCATCCGCCGCAAGCTGGTCGCCGCGCTGGGCGTGGCGCACTAACAGGGTGCGGAAGAACTCCTGCTAGGCGCTGCGGTAGCTCACCCCGTACTTGCTGCACTCCGCCGCCAGGCTCTCCGGGGAGATCTGTCTCAGGAGCGCCTTGCGCGCGTGGTCGACGAACGCCAGCATGGTCGGCGAGCGGAAGCGCCTGCGCGGGAGCGCGTATCCCACCGTGCGCGTCGGCGCGTCGACGATGCGGATCGCCACCAGCTCCCCCGCCATCGGCAACGCCAGGCGCGGAATCAGCGCGATGCCCAGGCGCGCGCGCACGAACCCCGTCATGGTGTAGATGTCGTCCGTCGTCCACCGGCGTTCGGGGCGCCGGCCGGTGGTGCGCTCGAAGGCGCTGACGATGGCGGGCCACGAGCCGCTGCTGTCCCCAAAGCCAACCAACGGCTCGCCCACCACGTCGGCCATCGCCACCTCGTGGCGCGCGGCGAGCCGGTGGCTCATGGGCACGATCAGCAGATACGGCTCCGTGAAGATCTCCACGACGTCCAGCTCCGGGTCGTCCGCGGGCAGCAGCACGAAGCCGACATCGGCCTCGCCGCGCTTGACCATCTCGACCACCTCGTCGCGCTCGCCCTCGAGCAAGAGGAAGTCGACGCTGGGATGGCTGCGCACGAACTCGCCGATCAGCGCGGGCATCAGCCGCCCCGCCACGGAGGGGAAGGCACCGATGTAGATCGTGTCGCGCTCGGCGTTGAGCAAGCCGCGGATCTCGTCGCCGGCGGCTCGCAGCTCCGCCACGGCGCGCTCGGCGCGGGGCAGGAGGATCTCGCCGAGCGGGGTCAGTCCTAGGCGCCTGCCGAGCCGGTCGAAGAGCGGGCCCCCGTAGCGCTCCTCCAGCGCGGCGATCGACTGGCTGACGGCGCCCTGGGTGCGGTCGAGCGACTCCGCCGCGCGGGAGAAGCTGCCCAGGCGGGCGGCCTGGATGAACGCCTCGATGTGGCTGAAGTTGAGGTTGCCAAGCGAGCGTCCGTCCACGTCTCCTCCTTTGCTATTAGCGACGCTATTCTGAAGCACCAGCTCACACCCCTATTTCTGGTGTTCGGTCGGGGCTATGATCCTAGCGAAGGAGCACTCGAACACCATCATGCTGATCACCATCGCCCTCTTCGCCCTCATCGCCGTGCTCATCATCGGCAGCGGGCACCCGGTCGACTCGCGCCTCGACGTCCGCGAGGACCCGTTCTTCCCCGCCAAGATCGTCGCCGGTCTCCCGGCGCGCGACCTGGCCTTCGAGGCGGTCCCCGCCCAAGAGAACGAGCTGCGTAGCCGCGGCGCCCGCCGCAACGGCCTCCCCGCCCTGCACTTCCGGAGCGCCGCGCAGGCCTAAGCCCCGTCCCTCGTCCAAGGTCGCCGGGATGAACCGACCTGGCGACCCTCCCTCCCTGCGCCGCGCGACGCTCGCCGACATCCCCGCGCTCGGCGACCTGCTGGAGGCCGTCGGCACCGAGGGCCGCTGGATCGCCACGGAGCCCCCACTCGATCGGCGCCGGTTCGCCTTCCACATCCGCTCCTTCATCGAGCGCGAGAGCCATCTTTGCCTGGTCGTGCCGGGCGAAGACGGCTCTTTGCTCGGGGAGTTGACCGCATGGCCCGAGGAGCCGCGCTCCGCCACCATCGGAATGTGCGTCGCGGCGAGGTCGCGCCGCGCCGGCATCGGGACGGCGCTGCTGCTCGCGTCCATCGACTGGGCGCGCGAGCGCTCGCTGGAGCGCCTCGAGTTGAAGGTCTTTCCGCACAACGACGCGGCGCGCGCGCTCTACGTGAAGATGGGGTTCGTGCAGACCGGCATCGAGCGCGCCTCCATTCGCCGGCGCAATGGCGAGCGCTGGGACGCCGTGATGATGGCGCTCGAGCTCTAGCGGGGAGCCGGCGCTCAGGCGTCGCCGCGCTCCGTGGCCATCTCCCCACGCTGGGCGGAGATCAGCTCGTCCACGCGCCCTCCGCCGAATCCCAGCGCGCTCAGGACCGCCTCCGCGAAGACCAAGGCCCCTTCCGTCTCGGGCACCAGCACCGTGGCGGCCCCCGCTTCCCGCAGGATGCGCACGTCCTGCGAACCACGCGCACGAGCGACGATGCTCGCCGGCGAGCGCGACGAGAGCCTGCGCGCGATGGCGGCGTTCGCGGCGGCGTCGGGAATGGTCACCAGCACCACCTTCGTTCGCGGCGAGATCAAAGACTCGAGCGTTCTGGGATCGCGGCCGTCGCCGAAGCGCGCGTCGGCGCCCTCCTCCGCGGCCAGCCGCACCAACTCGCGGTCGACCTCAACCACGCCAAGCGCGACGCCCGCGCGGCGCAGCGTCGCGGCCACGGTGCGCCCCACGCGGCCGTAACCGACGATCAGGACGTCGGCCGCCACGGGCGCCGGCTCCCCGGCTTCGCGCGCGAGCGCCTGGTGATCGTGCGGCAAGGCGCGCAGCACCCGCGCGAGCGCGGCGGCCAGGAGGATCGACGCCGCCGTCACGCCCACGAACGTCGCCGTCTCCGTGGCGTCGAGCCGCCCGGCTTGATGCGCCGCCGTCGCGAGCACCACGTTGAACTCGCCGAGCGGCAGCATCGCCGCGCCGAGCGCCAGAGCCGTGGAACGCCCCCAGCCCAGCGACCGCGTCACGGCCGTCCACCCCGCGAAGCGCACCGCCAACAGCGCCGCTCCAAGGATCACGATGCTCTCCCAGTGCTGGGCCACCGCGCGCACGTCGAGCAGCGTGCCGATCGCCACGAAGAAGAGCATCACGAACAGCTCGCGAAACGGCGCGACGATCGCCTGCACCATGCGGCTCCCGGCGGCCTCCGTCGTGACCGCGCCCGCCACGAACGCGCCGAAGGCGAACGAGAGCCCGGCCAGGTGCCCCAGCCACGCCGCGATGAGCGCGATGGCCGAGAAGAATCCCACCAGCATCTCCGCGGGAGCGCGGCGCAGGATCTGCACGACCAACCGGTGCAGCAGCGTCCCGCCCACCAGCAGGGCGATCGCCACGAACGCGACGGCCTTCGCCAGCGGCAACGCTACCCCCGAGAGGCTTAGCTCGCTGACGGGCGCGGCCACCACCACCACCAGCGCCACCGCCGCCAGGTCCTGCGCGATCAGCAGCGCCAGCGCCACGTGTCCCGCGCGCTCCTCGTGGAGACCCAACTCCTCGATCAGCGCCGCGCCGATGGCGGTGCTGGAGAGCGTGAGCGCCAGAGCCAGCGTGAGGGGATGCGCGAAACCGAGCAGGTGCGCCACGAGCCCGGCCGCGGCGCCGATCACCGCCATGAGCGCCACGTTGGCAAGCAGCGGCAGCCACCCGGCGGCGCGCAGCTCGCCCACGGAGAAGCCGAGGCCCAAGCTGAAGAGCAGAAAGATGAGCCCGAGCTCCGAGAGTCCCGAGAGCGTGGAGGCGCTGGCGATGTAGCCCGGCGAGAACGGCCCGATGGCCACCCCCGCGACCAGGTAGCCCAGGACCGGCGTGATCCCCAGCCATCGAGCCACCGCGCCCGCGACGCTGGCGGTGAGCAGCGCCACCGCGAGGTCGGAGATGAACGTGATCGTTCCGTCCACGGCTTCGCCTGCGCCGTTAGAGCGCGGCTGCCAGGTCCTCGACCGCGGCGCGCGCGGCGAGGTAGCCCGGCGCGCCGATGACGCAGCCGCCGGGGTGGGCCCCGGAGCCGCAGAGATACAGGCCTTCTACCGGCGTGCGGGCCTCGAAGCGCTCGCCGAAGATCTGTCCGGGCAGCAGCTCGCCGTGGAAGATGTGGCCACGGTGGAGACCCAGGAGCTCCTCGAGGTCGGGGGGCGCGAGCACTTGGCGCGCCTCCACCGCGTTCGGCAGATTCGGCGCGTAGCGCGCGAGCGTGGCCAGCACGGCGTCGGCGGCCTCTTCGCGGCGCGCCGCGCTCCAGCCGCCCTCGCGCCCATAGGGGAACCACTGCGCGAAGACGGAGAGCAGATGCTTGCCCGGCGGCGCGATGGTGGCGTCCGTCGGCGACTGCATGAAGCACTCGAGCATGGGCGACTGCGAGACGCCGCCCGCCGCCGCGTCCTCATAGCCGCGCTGAAGATACTCGAGCGACGGAGCCACGTGGACCGTCGCGCGGTGGTGCGCCTGGAGCTCCGTCCCCGGGCGAGCGGTGAAGTCCGGCGCCTCCCCCAGCGCGAAGTTGACTTTGAGCGAGACGCCTTCGCAGCGCCACCCCCGCACCCGCTCCGCGAAGGGCGCGTCGAGCGCGTCCCGGGGCAACAGCTCCAAGAACGTGCGGTGCGGCGTCGCGTTCGAGAGCACGCGCGCGGCTTCGATCTCGGTGCCGTCGCGGAGAACCACGCCGCACGCGCGCCCCTCGCGGAGCGCGATGCGCTCCACCTCGGCCTCCGTGCGAATCTCGCCGCCCGCCGACCGCAGCGCGAGCGCGAGCGCGCGCGTGATGCCGCCCATGCCGCCGCGCACGAAGCCCCAGGCGCCTTGCACGTTGTGCGCGCGGCCCGCGTAGTGGTGCGCCAGCACGTACCCGGTGCCGGGCTGCTCGGGACCGGCGAACGTGCCGATGAGTCCGTCGGTCGCCAGCGTGGCCTGCAGCACGGGCGTGCGCACGTGACAGCGCGTCAATTCGGCGGCACTGGCCTCCAAGAGCGCGTGCGCGTCGTCCGCGCCCCAGCGTGCCGCCAGCTCCTCGCGCGACCGCGCCGGCTCCAGCAGCGTCTCGTGCACCAGCTCCCCCAGGCGCACGGCCAGCCGATCGAAACGGCTCAGGCCCTCGACGTCGGCGGGATCGAAGCGCGCGACTTCGCACGCGTTCGCCGCGTCGTCGCTGCCGAGCAGGAGCGAGCGGCCGTCGTCGAGCGGCGTGAACGACGCGGGATCCTTACGATAGGCCGCGTAGCCGAAGCGGGGCAGCTGCAGCTCCTGCACGACGCGCGGGTGGAGCAGGCTGACCACGTATGCGGCGGTGGAGACGCGCCACCCGGGCCACGGCGACTCCGTGACGCAGGCACCGCCCACCACCTCGCGGCGCTCGAGCGCCAACACGCGCATACCCCGCTTGGCCAGATAGGCCGCGGCGACGAGACCGTTGTGCCCGCAACCCAGGACGATGGCATCGTAACGCGCGCTCACGCGGCCTCTTCTTCGAGCGAGGGAGCCGAAGCCATGCCCGGTCGCCACAGCGCGAACGGGATGCCCGCGATCAAACCGCCCAGGGCGATCATCCGCTGCACCGCGTCGCCGGAGAGCGCGCCGTAGGCGACCACGGCGCCGAGCCAGAGCGCCCCGATCAACGGCAGCGCCACCGTGCGCACGCGCTCGCCGCCGCGGGCGTGCGGGGCGAAGGTGAACGCGCAGGCCATCGCCGAGAGCACGAAGAGCGCGCCGAGGAAGACGCTCGAAGCATCGACGATGGCGAAGAGCGCCTGATTCACCGAGGGCGAGAGGCCCGCCACCGCGGTGGAGATCACCGTCACGGCCATCATCGCGAGGATCGCTCCGTCGGGAGTGCCCAGGCGCGGATGGACGTGGGCGAGGCGGCGCGGGAGCACGCCGTCGCGCCCCATCGCGAACGCCGACCGCGAGAGATAGAGCAAGGTCGTGAAGAGCGACGCGGCGCTCGAGACGAGCACCGTGGCCGCCATCAGGCGCAGCCACCAGCCGCCGCCCAGCAGTCCGGCGATGTACTCCATCGCGTCGGCGCTATGCGCGCTGTAGCCGCCCACCGTCCCCAGGCGCAAGGCGACGACAGCGAAGAGCGAGAGCGCGGCCGAGGTGATCAGGAGCGCCACCACGCCAGCGATGCCGGGGTCGCGGCTGGAGCCGCTGCGCTCCTCGCTGGAGGCCGCCGAAGCCTCCCAGCCGTCGACCATCCAGATGGAGAGCACGGCCGCGGAGAGGATGCCGGCGAACCCGAACTGATGGAAGCTGCGCGTGAGCGCATGAGACGGCACGGCGCTGGGGTTCATCAGGCACGCCACAACCACGACCGCAAGCACGGCGAACTCCGCCGCCAGCATCACGGCGCTCACCTCGGCGGTGGGACGCGCCCCGGCGTAGAGCAGCGCCGTGGCCGCGAAAATCCACAGGACCGCGACGCCCGCCACCAGCGCGGGGGAGGGGTTCGCCTGCGGCGCGATCAGCGCCAGCGTGTACGTCGCCGCCGGCCACGCCGTGGCCATGGTGGCGAAGAAGTTGGCGCACAGGAGCAGCCATGCCCCGTAGGCGCCGACGTTGCGCCCGAAGGCCAGGCGGATCCACGAGTACGACGAGCCGGCCGACGGGTGACGCCGGACCAGGTGGCCGAAGGAGAACGCCACCAGCGACATGGGGATGCAGAGCATTAGCAGGGCCAGAGGCGCATCGTAGCCTGCCCCGGCGACCATCAAGCCGAGCGTGGCAGCCAAGCTGTACGCCGGGGCCATCGAGGCGCTGCCGATGACCGCGAGATCTCGTAGCGAGAGGACGCGTTTCAGGTGCACGCCCGCAGGATTCGCGAGGGGTCGAGCTGCTCCCGCCGGGAGTCCGGTGCCCGTTCCGGCGGCGCGGCCTCCGGTGCGTGGGGTCACGCCCCTCTTCTTGGGGATCATGGTAAGGGGGTACCGGACGTTGAGCCACGATTTGCCTCAAGACACGATGCGGACGGCGCTCGTCGCACTGGATCAAGCGCTCCACCATCATGAGCAGTGGTATGAGGAGCTCCACGTTACCCTGATCTGCCGCTTGCCTCCCGACGAGCGGGACGTCAGCGGCGACGCCCATCGCCGGTGTCGCTTCGGCCAATGGTACTACGGCTCGGGGGCCTCGGAGCTCGGGCACCATCCGGGATTCGCGGAGATCGCGACGGAACACGAGCGCATGCACCAGTACGCTGCGACGTTACTGCGGGCCTCGCGGGACGGCGCGCCCATCTCCGTCCAGGAATACGAACCCTTCGTCAGCGCGCTGAAACGCATGCGTTTGGAGATCCTGACCATGAAGCGTGAATTCGAGGACGCGCTCTACAACCTGGATCCCTTGACGAGCACATTCAGCCGCATCGGGATGTTGACCAAGCTGCGCGAGCAGCAGCAGATGGTGCAGCGAAAAGTCCACACCTGCTGCCTCGTGATGATGGACGTGGACCAATTCAAGGTCGTGAACGACACCTACGGGCATGTCGTCGGCGATGGCGTCCTGACCGCGATGGCGAACTACGTCATGGCTCAATTGCGTCCCTATGACCGGGTTTTCCGATACGGCGGCGAGGAGTTCGTGATTTGCATGCCCGATGCCGATCAGGCTTCGGGGTTCGCCATCGTCGAGCGCCTGCGGGAAGGGTTGGCCTCGATGCGTCATGAGAGCAAGGATCACGCATCGTTCAACGTGACGGCGTCGTTCGGCCTCACGCTGCTGGATCCCGGCGTCCCCGTGGAGCAATCGATCGACCGGGCCGACCGGGCCCTGTACGCGGCGAAGTCCGCGGGTAAGAATCGTACCGTTCTCTGGGCTCCTTCGATGAGCGGTCCGCAGCAAGTCGCGCCCTGAGCGGCCGCTCTCCGAGCCTCGGCAAGAGGCAGGTGAAGCCCTCCGCTGGGGAAAGAACGTGCTCGTGGTTCAGACGCACGCGCAGCGGCGGGGGCGCTGCGCGCCCAGCCCCACGGGACCGATGCACCTGGGCAACGCGCGCACCGCGCTGTTGGCTTGGCTTGACGCCCGCGTCGGCGGCGGGCGCGTGCTGCTGCGCGTCGAGGACCTCGATCCCCAACGCTCGCGCCGCGCATACGCCGAGCTGATCCTGCGCGACCTGGAGTGGCTGGGCATGGACTACGACGAGGGCCCCGTCTTCCAGAGCTCGCGCGGCGAGCGCTACGCGAGCGTGCTCGACGAGTTGCGCGCGCGCGGCCTGGTCTACCCGTGCTGGTGCTCGCGTGCCGACGTCCACCACGCCGTCGGCGCCCCGCATCTCGGCGAGGAGGCTCGCTATCCCGGCACGTGCGCGCGCAGCCCGGCCTCGGCGAGCGCGGACGGCCGTGCGCCGGCCTGGCGCCTTCGCGCCCCCGCGCGGACCTACGCTTGGGACGATCTCGTGCTGGGACCCCAGCGCGCGCGCGCCGACGCCTACGGCGACGTGGTGGTGCGCCGCGCCGACGGCGCCTTCGGCTACCAGTTGGCCGTGGCGATCGACGATGCCGAGATGGGCGTCACGCGGGTGGTTCGCGGTGAGGACCTGGTGAGCTCCACGCCGCGCCAGCTCGCGCTGTACGAGATGCTCGGGCGCGCCGCGCCCCGGTTCGGCCACGTGCCGCTCGTGCGCGATGACGAGGGAAAGCGTCTGGCCAAGCGGACGCCGTCGACCACGGTCGCGGGGCTGCGCGATGCCGGGGAGGATGCGCGCACGGTGGTGGGGATGCTGGCGGCGAGCCTGGGCTGGGCGGCGCAGGGCGCGCGCCTGAGCCCGCGCGATCTGTTGGACCTCGGTCGCGGCGTCGAGGAGCTGCGCGGTCGCGCCGAGCGGCCGGGTGCGTAGCGCCCTGCGCTCGCTGGCGGCGGCGGCCTGCTGCGCGCTCCTGGCCGCGACGGCGCTCTCCGGCTGCCAGCGCGTGGGCGACGAGCGCTGGGGCACGCCGCACGTCTTGCGCATCGGCATCGTCAGCGACCCCTCCTCGCTCAACCCGCTCTTCGTCACCTCGCAGACGGCGGTCGATCTGGGGCAGCTCTACACCGAGACGCTCGTCGGGCTCTCCCCGCGGAACCAGCTCGTGCCGCTGGTGGCCCGGGAGGTCCCGACGCGCGCCGACGGCGGCATCTCGCGCGACGGCCTCACCATCACCTACCACCTGCGCCGCGACGAGCGCTTCGCGGACGGCACGCCGCTGACGTCGGCCGACGTGGCGTTCACCTATCGCGCGATCCTCGATCCGCGCAATCCCGTCACCGAAGCCGAGCCCTATCGCCGCATCGCCTCGCTCGCCACGCCCGGCCCCTATACGGTGCGCATCCGCTTGCGCAAGCCGTGGGCGGCAGCCGTCTCCGAGCTCTTCGCCGAGTCCGACTACGCCTATGGCATTCTTCCCGCTCACGCGTTCACGAGCACCGACATCGCGCACGCCGCTTGGAACGGGCACCCGTTCGGCAGCGGACCGTTTCGGGTGGTCTCGTGGCGCCACGGCGACGAGGTCGTGCTGGAGCCCAATCCCTACGCGCGCCGCAAGCCGCACCTCCGGCAGCTGATCGTCAAGATCGTTCCCGACTCCAACACGCTGCTGCTCGAGCTGCGCACCCACGCCATCGACGTCGCCGAGCTCTCGGACGCTGAGGTGCCGCAGGCGCGCGCCATCCCCGGCGTGCGCGTGATCGAGACGCCGCAGAACCACACCACGTTCCTGGAGTTCCAGACGGCGCGCCCGCCAACCGACGATCCGCTGGTGCGCCGCGCGATCATCGAGGCCGTGGACCGCGCCGCAATCGCGCGCACCGTCTACCTCGGCCTGCATCCCATCGCCACCACGGAGATCCCCGCGGCGCTCTGGGCGCACGATCCGCGCATCGCGAACCCGCCCTTCGACCCCAAGGCCGCCGCGGCCGACCTCGACCGCGCCGGCTGGCGCCTGCGCGGCGGCGTCCGGGTGAAGGACGGTCACCGCATGCTCTTGGACTTCGCGTACGTGGGCACCAGCGCCACCGCGCAACGCTTGGCGACGGTGGTCCAAGCGGAGCTGCGCGCCGTGGGCATCGAGACCATCCTCAAGGCTTATCCGTCGACGCTCTTCTTCGCGCCGGCGGCGGACGGCGGCATCGAGCGGGGAGGCAACTTCAACCTCGCGTACTCCGATTGGTACGGCGGCGCCGATCCCGAGGCCTCGGAGCTCTACACCTGCGACCAGCGCGCGCCGGGAGGACCGAACACGGAGCGCTGGTGCGATCCGGAGTACGACCGTCTCTTCGCGGCCCAGGCGGACACCGACGACCTCGCCGCGCGCCGGCGCGCCTTCGACGGAATGCAGCGTCTCATCCACGATGACGCGGTCTCCGACTTCCTGGTCTATCCCTCGGCTTTCACGGCGCTCAATCCCGCGGTCACGGGATATGCGCCGAACATGCTCTACGCCTTCAGCAACAGTGAGGAGTGGGATCTGCCGTGATACCTCGTCGTCCGCCTCAGCGCCGGTCGCTGCTCAAGGTCCTCGGGGCGCTCAGCGGGGTGGCGGCGGTCGCCGTCGCCCTGGTGGCGTTCTGGCTGCTGCACTTCATCGTGCGCGCCTGGACGTTCGCGATCGTGGTGGCCCTGCTCGGCTACGCGGCGGTGCGAATGTGGCGCACCGCCAAGAGCCATTGGGAGACGGGCAGCCGCGGCGATCCTTAGATGAGCCCGCGGCGCAACGCGACCACCGCGGCCTGCGTGCGGTCGGCGGCGGAGAGCTTCTCGAGGATGTCGCGGACGTGCCCCTTGACCGTGCCCAGGCCTAGCGAGAGGCGCTGGGCGATCTCCGCGTTGCCGACACCCTCGGAGACCAGGCGCAAGATCTCCGTCTCGCGGGGCGTCAGCGGCGACTCCGCGCGCGGAGCAACCGGCTCGCCGCGCCCCATCTGGCGCAGGACCACGTGGGCGACGGCCGGGTCGAAGTAGGCGCCGCCCTCCGCCGCGACGCGCACCGCCGCAATCACGCGCGCGGGGTCGGCGGACTTGACGCAGTAGGCATCCGCCCCCGCGGCCAGCGCCGCCAGCACCTCGGTGTCCAGATCGTGCATCGTGAGCACCACGACGCGCGTCTGCGGATAGGCCGCCCGAATGCGCCGCGTGAGCTCGATGCCGTCGATCCCCGGTAGCCCCAGGTCCACCACGGCCACGTCGGGCCGCGCGCGCGCGACCTCGTCGAAGCCGAGCAGTCCGTCCGAGGCCTCGCCAACGACGTCCACGCCGGCCTCCGCGAGCGCCGCGCGCAGGCCAACCCGCGTGAGCGCATGGTCCTCGACGAGCACGGCCCGCACGGACTCAGGCATGCGCAAGCACCCCGGGCAGCTCCAGCACGAAGCGGCTGCCGCGCGGCTCGCGCGGCGAGTACCCGACCGTACCCCCGTGGCTCTCTGCGATGCGCCGCACGATATAGAGCCCGAGGCCGGATCCCGCGCCGCGAACGCCCGCCGTCGCGGGAGGCCGGCGCTGGAACAGGTAGGGGCGTTGCTCCTCGGGGACGCCGTACCCCGTGTCGGCCACCTCGATCAGCACGGAGCGCTCACCGCGCGCGGCGCGCACCTCGATGCGTCCCCCTTCCGGCGTCCACGTGATCGCGTTCGCCACGAGGTTGAGGATCGCGCGGCGCAGCTCGCTCTCGTCTCCCAGCACGGTGGCGTCCTCGTCGAGGTCCACGTCGAGCTCGACGGCCTTCGACGCCCACATCGGGTGCAGCTCTTCGATGACCGATTGGGCGATTCGCGCCAGCGCAACGGGAGTGCGCAGCGCCGACTGCTCGCCGGACTCGTAGCGGGCCACCAGCAGCAGCGTCTCGGTGAGCCGTCCGAGCTCCTCCGTTGAGCCTATCGTGCGCCGGAGCACGTCGCTATAGGGCCCGGGAAGCGAGCCGTAGACGCCGTCCAACGCCTGCTGCAGTGTCATGCGAAGGGCCGTCACCGGCGTGCGCAGGTCGTGCGACAGCGCGTAGACGATCTCCCGGATCACCTCGCCGCGATGGGCGATGGAGCGATTGGCCGCCTCCAGCGCTTCGTTCTTCTCGGCCAGCTCCACGAACAGGCGCGCCTGCGCGACGGCGATCGAAGCTTGCTCGCCGTAGACGCGCGCGGCGGCAGCGGCCTCGTGAGGAAGATGCTCCGGGGACGCCGCGCAGACCAAGAGCACGCCGACGCTCGTGCCGTGATCGACCATCGGCACGATGAGCGCGTGATCCATCCCGAGCGTCTGGAGCGCAAAGCGCGACAGCGCATCGGCGGGCTGGAGCGCCCCGATCTCTCGTTCCTCGAGCGTGCGGCCGGCGACGGCCAGCACCTCCTCCGGCGGGCGCTCCCTCGAGATCGCCACGTCTTGCGTGCCGCGTTCGCACGAGAACGTCATGGCCGCCAACCGCCCGCCCTCGACCGTGTACAGCCGGGCCGCGTCGGCATCGAAGACGCGCACGGCCTCGCGCACCACGGCGCGCAGCACCAGCTCGACGTTCACGGAGGAGCGGATCGCTTCGAAGGCGCGCCGCAGGGAGCGCTCGCGCTCCGTCTGGCGTTGGCGCGCGGCCAAACGCGCGGAACGCTCGGCCGCACCCTGCGCGAGCGCGCCGAGCACGCCGACGAGCACCACGGAGAACGCGGCCAGCACGCGGTTGGCCACCGCGACGGCATCCCAGTGATGCCCCTGTTGGACGCCGTTGTACCACCCCGCGCTCACGTCGGCAAGCAGCGCCGCGGCAACGAAGGCCGCCGTGACGCGCCGGTCCAGCAGAAGCCCGCTGAGCGCCACCGGGATCGTCAAGAGGATCGCGGCCACCAGCGCCTGCGGCGTCAGCAGGTCGAAACCCCACGCCGCGAGGAGCAAGAGCATGCAGAGGGCGGAGGTCAAGCGCGGCATCGCACCCTCCTTCGCGCCCGGCGCAGCGGCATCCGGCTGGAAGTCGCGCACTCGAGCGCGAAGGGGACGGCGTGCAGCGAGCGGGAGAGCGCCCGTCGGCCGAGGCGCTGATCAGGGAGCTTGGAGCCGGCCCACGTCTGATCGTCTTTCTGGGATACGCTCCGGGAGCGGGCAAGACGCGCCGTCTCCTCACCGAGGCGCGGGCGCTCCAGCAACGCGGCGTCCGCGTCGCGATCGGCTGGATCGAGACCAAGGGGCGTGCCGACTTGGAGGCGCTGGCCGCGGGCATTCCGCGGATCTCGCCCCGCACGGCCGAGGTGAGCGGCGTTCCGTTCGAGGAGTTCGACTACGCTGCCGCCCTCCAGGCTCACCCGAGCGTCCTGGTGCTCGACGAGCTGGCGCATACGAACCTGCCCGGCTCGGTGCACGCCAAGCGGTGGCAGGACGCGCTGGCCCTGCGTGACGCAGGCATCGGCGTCATCGGTGCCGTCAACGTCCAGCATCTCGAGCACGCGGCTCCGCTGGCCGAGTCTCTCTTGGGTCTCCCGGTGCGGGAGATCGTCCCGCTCTCCTTCGTGCAAGCCATCGACCAGCTGATCGCCATCGATGTCTCTCCGGAGGTCTTGGAGCAGCGCGTGCGCGCCGGGGCGGTGGTGCGCCCCGACGACGTGGAGCGGGCTCTGCTCGGCCCGTTTCGCCCGCAGGTCCTGCGCCAGTTCCGCGAGATCATGCTCCGGACGGTCGACGCCATGCATCCACCCGCTGTGGGCATCGAGACGGCCTCCGTCGCTAGGGTGGCGCCCGGACCGGGAGCCGAGGCCGCGCCGCTCGTGCGCCGCGCCGCGGCGCTGGCCGCCGCCATGGACCTGCAGCTGGAGATCCTCGCCACGTCTGCCGGGGGCGACGAAGCGGCTGAATCGCTGGCGTTGGAGGTGGGGGGGCGACTCGTCCCGCCGCGCGGGGCGATCGTCGACGAGCGCTCCGTGCTCGTCGCGCTGCCCGTCGGCGACCGGGCGATGCGTCTCTGCGGCGAGCCTGCGCGCTGCGACCTCTACGTTCTCGACCCGCGGCGCGGCACCGAGACCACGCCGCCCCCGACGACCGGCGTCTATGCGGAGCGCCGCCCGTGGAGTCAGCTCGCTACCGGGTACGGCCATCTGACGATCTACCTCGGCGCCGCCGCCGGTTGCGGCAAGACGTACGCCATGCTCGACCGCGCACATCAGCTCAAGAACGCCGGCGTCGACGTGGTCGTCGGCTTCGTCGAGACGCACGGCCGAGCGGAGACCGCCGCCCTCTTGGATGGCCTCGAGCTGCTTCCCCGCCGAGTCGTGGAGTCCGACGGCGTGCGCTACGAGGAGCTCGACCGGATCGCCGTGATCAAGCGCAAGCCTCAAGTCGCACTCGTCGACGAGCTCGCGCACACCAATCCGCCCGGAAGCCCGATCGCCAAGCGCTATGACGAAGTCCTCAGCATCGTTCGCGACGGCATCTCGGTGATCACGACGTTGAACGTTCAGCACCTGGAGGGACTGAACGAGACCGTCCGCCGGCTAACGGGCGTGGCCGTCCGCGAAACCTTGCCCGACGCCATCCTCGAGCTGGCCGACGAGCTGGTGCTCATCGACGCGAGCCCCGAGACGCTGCGGGAGCGTCTGCGCGCCGGCAAGATCTATCCACCCGAACGTGTCGAGCGTGCGCTCACATCCTTCTTCACGACCGAGAACCTCACCGCGCTGCGCGAGCTGGCGCTCCGCGAGACGCTGCGCACGAAGGTCTCGCCGCGCCAGCAGATCTACTTCCGCCGCCTCGTCCTCGGCGTGGCGCCCCGCGAGCGCGACATCGGCTTGATCCGGCACTGCGCGACGCTGGCCGCGCGCATGCACTGCGAGCTCACCGTCTATCACGCCGCGCGGACCCTGCGCGATGCGCAAGCCCCCGTGGTGGAAGCGCTGCATCAAGCGGCGCGGCGGGTTCGCGCGGCCTGGGTGGTGGAGGTCGCGGAGGATCCCGTCCAGGGGCTCCTGCACCTCGGCCGCGCGGACGGCGAGACGACGCTCGTGGTCGAAGGCGCGCGCACCAAGCGGCGCTGGTTCAACCGGCAGCCCATTGCCGCGCAGCTCCTGGCGGCGGGCGCGCGCGATCTCCTGGTGCTGGCCCCGGAGACGCCGGCCTCAGCGCCCGCGGTCTGAGCGCCGGCTCGCCGCGGGGTAGCGCGCGTCGAGCGCTAGGTTCAGCTCCATGACGTTGACGCGCGGCTCGCCGAGGAATCCCAGCTCGCGCCCGCGCACGTGCCGCGCGATCAGCGTCAGGATCTTCGCCGTGGCGACGCCCCGCGCGCGCGCGATTCGCGGGGCTTGGTAGATCGCTCCCTGCGGGCTGATATCTGGATCGATTCCGCTGCCGCTGGAGGTGACCAAGTCCATCGGAAGGGGCACCTCGGCGTTCGGGTTCTCCCTCTCGAGCGCGGCGATCGCCGCGCGCGTCGAGTCGATGAGCTTCTTCGACGTTGGCCCCAGATTCGTCGCCCCGGTCGATGTCGGGTCATATCCCTTCCCGGCGGCGGAGGGCCGGCCGTGGAAGTAGCCCAGCTTCGTCCAGAGCTGTCCGATGATGTCGGAGCCGATCGGCTTGCCGTCGCGATAGACGATCGAGCCGTTCGCCTGGCTCGGAAAGACCAGCTCCGCGATGCCCGTCATCGCCAGCGGGTAGATCACGCCGAGCGCGATGACGGAGACCACCGTGAATGCGACGGCCGGCCAGAGGTGGTTGACCGTGCTTTCCTTGATGCGCTGCGCGTTCATTGCGGTCGTCACCTCCTCAGGTGAGATGGAGAGCGGCCAGGATCACGTCGATGATCTTGATGCCGATGAAGGGAATGATGATGCCCCCGAGTCCGTAGACGAGGACGTTCGTGCGCAGGACCGCATTGGCACCGCGCGGCCGGTAGGTGACGCCCCGCAAAGCCAGGGGAATCAGCGCGATGATGATCAGGGCGTTGAAGATCACGGCGGAGAGGATGGCGCTCTGCGGCGTCGACAGGCGCATGACGTTCAGGGCGCTCATGGCGGGATAGGCCGTGGTGAACATAGCCGGCAGGATCGCGAAGTACTTCGCCACGTCGTTGGCGATGGAGAACGTGGTGAGCGCGCCGCGGGTCATCAAGAGCTGCTTGCCGATCTCGACGACGTCGATGAGCTTGGTGGGGTCCGAGTCCAAGTCCACCATGTTGGCGGCCTCTTTTGCCGCCTGCGTCCCCGAGTTCATGGCCACGCCCACGTCGGCTTGCGCCAGCGCCGGGGCGTCGTTCGTTCCATCGCCCGTCATGGCCACGAGCCGGCCGGACTCCTGCTCGCGCTTGATGAGGGCCATCTTCGTCTCGGGCGTTGCTTCGGCCAGGTAGTCGTCGACGCCGGCTTCGCGCGCGATGGTCGCCGCGGTGAGCGGGTTGTCGCCCGTGATCATGATGGTGCGGATCCCCATCGCGCGCAGCCGGTCGAAGCGCGGCTGCATGCCTGGCTTGAGGATGTCCTTGAGATAGACCGCCCCGAGGACCTCCTCGTTACGGCTGACCAGGAGCGGCGTGCCTCCGGCGCGGGCGATCTGCTCGACCTCACCGAGCAGCTCCGGGCGCACCTCGCCTTTGCGGTCGGCGACCCACGTGCGGATCGCATCGGGGGCTCCCTTGCGGATGAGGGTTCCGTCCGGCAGGTCCACCCCGCTCATGCGCGTGTAGGCGCTGAACGGAACGAACGTCAGGGCATCGGTCGCGAGCCCCTCGACGGCGGCCGACCAGCGCTCCGTCGCCAATGCGACGATGGAGCGTCCCTCGGGCGTCTCGTCCGGGAGAGACGAGAGATACGCTGCGCGCGCCAGCTCGCCGGGATCCACCCCGGGCCCCGGCACGAACTCGCTGGCTTGGCGGTTCCCCAGCGTGATCGTCCCCGTCTTGTCGAGCAGCAGCGTGTCGACGTCGCCGGCCGCCTCGACGGCGCGTCCGCTCATGGCCAGCACGTTGCGCTGCAGGACGCGGTCCATGCCCGCGATGCCGATGGCGGATAGGAGGCCGCCGATGGTGGTGGGGATGAGACAGACCAGCAGCGCGATCAGGACCGTCACCGAAGGCACGACGTGCGCATACATCGAGAACGGCGACAACGTGGCGACCGCGACGAGGAAGATGATCGTCAATCCGGAGAGCAGGATCGTCAGCGCGATCTCGTTGGGCGTCTTCTGTCTCGTCGCCCCTTCCACCAGCGCGATCATGCGGTCGAGGAACGTCTCGCCGGGATTCGAGGTCACCTCGACGAGGATCTCGTCGGAGAGGACGCGGGTGCCACCCGTCACCGCGCTGCGGTCTCCGCCTGCCGCGCGGATGACCGGCGCCGACTCGCCGGTGATCGCCGACTCGTCGACCGAGGCCGCGCCGCGAATGACGTCGCCGTCGGCGGGAATCAACTCGCCGGCCACGACCCGGACCACGTCTCCCTTGCTCAGCTCGGCCGCGCCGACCGTCCGTTCCTCGTCGCCGGCGACCTTGCGCGCCGTCGCTTCCGTCTTGCTCCGGCGCAGGAACTCCGCTTGCGCCTTGCCGCGTCCCTCCGCCACCGCCTCGGCGAAGCTCGCGAAGAGCACGGTGAACCACAGCCACAGCGAGATGGCGAAGTCGAAGCCCGCCGGCGCGCGGCCGGCAACGTCGCGGGCGAAGAAGCCGAGCGTCACCAACGCGCCGATCTCGCAGATGAACATCACCGGGTTGCGGTACTGGAAGCGAGGGTCGAGCTTGCGGAAGGCCTCAACAGCCGCGCGCGCGAGAATCCCGCGGTCGAAGAGCGAGCGCGCATGGGGACGCCGTTCCAGGCGCCGCGGTGGGAGTATCGATCTCGCTGCCACTAGAAGGTCTTTCCTTGGTTCATGAGGAGCTGCTCGACGATCGGACCCAGCGCGTCGGCGGGGAAGAACGTCAGCGCGCCGACGATGACGATCGTGCCGAGCAGCAAGACGATGAAGATGGGAGAGTGCGTGGTGAAGGTCCCGACGGATGCCGGCACGGCCCTCTTTCCGGCCAGGGATCCGGCCAGGGCGAGCGCCGGGACGATCATGCCGAGGCGGCCGAAGAGCATCGCGATGCCCATCGCCACGTCGTAAAACGTATTGCCCCCGAGTCCCGCGAAGGCGCTGCCGTTGTTCCCGACCGCGGACGAGAACGCGTAGAGGATCTCCGAGAACCCGTGCGGTCCGGCGTTGGTGAGCGTAGCCAAGCCTGCGGGCGTGATCGCCGCGATGGCCGTGGGCACCAGCACGAAAAGCGGCGGCACCAGGAAGAACAGGATCGCGAGCTGCACCTCGCGGCGCTCGATCTTCTTGCCGAGATACTCCGGCGTCCGGCCGACCATCAGCCCCGCGATGAAAACGGTCAGAACCACCATCGCGAGCATGCCGTACATGCCGCTGCCGACGCCGCCGAAGATGATCTCGCCCAGCTGGATGTCGACGAGCGGAACCAGGCCGCCCAACGGCATGAACGAGTCGTGCATCGCGTTCACCGCTCCGCACGACGTGAGGGTGGTCATGACGGCGAAGAGTGCGGATCCCGAGACGCCGAAGCGCACCTCCTTGCCCTCCATGTTGCCGCCCGTCACCCCCAAGGCGTGGATGAGGGGGTTGCCCGCCGCCTCCGCCCAGTACGCCACGGTGAACATGCCCGCGAAGACGAGCGACATGGCGACGAGGAGTGCCCAGCCCTGGCGCTGGTCCCTGACCATCCGCCCGAACGTGTACGTCAGCGCCGCGGGAATCAGGAAGATCGCGACCAGCTCGATGAGGTTGCTGAAGGGCGTCGGGTTCTCGTTGGGCGCGGCGGAGTTCTGGCCGATGAAGCCCCCGCCGTTGGTGCCCAGCTCCTTGATGATCTCTTGCGAGGCCATCGGGCCGCCCGTGATCGCCTGCTTGAAGCCCTCGAGCGAGGCGACGTTGAGATACGAGTGAACGTTCTGCGGTATCCCCTGCCATACGAGCATCAGCCCGCCGAGGACGGAGATCGGCAGGAGCACGTACAGGCAGCCGCGGGTGAGGTCGACCCAGAAGTTCCCGAGGGTCTTCACCGTGGTCCCCGCGATGCCGCGGAAGAGTGCGACCGCAACGGCGATGCCGACCGCCGCCGAAACGAAGTTGTGCCACGCCAAGCCGGCCATCTGCGAGAGGTAGCTGAGCGTGTTCTCGCCCGCGTAGAACTGCCAGTTGGTGTTGGTCAGGAAGCTGATAGCCGTGTTCCAGGCGAGGTCCGGCGCCACGTTGCCGAGATGCTGCGGATTGAGCGGCAGGTATGCCTGCGTCCGCAGCAGCGCGTAGAGATACGCGAAGCCGACCACGTGAAAGGCCAGTAGCGCGAAGAGGTAGGTGAGCCAGGACATCTCGCGCCGCGGATCGATCCGGCAAATGCGATAGACGGCGCGCTCGACCGGGCCCGCGACGGGGTCGAGAAACGTTCGCTCGCCGGAGAACACGCGGGCCATGAAGAGCCCCAGCGGCTTCACGCACGCGAGGACGACCGCGAAGATGACGATGGTCTGGAGCCAGCCGGTTGCCGTCATGGTGGAAGCAGCCTCTTAGAATCTCTCGGGGCGCAGCATCGCGTACGTGAGATAGACGATGCCCGCGACGGTCAGCACGAGGCCGAGAATTTGGTCGAACATCAGAGTCGGCCGCACCCGACGCCGTAGCGATCGAGCAGGTAGAACAGGGCCACCGTCAGCACCATCAACGAAAGCTCGAGCATGGCGTCTCATCTCTCATGACGTCCGCATTCTAGCCTCTCGCGGCACCGCGCGCCATCCTCCGAAAGGATCATCCGTTCGGACGATCGCGCGCTAAGCGTGCGCGAGCGGCGCCGTGGCGGCGACCGCCGCCTCGTAGCGCCGCAGGATATCCTCGTAGCGTGCGCGCCGGGCGGCATGAGGGACGATGCGCTCGGGGTACGACACCAGGTCGCGGGCCGCGGAGAGGTCGGCGTACGCGCCGATGGCCACGCCGGCCATGACCGCCGCGCCGAACGCCGAGGCCTCGGCCTGATCCGGGAGCCACGCCTCACGGCCGAAGATGTCCGCCACCAAGCGGCGGAAGATGGGCGCGCGGGTGAGCCCTCCCGAGAGCAGCAGCCGCTCAACGCTGCCCGCCTGCGCCTCCACCACCCGCGCGACGGTGCAGAGCGCCAGGACGATCGACTCGATCGCCGCCCGCAGCAAGTGGCGCCGGTCGTGGGCGAGGTCGAGCCCGAGGAAACCGCCGCGCAGATGCGCGTTCCAGTATGGCGCGCGCTCTCCCGAGAGGAACGGAAGGCACGTCACGCCGCCCGCGCCCGCCTCCACCCCGTCGGCCAGCTCAACGGCGCGCACGAAGCGCTCCTCCTCGACGACTTCGGGAAGCAGCATCCCCAGCAGGTGCATCAGCACGCCGCCGGCCGAGGATGTCGGTCCGCCGATCACATACCGCGCGTCGTCGAGCGCATAGCAGAACGTGCGCCCCGCCGGGTCGAACAGCGGCTCGCCGCATACCACGCGCGCAGCCGCGCTCGTGCCCAGCGTCACGGCCATCGCCGTGCGATCGACTGCGCCGACACCCACATTCGCCAGCGCGCCGTCGCTCGAGCAGAGCACGACCGGCACGTCGTACGTCAGCCGCAGCGCTTCGGCGATGACCGGCCGCGAGAACACGCGCCAGGCCGATCCGGATGCCGGTTGCGAGAGCCGTTCCGGCTCCACGCGCGCCAGCTCCAGTCCCACAGCGTCCCACGTCCGCGTGCGCACGTCGAAGTAACCGGTGCCCGAGGCGCTCCCGTGGTCGATCAGCCACTCGCCGCACCAGCGGTAGAAGAGCAGCTCCTTCATCGAGACGAAGCGCGCCGCCCGGCGAAAGAGGTCGCCGTCGTGCTCGGAGAGCCAGCGCAGCTTGCAGACGGGCAGCATCGGGTGCATCGGCGCACCCGTGCGCGCGTAGAGCGCCAGGGCGCTCCCGTCGGCGCGCCAGGCGTCGGCGGTCGCCGCGCTGCGCCGGTCCATCCACGTCATCAGGGGGCCCAGCGGCTCCCCTTGCTCGTCCACCGGCAAGACGCCGTGCATCGCGCTGGAGAGACCGATCGCCGAGACCTCGTGGCCGTCGAGGTGCACCGTGTCGATCACGCGACGCAGGGCCCGCATCGCCGCATGGTAGATCTCGCCGGCGTTCTGCTCCACGTAGTCGGGACGCGGCACCGAGACGCCGTAACGCTCCGAGGCCTCCGCGACGGCATGGCCCTCGGGCGAGAACGCCAGGACCTTCGTGGCGCTGGTCCCGAGGTCCACGCCGACGAGGACGCCGTTGCGGGACGGGAGGTCGATTCGACTGTTCACGCCGGCCGGGGCATCGGCGCGCCACCTCCGGGTTCGGGGATCGGCTCGATCCTGCCGAGCACGAAGAGGTAGAAGACGATGCCGACGAGCAGGACGACGCCTGCCGTGATGAACGCGTTGGAGAACGAGTTGCTGGCTCCCACGATGAAGCCCGTCACCGCCGGCGCCACGAAGCCCATGATGTTGTAGGCAGCCGGGATCACCGCGAGACCCAACAGCATGCCGATCACGAGGATCGTCTTGCGCACCTTGGTCTCCTTGCCGCCGCGCGCGATGAGATGATCCACCAGCCATCCTCCGATCACGACGTCCGTGATGGTGACGACCATCCACGGAATCGCGGTATACGCCGCCGACTTCAGAATGTTCATGTGCGCCGTCTTGACGAGGTACCCGGGAAGCCACGTCAGGAGGAGATAGAACGAGTATCCGTACGCGGCGAATCCGATCGTCAAGCCCCAGAGTTTCGCCTTCGTGAGCAGATAGCCGAGCGCGGCTCCCTCGTTGACCGACGGGAGACCCTCCGGCTGCGCGCCGCCCTCGCGCAGGAAGCTCAGGATCGCCGTCATCCCGAAGCCCCAACGCCATCCGAAGTTGAACACGAAGAACGCCACCAGCGGGACGCCGATGACGTTCGAGAACTTCGCGGCCGCGCGAGCGTCAGCTGCGGCGCGGGCAGGGCGCGCGAGACGATCAGGTGGCCGAAGCTCGCGGAAGCGGTGATGATGCCCGAAGCGATGCTCCACAGAAACGTCGCCCAACGGGTGATCACCGTGACGCCGAAGCGGTCGAGGATCAAGCCAACGGGAATCTGCGGGAGCGAGTACGTCCCAAAGAATGCGCCGAGCAGAATACCGAGCTCGGCGGGTCCGATGTTGAAGACTTTTTCCAGCGTCGGTCCAGCGACCGAGAGATTGACTCGGTCGATGTAGTTGATCAGAGTGCCTACGCCGAGTAAGACGCCGATTCCCCAACGCAGCCTCGGGGGGTGGTCCATGCACCCCTCTTACCCACCTAGCCAGCGTAATGCTTGTTCCGCGTATTGGGCCAGCGTGGAGGTGCGCAGCTCGGCCTTCGCCGGGTCGTAGGGGGTGGCGTTGCACAGGCGAACGATGGCGTGATCGCCCGCGAGCTCGATGAGGTTGACGCAGCCCGCGTCCTGCTCCAGAGCCGCGAACGCGTCGTATTCGGCGCGTAGCACGCGCCCCAGGATGGCGCGGTTGGTGCCCCCGTGGGCCACCACCAGGAGCTCCCGCCACCCCTCGTCCGCCACCAGCTCGTCGAAGACCCGGTGGACGCGGCGCAGGAAGTCCCCGAACGACTCTCCGCCCAGGAAGCGGCGCTCGGGGGCGACGGCGTGGAACGCCCCGGAGATCTCGTCGCGGAGCTGCTCGCGCGCGATGTCGGCCAAGCGACCGCCCTCGATCTCGCGCAATCCCTCGCGCACCTCGACCGGGAGATCGCGCCCGTGCAGCACGATCTGGGCCGTCTCCATCGTGCGGGGCAAGCCGCTGGTGATGCAGCGGTCGAATGCCACGTCGCGCAACGCGTCGTGCACGGCCTTGGCCTGCACCCGCCCGCGCTCGGTCAGGGGGACCATGCGCGGGTGCACCGCTCGGCCGGTGTCGTCGAAATAGGCAACGTCCGCGTGACGCAGGAGCCAGAGCCTCCTAGCGGACATCGCGTCGCTCCAAGAAGCGCGGGTTGGCGATGGCGAGCTTGGCCTCCACCCCGGCCCGCGCGGCGGCGATCACCGCCTCCCGCCATCCCCCCGCGTCGGCCTCGCCGCGGCGGATGCGGCGGGCCAGCTGCAAGCGCAGCTCGCGCACATCGCGGCGCTCCGTGCGCAGCAACGCTTGCAGCCGCTCGCGCTCGTGCTCCATCGGCGCGGGGCCCACCGCGATCTCGCGCTCCACGATGGCCAGCGCGTTGGCCGCGACCAGGGTGCGGAAGCGGCCGCGCTGCTCCGTCTGCTCCGGGAGCACCTCGTGCTCGAGGAAGTGGCGCACCGCAGCGATCAGCTCGACGGCGTCGGGGCGATCCTGCATTACGGCCGCGCCTCCGCGAGGGCCTCTTCGGCTTCGCCCAGCAACGTCAGCGTCTCCAGCTCCATCTCGGCCGCCAGGCGCCCCAAGACCGCCAGCTCGACGCTGGGCTCCTCGCCGCGCAAGTGACGCGCCGCCTGCGAGAGCGCGCCGATGCCCCACTTCACGTTGCCGAAGAGCTCCCAGTAGCGCAGGCGCTCCGTCGTGACCTCGCCCCCGCCGGCCGCACGGTAGGCCGCGACCAGCCGCTCGCGCGTGGTGATGCCGCCCGCCGGCCGATCGTCGCGACCAAAGCGCCACGCGCGCACACAGAACCATCCGAGGTCCTCGTCGGGATCGCCCACATGGGCCAGCTCCCAGTCCAAGACGCCACGCAGTCCTTCGGGGCCCACCACGAAGTTGCCGACGCGGAAGTCGCCGTGGACCAGCGTCGCGCGCTCGAGCGGCGGCGCGTTCAGGCGCAGCCAGCGCAGCCCCAGCTCGAGGGCGGGATGGCCCTCGCCGCACGCGTCGAGATCGCGTTCCAGCGCCTCGATGGAGTCGAGGGGCGTCCGCGGCGGCAAGAGGAACGGGAGCTGCGAGGTCTCGACGCGATGGATGCGCACCAGCGCGTCGGCGACCTGCTCCGGCAGGCGTTCCCGCGCCTGTGCGTGAGCATCGTCGCGCACCAGGCGGCGGCCGATGGTCTCACCCGTGAGATGCTCCATGAGGAACGCCTCCCGCCCCTCCAGGACGAATGGCTCGTACACCACGCGCGGCACGGGAACGCCGGCTCGATGCGCAGCTTGCAGGATGGCGAACTCCTCGGCGCGCGTACGCGCTGAGGAGCTCAGCATGCCGCCCATGTCGCGGCGCAGCACGAGATCTCGCTCGCCGGCGGCTCCGCCGCCGGCGACGTGCACGATCCAGGCCTCCTGCGAGGCGCCGCCGGCCAAACGGCGCAGGGAGAGCAACCGGTCGCCGCGGCGCGCGAGGAAGGCCTCGAGCTCTTCCTGGATGCGGCTCACCCCTCGCTACCGCGGCGGCGGAAGAGGCGGGCGGCGATCGCCATCCGATGGACTTCCGAGGGGCCGTCGTAGATCCGGAAGGGACGCGACTCGCGCATGAACGTCGCCAGCGGCACGTCGTCCGAGACGCCCAGCGACCCGCAGATTTGCAGGGCGCGGTCGACGGCGCGATAGACGGCCTCGGCGACGAACGTCTTGGCCATCGAGGATTCGTGACGCGCCTTCTCGCCACGGTCGAGCATCCACGCGGCGTGCCAGATCATCAAGCGCGCGGCGTGCAATTCGATCTCCGTGTCCGCCAGTTGGAAGGCCACGCCTTGGTGCTCTCCGAGCCGCTTGCCGAAGGCGGTGCGCTCCGCTGCCCGCGCCACCGCGATCTCCTGGGCGCGGGTCGCCACGCCCAGCCACCGCATGCAGTGCGTGAGGCGCGCGGGCGCCAGGCGCAGCTGAGCGTAGCGGAAGCCCTCGTCCACCTCGCCGAGCACGGCGTCGCCCGAGACCTCGCACGACTCGAACGCCACCTCGCAATGGCCGCCCACCGTCACGTGGTCGAGCGTGGAGATCTTGCGGCGGATCGTCATGCCCGGGTTGTCGGCATCGACCAGGAACATGGTGGCGCCGCGCCGCCCGTCGGCATCGTCGGACGTGCGCGCCATGCAGATCGCGAACGCGGCCCCCTCGGCGCCGGTGATGAACCATTTCAGGCCGTCGATGACCCAGCCGTTCGCCGTCTTGCGCGCGCGCGTGCGCAGCATCGCCGGATCGCTCCCCGCGCCGGGCGCGGGCTCGGTCATCGCGAAGCACGACCGGATCTCGCCCGCCGTGAGAGGCTTCAAATAGCGTTCCTGCTGAGCCGGTGTCGCGACCTCGTGGAGCAGGTGCATGTTCCCCTCGTCGGGGGCCGCGCCGTTCATGGCCAGCGGACCGAGCAAGCTGCGCCCGGCCGCTTCGAACGCCACGGAGACGCCGCGCCAATCGAGGCCCAGGCCGCCGAGCTCGCGCGGAATGTGCGGGCCGTAGATGGCCGCCGCGCGCGCCTTCGCGCGAAGGTCGGCGACGGTAGCGGCATCGGGAGGGTTGCCGCGGAGACGCCCCTCGAGCGGCGCGGCCTCGCGGTCGACGAAGGCGCGGACGCGGTCGCGCAGGGCGCTGAGTTCCTCGGAGAGCGAGAAGTCGATCACGTCACCTGGTTTCCACCCCCCTCGCGCCGCCGCCTTGCGGAGCGCCGCGCCTCCGCTTCCTTGGGGGAAACTCTCCGCGCGTGGCCAAGAGCGGCGGGCTATGGCTGAGAAAGGATACCTCCGTTATCCCACGATCCGGGGCGATCGCATCGTGTTCGCCGCCGAGGACGATCTCTGGTCGGTCGAGGCTGGCGGCGGCGTCGCAAGGCGGCTGACGACCGCGCACGGCGAGTGCAGCCATCCGCGGATCTCGCCCGACGGATCGACGCTGGCGTTCGTGGGCCGCGACGAGGGCTATCCCGAGGTCTACGCCATGCCGGTGGACGGCGGACCGGCGCGCAGGCTCACGTTCTTGGGCAGCGCTCTCTGCATCGTCTCCGGGTGGCAACCCGACGGCGGCGCGATTCTCTTCACCTCGAATGCGGGCGAGCCGTTCGGGACGATCACGCAGCCGCGCGTCATCGCTCCCACCGGAGGCGACCCCCTCACGCTGGCCTACGGCCCCGCGCGCACGATCTCGCTCTCGCCGGAGGGCGGCGTCCTGCTGGGGCGCAACAACTTCGACCCCGCGACGTGGAAGCGTTACCGCGGAGGAACCGCGGGCGTCATCTGGATCGATCCCGACGGCAGCGGCACGTTCCGCGAGCTCGTGCGCCTCAAAGGCAACCTCTCCTGGCCGATGTGGCTCGGGGGGCGCGTCTTCTTCCTCTCCGACCACGAGGGCATCGGCAACATCTACTCCGCCGACGTCGCCGGCACGGACGTTCGCCGGCATACCGACTGCGAGGAGTACTACGCCCGCTTTCCGTCCACCGACGGCCGGCGCATCGTCTACGCGGCGGGCGGCGAGATCTTCGTCTACGACCCGGCGCGTGACGAGAGCGCGCGCGTGGAGATCGAGACGCCCTCGACGGCGCCGCAAACGGTGCGCCGCTTCGTCCCGGGGGCGCCTTTGCTGGAGAGCTACGCGCCGCACCCGGAAGGTCACTCGCTGGCCCTCATCGCGCGCGGCCAGCCATACACGATGGCGCACTGGGAAGAGGGCGTGCTCCATCACGGCAAGGGGAGCGGCGTCCGTTACCGGCTCGCCGAGTGGCTGCACGACGGCAAGCGCATCGTCGTGGTCAGCGACGAGGGAGGGCGCGAGACGTTCGAGGTTCACCACGTCGACGGCAGCGTGCCTCCGCGCGAGGTAGACCCGACGCTCGCCGGAGACGCCGGCGGCGGCGTCGGGCGCGCCGTCGAACTGGCCGTCTCGCCGGTGAGCGAGGTGATCGCGATCGCGAACTACCGCCAGGAGGTCATGCTCGTAGACCTGGCGGCCGGCACCGCTCGCCGCGTCGATCGCAGCCCGGGGGCGCCCGCCGGCGATCTCGCCTTCTCGCCCGACGGGCGCTGGCTCGCCTACACCTGGGCCCCGCAGCACGACCTCTCCATCATCCGCATCGCCGAGGTGGAGACCGGGGAACTCCACGACGTCACCACGCCGTTGCGGACCGACGTCGCGCCGGCCTGGGACCCCGAGGGCCAGTACCTCTACTTCCTCTCCACGCGCGAGTTCAATCCGGTCTACGACGCGCTGCAGTTCGATCTGGGGTTCCCGCTGGGCATGCGCCCGTTTGCGGTGACGCTGCGCGCCGAGACGCGCAACCCCTTCGTGCCCCGCCCGCGGCCGGTCGTGGCGCGCGAGGGCCACGACGCCAAGCACGAGCACGAGGACGAACCGAAGCCCGTGCGCGTGGAGATCGACTTCGAGGGCATCGCGGGGCGCCTCTTGGCCTTCCCCGTGGAGGAGGGGCGCTACGAGCAGATCGCCGCAGCCAAGGGACGGGCGCTCTTCACGCAGGTCCCGCTGCGAGGCGCGCTCGACAACGGCGGCTGGGCCGATCACCACGTCGAGGCCGAGGGAACGCTGCATGCCTACGACTTCGAGGAGCAGCGCGCCGCCGCCATCGCCAAGGACGTCACCGACTTTCGCGTGGCCGCCGATCACGAGACCGTGATCTACCGCTCCGGCGATCGCTTGCGCGCGCTCGACGGCTCGGAGAAGCTGCCGGAGAACGGCGATCACGACGAGCCGGACGACGAAGTCGGGCGGAGGACCGGGTGGGTCGATCTCGACCGGCTCCAGGTCAACGTCGATCCGCGCGCCGAGTGGTCGCAGATGTACGGGGAGGCCTGGCGGCTGCAGCGCGAGCACTTCTGGGACGAGCGGATGAGCGACGTCGATTGGGACGTGGTCTTCCGGCGCTACGCGCGCTTGCTGCCGCGCATTCGGACGCGCGGCGAGCTCTCGGACCTGCTGTGGGAGATGCAGGGGGAGCTCGGTACGTCGCATGCGTACGAAGGCGGCGGCGACGTACGCCGGCCGCCCCAATACGCCCTTGGGTTCCTCGGCGCCGATCTACGCTGCGACGAGCGCGGCGGCTATCGCATCGAGCGCATCGTGCGCGGCGACTCGTGGGCGGCGCGCCTCTGGGACTCTCCGTTGGCGGAGCCGGGCGTCAACGTACGCCCCGGTGACGTGATCCTCGCCGTGAACGGGCACACCGTCTCGCGGGAGCACCCCCCGGCGGAGTTTCTCGTCAACACGGGCGGCGCCGCCGTCACGCTGCGCGTGCGGGCCGCCGACGGAAGCGAGCGCCAAGTCGTGGTGCGCACGCTCAACGACGAACGCCCCGCACGCTATCGGGCCTGGGTGGAGGAGAACCGCGCGCGCGTGCACGCGGCGACGGACGGCCGCATCGGCTATCTCCACATCCCCGACATGGGGCCGTGGGGATACGCGGAGTTCCACCGCGGCTATCTGGCGGAGCTGGGCGGGCGCGACGGGCTGATCGTCGACGCGCGCTACAATCGCGGCGGCCATGTCTCTCCGCTGCTGCTCGAGAAGCTCGCGCGCAAGCGCGTTGGCTACGACGTCTCGCGCTGGGGGCCGCCGCAGGCTTATCCCCCGGAGTCGGTGGCCGGTCCGATCGTGGGCCTGACCAACGAGTTCGCCGGCTCCGATGGCGACATCTTCAGCCACGTCTTCAAGCTCTACAAGCTCGGGCCGCTGGTCGGCAAGCGGACCTGGGGCGGCGTGATCGGCATCTGGCCGCGCCACGCGCTGGTCGACGGGACGGTCACCACGCAGCCGGAGTTCTCGTTCTGGTTCTCCGACGTGCAGTGGAGCGTCGAGAACTACGGCACCGATCCCGACGTCGAAGTCGAGATCGCGCCGCAGGACTATGCCGCGGGGCGGGATCCCCAACTGGAGAAAGCGATCGCGCTGGCAGTGGAAGCGTTGGAGAAGCAGCCGGTGACCATGCCGGCCTTCGACCGGCGCCCGCACCTCGGCTTACCGAAGCTTCCCCCGCGGCGCTGAGGCGCACCCAGCGCAGAGAAACCTTTCCTAAAGGGTGCGCTTGAAGAACGCTTGCACGAGGGACCACACGGCGCGCGCCCCCGGCGTCGCCTCGCCGTTGACGCCGTGACGGAAGAAGCCGTGCCCCTCGTCCGGGTAGACGTGGAGGTCAAACGCCTTGCCGTCCGCGGTGAGCGTCTCGCGAATGCGCTCGATGGAGGTGGGCGGGAGCGACTCGTCCTTGCCTCCGAAGGCGAAGAAGAGCGGCGTGTGGACCTTTGCCGCGTCGGCCAGCATCTCCGGCTCGCCGCTGGCGAGCGGACGCGCGATCATGCTGCCGTAGAAGGAGCAAGCCGCGTCGATCTCCGGCAGCGTGGCCGAGTAGAACGCCACCGAGCCGCCGATGCAGAAACCCCACGTCCCCACGTGACCGTTGACGAACGGCTGGCTGCGCAGCCATGCCGCCGCGGCCCGTATGTCCTCGGCAAGAGTCTCTCTGGTCACGTGCTTCGCCGCGGCAAGACCCTGCTGAATACCCGACTGATCGTAAGGGAGATCCATGTGCGGATCGGTACGATGGAAGTAGTTCGGCGCGATGCCCACGTAACCGGCCGAAGCCACCAGCTCCGTGATGCGCTTCATCTCGGAGTTGATGCCGAAGATCTCTTCGAGCACGATGATCGCCGGGCGCGTCTCCGCCCCCTCGGGGCGCGCGACGTACGCAGGCATCCGTCCGGCTCCCACCGGGATCTCGACCGATTTCGTGAAGAGCATTACGAGGCGACCTCCTGCAGGCCCATGAGGGTGCGAATGCGGTCGCGGTCGCGCTCCAGTTCCGAGGCGACGCCGGAGTAGACGATGCGCCCTTCGTCCATCACATAGGCGCGATCGGCCACCTTGAGCGCCAGCAGCGCGTTCTGCTCCACGAGCAGGATCGAGACGCCCTGGCCCTTCATCTCCTCGAGGATCTTGTAGACCTCTTCGACGATCATCGGGGCAAGGCCCTGAGAGGGCTCGTCCACGAGCATCAGCGTCGGGTTGGCGACCAGCGCGCGCGCGATGGCCAACATCTCCTGCTCGCCGCCCGAGAGGCGCCCCGCCTTGCGCAGGCGCAGCTCGCGCAGCTTCGGCAGTCGCTCGAAGACACGCTCGATGGTCCACTCGCCCTTGCGTCCCGTCTCGGCGATCTGGAGATTCTCCAGCACCGAGAGCTCCTTGAACATGCGCCGGCCCTCCGGCACATACCCCACACCCAAGCGCGCGACCTTGTACGCCGGCCAGCCGGTGATCTCCCGGTTCTCGAAGCGAACCGCGCCGTCGCGCGGCCGCGTCAGACCGAGCACGCTGCGCATCGTCGTCGTCTTCCCGGCGCCGTTGAGTCCGAGCAACGCTACCAGCTCCCCTTTGCCCACCGACAGCGAGACGTCGTGGAGGATGTGGCTCTTGCCGTAATAGGTGTTGAGATTCGAGACTTCGAGCTGGGCCTCAGACACGGCTGATCACCTCTTGGCCGAGATAGGCTTCGCGGACGGCTTGATTGTTTGAGATCTCGTTCGGCGTCCCCTCGGCCAGCGTGTTGCCGCGATCGAGCACCAAGATGCGATGCGCCAACGAGAGCACCACGCGCATGTTGTGCTCCACGAAGAGCACCGTGAGGTTGAGCCGCTCGTGGAGGTCTCGGATCACCTCCATGATGCGCTCGGTCTCGGCCTCGGCCAGACCCGCCATCGGCTCGTCGAGGAGGACGAGCGTCGGATCCACCGAGAGACTCATCGCGATCTCGCAGAGGCGCTGGCCGCCGTGGGAGAGCTCCGCCACGGGCCGGCCCTTGAGATGCTGCAAGTTGACGAACCCGAGCAGCTCGTCGATCCGGGCGTCGATCTCCCGCTGGCGCCCCGCCGACGGAAGCCGCAGACGGAATGCCAGCTTCTTCTGGCTCTGCACGCCGATCAGAAGGTTCTCGTAGACGGTGAGCTCGGGAAAGACGCTCGGCGTCTGGAAGGTGCGGCTCATGCCGAGCTGGATGCGCTGCCAGTTCGCCAGCTTGGTGATGTCCCGCCCCTCGTAGACGACGTTGCCGCCGTCGGGGATGTAGAATCCCGAGAGCGTGTTGAAGAACGTCGTCTTGCCCGCGCCGTTGGGGCCGATGACCGCGTAGATGGAGCCCTTCTCGACCTTCATCGAGACGTCGTTGACGGCCATGACGCCGCCGAAGTGTTTCGAGACGTTCCGCGCCTCGAGCAAGACCTCTGCCATCTACCGCTCCTTCTGCTCCGTGGCCATGGCGGCCGCATTCGGCGTGGGGCCGTGATCCCAAGGCACTTCCGAGATCGGTGCTTCCTCGGAGACCGGCGCTCCCACGTCACGCCGAACGATGGCGTTGAGAATCGTGCCGAACAGGCCGCGCGGGAAGGCGAGCACGCAGATCACGAACAGGGCACCGATGTAGATCTGCCACGTCTCGGTGATCGTGGAGATGATGTCCTTGCCGATCACGTAGATGAACGAGCCGACCAGGGGACCCCAGATCGTGCCGGCGCCGCCGAGAATCATGATCATCACGAAGTCGCCGGACTGGTGCCAGTCGAGCATGAGCGGAGCCGCGAACATGATCAACAGCCCGTACAAGGCTCCCGCCAGACCGGCCATCGCGGCGGAGACGATCAGCGCCACGTAGATGAAGCGGTTGGTGTCGAGGCCCAGGTAGCGGACGCGCAATTCGTTCTGCCGGATGGCTTGGAGCGTGCGGCCGAACGGCGAGCGCACGATGAGCCAGAAGGCGATCAAAATGGCGACGAAAAGGATGAGCATCGCATAGTAGAACGACATCTCGCGGACGTCCACGTGCCATCCCGGGAAACCGAGATACGGACGCGAGAAGCTCATGCCGTCCTCACCGCCGGTGATGTGGTTGGCGCGGTAGGCGATGAAGTAGAAGACTTGGCCGAACGCCAGCGTGAGCAACGAGAAGTAGATTCCGCGCCTGCGCAGCAGAAACGGACCGACGACCACGGCGCCAAGGATCGCGATGCCGGTGCCGATCAGGGTCGCCACGATGAACTTGACGTCCCAGTAATGGATCGACAAGCCTGCTCCATAGGCACCAAGGCCGAAATAGGCGGCGTTTCCGAACGACATCTGGCCGGTGTAGCCGAGCAGGAGGTTGACGCTCATCGCCGCGATGGCGAAGAGCAGCATCTCACTGAGGATCGAGACGTCCAGGTGCATCAGCCCCAGGATCGAGTGGCTTCCGAGCTTGACGGGCAGGATCGCCAGCAGGATCAGCGCCAGAATCGAGCCGATCAGGCCCTGCGTTTGACGGTTCTTCATCCGAAGAGACCCTCCGTGCCGAAGAGTCCGCGCGGCCGGATCAGCAGGACGACGGCCATGAGGATGTACATGATGATCTCGTTCGCGGCCGGCATGTAGAGAGTCGTTACGCTAATGGCAAGGCCGACGAGCAGGCCGCCCACGATACTGCCGAACAGGCTCCCCATGCCGCCGATGATGGCGACGACGAAGGCCGGCATCAGGAGGGCGTTACCCATGGTCGGCGAGAGCCCCAGGAGGCCGGAGGCCAAAACGCCTGCCAAGCCCGCGAGGAAGATCCCGATGGCGAAGTTCACCATGTACAGCATCTGCGTGCTGGTGCCCATGGCCGCGATCATCTCGGTGTCCTGCACGGCCGCGCGCAATCGCAGGCCGAATCTCGTCCGCCAGAGGAAGATCGCGAGCAGCGCCATGGCGAGCGCCAGCACGAGGGCGATGAAGAGCCGCAGGGTGGGGAACTGCATGAACCCGAGGTTGAGGCCCCCGCCCAGGATGCCGGGCGCCGAGAACGGCACGCCGTTCGGCCCCCAGATCAGACGGTAGACTTCCTCGGCGATCAGCGCGAGTCCGAACGTCAGCAAGAGGCTGAACATCGGGTCGCGCTTGTACAGGGGCACGATCAGGAGACGCTCGACGGCGACGCCGACGACCACGGTCAGCAGCGGCGCGACGACGAGAGCAAACCAGAATGAGGTCCCTCTTGAGACGAGCGTGAACGCCAAGTACCCCGCCAAGGTGAGGAAGCTGCCGTGGGCGAGGTTGATGGTCCCCGTCAAGTTCATGATCAACGAGAGACCGATCGCGACGAAGGCGTAGAACGCGCCGAGAACGAGACCATTGAAGACCGATGGAGCGACGTTCGCGAGCATCGTAGCATCCTATGGTGAGGAGATCGCCGAAGCGATCTCCTCGGACGTGTTAGGGTAGTCGGAATGAGAGGGTTACGCGGGGTAGGCGATGTGGCAGACCTTCGCTTTTTCGGCCACGCTCTGCTCGATCTTGTCGGCCGGCTGGCTGTCGAGCACGTCGAAGACGTCGTACTTGTCCTGCGGGGTGCCCTTGCCCCTGATGCTGGCGAACCACATCGGCCACATGAGCTGGTGGTCGGCGCCGCGGTAGTAGGCCTCGCCCTCCCACATGCTGTGGAAGCGGGCGTTCTCCAGCTTCTTGGCGACCTTGACGGGATCCACCGACTTCGCCTCGTTCATCGCCCAGAGCATGCGGTCGAGCGTGACGTAGCCGAAGCAGCTGCGGGCCGTCGGCGGCTCGCCGTGGCTCTTGCGGTACTGGCTGACGAACGCCTCGGCCATGGGGTTGGACTTGCCGAAGACCTTGTCGCCCTTATAGTACCACTCGACGCCCCAGTAGCCGACGCGGGCCGCCTCGGGGAGCGACCAGATCGCCTCGAGTTCCACCTGCGGGCCGGCGGCCGGGATCTTCTTGAGGAGGCCGAAGGAGTTGGCTTGCTTGAGGCAGTTGACGAAGTCCGCACCCTGAGGCAACACGATGAGGCAGTCGGGCTTGGCGGCCGCGACCTTGGTAAGGTACGGGCTGAAGTCCGTCGTGCCCACCGGGGTGAGATCGTTCCCCACGATCGTCCCGCCGATCTTCTTGATCACGTCCTCGTAGCCCCTGGCCAGCGCGTGGCCGAAAGCATAGTCGGGCGTGATCAGGTACCACTTCTTGCCGAACTTGTTCGCGATGGCGTAGCCCGTGGCGTGGGTCTCCATCCACGTGCTGTGGCACGTCCGGAAGGTGCTCCAGTGGCAGTCCTTGCCGGTGACGTCGTCCGTGTGGCCGCCGGAATCCATGAAGAGCGTTCCCAGCGAGTTGGCCGCGTTGCTGGCCGAAAGCGAGTCGGCGCTGTTGATCGTGCCCATGACGGCGGCGACCTTGTCCTGGTTGATCAGCTTGCGGACCTTCTGCACGGTCACGCCGGGATCGTTCTGACAATCCTCTTTGACGAGCTGGACTTGGCGGCCCATGACGCCGCCGCGCTTGTTCCACGCCTCGAGCGCCATCTCGGCGCCCCGCGTCTCACTGACCGCGTACGCGGCAAAGACGCCGGTGTACTCCTCGACGAGACCGATCCTGAGCACGTCGGCGGCTTCGCCGCGGCTTGGGATGAACGCCGGGAACCCGACGCTCGCCGCGGCGACGGTGCCGATGCCGGCACCCTTAATGAAGGTCTCTCGAGAGATCTTGTGGTCTGCCAATGGCTTGCCTCCCTGCGCACCATGGGACTCCTATGAGCCGAAGCGCGCGAATCCTGAGAGAACGCGTGTAGTGTACAAAGGACGACCAGGGTGCGAGAGGTTTTCCTTATCGGACCGCGCTACCTGCTTGCGCTCCCTAAAATTCTCGTCGAGCCTAGGACCCCTTGACTATTCGGCGGAGGGTGGGCTTGTCGAGCTTGCCCATCGCATTGCGCGGCAGGGCCTCCACCATCCGGACCTCGCGCGGGACCTTGAAGCTGGCGATGCGCCCGCGCAGGTGGCTCAGCAAAGCGTCGACGTCGATCTCCATGCCGGGCTGGGGCGCCACGAACGCCAACGGGACCTCTCCCCGGGCCGCGTCGGGCAGGGAAACCACCGCGCTCTCTTTCACACCCGGAAAAGCATCGATCTCTTCCTCCACCTCGCGGGGGTAGATGTTGAAGCCGCCGCTGATGATGAGCTCCTTCAGCCGCCCGACGATCGCGTAGGTCCGGCTTTCGGGGTCGAAGCGCGCCAGGTCGCCGCTGCGGAACCACCGGCGCCCCTCCTCGTCGACCATGAAGGCGCCGTGCGTCGCCTCCGGGTTGCGGAAGTAGCCGGCGAAGACGTTCGCGCCCCAGATGCAGAGCTCTCCCACCTCGCCGTCGGCCACAGGCTTGGCTTCGCTCGGCTCCACGATGCACGCCCGGACGCCCGGGAACGGCACCCCGACCGCGCCGGGAATGCGCGGGCCGCCATACCGGTTGGTCAGGCACATCATCGTCTCGGTGGCGCCGTAGCGCTCGAGGATCTCCTGCTCGAAGCGGTCGCGAAACTGCTGCCAGGTCTCCGCCGCCAAGGCGGCGGAGCCGCTCACCCACAGCCGCAAGGAAGGAGGACGCCGGTCACCCAGGCGCTCCAGCAGCCGCACGTACATGGTAGGGACGCCGAAGAACATGGTCGCTCGCTCGCGCTCGAGCAGCGCGAGCATCGCCTCGGCATCGAAGCGGCGCTCGACCACGATGGTCGAGCCGTTGACCAGCGTCGTGCCCAGGCCCACCTGGAGCCCGTGGACGTGGAAGAGCGGCAGCGCGATGCAGAGCACGTCGTCCGGGCGCCAGCGCCACGCGGTCCGGATGGAGGCGGCGCTCGCCGCCAGAGCGGCGTGCTGGATCATGGCTCCCTTGGCGCGCCCGGTCGTCCCTGAGGTAAAGATGATGAGGGCCACCGTCTCGG
>DATLUD010000054.1:0-12373 GCA_035533275.1 Candidatus Dormiibacterota bacterium | reverse complement strand
CTGGACTACTACACCCGCACCGTCTTCGAGGTCCACTCCGACGCCCTGGGCGCCCAGAGCACCATCCTGGGCGGCGGCCGCTACGACGGCCTGGTGGAGCAGCTGGGCGGCCCGTCCACGCCGGCCGTCGGCTTCGCGATGGGCCTGGAGCGCTTCTTGATGGTCCGCGAGCAACTGGGCACCCTAACGGAGCCCGCCCGCCGGGGCATCCAGCTGATCGCCCTGGGCGATGCCGCTCGCACGCGCCTGGTGCCGGTGCTGGCCGGCATCCGCCGCGTCTACGACGAGCCCGCCGACATGGACCTCACCGACCGCAAGCTGGGGGCCCAGCTCAAGCTGGCCGACCGCAACGGCGCCCGCATCGCGGCGATCTGTGGCGACGAGGAGCTGGCCCGCAACGTGCTCACGCTCCGCGACCTGGAGACCAAGGAGCAGCGTACGTTCCCGCTGCCCGAAGGCACGGACGTCGACGGCCTGGTGGCCGTGATCCGCGATCTGGCCGCCACCCCGCTCCCGGCGGCACCAGCCGCGCCATAGCCCGGGGCGCCGCCCCAGCGACCGGGGCCGACTGCGGAGGGACGCCGCTGCCCCTACCCGTATCCTGGAGCGATGCGTGCGGGCGTAGGATGCGCCGGCCGCGGGATGTGTTGCCGTGATGGAGAGAGCGTGAACCACGACCAGGTCGTCGAGCAATTGATCGCGTTGATGAACGAGGGCGACCTCGACGAGCTCCGCGTCCGCTTCGGCGAGACCTCCTTCGAGCTGGTGCGCCGCGAGCCGCAGCCGGCGCCCGTTGCTTACGCCGCGCCGCTGGCGGCGGCCGCGGCAACCGCAGCCGCGCAAGCCCCGGCGCCTGGCGCGACCGGAGCCGGCACCGCGGGCGGACCGCCCCCCGGCACGCACGTGGTCAAGGCACCGCTGGTCGGCGTCTTCTACCGCGCCTCGGCCCCGGGTGCCGAGCCCTTCGTGCAAGAAGGCACGCGCGTGCAGCCCGGCCAGGTGCTCTGCATCCTCGAAGCCATGAAGATGATGAACGAGATCACCGCCGAGCACGCCGGAACCGTCACCAAGATCGGCCCGCGGAACGGCGAGCTGGTCGCCCTCGATGAGGTGCTCTTTTGGATCGCACCGTAGACGTCAAAGGCGTCCGCACCTTTCGCGAGATCCTGGCCGACCGCAAGGGTCTGCTCGACGAGCCGCGCTACGAGGCGCAGGTCCAGGCCATCGCGGCGGCCCTGGTCCGCTGCTACAAGGCGGGCGGCAAGTCGCTCTGGTTCGGCAACGGCGGCAGCGCCGCCGACGCGCAGCACATCGCCGCCGAGTTCTCGGGCCGCTTTTTGCGCGAGCGCGCCGCGCTGGCCGCCGAGTCGCTGGCCTGCAACCCCTCGGCCGTCACCGCCATCGCCAACGACTACGGCTACAAGCACGTCTTCCAGCGCCAGGTCGAGGCCTTTACGCGCCCCGGCGACGTGGTGGTGGGCATCACCACCAGCGGCAACTCCGAGAACGTCTACCTGGCTTTGGAGGCGGCCAAGAAGGCCGGCGCCGTCACCGTCGCCTTCACCGGCAACGGCGGAGGCCTGGTGGCCGAGGTCGCCGATCTCAGCCTCGTCGGCCCCAGCGGCTACTCCGCCATCATCCAGGAGGTCCACATCACGATGGGCCACATCATCTGCGACCTGGTGGAGCAGGAACTCTTCCTGAAATCGTAGGGTCTAGGTCAACGATGAAGCGCGCGGCCTTTCTCGACCGGGACGGCACCATCATGGCGGACGTGGGCTACCCCTCCGATCCGCGGCAGGTGCGCTTGGAGCCGCACGCGCTCGAGGGCCTGCGCGCGCTGCAGGACGCCGGCTACGCGCTGGTGGTGGTGAGCAATCAAAGCGGCGTGGCGCGCGGCATGCTCTCGCTCGAAGATGCGCGGCGCGTGAACGAGGAGCTGCGCCGTCAGCTCGCGGAGCACGGCGGCGTGCGCATAGAGGCCTTCTATCTCTGCCCGCATCTCGACCGCGACGACTGCGACTGCCGCAAGCCCAAGCCCGGCCTCATCGAGCGCGCCATCGCGGAGCACGGCTACGCGCGCGACGGCAGCGTGGCCATCGGCGATCGCCCGCGCGACATCGCGGCGGGGCGCGCCGCCGGCGCGCGCACCGTGCGCATCATCGGCGGCCCGCACGCCGACGAGCGCGGTGACGACGCGAGCGGCATCGCCGACCACGACGCCCCCGACCTGCTGGCCGCCGCGAACTGGATCCTCGCGCAAGACGAAGACGAGAAGGAGCACCGTGCCGCCTCTTAGCGCCGCCGACGCCCGCCGGCTCTTCGACCGCATGAGCGGCCGGCGCGTGCTGGTGGTGGGCGACCTGATGGTCGACGAGTGGATCTGGGGGCGCGTCTCGCGCATCTCCCCCGAGGCTCCGGTGCCCGTGGTGGAGGTGACCGACCACTCCTTCACGCTGGGCGGCGCCGGCAACGTGGCCACCAACCTGCGCGCGCTGGGCGCGCGGGTGCGCGTGGCCGGCGTGATTGGCGGCGACGGCGAGGCCGAGCGCGTGCGCTCGATGATCGCGGAGCTGGGCGTGGGCGACGAGGGGCTCTTCACCGCGCACGACCGCCCCACCACGCGTAAGACGCGCATCGTGGCGCACAACCAGCAGGTGGTGCGCGCCGATTGGGAGCGCGCCGCGGCGATCCCCGAGGCCACCGCGCTCAAGCTGGCGGCGCACGTGAGCGAGGCCGCGCGCGAGGTGGACGCGGTCATCTTCAGCGATTACGCGAAGGGCCTGCTCAGCCGCCCGCTGGTGGAGGCGGCGCTGGCGTCATGCCACGTCGTGACCGCCGATCCCAAGCCCGCCAACCTGGAGCTCTTCCGCGGCGTCACCTGCATCGCGCCCAACGCCGGCGAGGCGGCCAAGGCCGCGGGCATCACCATCGCCGACGATCAAACCCTCGACCAGGCCGGGCGTGCGCTGCTCGATCGCCTGGGCTGCGCGCACGCGCTCGTGACGCGCGGCGAGCACGGCATGTCGCTCTTCACCCCCGGCGCGCCGCGTTACGACGTTCCCGCCGTCGCGCGCACCGTCTTCGACGTCTCCGGCGCCGGCGATACCGTGGTCTCCGTGCTCACGCTGGCTCTGGCCGCCGGCATACCGATCCTCGACGCCGTGACGCTGGCCAACTTCGCCGCCGGCGCGGTGGTGGAGAAGCTCGGCACGGCCACGGCCAGCGCCGACGAGATCGTGGAGCTGATGGAGCACCACCATCATCCGCGCGGCGCGGCCCCCGACGCCGACGGCACCGCGCGGTGAACGGAGCCTCCGGCGAGATCCTGACCACGCGCGAGCAGGCCGTGGCGTGGCGCGAAGCGCAGCGCGCATCCGGCCGCCGCGTCATCTTCACCAACGGCTGCTTCGACGTGCTGCACGCGGGGCACGTCAGCTATCTCGCATGGGCGCGCGCGCAGGGCGGCGCGCTGATCGTGGGCCTCAACAGCGACGCAGGCGTGCGCGCGCTCAAGGGCGCTCCGCGCCCGATCAACCCCTACGACGACCGCGCGCGCGTGCTGGCCGCGCTGCGCAGCGTGGACGCCGTGGTGGAGTTCGAGGAGCTCACGCCCGAGGCGCTGATCGAGGCGCTGAAGCCCGACGCCATCGTGAAGAGCGCGCAGTACACCGAGGAGCAGCTCCCCGAGGCGCGCGTCGTGCGCGCCTACGGCGGCGAGGTGCTGCTGGCGCCGCATCTGGACGGCCGCTCGACCACGGAGATCCTGCGCCGCGGCGGCATCGCATGAGGATCGCCATCACCAGCAACGGCCCCGGCGAGACGATGGGCTGGGTGCGCCCGCTGGCGCACGCCCTCTACCGCCGCGTGCCGGATCTCGACCTCCACGTCTTCTTCTCGCCCTGCGAGTACGCCAGCGGCCACGAGGCGCAGGTGGTGCGCGAGCAGTTCCCGCGCGCCACGGCCTACACGCCCGGCGAGTACCTGCGCTTCGCCGTGGGCGGCTCGCTGCGCGACGTCGACGCGCTGCAGTACCTGGGCGGCGATCTGGCGCACGCGGCGCTCTTGGCGCGCAAGTTCCACGCCCCCGCCTACGGCTACAAGTTCGGCGCGCGCAAGCGCAAGGCGATCTTCACGCGCATCTTCGCCATCGACGAGCGCAACCGCGACGAGCTCGTTCGCGCGGGGGCGCGCCCCGAGGACGTCACCATCGTGGGCAACCTCGCCATCGACGGCGCCCTCGACGATGCGCGGCACGCCTCGGAGCTGGAACCCGGCGGCATCGTGATCCTCCCCGGCTCGCGCCGCGAGGAGGTGGCCAACCTCATCCCGTTCTTCCTGCGCGCGGCGGTGGAGATGCGCCGCCTGGCGCCCGAGCTGCCCATCGGCTTCGCGCTCTCGCCGTTTACCACGCGCGAGGAGGTGCAAGCGGCGCTGACCACCGGAGGGGACCCGCTGATCTACGGTGCGCGCGGACGCGCGGCGGATGGCGAGCGAGGCCTGGAGCTGGTGGACGATCGCACCGGCGAGCGTTTCGCGGTCACGCGCCACAGCGCGGGGGCCATGGCCAAGGCGCGATTGGTGGTGACGATCCCCGGCACCAAGACGGTGGAGGCGGCGGCGCTGGGCGCCCCGTTCCTGGCATGCGTTCCGTTCAACCTGCCGGAGAAGGTGGTGGTGAACGGCGCGCTCACCTACCTGGACCGCATTCCGCTGGTGGGCATTCCGCTCAAGCGAGCGGTGATCCTCAAGATGGCGCGGCGCTTTCCGCTGACGGCGCAGCCGAACATCGACCTGGGCGAGATGGCGGCGCCGGAGCTGCGCGGCACGCTGATGCCCGCGCACGTGGCGCGCGTGGCGCTGGATCTGGCGCACGACGACCAGCGCCTGCGCACGATGCGGGAGCGCCTGGGGGCGCTCTATGTCAGCCACCGCGGCGCCGCCGACCGCATGGCCGGCGCGCTGCTGAAGGAGCTCTCCGCGTGAGCGCGCCGCGCCTCAGCGTGATCATCGCCACCAAGGACCGCGCCGCCTTCCTCGACGCCGCACTCGAATCGCTCTGCCGTCAGGTGGGGGCGCCGGAGTTCGAGGTGATCGTGGTGGACAATGGCGGCAGCGACGAGACGCCGGCCGTGATCGAGCGCTGGAGCACGGAGCTGCCCGTGCGTGGTCTGCGCGAGGAGCGCGCCAACCGCGGGCTCGCGCGCAACCACGGCATCGCCGCGGCGCAAGGCGAGATCGTGGCCTTCTGCGACGACGACGTCGTCCACCCCGCGGACTGGCTGGCCGCGCACGCGCGCGCCCACGACGCGGGCGGCGCAGCGCTGGCGGTGACCGGCCCGATCATCAACGTCCCCTCGCACGACGACCGCCCGCTGCCGGTGCCGCGCAACTTCTCGCGCGCCTTCTTCTGCACGTGCAACGTCTCGGTGCCGCTGGAGGCGCTGCGCCGGGTGGGCGGCTTCGACGAGTCGTTCGATCTCTACGGCTGGGAGGATACCGAGCTGGGCGCGCGCCTGCGCGACGCGGGCGTGCAGCGGCGCTTCGCCTGGGACGCCTACCTCTGGCACATCAAGCCGCCGACCGTGGAGACGCTCGAGGTGCAGCTGCGCAGGGCGGCGGAGAAGGGGCGCATGGCCGCGCGCTACGTGCGCAAGCGTCCCTCGCACGACGCCGTCTTGGCCACGGGCGCCTACGCGCTCAACCGTTGGAAGGGGCGCCTGCTCTCGCCGGCTCCCGTGCGCGCGTTTCTGGCGGGCGTGCTGGATGCCGGGCACGTGCCCAAGGCATTGGAGCGCGCGGCGCGCGCGCAGCTGCTCGACGGCATCTATCTCTCGGAGATGGAGCGGGAGCTCCGCTCGGCACGCTGAACCCTCGGGTCTGCTCCCTAGGGCTTGTAGCGCGCCTGGCTCTCCGAGAACGTGGTCGAGTGCAGCGCCGCGGCGTGGGGATCGCCGATGCCGGACGGCATGCTGGTGAGAAAGAACCACGTGCCCACGAGGATGCCCAAGCTGACGGCGCCGACGACGACGCTGAGAATGAGCCTTTCCGACGATGGTTTGCTGCGCATGGCCGTGGAGTGCATCATAACGTGCGAACCTTAAGATTGCATGTGCGCGCGATGAACCGGCGGACGAAGCCTCGCGGCCGCGCCCGGGGCGCGAAGATTGACGCTCGAATCGCCGCGATGGTAGGCTGACGTGTGACCACCGGCACGATCGCGGGGCGGCGCGTGCTCCTCGTGCGCATGGACGGCATCGGCGACGCCCTGGCGATGCTTCCGACGGCGCTCGCGCTGCGCGCGGCGGGCCACGAGCTGGGTGCGGTCCTCTCGCCGCGCAACCGCGATCTCTTCGCCGCGGGTCTCTTCGCGCGCACGCACCTCTTGGTGCCGGATCCCGCGCGGCGTCACGGCTCCACGGCCGACTCCTTCGAGCGCGCGCGCGCCGAGGCCGCCGGCGCGTACGACGTGGCCGTGATCTGCTCGGAGGAGCCCGATGCGTACCGCCTTCCCGCGCTGGCGGGGATCCCCGCGCGCGTGGGCTTCTGGCACGCCTTCGAGAAGCCGTTCAAGTCGCTCTGGCAGCGCTCGCGCTGCACGCGCGTGATCTACCGGCCCGCGGCGTGGGTCGATCAGCCGCACGAGGTGGAGCAGCTCTATGCGCTGGGCGTGGCGGCCGGGCTGGTGGAGGGGGCACCCCCGCGCGACGCGGCGGCGGGGCGGGCGGCGCTGAGCGTGGATCACGTGACCCCCGGCGAGATCCTGGCCGTGCAGGCCACGCGCAAATTGGTGCCGCCGGGGCGCGATGCCGCATGGACGGGGCGCGCGCTGCGCGCGCTGCCGCACGGGACGCGTCTCCTCGCGCACGCGGGGGAGCGGGCGCTCGTGGAGGCGCTGGCGCGCGAGAGCGGGCACGCCTTCGACCTCTTCGGCTCCACGGGCACCTGGGTGCGCGCGATCGCCTCGGCGGGGCGTCTGGTGACGCCCGATTCCGGAGCGGCGCACGTGGCGGGCAGCGTGGGCACGCCCGTGGTGGACATCTTCCCCCGCGAGCACGGCGAGCGCTTGGCCAAGCAATGGCACCCGTGGTGCGCGCCGTACGCCGTGGTGCTGGAGCCCGAGGAGTCGGAGAGCGCCGAGGACTACGGTGCCCGCTTGGCCCGGGCGGCGGAAGACGTGCTGCGCGCCTAACGGACCTCGATGCGGGCGACGCTTTTCAGCACGTAGCCCGAGAAGCGGTACTGCAAGTGGCCGGCGACGCGGTCGGCGTCGTAGAGGCGGCGCGCGTACCGTTGCGGGTAAGCGTAGTCGTGCGGGTGGTAGAGCTTGGAGCGCTTGGAAAGCGCGCGGACGTCGTCATACTTCCCGGTGATGCGCGCGGTGTAGACGCGCATGTCCAACCACTCGTCCGGCAGACCGCTCTCGCGCAGAAATCGAGCTCGAGGATCACCTTGAGGTCGCCGGGCTCGGCGACCTCGTCGAAGATTCCGACGGGAGGGAACCGAGAGGGGATGATGCGCCAGGTCGCCTGATCGAGCGCGCTCACCATCCGCGTTGGGCGTCGAGGTAGCGGCGGACGGCGTACAGGTTGAGGACCTTGCCGCGCAGCAGCACGCTGAGCGGCGGCTCGCCGGCGAAGAGCGGGGCTTGGTTCGGGCGCTTGACCCAGGCATCGGCCGCCTCGCGGCGCGGGAGCAGGATCTGGAGCGCCTTGTAGATGCCCAGGACGTACGAGATGCGCTCCAGGGTGTCGGGCGCCAGGGCCGCTTGCTTGGGATCCGAGCGATAACGGTAGTAGGTCGACTTGCGCAGGCCCAGGATGCGGTAGCGTTCGGCCGGATCGAGGCCCCAGCGGTCGGCGATCCGCTCGAAGGTCCGCAGCGCCGGCGCCGATGCGCGGTCGCTATCCCGCAAGAGCCTAGCCCTTGCCGGCCCAGGCGCGCTCCAGCGCCCACGCCACCGGCACCAGGTCGGCGTCGCGGCCGAAGTGCCCCACCGCCTGGATGCCCACGGGCAGCCCCTGCGTCGGGTACGGCAGCGCGAAGACGGGCTGACCCGTGACGTTGAACGGCCGCGTGAAGCGCGAGAGCGGCTCGCGCAGCTCGAGGCTGGGCGTGGTGACCGGCGGCGGCACGATCGCGGAGGCGGGCACCAGCAGCGCGTCGATCCCGCGCATCGCCTCGCGCACCGCGCCCTGGATCGCCGTCATCTCCGCCAGCGCGCGCTCGTAGTCGGCGCGCGTCACGTCGCGCCCGCGCTCGAGCGAGGCGCGCACGTCGGCGCCGTAGCGCGAGGCGTCCTCCTCCAGCCACCGCTTGTGATAGGCGTAGGCCTCGTAGAAGAGGATGGTGATCGAGACGTTGGTCATGCGCATGCGGTCGGGGAGATTCGCCGCCGGCAGGCCGCGCGCGACGCGGCCCCAGACGGCCTCCGTCTCGGCGTCGAGCTCTCCCACCCACTCCGGCGCCGGCACCGCCAGCGCGAAGTCCGCCAGCGCGCGCGGCGTGCGGGGCACCAGGCCCGGCACCTCGCACATGGTGGAGAGCGCCTCGGCGGCCTGCACCACGTCGTGCGCCAGCGGGCCGATGGTGTCGAACGTCTCGCTGAGGGGGATCACGCCCTCGGTGCTCACCGTGCCGAGCGTCGGCTTGAAGCCCACCACGCCGCACATGGCGGCGGGGCAGCGGATGGAGCCGCCCGTGTCGGTGCCGATGGCCCAGTCGCAGAGGTCGGCGGCCACGGCGGCGGCGGAGCCCCCCGAGGAGCCGCCCGCCACGCGCCCCGGGGCGCGCGGATTGCGCACCGCGCCGTAGTGCGGGTTGATGCTCGTGAGGCCGAACGCGAACTCGTGCAGGTTCGTCTTGCCGATCACCACGCAGCCGTGCGCGCGCATCTTGGCGATCAGCGGGGCGTCCTCGGCGTCGGCGACCTTCGGCAGGATCACGCCGCCCGCCGTGGTCACGGTGCCGCGCACGCGGACCAGGTCCTTCACGGCGACGGCGGGTCCGGCACCCTCCTCGTCGGCGTACGAGAGGTAGATGTTCCACTCGGGGTGCGCCTGCGCGCGCGCCCGGTACTCGCCCGCGGTCATCTAGACGTTCTCCCCCGCGGCGTTGCGCCGCAGCAGCTCGCGCGCGCCGCTGAGCTCCGCCAGCGACTCGCCGCGGCGGATGCGTTCGAGCAGCGGCGGCTCCGCCGCCTCCTTCTCGGCCACGATGGACGCATAGCGCGCCGCCTCCTCGGGCGAGAGGACGGCGATCCCGTTCTCGTCGGCCCAGACGATGTCGCCGGGGCGCACCACCGCGCCGCCGACGGCGATCGGCACGTTGAGGGCTCCCTCGATTCCCAGGATGCGCGTGGTGAGCGCGGAGACGGTGCGCGAGAAGATGGGGAAGCGCCACGCCCGCAGCTGCGCCGCGTCGGTGACGCCGCCTTGCACCACGGCGCCGGCGACGCCCTTGGCCATGGCGGCCGTGGTCACCAGGGCGCCCCACGGCGCGCGGTCCTCGTCGCCGCATTGCTCCACCACTACCACATCGCCCGGCTTCACCACGTCCATCGCGCAGTGCACGGCGGCGGAGTCCAGATGCGGTATGCGCACGGTCACCGCGGGGCCCACGATGGAGATCGGCGTGAAGAGCGGGCGCAGGCCGCGAGGAAAGCCGACGTCGGTCAAGTGTCCGAGCGTGGACGGGCTCAGCGTTTTCAACATGTTGATGACCGACGGATCGGGCTCGGGGCCGCGGGGCCGCTCGACGAACATGACGCGTTCCTCCAAATGGGATGGCCAAGATGTGTGCGTGCGACGCTCTTCTCCATCGCATGCACGGCATCATGCGCATTGGCCGAGATGCGAGCAAGAGATGGCGACGGCGAAGCGAATGCACAACGTATTCTGAGCGTCCGCGGTGAAGCGATGCCGTCGGACCAAGTCATCATCGTTGTCGTTTGGAGGAGACTCATGTCAGATCGGACGATCTCTCGCGAGACGTTTCTGAAGGGCGCTGGCATCGGCGCCGCAGCGCTCTCCGCAGGGATCCCCGCGTTCATCCCCAGCCGCGGCGAGGCCGCCGAGGCGCTCAAGATCGGCCTCATCGAGGAGATCACCGGCATCTACGCGGCGTTCGCGCGCAGCGAGATTCGCGGCGCCAACCTCGCCGTCGCCGCGTGGAACACGCGCGGCGGCGTGATGGGGCGCCCCGTGCAGATGCTGGTGGAAGACAACCAGAACAACCCCGGCGTGGGCGTGGAGAAGGCGCGCAAGCTGGTCAATCAGGACAAGGTGGCCGCGCTGGCCGGTACCATCAACAGCTCGGCGGCGCTGGCCATCAGCGCGGCGGCGGCCACGATGAATGTGCCGTTCGTCGACTCGGGGAGCCACGCCGACCAGATCTCCGGTGTGGACTGCCACTGGAACACCTTCCAGACCTGTCACGCCACGTGGATGCAGACGCACGCCACCGGCTACTCGATCGCCAAGAAGTTCGGCAAGAAGTGGTACCTCATCACCCCGGACTACGCCTTCGGCCACGCCATCGCGGCGGGCTATCAGGACGTGCTCAAGTCCGTCGGCGGGGAGATCGTCGGCAACGACCTCACGCCGCTGGGCACCACCGACTTCAGCCCCTATCTCACGAAGATCGAGGCGGCCAAGCCCGACTGCATCATCGCCATCGTCAACGGCAGCGATCTTGTGAACATGCTCAAGCAGGCCAGCAGCTTCGGCCTGCTCAAGAAGTTCCCGGTCGCCGGGCCGCAGATCGACCTCGAGACGGCGTGGGCGCTGCCGGAGGATGCGCGCGTGGGCTTCTGGGGCGTGGAGTGGTACTACCAGGGCGACCTCGTCCACGGCAAGTCGAACGCCGTGGCCAACGCGTTCGTCTCCGCGTACACGAAGGAGCACCACGAGCCGCCGACCGCGCACAGCGCGTTCGCGTACGTCGCCGTCGACCGCCTGCTCTGGGCCATCAACGAGGCCAAGACGACCGATGCCGTCAAGGTCTCCAAGACGCTGGCCGGCGCGCCGTTCCACTCGCTGTGGGACGGAGCCTCGGAGTATCGCACCGTCGACCACCAGCTGATGTGGCCGATGTGGTTCGGCGAGTTGCGCAAAGTCGGCCCCGGCGGCAGCAAGGTCGATCTGCTCGAGATCGTCGACCGCCAGCCGGCGGACAAGATCGCGCAGTCGGCCGCGGTTCAGGCGAAGATCTGCAAGCTCGACTACCCGTCGTAAGCGTCTGATCTACGCCAACGCCTGCGCTGCCGAGTTGCTATGCCGACGCGGGAGCGCAGGAGGCTCCCCTCCGGGGACGCCCGTCGCGGCACATCCTTGTGCCGCTCCTGCTCCCTTCGCGCACCCTCTCGGCATCGTGCCTCCAGGTGCGCCTCAGAGGCCCCGTCGGAGAGCCTCCTGCGCTCCCGCGTCTTATCGCAGCACGGGCTGGGCCAGGGCGCACTCCTCGTGGCGCATCGAGGTGATGAACATCGAGCCGGGCTCGTGGGTGATCACGAACGGCAGCTTGCTCTCGATGGCCACCAGCTGCGGGGTCACGCCGCAGCCCCAGAAGACCGGCACGTCGCCGGGCTCCATCGGCACCACGTCGCCCTCGTCGGGGGCGGCCATGTCGGCGATGCCGATCTTGGCGGGATCGCCCCAGTGGATCGGCTCGCCGTGGCCCTCCGCGTACGGCCGCGTCACGTCGCGGACGCCCTCCACCATCTCCGCGGGAAAGGGGCGCATGCTCACCACGATGAGCCCGTGCAGGCGCCCCGCGGGCAGCAGCGGGATGTTGGTGCGGTACATCGGCACGGTCACGCCCAGCTCTTGGTGGCGGAGCGGGTAGCCGGCGTCGCGGAGGGCATGCTCGAACGTGAACGAGCACCCGATCAGGAACGAGACCAGGTCGCCGCGCCAGAGATCGCGCACGTCGCCGCGCTTCTCGGCCAGAGCCCCGTCGATCCAGAGACGGTAGCCGGGGAGGTCGGTGCGCAGGTCGCTGCCCGGCGCGCAGCGCGGCTCCACGGCCCCCGGTGCCAGCTCCTCGACCAGCGGGCAAGGCACGGGATTTCGCATGCAGAGACCGCGCACGTCGGCCGCGTAGGCCTCGGGCACGATCACGAGGTTGGCCTGCACGTACTCCGGGCAGAGGCCGCTGGTGGTTCCGGTCATCTCGCCGCGGCGGATGCTCCCGATGATCTCGTCTCTGGTCATGGATGCAGTATAGCAGGCCGCGATCCTGAAGGCATCCCGCGCGTGACGGCAAACTGCGCGAGCGACATGCGAAAGGGCGGTCGGGCGCTGGTGATCTGCGCGGGAGGCGGCGCGGGCGACGTGCTGCTGGCCACGCCCGTCATGCGGGCGCTGCGCGCGGC
>DATLUD010000053.1:0-2887 GCA_035533275.1 Candidatus Dormiibacterota bacterium | reverse complement strand
GACCCCGAGGCGATCGCGCGCGCCGGCATGCGCCCCGCGCCGCAGACTCCGCCCGGAGGCATCCTGGCCGACCAAGGGGGATGCGCCGAGCGTATCGCCCAGGGTATCCTCGATCTCGCGGCCGAGCAGGCTCGCTCTAAGAATCGGCCTCGCTGAGCGCGGCGGCGCGGCGCTCCCGCGCCTCCTGCATCCCCAGCAGCCGCACTTGCGCGGCCAGCGTGAACACCAGCCACGCGTACTTGTCGGTGAAGAGCCCGATGAACATCGAGACGACGAACAGCCCGAGGAGCGCCGCCTCCATCATGACGCGGTAGTCGTGGAACGCGCTGTCGGAGCCGATGCCGCGCAGGCCCGTGAACGTCGTGACGATGAACCAGCCCACGAGGACGATGCCTACGAGCCCCAGCTCCACGCCCACTTGGACCAGCAAGTTGTGCGGCGGGCTGGTCCAGCCGTTGCTGTACGCTTGGTAGACGTGCAGGTAGTAGCGGTCGTAGACGCTCGGGAAGCTGCCGAGGCCGTAGCCGAGAAGCCAATTGTGGATAAACGCGTCCAGGCCCACCCGCCAAATCGCCACGCGGCCGGCCCCGCCCGTGGAGATCGCGTCGCTCAGGCGAGTCCAGAGCGTCGTGTGGAGCGCCAGGCTCGTCGCCAGCGTGGCCGCCGCCAAGATCGCGATCTGGATGCGGTAGCGGGTGCGCCACCCAAGATAGCCGATCACGACGATGAGGCCCACCAGCCCCTCGCGCGAGCCGCTGAGCGCGATCGTGGCCGCCATGAAGCCCAAGCCCGCAAGCCCCAGCAGCTTCAGCGTGATCCACCGCGTCCGCAGCACGCCCATGGCCAAGACCGCGATCGGCAGCAGCAGCGAGTCCGACATGGCGTTCGGGTCGATGGAGGCGTTGCCGGCATGGATGATCAGACGGCGCACCGCCAGCCCGTCGGCGCGAACCAGCGGGTTGCTGTAGAACTGATGGGCGCCGATCGCGGCGGTCACCAGGCCGCCGATCACGGTGAACGCCAGGAGCCAGCGGAAGTCGCTCCGGCTGATCGGCGTGACCGACAACGCGATGTAGAGCAGGCCGAGGCTGACGTACTGACGCACCCACTCCATGGAGTCCGTCTGGCTCGGGGCCCACGCCACGCTGAGGAAGCACCAGCAGAGCAAGGCTACGAGGGCGTAGACCGAGCGCGGAGGCAACTCGATGCGGCGCATGCGCAGGCACCAGAAAACGAGCACGAGGCCGGAGACCATCCCCAGCAGCTTGGTGAGCGTCCCGGACGAGGAGACGGCCAGCAAGTTGTCCAGCGGAACCAGCAGGACGTAGAGTCCGTACGGGAAGAGCATCGGATGGGCCAGCGCGACGTACGCCGCCACCGGGAGCAAGACGATGGCCGCCGCCACCCCGATGTGCACCGGCGTCGGCTTGGCCAGCAGGAGCGCGCACAGCAGCACCACCGCACCGATCGCGGTGGCCCCGGCGAGTATTGGAAGCGCCCCGGCGGCGCGTCCCGGGAAAGACAGTTTCGCGATCGCTCTCGTTAGCATACGGCTCTCGGTCTCATTCTACCAACACCGCGCGGACGACCGATAGGCGTGACCCTCCCCCGCGCATAGGGTAGAATGCGACCAGGCCCCGGAGCCAGGTAGGCGTTTGGTCCTACCAGCGCCCGGGACCCCCGCGTACGCCGCAAGGAACGAACGAGACATCGCAATGAGCGTGGAACGCCTCTTGGTCACGGGGAATCGCTTTTTCATCCGGCGCCACGGCTATCTCTTCGAGGCCCTGGCGGGCAGGGTCGGGCATGTAGACTTCCTCGAGCACCGCATGGACCTGCCCGCCGCGAGGGCGTCGATGACCGCGGGCACCCTGCTCCACGCGTTGACGAGGGCGTTTCGCCCCGATGGCGCGAACCTCAGCCGGCGCTTCGACCTTCGCTTTCTCAGAGACAGTTACCTGAAGAGCCGCGGCTCGTTCATCGCGACCTCGCGGCGAACCGAGCGCGCCATCAAGGCCTTGGGCTACGTGCCCGACTTGACGCTCCACGTCTTCGGGATGTCGTCGCCGGCGTGGCACGACTTCGACATCCCGTATGCCTATTATCTCGACTATACGATGGCGCTGGCCAGACGCCGATGGGCGCCGGCGGCGCCCTTCTTCGATGACCGAGACTACCGCGACTGGATCGAGTGCGAGCGAATCTCCTACTCGCACGCGCGCCACCTCTTCCCGATGAGCGAGATCGTCAAACGGTCGCTCGTCGATGACTACGGGATCGATCCCTCGAGGATCACGGTCGTCGGATCCTCCGGCAACTTCATGGAACCATACGATGGCCCCAAGACCTTCGGCAGCAAGCGGATCCTCTTCAATGGCTCGGCGTTCGAGCGCAAGGGGGGAGCGATCGCCCTCGAGGCCTTCACGCTGGTGCGGCGGCGCATCCCGGAAGCGACGCTGACGTTTATCGGCAAGGCCATGGGGACGCTCGGCGAAGGCGTCACCAATCCCGGCTTCATCGCTTCCCGCGCGGACCTCGCGCAGCTCTTCCTCTCGTCCGACGTCGTGATCGCCCCCTCGCACTGCGACCCGTTTCCCGGATTCCTCATCGAAGCCATGAACTTCGGGGTCCCGAGCATCGTCTTTCCCAACGACGGCATGGTCGAGATCATCGACCACGACGCAACGGGCGTCGTGGTCGAAGAGCCTTCCGCGCAGGCTCTCGCCGACGCGATCACGAGCTTGTTGCGTGACGGGCGCAGGCTGGAACGCTACTCGCAAGCCGGCCGCGCGAAGGTGCGCCGGCAGTTCAATTGGTCCACGATCGCCGAGAAGATCGTCGCCGCCGCCGACCGGTGAAGCGAGAAAGGCAGGCCGCATGCTCGCAC
>DATLUD010000052.1:0-5126 GCA_035533275.1 Candidatus Dormiibacterota bacterium | reverse complement strand
TACCGCGTGATGCTGGAGTGCAAGACGGGCAAGGGCACCGTCTCCAATCCCGACGCGCTCGAGGCCTCCAAGTACAAGGGCGACTACCACGCCGACGCCTGCGCCCTGATCGGCCCCGGCTACGGCGAGGACATCGAGCTCCAAAGCGAGCTGCGCACCCACGGCGTCGCCGCGTTTACCGTCGACGATCTCCGGACGCTCCTCGCCCTGGGCGCCAACGCCCATGAGATGCGCCCCCTCTTCGCGCCGGGCTTTGCCGCCGACGCCCTGGCAGATCTCCTCTGGAGCGCGCCCACGGGGAGTCCAAGCGCGTCGCCGACGTCGCCGCGCTGGTCCGCCGGGCCGGCTGGGCCACGCAGGTCACGGCCGCCGCCGAGGGCGGCCCCGCCAACGCCCCGCACCTCAACGAGGACGCGGCGATGATCGCCGTCGACCAAGGCCTACGCAACGCCGGCAGCGCCCGAGCCTGCACTCGCGACGAGGTGCGCCTGGCTTTCGCCTACCTCACCAACCCGATGGTCCGCGCCGCGGTCTGGGCCGACGACGCCCACACGGCGATCGTGATCCTCTCGCCGCCGGAAACCTGACCCGGCCGTCCCCCTACCCCGCTGTCGTTGCGACACAGGCGAGGTAGGCCGCGCCCTGGTCTTGCTAGCGGCTTCTCGAAAATGATATAGTGACACTATATGATTTCTGAGACCATTGGGCAGCACTTCCGCTGCGCCCATTGCGGCGGGGAGATACCGGCCCAGCGAGTGGCCGCCGCTCTTACCCGCGGCAGGTCGCCACGCTTCTGCTCCGATGCCCACCGCGCGGCGGAACACAATGCTCGGTCGTACCTGCGGCGGCGCGGCCGGGATAATCCCCACGTGAGCGTTGATCGCCGGAGCATGGCCTACCACCGGCTCGTCGCAGCCAAGATCGAAAGCGACCCTACCCTTGTCGTCCGCGCGCGCGACAACATCGCGCGCTGGCGGTCGATGGGACAGCAGGAGACCTACCTCGAGGAGTGGAGCCGCATCCTCTCTCGCGACACCCGCGAGATCGTCCGATTCTTGCGCAGCTCGGGCCAGCGAGCGACGCGCCTCCGGCAGTCGAGCCCCTTCACCGGCGTCCTGTCGGATGAGGAGCGCGCCGCCATCCTGCGGGCGCACCGCTGATGCGCCGCGCTCATCTCGAGCACATCATTCGTGCCGCTGCGAGTGTCAGCGGCGACAACGAGATCGTCATCATTGGAAGCCAGGCGATTCTTGGCCAACTCTCAGATCCGCCGGCGGCGCTCACCGTATCGATGGAGGCCGACATCTTTCCGAAGAACCTCGCCGTTTCACGATCGCTTCGGCTACTACGCGAGCACCGTAGGCCCGGAGACTGCCATCGCGCCGGCGGGATGGATGGATCGGCTCGTGCCGCTCCGCAACGAGAACACCGGCGACGCGATCGGGTGGTGTCTCGAAATCCACGACCTCATCCTTGCCAAGCTCGCCGCCGGCCGGAGAAGGACCTACGCTATTGCGAGGCTGCGGCGCGCACGGGCCTCGTCGACACTGCCACGCTGCGTGCCCGCATCCCGCAGATGGCAGCCGAAAGCACCGACCTCGGCCGCCTGTACGGCTTTGTCGAACGCTTGGAATCCCTGCGCTTTCAAGATCCGGAGCTACGCCGTCCCGGGCCCTAGCGCGCCATCGACGGGCAGGCTAAGCACCCAGGGCGTCGCGGCGTTCACGGTCGACGATCTCTGGACGATGGCCTGCGGTCTGGGGCGACGATGCCCACACCGCCATCGTCATCCTCTCGCCGCCGGAACCCTGATCGATAACGCCGCTTAGGCGAGGCGATCGAGAAACTCGTGGAGCATTCGGACGATGCGCGCCTCCTCGCCCGATCCGCTTGCTTCTCGGAGAGTCCAGCGTCTCACGAGCTCCACGTCGATGCGGGACCGGTGAGCAAGCGCCACGCCAACCGCGGCATTCAGCGCGGAGCGGTCTCGGAAGTAGTAGTATGACGCCAAGCGGTTACGCACGCAATCAGTCGGCGAGAGAATGGTGAGCGTTCGACCGTCTCGCGTAAGCGTATCCCAGGCGTGGATGAGGTCGTCTCCCACGGCAAGAGGCCCTGGAGGAAATTCAACAATGTGGACGCCGTTTTCGTGATGATACGCGCCGTCGCGAAGGCGAAATCCCAGCTCCCCTAGGGCCTCCGCCGCTCGGCCGGTGCCCTCCGGCCCAAACGTGAGAACGAAGTCCATGTCATCTGACTGATAGGCCTGCGGCGCATACACCGTTGCGGCGCTTCCTCCGGTGAGCACGGCGACGATGCCGGAGCGCCCAAGCGCATCGCCGACCATGAAGCACGCTTCGTCGAGCGGTGTGTGCGATCGAATCACAACGGCTTCCCTTGGCGCCGCGGGCGTCGGCGGTAAGCATCGAGGATCGTCGAGTACGGAGGTGCCGCCGCCAGCCGCTCGAGATACGCGATGAGCTCCTTCGCGCCGAACCGCCGCGGGTCGATCGTCACGCGCCGAATGCCGATGCGAGGCTGCGTGGCCAGGAGTCCTTCGTATTCGAGTTCCTTCACCGCCCGTTGAACGACGGATGTGCGAACGCCCAGCAATCGGGCAAGCTCGCTGGGGTAGGAGTCGCCAAGGCCCGCCGTGAGCACCAGGATCCCGGTCCTCAATGCCGACCCGAAAGTGCGAAGGCCTCGCCTCTCGTCTGGGCTTTCCGCTGCTGTCAGGCCCATGCCCGCATTATTGCCCAGATGCGGCCAACTTACTACTATATTGTGGCATATCTACTACTTTTCAGTAGTATCTAGCATCCTTCCTCGCCGGGTCACGGGGAGGGCCCCGAACCTCGCCGTGAGCAAAGCGAGGCAACCAAGCGACGAGGAGCGCGCCACCATCCTGCGGGCGCACCGTGATGCGGCGCGCTCATCTCGAGCACATCATATGCGTTGCAGAGGTACCGGTCGTCTCCCGCTACAGCCCCAGCGCAAGCGCGATGCGGCGGCGGAGACTTGCCAATTGATCCCCCGTGATGCGCGACGCCGTCTCCTGAACGCGCTTCAGCGAGACGCTCGTCACGTGATGCGCCAGCGCCCATGAGGTCGCCTCGGCACCATTGAGCGCTGTGGGGTCGATGCGCTCGGCGAAGGCAGGATATGCCAGGGCCTCATCACGCGTGAGCGGGACGACGAGCGTATTTGGATACGCGTCGGGAAAGAGTTCGTCGTCCTCGACGACGACCGCCGGTCGGATCTTCATGGGTTCGCGTGGCACGGCTCCGGCGCGCCAGTCCACCAGGACAATGGTGCCGGCCGCAGGCCGTCTCATGGCAGCTCGTCGGTCGGCGTACCGTAGCTCTCGAGCTCGGCCTGGGCCTCCGGGTGCTCGAGGAGATAGGAAACCACCCGCTCCCCCTCGGCCCGGATCGCGGCGCGGCGCAGGCGTTGAGCCTCCGCCTCGGCGATGCCGCGAACGTACGCACTGAGGCCCGTCCCGCGCTCGCGGGCCGCCGCTTCGAGGGTCTTGCGATCGCGCTCATCGAGCCGAATGGTCAAGGTCTCTGCCATACATCAAGCGTATCACAGTTATGTCTTACGGACAAGCACACGGTGCGCGAGCCGGCGCCGGCCACGACGTAACATGATTTTCTCGGTCTTACTTGCGTATTGCTTGCGCTTGCGGATGACTTGCGCTATGCTGGAAAAATGAAGCGCGTGATCGTCCACTCCAGAGGCCTGCGCGTCACGCTCGATCGGTCAGCCATCGATCGCGCCTTCGCCCGCGCGTATGCCCGCCGGAGCACCCGGGCGCTCGCTCGCATCCAGCACGCCTTCGCCCTCAACAAGACCGAGCTCGGCCGCCTGCTCGGCGGCGTCACGCGCCAAGCGATCGACGATTGGTACGCCAAGGGCGTCCCCGTCAACCGCGTCGCCGATGTCGAGCGGATCGCGGGGCTGGCCGCCACGCTCCAGCGGCGCTTCAAGCCGGAGCGCCTGCCGCAGATCGTCCGCGCCCCTCTGCCTGGCCTCGAAGGGCAGAGCATCGTCCAAGCCCTCGCCACGCGCGGTGTCGCACCCGTGCTCGATATGCTCGAGCGCGCCTTCTCCTACCATCCAGCAGCGTGACCTTCGCGCACGTCACGCGCGGCGGCCTATACTACAGAGTCTGCGACCCCACATGGGCGAACCCCGCCGACACGTCATACGCCAAGCGCCATGGAGGCCGCTGGAATCCTCCCGGTGAGTTCGGTGCGCTCTACCTGAACCGCACGGTCGATGTCGCGGCTGCGAACGCCCGCCGTTCCTTGTACCAACAGTTCGGCGACGCGGTCACCTTCGACGATCTCCAACCGTCGATGCTGCCGTATCTCCTGCACGTCGCGGTCGACGAGCACGCATTCGTCGACGCGTGCAGCGACCGGGGCCTCGAGGCGCTTCATCTTCCCGCCTCTTATCCGACCGGGTGCGAACATGACGTCTGCCAGACCATCGGGCGCGCGGCGAAAGATGCAGGGGAAGCCGGCGTCGCGGCGCGCTCGGCCGCGCGGCCGAACGGCGAGGAGCTGGCCATCTTCGACTCCCATCTCCACCTTCACCATCCAGGGACGCGAGAGCCCTTCGAACGCTGGTATCTTGGCTTGGCCTAGTCACGGCATGAGCGAGTGACGAGACGCCTCGCGCTCGCTGCACTCCGACTGGATTCTCGCCGCGCGCCCGAATTTCGCCAAGTACCTACATCGACCAGCCGCGCTAGCTCCCCTGGCTAACGGCCTGGTCGCGAACCAATGCAAGGAACCACAGCAGCCGTGAGCGCTTGGTCGTAGCCTAGCGGATCGCCACGGCTTTGAAGAACGTGTAGCAGAAGGTCCCCTCCGGCGAGTCGGCGAGCTTGCGCAGGTCGGCAATCCCCTGGTCGAACGTGGCGGCGTCGCTCAGCCCCATGCCGATCGCGCTCTCGCGGATGCCCTCCACCATGGCGGTGATCGTCCTTCGCACGAATCCCTCCACGAGCGCCGGAAAGCGCGCATCCACGTACACCATGCGCGGCGAGACACTCTCCACGTGCAAGCCCGCGCCCGCCAGCAGCGGGTAGAGGCGCCGGCCAATGAGCGAGTCTCCAC
>DATLUD010000051.1:0-45257 GCA_035533275.1 Candidatus Dormiibacterota bacterium | reverse complement strand
CGTGCGCTCCTTGACCAGAGCGTCGCGGGTGGGAAGCCGCACCTGCTTCGGAATGGCGAAGAGCTCGGGAGGCTCGACGCCGAGGTAGGCGGCCATGCGCTCGAAAAGCGCGGCGCCTGGCCAGTGCTTCCCGGACTCGATCTTCGAAATCGTGGTGCGATGGACGCCGAGCGCTTCCGCGAGGTCAAACTGGTCGAGCCCGCGCTGGCGGCGAGCCTCCCTGATGTGCTCGCCAAGAGCCGCGAGCAATGCCCAACATCGTGTTGATCGAAACATGTCACTTTGTGATCTGCGCACCCGAGGCGCCGTGTCAACCCCCCATTTTCTCGTGATTGCGTATTTCTCACACGAGGGTGAAAAGAACGCACTCTGGAGTGTGAATGTGCGTATATTTCACGCAAATGTGAAAAATACGCAATCACGAGAAAATGGGGGGCGGGGGACGGGCGGACGTGGAGGCTCCGGCTCGCTCCGGCTGGCTCCCGCCCGCGCCCCATCACATCACATCCCTTCACACCACACCACACCACATCACATCACACCACGCGTTCGTACACCATCGGCCGCTCCGGCGGCTCGGCGTCTCCAATCGCAAAGCAGCGCGCCGCGCGCGCGGCGGGGCTCTCCGCTGCCGCCGCCGCGCCGTGAAGGGCACCGGCGGCGTCGCTCACCCCATGCAGGCGCGCCAACACCGCCCCCGGCGTAACCCAATCTCCCACCCGAGCAACCACCACCACGCCGGCCAACGCCCCGCCGGCTGAGACGAGAGCGCGCGCCAACTCGCCCAGGCCGACCGGGTCGACACGCTCCACGAACCCGGCGCGCGAAGCCACCACCTCGACGCACGGCTCCGCAGGGCGCATCGCGAGAAGCGCCTCCCATGACCCGCCTTGTCCGCGCACCAACGCCTCGAAGCGCGCCAAGGCCGTACCCGAAGACACTGCCTGCTCCAGTCGTTGCAGCGCCTCCGATTCCGGAATGCCCAGACTCAGCGCCAGCATCGCGCCGGCCACGGCGCGGCAGCACGCTTCCAGCCGCGCGTCCGATGCCGCCAGAGCCGGTCCCCGCAAGAACGCCAGCGCCTCCAACACCTCGAGCCCGGTCCCGACGTGCGTCCCCAGCGGCTCTTCCATATCGGTCACCAGCGCCAGCGCGGAGCGCTCGAAGCGCCGCGCCAGCGACACCATCATCCGCGCCAGCTCCAATGCCTCGGCGCGCGTTCGCATGAAGGCACCGGAACCCACCTTCACGTCGAAGACGATCGCCTCGGCACCGCCGGCAATCTTCTTCGAGACCACCGAAGCCGCGATCAAACCCATGGAAGGCACGCTGCCGCAGCGGTCGCGCAGCGCGTAGATCCGCTTGTCGGCGGGCGCGAGATCGGGCCCCGCCGCCCCAATGGCGCATCCCACCGCGGCAACCAACCCGGCAAACTCGTCGGCGGAGAGCTCCGTGCGCAGACCGGGCACCGCCTCCAGCTTGTCGATCGTCCCGCCCGTGTGCGCCAAGGCTCGCCCGGAGAGCTTAGCCACGGGCGCACCGCACGCGGCAACCCACGGCACAACGATCAGCGAGACCGCGTCGCCCACGCCCCCCGTGGAGTGCTTGTCCACCGTCCGCGCCGCGCGGCCACCAAAGCCGGAGCCCAAGCCCACGCGCGGAAGCGTCAGCACCCGCCCTGACTCCACGTACGCGCGCGTGAGCGCCTCGATCTCGCCGAAGGACCAGCCGCGAAAGTACCCGGCCATCAAGGCCGAGGCCATCTGCTCCTCCAGCACCTCGCCGCGGAGATAGCCGTCCACCAGACCGCGCACCTCGGCCGGGGAGAGCTCGAAGCCGTCGCGCTTGCGCTCGATCGCGCGCCGCGCCTCCATGAACGACGATCCCACCGAGACAGGCCTCCTTCCCCAGCGGCTCGTACCACCACGCCATCGTGACCGCAGCCGCTACCGCGCTCCACCTCGCGTTCGCCGCCGCCTATGCGGCGATCTTTCTGGGCGCGCTGCTCTTGGCGCGCAGCAAGCCGCCCTACGCCGCCGCGCTGCTCACCGGCGTGATCCCCTTCGCGCTCTACACGCACATCGGCCACACGGACCTCACGCTCGCAAAGTTCGCGCTGGTCGGCGCCCTGCTGGGCGTGCTGACCGCGCGCCGTCCGGGCCTGGGAGCCGCCCTGCGCGCGCTCACCGAGGGCACGGGCAGAACGATGCTCTACGCGCTGATCGCCATGGCCGCGGTCGCGGCGCTCTCCATCGCCGTGGCGGACTTCAAGGGCGACGCGCTGCGGCAGACCCTCAAAGCCCTGCAGTACCTCGCCCTCTTCGCGGTCACGGCGATCCTGGCCAAGGATGACGCCACGCCGGCCGTCGCCGCCGCGGCGCTCGCCACGCTGGCCGCCAGCATCGCCGCCATCGCGCAGCTGTGGACCGGAACGCCCTCCGCCGTGATGATCCACGGCGTCGTCTTCCCGCGCATCGCCGGGCCGCTGGAGGGCCCCAACCAGCTCGCGGCCTACCTGGACCTCTCGCTCCCTCTGCTCCTCGCCTTCGCCATCGGCTCCGCGAGAGCGAGCCGCGCGCATGGCAGCCGGCGCGCCTTCGCGCTCGTCGTGCGAGCCGCGCTGATCGCCGGAAGCGTCGCCATGCTGCTCACGCTCTCGCGCGCCGGCATCGCCGCCGCGCTCATCGGCCTCGCGGCCGTCGCGCTCTGGATGCGCCCCGCGCGCGCACCCCAAGCGCACGCGAGCGAACCGCTCCCCACGCCCCCACACGACAACCGCGAGCGCACGCGCCGCGCGGAGGGGATCGCCGCAGCCGTCGGCTTGACCCTCGGGCCGGCCATCGTGTTCCTCGTCGTGCTGATCGCCGCGATCCTCGTCGAGGCCGTCATCGCCCTGCACCGCCAACTGAGCGGGCTCGTGCGACTGGTCATCGCCATCTTCGGACGCGCGGACACCGAGAGCGTGGGCAGCGTCGGCACGCGCGGGGAGCTGTGGCGCGCGGCGATCGCGCTCTGGTGGCGCCACCCGTGGCTTGGCGTCGGCGCCGGCAACTACGAGCTGGAGCTGGACCGCGTAGGACTCCACGGCATCCGCACGCAGGCCAACAGCGCCTACCTGCAGGCGCTGGCCGAGACCGGCGTCATCGGTCTGGCCGCGCAGCTCGCGCTCACGCTGGCCAGCATCGTGCCCTACGCGCGGCGCGCGCGCGCCAACGCGCTCTTCGCGGGCGTGGCGGCGGGATCGCTGGCGCTCGCGCTCCACGGCATCGTCGACACGTTGACCTTCTACGAGAAGGTCGGTCAGTTCTGGATCTGCGTCTGCGCGCTCCCCGCGGCGCTGCCGGCGGCGCCATCCGCGGCACTCCCCGACGCATCCTCGCCCAGCGCAGCGGCGGCCGCCGCCTCCGCCCCTTTGCACGAGTAGCCGGGCGGCACGCGGATCGCCGCCGCGCAGAGCCGGCGCAAGCCGGCGTCCAGATCGCGCGCCGCGCCCTCGCGCGGAGAGAGCGGAAGCTCCAGCACGAACTCCGGCGAGAGGATGTAGCGCAGCCGCAGGCGCCGCGCCTCGGGGGCGATCTCGTCGAGCAGCGGCACGATCTGCGCGGCCAACGCCGCGCCCACCTCGCTCGCCGTCCAGCAGACCCAGCCCCCGACCGCGCACGCTTGCGCCCCGGCCACCGCGCCCTCGGGCAGCTGCACGCCGCCCGCGGGACGCACCAAGTCGAGCTCGGCACGCGGACGCCCGATCACGTCCATCAGCACGTCCAGCCGCCCGTCGCGGCGATCGGCGGAGACCCAGCGCGCCCCCCACGCAAGGCCGGCCGGCGCGGCCGCAACCTCCACGCGCGGCGCGCGCATCGGTCGCGTTTCGTCCAGCGCCGCCTCCAGCACGAAGGGCGTACGCCATGCCGCGTGGCGAAGCGAGCGCAAGCCCCACCGCCGCAGGGCGCGCTCCACATCGCGATGCGCGCGGCCCACGCCCAGCGAGCCCCACACCGCCAGCGCCGCCACCACAACCGCCGCCGCCAAGACCACTCCCATCATGCGAAGCCCTTCGCGGCGGCGCAGGGCCAACCCTCATCGCCCCGAAATGCCCCGCGATGGCGCGAGAGCTCGCAGAGCGGATCACCGCCGCCGGAGTTGCCGTTGGCGGCGCCTTCCTGCTGGGCGGCATGGCGGCGGCGTCGATCCTCACCCACGCGCCGCAGGGCGTGCGCAACGCCGTCGCGGCCCCGGTGGCCGTGGTCACCTGGCAGGGCGACTGGGGGCTGCTGCTGTGGAGCGCGCTCGCGCTGGCCATCGCCGGCGGCTCGGTGGTCTACGTCTACTTGCTGCGCGAGATCTGGCACGCCGCCGACGTCGAGCTCGCTCCCGCGCGGCCGCTGCTCGCGGCCATCCTGGCCACCTCGGCGCTCGCGGCAATCGCCGCCGCCAGCTTTCCGGTGCTCTTCTCCTCCGACGTCTACGCCTACGGCTGGTACGGCGACCTGGCGCTGCACGGCCTGAGCCCATACCTCCATGCCCACGTCACGCCGTTCGACCCCTTGATGCGCGCGGCCGCCGCGCAATGGGGCAATCCTCCGCCGATCAGCGTCTACGGACCGCTCTTCACGTGGATCTCCGCCGTGATGGTGCGCGCGGCGTCTCCGCTGGGCGCGGCGGCGCAGCTCGACGCCTTTCGCGCGCTGGCCGTCGTCTCGCTGCTGGCCTGCGCCGCGCTCGCCTTCGCCGTCACGCGCGATTGGGAGCCGCGCCGGCGCATGGTCCTCACCGCGGGCATCGCGCTCAATCCCGTGGCGATCTGGTCGTGCACCGAAGGCCACAACGACGCGTTGATGCTGGCCTTGGTCCTCGGCGGCATCCTGTTGGCCCGGCGCGGCGGCACGCTGCGCGGCGCCTGCGCCATCGCGCTCACCGCGCTGGTCAAAGCCACCAGCGTGGTGGCCGCGGCCCTGTTCGTGATGCACGCGGGCGTGCGTCGCGGCAGCCGCGGAGGGCGCCGCGCGCTGCTGGGATCGGCCGCGGGGCTCGCCGCCGTGGCGCTCTTCTCCGTCCCGTTCGAGCGGGGCATCGCCGGCGCGCTGGCGCGCCACGCCCACTACGCGCCGACGTTCTCGCCGCAGTGGATGGCGTGGATGCTCGCCGCGCAGGTGCTGCCCGCCGGAGCCCCCGCCTTGGCCATCGGCTGCACGGTGGTGGTGCTGGCCGCCGGGGCGGTGGCGCTGCGCGGCATCCGCATGGCGCGCGCGGGCGACCGCACCGGCTACGCGGTGATCGCGCTGGCCGCATGGCTCGTCCTCCCGAACGCCTATCCGTGGTACGCTCTCTGGGTGCTGCCGCTGGCGCTGGCGGCCGTGGACTCGCGCGTGGGGCTGGCGCTGCTGGCGCTCACGCTGACCAGCACGATCCGCTACGTCTTCGACGCCGCCTACGGCCCCGGCCATCCCGCCTACAACCTGGTTGCCGCGATGCTGCAATACGGGCCGCCGCTGCTGCTGCTCGTTGCCCCTCCGGTGCCGGTGGGCGCCTCCGCTCCGCGACCGAACGCGATTGACGCATGACGTACGACATGACGAAGAAGACCTACGAGGCCATCCGCGTCGAGGACGCCGGCGAGGGCATCGCGACGATCACGCTGGCGCGCCCCGAGGTGCGCAATGCCGTCTCGCCGCAGATGATCGACGAGCTGCGCGAGGCGGTGGGCGATCTGGCGCGCGAGCGGACGCTGCGCGCCGTGGTCCTGCGCGGCGACGCGGGCACCTTCTGCTCGGGCGGCGATCAGAGCATCTACACGGAGCACCCCGGAGGGGGCACGGCCTTCCACATGGCACGCGAGATGCAGGGCGTGCTCGACAAGCTCGCGCGGTCGCCGTACTTCGTGATCGCCGCGCTGGAAGGCGACGCCATCGGCGGCGGCTTGGAGATCGCCCTGGCCTGCGACTACCGCATCGCGCACCGGGCGGCGCGCCTGGGCGCGATCCAAATCAAGGTTGGGCTGATGCCCGCATGGGGCGGACGCAGCCGCCTGGTGCGCACCGTCGGACGCTCGCGCGCGCTGGAGCTGATGCTCACGGGGCGCGTGATCGGCGCCGAGGATGCGGCGCGTTACGGGCTGGTCGACGACGTGGCCGACGACGCGCAGGACCGCGCGCTGGAGCTGGCGCGCTCGATCGCGCAGCATCCGGTGGAGTGCGTGCGCGCCATCGAGGAGCTGGTGAACCTGGCGGAGGACTCGAGCCGCTCGGCCGACCTGGAACGCGAGGCGCGCCGCTTTGCCGAGCTCTGGGAGGGCCCGGCGCGGCGCGCCTTCGTGGAGCGCTGGCGCTCGACGCTGGAGGGAGAGCCTTAGCCCTCGATCGCGACCTTCTTCGGCAGGGCCTTGGCGTGCCGCTGAATCGCGATCATCAGCAGGCCGTGCTCGATCTTCGCCTGGATCGTGGCGGGATCGGCATCGTCGGGGAGCGTGAATTGGCGCTGCACCCGCACGGTGCGTCCGTCGCGCGCCTTGCGCTCGCCCTTGACGGTCAGAATGTTCTCGGCCTCGACGGAGACGTCGAGCGTCTCCTTCGTGAACCCGGGTACCTCGAGCTCCACCTCGTAACCGGTCTCGGTCGAGGTGACGTGGTAGGTGGAGCGGCGCGTGGCGGTCTCGAGCATCTGGAACGGATCCGCGCCCCAGACCTGGTCAAACAGCCGCAACGGGTCGCGCAGCATCAGATCGGTCATCGTGGGTAGCAACCTCCTGGAAATTCTTGCTGGTAGCTGGCGTTAGCACTCTCGACTTTTGAGTGCCAAATCCACCTCTATTGATACCCAAGGAGGGGTCGCGCCTACACGCACCGCTCGCATCCTTGCGGACTGTGGTAGACTCTCTGAGCCGATGCCTCCCACCCTCGCCCCGGCCCTCCTGCGCGCCCTGCCCAGCTCCAGCCGCCCGCTGGCGGCCTTGGCCGATCGGCTGCGCGGCCATCGCGGCCACTTCGCCCTCGCCGAGACCGTGGCGGCGGCGCGCCCCTACCTGATCGGGAGCCTCTACGCCGCGCTGGGGGGGCAGATGCTGGTGGTCACCCCGACCGCCGACGTCGCGGAGCGCACCTTCTCCGACCTCTCCTATTGGCTGGCCGATCAGAGCGAGGCCCTGGCGCTCCTGCGCCCCTACGACGACGAGATCGGCTCGCTCGACAACCCCACGGAGCGGGCGGCGCGCATGGCGGCCCTGGGGCGCCTGGCCGCGGGGCTCCCCGCCCTGGTCGTGGCGCCGCTGGCCGCGCTGCGCCAGGCGCTGGCGCCGCCGGAAGCGGTCCACGCGGAGCGTCTGGAGATCGCCGAGGGCGAGAGCCTCGACTTCGAGGGCGCGCTGGAGCGCCTGCACCGCCTGGGCTACCGGCGCGTCGAGGTCGTCTCGGCGGCCGGCGAGTACGCCGTGCGCGGCGGCATTCTCGATCTCTTCCCGCCCGACCAGCCGCTCCCGGTGCGCGTGGAGCTCTGGGGCGACGAGGTCGAGGAGATCCGCGCCTTCGAGATCGAGTCTCAGCGCTCCACGCAGCGCCTGGCGCGCGTGAGCGCCGGCGCGTGGCTCGAGGTGCTGCGCGACGAAACGCTGCGCGCGCGCGTGAGCGAGCGCGTCGCCGGCAGCGAGGAGGGCGTGGTCTCGGCGGTGCGAGCCTTTCTCGCCGGCGGTCACGACGTCCCCGCGGCGTGGACGGCCCTGGCCTACGCGCAGCCTGCGACCCTGCTCGACTATCTCGACGAAAGCGGCGTGGTGGTCCTGGAGGAGCCGGCGATGCTGGCGGGTCTGGAGCGCGCGGTGGAAGAGGAGCGCGCGCGCGGACGCCTGCGCACCATCGCCGAGGCCGACTCCGAAGGCCAGCTCTCCGTCGACGAAGGGCTCGTGGGCGAGGTGCTGCTGGCCACGCTCGAGGTGCCGCGCCCCGGTCTGGAGGATCTCGCCGCCCCGCTGCGCGAGCGCGCCATCCTGACGATCCCCGGCGGCATCGAGGCGGAGCAGCCGCGCTGGCTGGCCCCGCCGCTGGAGACGTACGCCGTCGGCTGCGCCAACGCCGAGCATTTCAACCGCTCCGTCGACCTCTTTCTCACCGCCGCGCGCGAGTGGCTGGGCGCCGGCGAGACGCTGGCCATCGTCACCACCAGCTCCACCCGCGTGCGCGAGCTCCTGCGCGGCGCCGGGCTCCAGCCGGACCAGACGCCGGCGCACGTGCACCTGCGCAGCGTCGCGGGCGCCGCGGCGGCGCTGCGGGCGCATCTCTTCGTCGACCACGGCAGCATCGAGCAGGGCTTCGTCCTGCCCGACCAACGCCTGCGCGTGCTGGGCGACCGCGAGCTCTTCGGTCAGCCGCCGCGCCGCGCCAAGCTGCGCGCCGTCAAGGAAGGCGTCCCCGTCACGCTGGCCGAGCTCAAGGTCGGCGCGTTCGTGGTGCACGCCGTGCACGGCATCGCGCAGTACCTGGGACTGCGCACCGAGACGGTGCTGGGCGCCACCAGCGACTATCTGGACCTGCGATACGCCGGCAACGACCGCCTGCTGGTGCCCGTGCACCAGATGCACCAGGTCACGCTCTACAGCGCCGGCGACGGCGCGGCGCCGCGCCTTTCGAAGATGGGCGGGGCCGATTGGGCGCGCACCAAGTCGCGCGTCGGCGAGGCCATCGGCCGGATCGCCGACGAGCTGGTGCAGCTCTACGCCGAGCGCGAGCTGGCCATGGGGCACGCCTTCCCGCCCGACACGCCCTGGCAGCGCGAGCTCGAAGAAGCCTTCCCCTACGAGGAGACGCGCGACCAGCTGCGCGCGATCGAGGAGATCAAGGGCGACATGGAGCGCGGGCGTCCCATGGACCGCCTGCTCTGCGGCGACGTGGGCTACGGCAAGACCGAGGTCGCCATCCGCGCGGCCTTCAAAGCGATCACCGACCACAGGCAAGTGGCGCTCCTGGCGCCCACCACCATCCTCGCCGCCCAGCACGAGCGCACGCTCAAGGAGCGCTTCGCGGGCTTTCCCGTGCGCGTGGAGCAGCTCTCGCGCTTCAAGACCAAGCGCGAGCAGCAGGCCATTCTCAAAGACTTGGCCGAGGGCAAGGTGGACGTGATCGTCGGCACGCACCGCCTGCTGCAGAAGGACGTGGTCTTCCGCGACCTGGGGCTCATCATCGTCGACGAGGAGCAGCGCTTCGGCGTCAAGCACAAGGAGCGGCTCAAGGAGATGCGCGCCAGTGTCGACGTGCTGACGATGTCGGCCACGCCGATCCCGCGCACGCTGCACATGTCGCTGGTGGGCGTGCGGGACCTCTCGCTGATCCAGACCGCGCCGAAGAACCGCATGTCGGTGAAGACCGTGGTGGTGCCCACCGACGACGGGCTGATCCTGCGCGCCATCGAGCACGAGCTGGACCGCGGCGGCCAGGTGTACTTCGTGCACAACCGCGTCGAGACGATCTACGGCATCCAGCGCGCGCTGCAGGAGCTGGTGCCCAAGGCGCGCATCGCCGTGGCGCACGGGCAGATGAGCGAGACGGAGATCGAGCCGGTGATGAGCAGGTTCGTCGACGGGCAGATCGACGTGCTGCTGGCCACCACCATCATCGAGAACGGGCTGGACATCCCCAACGCCAACACGCTGATCGTCAACAACGCCGATCAGTTCGGCCTCTCGCAGCTCTATCAGCTGCGCGGCCGCGTCGGCCGCTCGAACCACCAGGCGTACGCGTACTTTCTCTACCAGCCGCACAAGGCGCTCACCGAGGAAGCCAAGGCGCGCTTGGAGGCGATCCGGGAGTTCTCCCATCTGGGCTCCGGACTCCAGCTGGCGATGCGCGACCTGGAGATCCGCGGCGCGGGGAACCTGCTGGGCCACGCCCAGTCGGGGCACGTGGCCGCGGTGGGCTTCGACACCTACTGCCAGCTCCTCGCCGAGGCCGTGGCCGAGCGCCAAGGCAAGGCGCGCGGGCAGGGGGCCCAAGAGGCGGTGCTGGACCTCAAGCTCACCGCCTACATCCCCGACGACTACATCCCGCAGGCCTCGCAGAAGATCGCCGTCTACCAGCAGTTGGCCGCGGCGCGCGGCGAGGACCAGGTGGAGGAGATCGCCGCCGGGCTGCGCGACCGCTTCGGCCCCATGCCGGAGCCGCTGGTCAATCTCGTCGAGATCACCAAGCTGCGCACGCTTGCCCTGCGCAAGCGCGTCACGCGCCTGGTGGTCGACGACCACCGCCTGATCCTCTCCGTGGGCTCCGGCTTCGAGCTGGCTCCCGAGGCCATTCCGGCGCTGGGACGGCTGAGCGGGGGCCGCTTCCGCTTCGGCGAGCAGCGCCTCACCGTGGAGCTCCCCGACGGCAGCCCAGCCACCTGGCTGCCGTTGCTGGGGTCGCTCCTCCAGGCGCTCTAGCCGCCGGCCTTCAGCAGGACTTTAACGTACGGCGGCAGACGGGGGAGAGGAACGACATTCCCCCGGGCGAACGTCCTTTCGCTGCCCCTCTCTCGGGGCGGTTTCGTTGCATGGAGTGTAGTACGTGAGCATCTGGAGTAAGCATCGGCTCCTCGCCCTGGCCGCCCTCGGAGCGATGAGCATCTCGCTGGCAGCCTGTTCGGGCGGCGGCGGGGCGCTGGCATCCGTCAACGGCCACAAGATCACCAAGGCCGAACTCGACGCCAAGCTGGAGGCCGGACCCAGCGGCAAGCAGATGCTGGGACAGATGATCCAGACGGCACTGCTCGACGATTACGCCAAGCAGCACAAGATCACGGCCTCCGACGCCGACATCCAGAAGAAGATCAACGAGATCAAGGTGCGCTATCCGGCCGGGCAGTTCGATGCGCTGATCAAGCAGCAGGGGCTCACCATGGCCGACGTGCAGGACATCGTCAAGCAGCAGATCCTGCTCGAGAAGGCGATCGCGCCGCAGGTGCAGGTGAGCGACGCCGACATCAAGGCCTTCTTCGACAAGAACCACGCGCTCTACGACCGCCCCGAGCAGGTGCGCGCGCGGCATATCCTGGTGCCCGACCTGAAGACCGCGGAAATCGTGGAGCAGAAGCTCAAGGAAGGCCAGAAGTTCAGCGACCTGGCCAAGGAGTACTCGACGGACCCCGGCAGCAAGGACAAGGGCGGCGAGCTCGGCTGGTTTGGCAAGGGGCAGATGGTGCCCGCCTTCCAGAACGCCGCGTTCAGCCTCCCCATCGGCAAGGTCAGCCAGCCCGTGAAGTCGCCGTTCGGCTACCACATCATCGAGGTCGAGGGACGGCGTCCGGCGGAGCAGGCCACGCTGGCCAGCGCCACGCCGCTCATCAAGCAGCAGCTCTCGCAGCAGCAGGAGGCGCAGCTCGTGCCGGGCTTCCTGGCCAGCCTGCGCAACGGGGCGAAGATCGAGATCTACGATCCGCGCTTCGCCGATCTGCTGCCGCCCACGCCGCCGCCGAGCGCCGCGCCGGCCGCACCGGCTCCCGCCGCGCCGGCTGCCGCCTCGCCGGCGCCTGCCGCCACGAAGTAGCCGGCCACGCTGCGCATCGTCGGATTGGGTCCGGGTGATCCGGACCTGCTGACGCGGGGGGCACTCGAGGCGCTCAAGCGCGCCGAGCGGGTGACCGCGCTCCAAGCGCCCCCCGATCTGACGAAGTACTTGGCGCACGAAGGGGTCGCGCTCGAGCAGGGGCTCGTGCGCGACCCCGCGCTCTTCATCCGCGGCAGCGAGCCCGAGATCGACGGGTTCGTCTCGGCGCTCGACCCCTCCGTGCCGCATGCGCTCGGCGTGCTGGGCAACCCGCTCTCCGACGTCCCCGGCCTGCCCGTGCTGCTGCGCGCGCTCGAGCGCGCCGGCGTGGCGGTGGAGCTGGTGCCGGGCATGCCGCGCGCCACGCTCTCCGCCTCCGTCTCGATGCCCCTGGTGCCCCTGCCGCCCACGAGCGCGCACTACACCTGGGAACAACTCGTCGAGGTCATGGCGCGCCTGCGCCGCTCCTGTCCGTGGGACCGCGAGCAGACGCACCGCACGCTCTTGCCCTACCTGATCGAGGAGACGTACGAGGTCGTCGACGCGGTGGAGGCCGACGACGATGCCTCGCTGGCCGAGGAGCTGGGCGACCTGCTGCTGCAGATCGTCTTTCACGCGCAGCTCGCGACGGAGCGCGGCAAGTTCTCCGTGGCCGACGTGATCGACGCCCTCTCCAACAAGATGGTGCGCCGCCACCCGCACGTCTTCGGCGACACCTCCGTGAGCGGGCTCGACGAGGTCTGGCTGAACTGGGAGAAGCTCAAGTCCAAGGAGCGCGCCGGACAGCTGCGCAAGAGCCGGCTCGACGGCATTCCCAAGGGTCTAGGCGCGCTGCTGCGAGCGCAGCGCATGCAGGAGAAGGCCTCACGCGTGGGCTTCGACTGGCCGGAGCTCAGCGGCGTGCTCGAAAAGCTGGACGAGGAGCTGAACGAGCTTGCCGAGGCCATGCGGGCGGCCGCCTCGCGCCACGGCGGCAGCCACGAGGAAGCGCACGTCCGCGAGGAGCTGGGCGACGTCCTCTTCACCGCCGTCAACGTCTGCCGCACGCTGAAGATCGACGCCGAAGGCGCGCTGCGCGAGGCCAACGAGAAGTTCTACCGGCGCTTCGCCTTCGTGGAGTCGCGCGCCGCCGCGCAGGGACGCGAGCTCTCCGACTTGAGCCTCGACGAGATGGAGGAGCTCTGGCAGCTGGCGAAGACCGAGGTGCACCCATGAGCAATCCCAACGCGTACGTCGCCCGGCTCCGCGTGCGCATGAGTCAGCACGACGCGCACTACGGCGGCGACCTGGTCGACGGGGCGCGCATCCTCGCGCTCTTCGGCGACGTGGCCACCGAGCTGCTGATCGCCCACGACGGCGACGAGGGGCTCTTCGTCTCCTACGACGGAATCGAGTTCCTGGCGCCCGTCTACGCCGGCGACTACGTGGAGGCCGAGGGCCTCATCACGCGCGTGGGCAACACCTCGCGCGCCATGGCCTTCACGGCCCGCAAGGTGATCGCCGCGCGCTACGACCTGGCCCCCTCGGCCGCCGACGTGCTGGACGAGCCCATCGTGGTGGTGCGCGCCACGGGGACGTGCGTGGTTCCCAAGTCGCTCAAGCGCACCTAGGCTCACGACGCCGTGCGCCTGGACAAGTTCATGAAGGTCGCCCGTCTCTCCAAGCGCCGCACCGTGGCCAAGGAGGCGTTGGACGCGGGGCGCGTGCTCAAGCAGGGCCACGCGCTGAAGGCCGGCTACCAGGTGAAGGCGGGCGACGAGCTGGAGATCCACTACGCCCGCCGCATCGTGACGGTGCGCGTGCTGGCGGTGCCGGAGCATCCGGGAGCGCGCGTCGATCCCGCATCGCTCTACGACGTGATCTCCGAGCGCGCGGAAGAGCCGCTGTATTGAAGAGGAGCCCGAATCGGGCTCCTCTCCGGGTCGACGGGTCGCGGCCCGCTATTGGACCGTCATGGTCAAGCTGGAGGTGCAGTTGACCGAGACGTTCGGTACGAATTGGTTGTTGACTTTGGTCGGGTCACCAGCCGCGTCGTACTTCAGCACGTACGCGTCCTGGAAGCCGACAGGCAGCATGCCGCCCGCCGGGTAGGTTGCCGCGGGGGACGCGCTTGCCGGGTCGAAGCCGGTGATCGGATAGGGATTCGGTTCACCGCCCACGCTCAACTGGATGGTCCCGATGCCGGGCTGCAAGCACTGGATCTGGATATCCTGACCGTAGGTGAATTGGCCGGGCAGGTACCAGCTGCCGCTAGGCCCGTCGTTCAACGCCTGTCCCGGGCTGCCGAAGGTCAACGAGGTTGGGACCGTGACGTTCAGAATCGTCGGAGACGCGTTGACGATGGTCACCGAGCCATTGTCGAACGGCACCGGCGTATTGTAGCTGGGGTTGTTTTGGTAGACGATCGGGAAGCCGTTGGTATCGGCGGCGACGACGGTGAAGTCGTAGGTGCCGCCCGATCCAGGCGTCGATCCGGGGGTGAAGTTGGCGTAGTTGTTACACGTCCCGTTGTCCGTCGCCGGGTTCCAGTTCGCGAAGAACGAGGCGGGACACGTCAGGTACGCCGAGCCGACGACGCCCTGCAGCTGCAGAAAGGCGCTGGACGAAGACCCCGGCTTCATGTCCACGGTCGTCTGACCCTCGGAGAGGACGTCGTGCGGAGTCGCGCTGTCGCCCAACAAGACAACGCCGACGGTATGGTTACCCGGTACCGTGTTGACGGTGAGCGTCCACGTGAAGTCGGCCGGGGTAACCGTGCCGCTCAGCGTCGCCGTGGTGCCGTTGCTGCCGGTAAACGGGGGGTTCGTCGGCGCTGGAGACGGACCCGTTGCGTTATACGGCACCTGCACCTGATTGAAGGCCGTCTGACCGTCGATGAGGATGGTCATGTTGTTGGTGGCCGGGGAGATGAACTTCGGACGGCGCAGCGCTGCGCTGGTGGTCGTCCAGCCAGCCGGGCGCGGGATGCTGAACGTGACGGATGCGGTCGCTAGGCTCGGATTCTGATTGTTGGCGGGGACCAGCGATGAGGATGACGCCGGCGAGGCGCCGCCTCCGCCGCCGCACGCGGCCAGCAGTCCCACGCCCAACAAGGCGCTCGCGATGAGAAGTGCCTGTTGCCGAATATGATGCATTATAGAGTGTCCCTTTCGGCGCGGTACGATGCGGGGGGACCGTCAGGCGAGAGCGGTCTCACGGCGCGCGAACGCGGGAGATCCCACGCTGTCGATAGTGAGAGCACGAGCGTCATCGAAGTGATCCGGCCACCCGGCGCCGCTTTGGATGGAGACGATACCCTGTACCGCGCCTGCGGGGGGCAACGCTCCAAGCGTTCCGATCTCACCCCAGAGGCTGCCGCCCTGCCTTGGGAGGCATGGAACAACCTACCGCGAGCATAGATCGGAGCAAGCGTCCCGTCGTGGGGTCATGGGCAACGAGGCCGCAAGCATTCTGGCCCAGGCCGGCCGGCCGGCCGCCGTGCCGCGGGCCTAGGACCCTCCGTTCGGATAGTCGCTGTATAAGGCAAGCGAGGTTCCGCCAGGAAAGAGGGGCGCAGCCGGCGGCAAACTCGTCCTCATCGAACCTGGGTCCGGGAAGTCCGGGTAGCCGTGGACCCCAAGGTCGTCGCACGGCGGCGCCCGCCGGCGGCAAGCGACCAGCCGGTCACTTTCTCACGACGTTCCCAACATCTTCCTCGGGCCATGCGGATGAGAGGGTACCCTCGTAGCCATGGAAACCGAACTGAAGACGACATTCCGGTTTGTTCTCGTCATGCTTGCCGCATTTGTGCTCGGGTGGCTCGCCTTGCTCGGGCTCTTCCATGCGAGGTGGGGCTAGCACATGCATACCCCGCGTCTAGAACGCATCTGGCTCTGGATCGGCGGAGCCACGATGGCGTGCTTCTTCGTCATCGTGCTGAGCCTGGCGGTCTTCGCCGACATCAACCCGCCGAGCCATGGCGAAACCATCGATCCGACCAAAGTCGCGACCACCGCCCCGTTCGACCACCCCGGCCTGCGGCAGACCGGACCCAAGACCTACGAGGCGTACTACGTCGGCCAGGTGTTCCTGTGGACGCCGGCGAGCATCACCATTCCCGTGGGATCGACGGTGACGTTCTACGTCACCAGCGAGGACGTGGTGCACGGCTTCAGCATTCCGCAGGAGGATGTGAACGCCGAGATCATGCCGGGCTGGGTCAGCAGCGTCACCCACACGTTCACTCGGGCCGGCGACTTCCCCATCGTCTGCAATCAGTACTGCGGCATCGGTCACAGCACGATGTTCGCGCACGTCATCGTGAAGTAGGGAGCGACTCGTGCAACAGCAACGCGCTGAAAACCGCCTCGTCCTCGCGCACCTTTACGTCGCGCTCGTCTGCGTCTTCATCGGCACCTTCTTCGGCCTGATGCAGGTGACGTCGCGCGCCGGCCTCTTCCAAGTGCCGGCGTGGTTCGACTACTACCGCATGCTGACGGCCCACGGGGTCCTGCTGGCGCTCGTCTTCACCACGCTCTTCATCACCGGCCTCTCCACCTACGCGACCTATCGCTCGATCGAGCGGCCGAACCGGTCGCTGGCCATCGCGTGGACCGCGTGGTGGACCATGATCGTCGGCACCGCGATGGCGGCCTACGAGATCCTGGCCGGCAACGCCACCGTCCTCTACACGTTCTACGCGCCGCTCAAGGCCAGCCCGTGGTTCTACGTCGGTGCCACCTTGCTGGTCGTGGGCACCTGGATCGTCCTGCTCGACATCTTGCTGGAGATCAAGTACTTCCGCGGCACGCACCCCGGTGAGCGCATCCCGCTGCCGGTCTACATGGCCGTCACGAACTTCATCATGTGGTTCCTCGCCACCGTCGGCTTGGCGGTCGAGGTGATCTTCCAGCTGATTCCGTGGTCGTTCGGCTGGGTACCGGGCGTCGACGTCGCGCTCTCGCGCATCCTCTTCTGGTACTTCGGCCACCCGTTGGTCTACTTCTGGCTCCTGGGCGCCTATCTGATCTGGTACGGCGTCATCCCGAAGATCCTCGGGGTCCCGGTCTTCAGCGACTCCCTCACGCGCGTGGCCTTCATCCTGTTGATGATCCTCTCGCTGCCGGTGGGCGTGCACCACGAGTTCGCCGACCCCGGCATCGCCCACGTGTGGAAGCTCTTGCAGACCGGCTTCACCATGATGGTGGTGATCCCGTCGCTGATGACCGCCTTCGCGCTCTTCGCCGTCTTCGAGCAGGCCGCGGCGAAGCAGGGCAAGACCGGGTTCATCGGCATCGTCTCTTCGCTCCCGTGGAAGAACCCGACGTTCCTGGGCAGCGTCCTGGGGATGATCCTGTTCATCTTCGGCGGCTTCGGCGGGATCGTCAATGCCTCGTACGCGATGGACATCCTGGTCCACAACACGATGTGGGTCGTCGGCCACTTCCACATCACCGTCGGCGGGCCGGTGGCGCTCACGTTCCTCGCCGCCACCTACACCCTCATCCCCACGCTGACCGGCCGGCGCTTCACCTCGGACGGCTTGGCCCGCGTGCAGGTGTGGCTGTGGTTCATCGGCATGGCGATCATGTCGGTCGGCATGCACGTGGAGGGTCTGCTCGGCGCGCCGCGCCGCGAGGCCAGCCTGGTCTACGGCGGCAACCCCATCGCGGCGTCGTGGGAGCCGTGGTCGATCCTCTCGGCCATCGGCGGCACGATCGTCTTCGCGAGCGTCCTGGTCTACCTGGTGGCCTTCCTGAAGATGGTCTTCGGGGGGGAGAAGGGCGAGACGCGGTTCGAGTTCGCCGAACCCGACCGCTACGCGAAGGATACCCCGGCAGTGCTCGACCGGCTGGGCCTCTGGGCACTCGTCGGAGTCGCGCTGGTCGTGATCGCCTACTCCGGTCCCGTCGTCCAGCACTTCCAATACCACATCTACGATGCCCCGGGCATGAGGACGTGGTAGCGGCGTAGCGCGACGGAGGTCGCGGGCAGGACGGCGAAAAGGCGCACCCGGCATGCGCAGCACCCTCGCCGGTGACGTCAAGGACGCTCTCGCTCGCGACCTCCCCCAGGCGGCATGTTGCCGCCAGACCCTCCTGCGCGCCCTGGCGTACTACGGCGGCCAAGCCGGGCACTTCAGCACCCAGCGCCCCGCCATCGCGCGCCTCTTCCACGCGCTGCAGCCGCGCGCGGGCGCCACGGCGATCCGCGCCGTCGCCGGCACCCGCCTCTACCGCGCGACCCAGTACGTCGCCGCGCTGCCGCCAGGCCTCGCGGGCGCCGACCACCTCACGGCGCGCCTCCCGCCCAGAGCGCGGCGGCGCTGCTGCCGCCGGGCGGAGCTTCGGGGGGCCTTTCTCGCCAGCGGCTCGCTCTCGTTGCCCGGCAAGGGCTACCACCTGGAGTTCGCTTTGCCGAACGCCTCGGCCGCCAACCGCCTGCGCGCCATGCTCGCGGCGGAGGGCCCGCGCCCCAAGGAGGCCGTCCGGCGCGGCCGGGAGCTGCTCTACTTCAAGGACGCCGAGAGCGTGGTGGCGCTGCTGGGCGCCATCGGAGCGCACGCCGCCGTGCTCCACCTGGAAGACGTGCGCGCGGTCAAAGAGACGAAGAACCGCATCCATCGCCTCGTGAACGTGGAGGCGGCCAACGTCGCGCGCGCCGTGGCCGCCGCCACACGCCAGCGGGCGGCCATCGAGCTCGTGCGCGACGCGTACGGCCTGCACCGTCTGACGCCGGCGCTGCGCGAGGCGGCGGAGCTGCGGCTGGCGCATCCCGAGCTCACGTTGGCCGAGCTCGCCGCCCTCTGCCGTCCCGAGGCGAGCCGCGCCACGCTCAACAGCCGCCTCCAAACGTTGGTCCGGCTGGCCCGGCGCCTGGGGGCGGAGCAGGCGTCATCTTGGGGTACGAGGTAGTATCGCCCGTTTGCTCCGTGACACGCAAAGAGGATGAGTACGAGCATCATGCGCATCGGCATCAACGGCTTCGGCCGCATCGGACGCAACTTTTTCAAGGCGTTGCGCGAGCGCCACCCGGGGATCGAGGTGGCGGCGATCAACGACCTGACCACGCCGTCCCAGCTCGCCCACCTGTTCAAGTACGACTCCAACTACGGAACGTACGAGGGCACGGTCGAGGCGACCGAGGACGCGCTGATCATCGACGGCACGAAGGTGAAGGTGCTCTCCGAGCGCGATCCGGCCAAACTGCCGTGGGCGGCACTGGGCGTCGACGTCGCCATCGAGTCGACCGGCCTCTTCACCGACGCCGCCAAGGCCAAGGCCCATCTGGACGCCGGCGCCACACGCGTCATCATCTCGGCACCCGCCAAGGGCGAGGACGTCACCGTGGTGCTGGGCGTCAACGAGGGCGACTACGACCCCGCCAAGCACCGCATCATCTCCAACGCCTCGTGCACCACGAACTGTCTGGCGACGGGCGTGAAGCCGCTGGTCGATGCGTTCGGCTGGAAGAAGGGCTTCATGACCACGGTGCACTCGTACACCAACGACCAGATGATTCTCGACGCCCCGCACAAGGATCCGCGGCGCGCGCGCAACGCGGCCACCAACATCGTGCCCACCTCCACGGGCGCGGCCAAGGCCCTCTATCTCACGATTCCCGAGATCAAAGGCACGTTCGACGGCTTCGCCCTGCGCGTGCCCACGCCGACGGTCTCGATGGTCTACCTGGTGGCCCAGCTCGGCCGCGAGGTCACCAAGGACGAGGTCAACGCCGCGCTGCGCAAGGCCAGCCGGAGCAACCTCAAGGGCATCGTGGAGTACACGGAGGAGCAGCTGGTCTCCAGCGACTTCAAGAAGAACCCGCACTCGTCCATCGTCGACGCCTCGCTCACCAACGCGAACGGCGATCTGGTGCAGGTGGCGTTCTGGTACGACAACGAGTGGGGCTACTCGTGCCGCCTGGCCGACATCACCCAGTACGTGCTGGCAAAGTCCCCCGCGGGCGTCTAGCACGGCGATGGCGAGATTCCTGACGCTGCGCGACCTGCAGGTGCGCGGCAAGCGCGTGCTGGTCCGCGAAGACCTCAACGTTCCCTTGAAGGAGGGCGCGGTGCGCGACGACACGCGCATCCGCGCCGCCGTCCCCACGCTGCGCTACCTGCGAGAGCACGGCGCCCGCACCGTCATCGTCTCCCACCTGGGGCGCCCCGAGGGCCAACGCAAGCCCGAGCTCTCGCTGCGCCCCGTGGCCGAGGCGCTGAGCAAGGCCCTCGGCGCTCCCGTGCAGTTCTGCGACCAGACCGTGGGCCCCACGGCCGACGCGGCCGTCGCCGCGCTGCGCGACGGCGAGATCGTGCTGTTGGAGAACGTGCGCTTCGACCCGGGCGAGGAGGCCAACGACCCGGCCTTCGCCGCCGCGCTGGCCAAGCACGGCGACCTCTACGTCAACGACGCCTTCGGCACCGCGCACCGCGCGCACGCCTCGACGGCGGGCGTGGCCGCCGACCTGCCGGCGGCCGCGGGCTTCCTGATGGAAGCCGAGCTGCAGGCGCTCTTCAATCTCTTGAACGCTCCCGCGAAGCCGTTCATCTGCGTGCTGGGCGGCGCGAAGGTCGCCGACAAGATCGGCGTCTTCATGCACCTGATGCAACGCTGCGATGCCTTCGTGGTGGGCGGGGGGATGGCCAACACGTTCCTGGCCGCGCAAGGAGTCGACGTCGGCGCCTCGCTGCGCGACAAGGATCTCTCCCCCGCGCACGAGATTCTCGCGCGGGCCCGGGCGGGCGGCGTGACGATCCACCTGCCGGTGGACGCCGTGGCCGCCGCCTCGCTCGACGCGCCGCAGGAGCAGACGCGCGTGGTAGACGTCGGTATCGGGGCGTCGCCGCTGCGCGACGGCGAGATGTTGCTGGACATCGGACCCAAGACGCGGGAGCGGTACGAGCGCGTGGTGGAGCAGGCCAAGACGATCGTCTTCAACGGCCCCATGGGCGTCTACGAGAAGACCCCGTTCCAGAGGGGCACGGCGGCCGTGGGAGAGGCGATCGCCGCGGCGACCGCGGCCGGCGCCGTCAGCGTGGTCGGCGGCGGCGACGCCGCGGCGGCGGCGCACGCGCTGGGCTTCGCCGACCGGGTGACCCACGTGAGCACCGGCGGCGGCGCCACGCTCGAGTTCCTCGAGGGACGCGAGCTGCCCGGCGTGGCGGCGCTGGAGAAGGCGGCCGTACGATGAAGCAGCGCCGTCCGTTCATCGCCGGCAATTGGAAGATGCATCAGACGGCCGCCTCCGGCACGGCGCTGGCGACCGAGATCGCCGCCGCGATTCCACCGCAGGCGCACGAGCGGGTCGACGTGGTGCTCTGCCCGCCGTTCACGGCGCTCCCCGCCGTCGCCGCCGCCCTCGCCGGCACGGGCCTGCTGCTGGGCGCGCAGGACGTGAGCGCCTTCGAGTGGGGCGCCTACACCGGACAGATCTCCGCTCCGATGCTCCTGGAGTTCGGCGTCCGCTACGTGATCGTCGGACACTCCGAGCGCCGCGCCTACTGCGGCGAGACCGACGCCGGCGTGAGCGCCAAGGTGCGCCGCGCGCTCGAGCACGGGCTGACGCCCATCGTCGCCGTGGGCGAGACGCTGGAGGAGCACCGCGCGGGCGCCGCGGAGCAGAAGGTGGCGGGACAGATCCGCCTGGCGTTCGAGGGCGTGACTCGCGCCGACGTGGAGCGCTGCGTGGTGGCCTACGAGCCCATCTGGGCCATCGGCTCGGGCGTCTCCGACACGCCGGAGGACGCCGCCGCCGTGATCGCCGCGATAAGGCGCGCCGTGCCGGGCCTCGAGAACGCGCGTTGTCTCTACGGCGGCTCCATGAAGCCGGAGAACGCCGATGCCCTGCTCGCGCACGTCGAGATCGACGGCGGCTTGATCGGCGGCGCCTCGCTCAAGGCTGCCGGCTTCGCGCAGATCGTCGACGCCGCACGAAAGGCAACCGCCGCCAAATGACCACACTCGCGCATCCCTTGGTGCTCTGCATCCTCGACGGCTTCGGCTGCTCCGCCCAGAGGCGCGGCAACGCGATCGAGGCCGCGCGCATGCCGTACTGGGAGGGGCTGCTGGCGAGCCATCCGCATACCGAGCTCGCTGCCGCCGGCGAGGCGGTGGGACTCCCCAAGGGCATCATGGGCAACTCAGAGGTGGGGCATCTCAACCTCGGCAGCGGGCGAGTGGTGCCGCAGGGCGTGGTGCTCATCAACCAGTCGATCGAGGACGGCTCCTTCGCCCGCAACGAGGTGCTCGGCGCGGCCATCGAGCACGTCCGCACGAGCGGGGGCACGATGCACCTGCTTGGCCTGCTCTCGCCGGGCTGCGTCCACAGCTCGATGGAGCACCTCTTCGCCGTGATCGACGCCGCCGACCACGCGCGCGTCGCCTATCAGCTGCACGCCTTCCTCGACGGCCGCGACACCGCGCCCACCTCGGCGCGCGAGTACGTGCGGCAGACGCAGCGCAAGATCGACGAGCGCGGCGGCGGCAGCTTCGGCAGCGTGATCGGCCGCTTCTACGCCATGGACCGCGACAAGCGCTGGGAGCGCACGCAGGCGGCCTACGACGCGCTGGTGCGCGGCACGGCGGAGCGGACGGCGTCCAGCGCCCTTGCGGCCGTGGAGGCTGCGTATGCCGCCGGCGAGACGGACGAGTTCGTGAAGCCCACCATCGTCGGCGCGGCGCGGCCGCTGATCCGCAGCGGCGACGCCTGCATCTTCTTCAACTTCCGCCCGGATCGCGCGCGCCAGCTCACCATGGCCTTCAGCGATCCGGCCTTCGACCAGTTTCCGGTGGAGCGCCTGGACGACTTCGTCTTCGCCACGATGACCAAGTACGAGGAGTACTTCACGAACCCCGTGCTCTTCCAGCCGCGCCGTCAGCGGCAGACCTTCGGCGAGGTGATCGCGGGGCGCGGCCTCACGCAGCTCCGCTTGGCGGAGACGGAGAAGTACGCGCACGTCACCTATTTCTTCAGCGGGGGGCGCGAGGAGCCGTTCCCGCGCGAAGATCGCATCCTGATCCCCTCCGACCGCAGCGTGGCGACGTACGACCAGGCGCCGCGCATGCGCGCGCGCGAGATCACCGACGCCGCCGTCGCCGATCTGCGCGAGGGCAAGCACGACGTGATCGTGATGAACTACGCCAACGCCGACATGGTGGGACACACGGGCGTCTGGGATGCCACCATCGCGGCCTTGGAAGAGTTGGATGGTTGCCTGGGGCGCTTGGCCGACGCCGTGCTCGAGCGCGACGCCATCCTGGCGATCACCGCCGACCACGGCAACGCCGAGGAGAAGATCGACGCCGAGGGCAACCCGCTCACGGCGCACACCACCAATCCCGTGCCCTTCGTGCTGATCTCGCGCGAGCCGCTGGGCGCGCTGGAGGAGGGCGGATGCCTGGGCGACGTGGCGCCGACGCTGCTGGAGATCCTGGGCCTGCCGATACCGCCGGAGATGACGGGGCGGCGCCTGCTCCAGCGCGTCGAGGCGTGAGCGCGCAGAGCCCTGTAGCCGCCGCCGCGCGGCGCCTGGGCGCGCTCGACGCCGCGGTGATCCTGGGCAGCGGATTGGGCGCCGTGGTGGCGCGCGCAGACGTGCGCGAGAAGATCCCCTTCGACGAGATCCCCGGGATGCCGCAGGCGCGCGTTGCGGGTCATCCGGGCTTCGTCGCGCTGGGCGCGTGGAGCGGCAAGCGCGTGGCGCTCTTCGTGGGGCGCGTCCACGCCTACGAAGGCTACAGCCAGCGCGAGGCGGCCTTCGGCGCGCGCGCCGCGGCGCACGCGGGCGCCCGCGCGCTGGTGGTGACCAACGCCGCCGGCGGCCTGAACGCCGCGTACGAGCCGGGCGACCTGATGCTGATCGCCGACCACCTCAACCTCACCGGCTCGAGCCCTCTGCTGGGGCCCGGCGCGGCCGGCGAGACGCGCTTTCCCGACATGACCGCGGCGTATGCGCCGCGCCTGCGCGCCGCCGGGCGCGCCGCCGCGGAGCGCCTCGGCTTGCGAGTGCGCGAGGGCGTCTACTGCGGCGTGCTGGGACCCGCCTACGAGACGCCCGCCGAGGTGCGCTTCTACCGCAGCGCCGGCGGCGACGCCATCGGGATGTCGACCGTCCCCGAGGTGATCCAGGCGCGGGCGCTGGGCCTAGAGGTGGCGGGGATCAGCGTGATCTCCAACGTCTGGCGCGAAGGCGCCTCGACCTCGCACGAGGAGGTGCTCGCCGCGGTGAGCGGCGCCGCCGATCGCATGGGGGCGCTGCTCGAGGCGATCCTCGCCGCCGTGTGAGGCGTCAAACGCGGCGGGGTCGGAGCCGAGGATGGCGTCGATGCCCGGCCACTCCTGCGGCGCCCCCAGCGAGACGGCCTGCCGCTGCCGCACCTCGAACGGCTTTCGCAACGCCACGGCGCGCGCAACGAGCGTGGTGAGGCGCGCCGCATCGACGCTCTCGACGACGAGCTCGCGCAGGCGATGGACGCTGCTGTAGCGCCAGGGCTGACCGCGGCGGACGCGCCGCAGGATGCCGTAGAGGTCGGCCGTGTGCAGGAGCCCCGCGAGCATCGTGGCGCGGCGGTGCGGATTGGGTCGGCTCGGGGTCACGCGGCGAAAGCGGCAGCCCCCCTCGGGAGCGCGCTCGGCCACGAGCAGCCCCCAATGCGGAGGAACGCGGGCCGCGAAGGCGCTCAACCGGCGCCAGGTCGTGACCAGCGTGCAGGACGTTCCCACGGCGTCGTAGTCGGCGACCTGCCGGCGCAGGCGCGCGGGCGAGTCGGTGTCGCCCTTGATCTCGTAGAGGTCGAGGCTGCCAGGCGTGGTCAGAGCGACGTCGGCGATGCCGCCGTTGTAGGCGGCGATCGTGAGCTCGCGGACCACGGCTGCCGGCGGCGTCGTGGCGGCGCTCAGCTCGGCAACCAGCGCATCGGCGATCTCCCCGCCGTTGAGCGGGCCAGGATCCGACGCGCGGCGCTTTAGGGCCGCCCGCACGTGGCGGCGCGCGTCTTCGGCGCTCAGGCAGCGATCGAGGTGCTGCTCCTGGGTCTCTTTGGCGCCGCGGCGCGGCAGGGCGCGGGCGATTGCCTCGATCTCGCGGCCGAAGAGCACGCGCAGGAGCGAGGAGGCCGAGCGTTGGCTGCGCGGTGACGGCGGAGGCCACGGCAACGCCGGCACGAACCGCAGGCCGTCCTCACGCTCTCGAACGATCAGACGGTAGACGTCGCCCGGCAGGGCCGCGATGTGCTCGAGGCGCGGGTGCGCCGCGATGGCGACGGCGTAGTCGAAGGCCTCGATCCCGCGCGCCCTTCTCGGACGCGCGAGCCCGTCTCCGGAGCCGCAGATGAGGATCCCGATGGTCGCCTGCGGCGAGGCGATGAGCACGTCGATGCGCGCGAACGGCAGCGCGCAGTCCTCGACGATCAGCGCGTCAGGATAGAGCGCGGCGGCTCGTTCGCGCAGGTAGGCGCGGATCGTCGCGGCTTCGACGCCGCTAGGGGGGAGCGGGCATCGCGGGTCGTCGTCCCTCGTGCGCTCGAGATCGAAGAGGGCCGCGACGGGAGGCGGTGCGAGCGTCATACCTGCATGGTACGTTCCAGGCGGCGATGCTCCTGGGCGGTCTCTTGCGGCCGTAGCGCGGATGCGCGCCACGACGGAGCACGTCGCAGCGTCCATTCGCAGCCCAGATCGAAGCGATGCGGGCTGACCACGCGCGGCTCTTACTGTGCCTTTACAGAGGCCGCGGCGCGTTCCTGGGATATTCTCTCCCCTTTCCCGACGCGCTCTCGTAACATGGGTATCGTACGGCGTGGGGCCCGCGCCGCGCTGTTTAGGACACGCAGCCGGACTCTTGTCATCGCGAAGCGACCGTAGGGCGTTCTCGATAGACGGCTGATTTGGCGCCGCGGTCCCGGTTAGGATCCCAGGGAGGAAGAACCCATGACGAATCGGGACATGCCGGAGTATCCGCGCCTCGATGCTCCGTGGCTGACGATAGCGCGTGCCATCGTCGGCAACAGGACCGTCGACGCCGTCTTCCAAGAGGCCTGCGCGTCCATCGCCGCCGCGTCGCCGCGCATACTCTCCGCGCAGATCCTCGTCGGCGACAGGTTTCGATATAGCGCAGGCTTTGGGGCAACGGGCCCGGCTCGCTCCGTGCCTCTGCGCCTCGACGAGGATCTCGAAGGGGTGCTCGAGGTTCAAGTCGCCGATCGTGCGTGTCTCGAAGCGCTCGCGAGCGGCCTCGACAGCTTGGGCGGGCTACTCGAGCTCGCGTGGTCCCACCTCGTCGTCAAGAGACATCTCGAGAGCTTAGCGAACACGGACACCCTGACGGGTCTTCCGAATCGGCGCACGCTGCGGCGAGCCCTGGATGCCGTCCACGAGCGGGCGGAGGCCGAGCACACCTCGTACGCGCTGGTTCTCTTCGACCTGGACCGATTCAAACTCATCAACGATGCCTACGGGCACCTCGTCGGCGACGAGGTGCTTCTTCGAACCAGCCGGGCGATACGGGAGATGATGCGCGAATCCGATATCTTCGGGCGGTGGGGCGGCGAAGAGTTCGTCTGTATCCTTCCTGACGCGGGCGCACCGGTTGGTATGGCGTTCGCTGAGCGGGTGCGCGCGGAGATCGCCGCGCTGACCATTGAGCTTGGGGGATCGCCGTATGCCATCTCCGCGAGCTTCGGGGTGGCCGCGTATCCGGAGCACGCCGCGACGGTGGAGGGGATCATCGGGCGAGCGGATATGGCGCTGTATCGCGCGAAGCGCGGCGGGCGGGATCGCGTCGTGGTCGCGAGGTCCAACGGTCACGGCCTCTACTCCATTGGGATTTGGCTGGTCGAGGCTCTGCAATCCGGAAAGGTTCGCGCCGCATTCCAGCCCATCGTCGATTTGCAGAGTCGCGCGATCGTCGGCGATGAGGTGTTGGCGCGCATCGAGGGAGCCGGTGACGAGCTGATCGCGGCGGACGAGTTCATCGGCCTGGCCGAGGACATGCACATCGCGCACCGGATCGACAGCGCGATTGTGCCGCAGGCCCTGAAGGCCTGCGCCTCCCGACGGGCGTCTGGGATGGCATGCCTCGTGGATCCGGATACGCGGGACGCCGCCGCTGGGAGCGCGCACCCGGATCTCGAGCAGACCGCGCACGATGGGAAACTCGAGGTTGCCCGCTACACGTTCGTGAACATCTCTCCGCAGCTTCTCAGCCATGCCGACGAGGTAGGCCGGATGGTCGACTTTTGCGGACATCGATGCCCCTACCGCATGGCATGCGGCGGCTCGCCCAGGCCCATCGTCTTGGAGATCACGGAGTCGTTCGCGCTTCACGATCCGACGCGCCTCAGGAAGAGCGTTCAACCGTTCCTGGATGCGGGATTCCAGCTTGCTATCGACGATTTCGGGTCGGGCTTCGCACCCTTCGTCTATCTCTCGGAGCTGCCGATCTCGTTCATCAAGATCGAGCGGTCCCTGGTCCAGAAATTATGGGAGCCGCGAGGGCGCAGCCTCCTCAAGGGAGTCGTCCACATGGCCGAGCTCATGGATGCCACCACGATCGCCGAAGGCGTCGAGGATGAGGGGCTAGCCCAGGCGCTTCTGAACCTCGGGGTCCACTGGGCGCAGGGGTACCACTTCGGCCGCCCGGCGATCCCATGAGCCGGCGCTGCGCTGACTCGTCCGCTTCTGCGGCACGCGGAGCGCTCACGCCGCGGTAACGCGACGGCAATCTCCGCCCGCTACGCTTGCGCCATGACAAGCGCAGCGCAGTGGGCCGCCCAGGCGATGAGCCTGGCCCAGCGGCGTCTGGAGATCGCCGCCGACAACCTCGCCAACCTCTCCACCAACGGCTTCCGGCGGCGCGCCGTCGAGGTGACGCGCTTCGCCGAGCGCCTGCGCCTGGCATCGCGCACCGTCGAGGCGCAAGGGGCGATCCGCCCGACCGGAGGCGCCTTCGACCTCGCGCTCGCCGGACGCGGCAACTTCACGCTGCGCGCATCCGACGGCGCCATCGTTCGCGGCCGCGACGGCGCCTTCTCGCGCACCGACGACGGTCGCCTGGTCGACGCACGCGGCCGAGCGCTCATGGGGCGCCACGGCGTCCTGCACGTGAGCCCCGGCGCCCGCATCGACGCCGACGGCAGCGTGCGCGAGGGCGAGCGCGTCGTCGATGCCCTCGACCTGCCGCCGGGGACCACCGTGCGCCAAGGGGCGCTCGAGGTCTCCGGGGTGGAGGCCACGCGCGAGCTGCTCTCCATCCTCTCCGCGGAGCGCGCGTTCGAGAGCGGCCAGCGCATCGTCACGACGGACGACGCGGCGCGGCGCAAGGCCATCGACGACGTGGCACGGGTGCGCTGATGGATCGCGCGCTCTTCGTCGCCGCCACCGGCATGGCGGTCCAGCAACGCAACCTCGAGACCATCGCCGACAACCTTGCCAACGCCGACGTGGTCGGCTTCAAGGCCGGCGTCGCCGAGTTCGAGCGCATCCTCGCGGGGACGCCCGGCTCGGCGGGCCTGGGCAGCCTCCCCGTTGGCGAGCGCCTGCGCTTCACGCAGGGCAAGATCGAGCGCAGCGGCGGCGCCTACGATTGCGCCATCGACGGCGCGGGCCTCTTCGAAGTGCGCGACGCCCGCGGCCGCGTCGCCTACACGCGCGCCGGCGACTTCTCCCTCGACGACCGCGGGCGGCTCGCGCGCGCGGGTTGGACGCTCGCCGGGGTCCGGCTCCCCGCGGACTCGGCCGGCGCGACCATCGCCGAGGACGGCACCGTCACCGCGCACCTGCCCGGCCGCGCGAGCACTCCGGCAGGGCGCATCCGCCTCGCGCTCTTTCCCGCGCCCGAGCGGCTGCGGCGCGGCGAGCACGGGCTCTACTTCGCCTCCGCGCGCGCCGGCCATCCGGTCCTCGTGGGCGCTGGCGAGCGAGGCGCGGGGCACGTGATCGCGGGCTCGCTGGAGCGCGCCAACGTCTCGGTGATCGAGGCGATGATGGAGATGCTGACCGCCCAGCGCGCCTACGAGGCCAGCGCCAAGGGCGTGAGCGCCGCCGACGAGATGCTGCGCATCGCCAACAACCTGCAGCGAGGGTGACGATGGACGCAGAGGCTGCGGGCATGGCGCAGGTCGCCGCCGGCTTGGAGGCGTCGCTGCTGCGCCCGCTCTTCACGCCGCTGGAGCGCGCCTGCGGCCCGCTTGGCGACCTGGTCTCGCAAGCGTGGGCGAGCCGCGCGGCCGCCGGCGGAGGCGACGCCTTCGCCGCGCAGCTCCGCCGCGCGCTGGAGCGCTCCGATGGATGAGCGCGAAGCGGCCATCCGCGCGCTGCTCCCGATGATCCGCTCGCTCTCGCGCAGCGTCGCGTTCAAGGTCCCCTCGTGCGAGCAGGAGGACCTGGCCTCCGAAGGGGCGATAGGCGCGATCCGGGCCGTCGATACGTTCGACCCCGGCCGCGGAGTGCCGCTGCGGGCCTACGCGCGCAAGCTGGTCTACGGCGCCATGCTCAACGGCGTGCGCCGCATGGACGCGGTGCCCGAGCACGTCCGCCGTGAGGCGCGCATCGCCGAGCGCGTGCGCTACGAGATCTACGCGCGCGGCGGCCGCGATCCGCGCTTCGAGGAGATCGCCGCCGCCGCCGGACTCGACGCGGCGCGGCTGGACGAGGACCTGCGGCGCGCAGCCGCGATCACCGCGCTCTCGCTCGACGAGCCGCTGCCGCCGGGACTGCGCGAGCCGGCCGATCACGAGGAGCCGACCGTGATCCTCTGCCGGCGCGAGCGAAACCGGCAGTTGACGCAGGCCCTGCGCGCACTGCCCGAACGCGAGCGCTACGTGGTGGTGCAGCACTACTTCCGTCGCGCCACGTTCGAGGTGCTCGGCCGGCGCATGGGCGTCTCTCGCCAGCGCGCCTCGCAGATCCACCTGCAGGCGCTACGCCGTCTGCGCCGCCGTCTCGCCGGAGCGCTGGCGGCGTGAATGCCCCAGCCCCGCGCGCGATCAGAGGCGCCGAGCCGCTGCGCGCATCGGCCGCGCGGGCAAGCGCGCTGCGTCCTCGCGGCATCGAAGGCACCGAGCCGGTCGAGGATGCCGAGCACGCGTATCCCGCGGTGCTGCTTCCGGCCGGCCACCCGCCGTGGACGCGCGACGTGGCCGCGCTCACCCGCCGGGCGCGCGCGGCGCTGGCGGAGCTTCCGCGCGTGGTGATCCGCGTCATGGGCTTCTGGGAACACCCGCGCCGCGAGGCGCTGGTGGACGGCCGCCGCGTGACCGTCGACGCCGCCGGCACGTACCTCGTGAGGTGACGCAGCACTTTCAACCTAGACGCCTCGCGCTGCGCCGGCTATGATCCGTCCAAGGAAGGACTTGGCGATGGCGATCTATCTCTGTCACGAGCGCCCGGACCTCGTCGACTACGAGACGGAGGTGGTCGACAGCCGGCCGGGCTGGGTGCTGCTCGCCGAGGGTGCGCTCCACCCCGGCGGCGGCGGCCAGCCGCCCGACCGCGCGACGCTCGAGCACCGCGACGGCGTCTCCACCGTCGTGGACGTCGCGGAGGAAGGCGGCCTCTTCTGGTACCGGCTGGAGACCGCCGACGTGCTGCGCGGCGTGGTGCGCGTGCGCATCGACGAAGTCTCGCGCTTTCGCGTCGCTCAGCTCCACACCGCCACGCACATCCTCAACGCCCTGGTCTTCCAGCGCTTCGACGGGGCGCTGGTGACCGGGGTCAACATCGAGGCCAGCGGCGCGGCACGTATGGACTTCGATCTGCCGGGCGTCGACCATACGCTCCTGCGCGGCCTCGACGACGACATGAACGCCGCCATCCGCGCCGGCCTCGACGTGCGCGCGACCTACGTGCCCGCGGAGAGCGCCGCGACGACGCCGGGGCTGGTGCGCAGCCGCTCGGTGGCGCCGCCGCCCACGCCCGATGGCCGGCTGCGCGTCATCGAGATCGCCGGGTTGGACCGCCAGGCCTGCGGAGGCACGCATCTGACGAACACCGCGCAGTCGGCGCCCGTGCACGTGACGAAGATCGACAACAAGGGGCGCCACAACCGGCGCGTGCGCATCGCCCTCGCAGACGCCACGTAGCCCGCCTCCACGGCCGCGATCTTGAACTCCACGCTGCCGCTGATGGTCCCCCTGCTCGAGTGGATGATTCTCGGCCATCGCCCCGCGCCGCGCGTGATCGCGGGGATCCTCGTCTCGTTCTCCGCCGTGGCGTGGATCGCCGGCCGCGGAACGTGGTCGACGCTTGCCGCGCTCTCCATCGGGCGCGGCGAGCTGCTCGTGCTCCTCGCCGTGGCGTGCTTCGCCCTCTACACGGTCCTGCTGCGGTATCGCCCGGCGGAGGTCTCCCCGCTGCTCTTCCTCTTCGGCGCGATGGCCGCCGCCGCTATCGCCCTCTTGCCCCTCTGGCTGCTGGAGGAGCGAGCAGGGCACCCGTTCCCCGTCGACGCTCGCTCCGTCGCCGTGCTGCTCTTCATCGGCATCTTCGCCTCCTTGGTCGCCAACGCCATCTGGAACCACTGCGCCGAGACGCTCGGGCGCGCCGTCACCGGCGCCTCGTTCCACCTGATGGCCGTCTACTCGTCGCTTCTGGCTTTTCTGCTGCTGGGCGAGCCCGTGCACGCGTACCACCTGGCCGGGATGGCGCTGATCCTGACCGGGTTCGCGCTCGCCGCCTCCGGCCGGCACGGGCCGCAGAACGCAGCCGCGCAGGCCGCCGCCGCTCGAGGCTGAACCTCGCTGATCATGCGGAAGGACGAGGCTCCCCGGCTGGAGTTCCGCCGCGACCCCGAACTCGGCGGCTCGTGGATGCTCACCGCGCGCTACGCGAGGCACCGCTTCGAGCGCCACCTCCACGACGAGATGGTGATCGCGGTGACCGAGGGCGGCCACGGCACGAGCTCCACGCGCCACGGATCGCAGACGGCCTATTGCGACACGGTTCTGGTCTTCGAGCCCGGCGAGTACCACGACGGTTACGTCGAGCCGGAGTCGCACTGGCACTATCGTGCCTTCTATCTCGACCTCGGCGCGCTCGCCGCACTCGCCGCCGTCTTCTACGAGGGCCGCGGCGACGGCGCCGTCGTCCCCCACGGGCTCTACGTCGACCGGGAGCTCGCGCAACAGCTGCTCGCGGCGCACCGGCGCATGCAGGAGAGGGCGAGCCTCCTCGAGCGCCAGTCGCTCTGGTGGTCGGCGATGGGGCTGCTCTTCCGGCGCTACGGCCAACCCAAGCCGCCGGCGCTCACGGACGCAAGCAACCACGCGGGCCTCGCTCGTGCCCGTGCGTTCATCGAGGAGCACGCCCAACGGAACCTCTCGGTGGAGTGCTTGGCGGAGGTCGCCGGCCTGAGCCGCTATCACTTCCTCCACGCTTTCCGGCGCGAGTTCGGCCTACCGCCTCACGCCTACGCCAACCAGCTCCGGCTCATCGAGGCCAAGCGTCTCCTGGCGGCCGGCGAGCCGGCCTCGCGCGTCGCGGAGGCGGTGGGGTTCTACGACCAGAGCCACCTGAACCGGTACTTCAAGCGCGCCTACGGCATCACGCCGGGGACCTATGCCGCTCAGGCGCCGTACCAGCGGAAGCGGGGCCACAGCTCGGGCAGCGGCGCCACGGGATCGCTGCACAGATAGATGGGCGTCGGCCCCTCCACCACCCACTTGTAGGCGTTGCCGTACGTGGCCACGAGCCGCACGTGGCGGAACGAGCGGCGGAGGATCTCCGTCTGCATCGCGCCGACGGCGATCATGCTGCTGCCGTCGTAGCCGTGGGTCCCCCAGAGGTAGAACGTGTTCTGACCGCTGATCACGGCCGGCAATCCGTAGCGCGGGCCGTAGAACGCCAGCGCCCCGGCGTCGGCGTACGTATCGGCGAAGAGGCCCGTGCGCGCGCGAACGTCGGGCGGCAAGGCGTGGTAGACCTCGGCGACCCGGCGTGCCAGGCCGTCCCAGCCGAACTCCTCGGCATAGAACGGCTGCATCAGGCGCGGCGGCGCTCCGCCGGTGCCCGTGAGATGGAGCGCGGCCGTGTAGCCGATGAACGTATCCACCGGCAGCACCGGCAGCGAGAAGGGCACCAACGGCAGCGAGAGCACCGCCAGCGCGCCCAACACGGCGGCGCGCGCGCCGCGGCGCGCACCTGCGGCGCGCTCGATGGTCACGCTCCCCGCCGCCACGAGCACCGCATAGATCCCGATGATGTAGTAGCCTTTGGCGTCGAGGACCACGGCCATGGCGAAGAGCACGAGGTAGGCCATGCCGATGGCGCGGTAGGGGGCCAGGCGCCCCACGAGCAGCGCCGCCAGGCCCGTCAGCCAGATGGGCAGGATCAGCGGGCTGACGTACACCACCTGCTCCAGCGCAAAGGCGGCGGCATTGCGGAGCAGTCCGTGGTACTCCAGCTCCACACCGTTGTTGAAGGCGTGCCGGTTGAGCACGTCGCCATGCAGCACCGTGAGCATCGGCCATCCGTGCGCGTACTGCCAGAGCGCATTGGGCGCCACCAGGAGCGCCGTCAGCGCCGCCGACGCGGGGAACCACCACGTCGCGAGCCGGCGCCGGGCCGGGGTCAGCACGACGCCCGCCGCGAGCGCGATCACCAGCAGCAGCATCGAGTACTTGCCGTAGAGCCCGAAGGCCACGCCGGCGGCCAGCGCCAGCCACCAGCGCGGCTCGCCGGAGCGGATGAGACGGATCACCGCATATGCGGCCAGCGTCCACGAGAGCGGCTCGAACGCGGTGGTGGTCAGCGCGTTGCCCAGCAGCAGATACGCCGGCACCAGCATCACGGCGAGCCCCGTGAGCGCCTGGGCGAAGCGCCCGCCGCCCAGCTCGCGCGCCGTCAGGCAGGCCACGCCCACGGTGGCGCCGGCGCTCAGCACGGGGAGCAGGCGCAGCGTCACCAGCGAGTACCCGGCAAAGCCCGAGAGCCACGCGGCTGCCGCCACCAGGGGCGGCTGGTCGACGTAACCCCACGCGAGGTGCCGTGCGCACTCGATGAAGTAGAGCTCGTCGCGGAAATACCCGTAGCGCCAGCTCGTCGCCAGGTGGAGCGCGACCGTGATGGCGACGAGCAACCCGATCACCGGCCGCGTTCCCTCTTAGAGCGCATCGCGCAAGCCGTCGCCCACCAAGTTGAAGCCGAGGACGGTGATGAAGACCATGAAGCCGGGAAAGATCGCCAGCCACGGCATGCTGACGATGAACGTCTGCGCGTTGGTCAGCATGTTGCCCCAGCTCGGCGTGGGCGGCTGGATGCCGAAGCCCAGGAAGCTCATCACCGCCTCGGTGATGATCGCCTGCCCCATCAGCAGCGTCCCGTCGACGATCAGCGGCGCCACGGCGTTGGGCGTGATCGTGCGCAGCAGGATGCGCCAGGGCGGGCTGCCGATGGCGTGGGCCGCCTCCACGTACTCGCGCGGCTTGATGGTCAAGACTTGGCTGCGCATCAAGCGAGCGGGACGCATCCAGTTGGTGAGCCCGATGATGAAGGCGATGGAGAGCACGCCCGGGGGAAAGACCACCGAGAGCAGCAGCAGCAGGAAAAGCGAGGGGATCGAGAGCGCCACGTCGACCGCGCGCATGAGGGCGAAGTCGTAGGCTCCACCCAGCCAGCCGGAGACCGCCCCCACCACCGCGCCGATGCCGATGCCGATCACCATCGAGAGAAAGCCCACCAGGATCGAGATGCGCCCGCCGTAGAGGATGCGCGTCAGCTCGTCGCGGCCGAGATCGTCGGCGCCCATGAGGTGGTGGAGGCTGGGCCCCTTGCCGAACGCCGCGAAGTCGATCGCCGTGGGGTTCTTCGCCCAGATGATCGGGCCGAAGATGCACGCCGCGGTCACCGCCACCAGGATCGCCAAGCCGATCGTGGCGTTGCGATGGCGCAGCAAGCGATGGATGAAGCCGCGGCGCTCGCGCGGCTCGATCCGGTCGGCCAACGTCACGTCCATCTCGCCTCTCCGCCTAGCCGTACTTGATCCGCGGATCGAGCACCGCGTAGAGGACGTCCGCAAGGATGTTCAAGAGCACGACCAGGACGGAGACCAGCACGGCGATCCCCACCACGACCGGATAGTTGCCCTCGCGCAGCGAGTCGTAGAAGAGGCGTCCCATCCCGGGCCAGGCGAAGACGGTCTCCGTCACCAGCGCCCCCGAGAGCAGGTAGGCCGCGTCGAGCGTCAAGACCGTGACCACCGGGATCAAGGCGTTGCGCAGAGCGTGCTTGAGGATCACGACGTTCTCGGGAAGCCCCTTCGCCCGCGCCGTGCGTATGTAGTCCTGGCCGATCACGTCCAGCACGCTGGCGCGCACGTACCGGCTCTCCTGGGCCAGCGTGAACGCGGCCAGCACGCACGTGGGGAGGATCAGGTGGCGCAGGTTGTCGGCCAGCGAGAAGGGCGCCCCCGGCGTCTGCATGCCCGCGGTCGGCAGCCAGTGCAGCTGGGCTCCGAAGAGCATGATCACCAGGATGCCCAGCCAAAAGATCGGCATCGACATGCCGGCGTACGAGACGACGGTCACCAGGTAGTCGAAGAACGAGTCGCGCCGGAGCGCCGAGAGGATCCCGATCGTGAACGCCAGGACCACGGAGAGCGTGAAGGCCGCGCCCATGAGCTCGAGCGTGGCGGGGATGCGGTCGCCGATCACCGCCACCACCGGGCGGCCGTCGCCGAACGAGTGGCCGAAGTCGCCGCGCACGGCCTTCTCCAGCCACTCCACGTACTGCACCGGGACGGGCTTGTCGAGCCCGAGCTGCACCGTCAGGTGCTGGAGCTGCTCGGGCGTCACCGACGCCGTGTTCAGGTACATCGCGAGCGGCCCCCCCGGCAGATGGTGCGCCAGGAAGAAGATCACGATGGTGATGCCCAGCAGGAGCGGAATGCTCAGCAGCAGTCGGCGGACGATGTAGACGGCCATCGGCTATGCTCGCTCGCATGCGCCGGATGCGAAGGCAGGGCACCGCGCGGCGCCCCGCCTGCACTCCGTCGCGGCTACTTCGCCGAGATCGTCCAGTCGACCACGTCCCACGTGGGCTGGACGTAGCCGTTGGGCACGAAGCCGTCGAGATGGCTGGTGGCCACGATGCCCTTGGGCGAGTAGTAGTAGAGGCTCGGCATCTCCTCGTTCTCGATCTTGCTGATCTTGCTGAAGATCGCCTTGCGGTCCGCGCGGTTGGTGGTCGCCTCCTCGGCTTCCAGCAGCGGATCGATCCGCTTGTCGCACCACGAGCCGTAGTTGGAGCCCTTGGGCGGGATGGCGTTGCACGAGTCGGCGCGGTAGATGCGCAGGTCCGGATCGGGGCCGCCCGTGCCTTCGTACTCGGCGATCTGGAACTGCCCGTGGAAGAGGATGTTCCCGAAGAAGATGTTGGCCGGGTAGTTGTGGATGTCGATCTTGACGCCGACGGCCCCGAGCTCTTGCTGGATGATCTGCTCGGTCTCCTCACGCCACGGGTTTCCCGCCGTGGTCGAGTACGTCAGCACGAGCTGCTTGCCGTCCTTCACGCGAACGCCGCCCGGACCCGTCTTCCAGCCCGCCGCGTCGAGCAGCTGCTTGGCCTTCTCGGGATCGTACGGATACGGCTTGACGGAGGGGTCGTAGCTCCAGTACATCGGAATCTGCGTGTTGGAGGTCAACGACGCCTTGCCTTGCCATACGTGCTCGACGATGGCCTGACGATCGATCCCGTACTCCAGCGCCTGGCGCACGCGGCGATCCTGCAGGATCGGGTCCTTGAAGTTGAGCTGCCCCCACTCCCAGGCCGACTGCTCGTAGAAGTGCACCTTCACCGCAGGGTTGCTCTGGAGCGTGGACACCTGCTGGATCGGAACGAACGTGTAGAGGTTCACCGAACCCGCCTGGATGCTGGAGAGAATCGTGTTCTGATCCGGCATCACCTGAAAGACGATCTTCTTCAGCTTCGGCTTCTTGCCGTAGTAATGCGGGTTGGCGACCACGGTGATGGCCGCGCCGTGCTTCCACGATTCGAACATGTACGGCCCCAACGCGACGCTGGGATCGTAGTTGAACGCCGCTTTGTTGACCTCGGCGGCGGGAATCTTGTCGAAGACGTGCGCGGGAATGATGCCCAACTGGGTCGCCGACCAGCACGTGCTGAGGAACGGCGAGTACGGCTGCTTCAGGGTGAAGCGGATCGTGAGCGGGTTGATGACCTCGGCCTTGGCCACCTGGTTGAAGCCGGCCGTCGTCAAGGCGTTGACGTGCGGATCCATCAGCAGCTGATAGGTCTTGAGCACGTCCTGCGCCGTGAAGGGCTGGCCGTCGGACCACTCGACGTGCGCACGCAGGTGGAACGTGTACGTCAGGCCGTCCTTGGAGATTCCGCCGTTCTGCACCGTCGGGACGACGCTGGCGAGATCGGGCGTCAAACGTCCGTCGGGCTGCACGGCGAAGAGGTTGGGGAACATGGTGATCTCGACCATGGTCGCGAAGTCCATCTGCGGACCGAGGATGGGGTTGAGGCTGGTCGGCTCCTCGTACAGCGCGACGACGGCGGTCTCCGACGTCGCCTGGGCGGCGGCGGGAGCCGGACGGACCCCGCTCGCGGCACCGGCGAGTGCCAGAACCGCGATCAGCGTCGCGGAACGGTATGCTCTCCAATTCATCACTGATTCGCTCCTAAGAACTCGAAGCAGAACGAGCGCGCGCTTCTAGAGGCGCGCGGCGACCGCCTCCCCGAAGGCGGTTGTCGAGAGGTACGCGGCGCCGGCGGCGGCGAGGTCGCGGGTGCGGGCCCCCGAGGCGAAGGCCGCCTCGACGGCGCGCTCGATGCGCTCCGCGGCCGCCGCGTCGTCGAGCGACTGACGGCAGAGCATGGCCGCGCTCAGGATGGCCGCCGTGGGGTTGGCCAGGTTCTGGCCCGCGATGTCCGGCGCGCTCCCGCTGATGGGCTCGTAGAGGCCGAAGCGCCGGCCGGGCTCGCCGCCCCGCCCGAGCGAGGCGCTGGCGCAGTTCCCGATCGAGCCGCCCAGCATCGCCGCTTCGTCGGAGAGGATGTCGCCGAACATGTTCTCCGTGACGATCACGTCGAATTGCTTGGGGTTGCGGACCAGCTGCATCGCGGCGTTGTCCACCAGCACGTGCTTGAGGCTCACGTCGGGATAGTCCGCGGCGACCTCCATCGCCGTCTTGCGCCAGAGCCGCGAAGTCTCCAGAGCGTTCTGCTTGTCCACCGAGTGCAGCAGCTTGCGGCGCGTTCGCGCGATCTCGAAGCCGACCCGCAGGATGCGCACGATCTCCGGCTTGCGGTAGAGCATGGTGTCGAGGGCGTACGGGATGCCGTCGCGCTCGCCGTACTCCTTGGGCTTGGCGAAGTAGACGCCGCCCGTGAGCTCGCGCACGACGACCAAGTCGAGACCCTCGACCACCTCGCGCTTGAGCGTCGAGGCGTCCTCGAGGCCCGGGAAGACGCGCACGGGCCGGATGTTCGCGAAGAGCTCGAAGTGCGTGCGCAGGAACAGCAGCGCCGCCTCAGGGCGCAAATCCCGAGGAACGCGGTCGCCATCCCACTGCGGGCCGCCGACGGCGCCGAAGAGCACCGCGTCGGAACGCTCGACGCCGGCCTTGGTCTCGTCGGGGATCGGGGTGCCGTGCCGCTCGTACGCGGCGCCGCCCACGAGGTACTCGCCGTGGGTGTCCTGCGGCCGGACCCGGCGCAGGATCTCCACGGCAACGCGCGTCACTTCAGGGCCGATCCCGTCGCCGGGGAGCACGGCTATCGTCGACATCGATGCGGTCTTTCTACGTGAAGTGGAACGGAGCCCGAGGGCCCGCGTGGTAGAGGGTGATGCCGCACGCCGCGGCGGCGACGGTGCGCCCAAGCAGCTCGCGGAAATCCGCCGCGCGTTCGGCGGGCACCAGGAAGGCCGCGGCGAACGCCGCGCGCGCGTCGCTCGGAGCGAGCAGACGCGCCTGGGCCGCCAGTGCCGCCGCGCCTTCCCAGAACTCGTAGAACGGAGGGGCGATGACGGCGCGGCGTCCCGTCAGCGGCTTGCCGAGCAACGGCGCGTGCGAGGCGGGCACGGGATGCGGGCCCGCGTAGCCGAGGGCGAGCCACTCGTGCTTGCCCGTCACCCGTCCGAGCGCGCGCCGCCAGCGGCGATAGGCTTGGTCGGCGGCAACCACGAGATCCCCGGCCGAGGAGTAGGCCGCACCCGCCTTCGCGGGCAGGAGCGACGTCTTCGCGGCCAACCGCTCGCAGAGACGGAGCTGCGCGCGCGTCTCGCGCGCGATCCAGTCGGCCTCGGCGACGCGCGGCATCTCCTCGGGGCGAAGCCGCCGAATCAGCAACGCGAGATCGCGATAGGCGATCGCCTCGATGCGCGCGCCGTCGACGGAGAAGCGGCGTCCGGCAAGCGCGCCGTCGGCGACGCCGAAGAGGCAGACGCCGCGACGCACGTCGCGGAGAGAGCGCTGCTCGGCGTACTGGGGCTTCATCTACCGTGTGTTCCGCTCCGCATTGGTCAGCGCCTCCTGCGGCGTGAGGTTTCCGATGCGCAACAACTTGTTGCGCGCGCGCTCGCCGTGCATCACCGCGACGTCGCGCACCGGCACGCCGACGGCAGCGGCCACGAGGCGGCAGACGGCTTCGTTCGCTTGTCCTTCGACGGCACGGGCGCGCGTGGAGACGAGCAGCGAGCCGTCGCTCTCCACGCAGACGCGCTCCGCGCGCGCGCCGGGACGCACGCGCACGCGCAACAGCCGCTCCTCGCCGCGGTCAGGCGCCGACGGCGGGATCTTCGAGGAGCCCGAGGTGCAGGTGCTCGCGCGCCGGCTCGCCCGGCGCCTCCGGCGCGGCCGGCTCCGAGGCGCGGGCCGAGGCGACGCCGTTGGACGACGGGGCGGCCTCCGCCGACGGCACCACGCGCTCCTCGATCAGGGAGAGGTGCGTCAGCAGCAGGCTGCGCAGCTCGTTGCGCGCCTTCTCGCGCTCCCCCAGCGCCTGCTGGCGCTCCCGATGCGCCTCGTCGATCTGATGGCGCAAGGTGGCCACCTCCTTCTCCGCCTCGATGCGCGCCTGGCGGATGATGAGATCGGCCTCCTTGTGCGCCGCCGCCTTCACCTCGTCGGCGGTGCGCTGCGCCAGCAGCAGCGTGTTCTGCAGCGACTCTTCCATCGCTTTGAAGTGGCTGATGCGCTCCTTCAAGTCGAGCAGCTGGGCCTCCAGCGCGGCGCGCTCCTGGCCCTCGTCCTCCAAGCTCTCGATGATCTCGTCGAGATACTGGTCGACGTCCTCCCGCGCGTAGCCTTGGATCGCCTTCTTGAAGGTCTTGTGCTGAATGTCGACGATCGTGATGCGGTTCAACGCTTCCCTCCATAGGCGGTGCCGTCGAACTCCGCGGAGAAGCCGTCTCCGTCGAGCCGCTGGTTGACGGCGTCGACGTCGACGCCCGCGGGCACCACCAGATACATCCCCTCGGCGAGCTTCTGCATCTTGCCGTCCAGCGTGTACGTCACGCCCGCGACGAAGTCCACCACGCGCTGGAGCAGCTGGCGATCGGCGCTCTGCAAATTGAGCACCACCAGCCGGCGTCCGCGCAACGCGTCCGCCACCTCCGTCACCTCGTTGAAGGCGCGCGGAACGAAGAGCGCCACTCCCACGCGCGAGCGGTCGCCGCGCGCCTGGAGAGGCACCACCTTGCGCCGGTCCCCACCTTCGGCGCGGTCGTCGTCCTCGAAGAGCTCCTCCTCGTCGTCGCGCAACGAGAAGAACGCCCCCAATCTCTGAAACAGGCTCATCCGATCCTTCCCCCGCTCGCTGCGCGGTGCGCCGCTCCGACGCGGCGGTCCGCGTCGCGCTGCGGCCTGGCTCCGAAGAGTGCCGTCCCCAAGCGGACCTCGGTGGATCCCGCGGCCAGCGCCTCCCGCCAGTCGCCGCTCATCCCCAACGAGAGCACCGTACCGCCGGTGCGCTCGAAACATCGGCGCGCGAGCTCGAAGGCTCCCATCAGCTCGTCGCGCCCCACGCCGACGGGACCGATGGCCATCACGCCGTCGACGCGCAGGTTCGGCATCGCCCGCACCTCCGCGAGGAGGTCGTCGAAGGCTTCCGGCGCGGCGCCGAAGCGCTCCGCCGGCGAGACGTTCACCTGCAGCAGCACGCCGAGGCGCCGGCCCAAGGCGGCAGCCGCTCGGTCGAGCGCGCGCGCCGCATCGACGCGGTCGACGCTCTCGACGACGTCGAAGAGCGCCGCCACGCGGCGCGCCTTGTTCGTCTGGAGGTGCCCGATGAAGTGCTTGCGGACGGCGAGTCCGGCGAGCTTTCCTTCCGCCTCTTGGACGTAGTTCTCACCGACGCCGTCGATTCCGGCGGCGATGGCGTCGACGACGGCGGCGCGCGGCTGGAACTTGGTCACCGCGACCAAGCGCACGGACCCCGGCGCACGCCCGAGCGAGCGTAGCGTATCGTCGATCTCTTTCCGCAACGCCGCGCAGCGATCGGCGATGGAGCCGCGCTCGAGCATCATGGAACAACGCCTTCGGCGCCGCCGCGGGCAATGCCTGGCGCCCCGCGCCTTCTCAGGCGCCCACCAACGCGGCCGCCCGCTCGTCGCCGAAGGTCCGCAGGGCATCGTCGCGCCATGCCGTCCAGGCGCCGCGCTCGATGGCCGCGCGCGCGTCGGCCGTGAGATCGAGCAGCACCGCGAGATTGTGGTAGCTCAGCAGGATCGCGCCCAGCATCTCGCCCGCGCGGAAGAGGTGGGCCAGGTAGGCGCGCGTGAACGTGCGGCAAACGTAACAGCCGCAGCGCTCGTCGACGGGCGCGGCATCCATCTTGAACTTGGCCATACGCAGGTTCAGCTCGCCGGAGCGGGTGAGCGCCCGCGCGTTGCGCCCGCAGCGCGTCGGGTAGACGCAGTCGAACATGTCGATGCCGGCCTCGATGGCCAAGACGACGTCGACCACGGTGCCCACGCCCATCAGGTAGCGCGGGCGATCGGCGGGGAGCAGGGCCGCCGTGTAGCGGGCCAGCCCGAACATCTCCTCGCGCGTCTCGCCCACGGAGAGGCCGCCGATGGCGTAGCCCGGGAAGTCCAGCTCCAGCAGCTCCGCGGCGCTGCGAGCGCGCAAGTCCCGCTCGCCGCCGCCCTGCACGATGCCGAAGAGCGCCGTCCACTCGCGCCGGTTCCACGCCTCCAGGCTGCGGCGCGCCCACGCCGTGGTCAGCTCCACCGAGCGCTCGAGCTCGCGGCGCTTGGCGGGAAGCTTCACGCAGACGTCGAGCACCATGGCGACGTCGACGCCGAGGCCCTCTTGGAAGCCCACCACCGCCTCGGGCGTGAAGCGGTGACGGCTGCCGTCGATGTGGGACTGGAAGACCACGCCGTCTTCGTCGAGCCGGCGGCGCCCCTCGAGGCTGAACACCTGAAAGCCGCCGGAGTCGGTGAGGATCGGACGCTCCCAACCCATGAAGCGATGGAGACCCCCGCACGCGTCGATGGGCTCCCGCCCCGGCCGCAGCCAGAGGTGATAGGTGTTGGAGAGCACGATCTGCGCGCCCAGCTCCTCCAGTTGCACGGGCGTGAGGCCCTTGACGGTTGCCGCCGTCCCCACCGGCATGAAGGTCGGCGTCTCGACCACGCCGTGGGGCAGACGCAGGGTTCCCCGGCGCGCCGGGCCGTCGCGCGCAAGCAACGTGAAGCCCCCCGCACGCTCGCGCGCGCTAGCCACGGAAGAGCTCTCGCGCCGCGGCGTACTCCACCGGCGGGTCCACGGCGAAGGTCAGCTCCTCCCCCGTGACGGGGTGGCGAAACGAGAGCGACCCCGCGTGCAGAGCCTGGCCCGGCAGCGCCACGCGCTTGTCGGCGTGGCCGTAGACGGGATCGTTGAGCAGCGGAAAGCCCAAGGCCGCCATGTGGACGCGAATCTGATGCGTCCGCCCCGTCTCCAGCTCGAAGGCCAGCTCCGTGGCTCCGCGCAGCGCCTCGAGCGTCCGGTAGTGCGTCACCGCCGGCTTCCCGCCTTCGCGCACGGCCATCTTCTGCCGGTTGCGCTGATCGCGCCCGATGGGCCCCGCCACCGTGCCCGCCGGCGGAGTGACCGTGCCTACCGCGATCCCCACGTAACGCCGCGTGATCTTGCGGTGCTGCATGGCGCGCCCCAACAACTCGAGCGCGCGCGGCGTCTTGGCCACCACCAGCAAGCCGGAGGTGTCGCGGTCGAGCCGGTGGACCAGCCCCGGGCGCAGCGGCGCCTCCTCGCCCGTGCCCACCGGCAAGGTGCCTACGTGAGCCAGCAGCGCGTTGACCAGCGTGCCGCTGTACGCTCCGTGCGCCGGATGGGTCACCATGCCCGGCGGCTTGTTGACGACCAGCAGCTCCGCGTCTTCGTAGACGATGTCCAGCGGAATCGCCTCCGGGCGAGCGTTGAGCGCGGGCGGCGGCTCGATCTCGTAGTCGATGCGGTCGCCTTCGGCCACCGTCTCGCTGCCTTTGGCGGGAAGGCCGTTGCGCAGCACGAGGCCGGCGCGGATCGCGGCCGCGGCGCGCGTCCGCGCGACGCCGGCCAGCTTGGCCAGCGCCGTGTCGAGACGGGCCCCGGCCAGCAGAGGGTCGACGGTCGCGCGCATCAGAGCGAGTCGTCGGGACGGGGACCGCGCAAGCGGCGCAGCGCACGCTCGTCGTCGGGAGACTGCGCGTACTCGGTGCCCTCGACGTCGCCCTCCGACCACGCGGCGCGCCCTCCGCTCTCGGGCTGGCTCATCACCGTCTCGGGGCGGCGCGAACGCGGCTTTCCACCCTCGGCCGAGACGAGCATGAGCGTGACGACGCCGATCAGGATGAGCGAGTCGGCGACGTTGAACACCGGGTAGGCCTGCCAAAACGCGAACTGCAGAAAGTCGACGACGTAGCCGTAGTGCAGGCGGTCGGCGATGTTGCCCGCCGCGCCCCCCACGATCATGCCGAACGCCACCTGCACCGCCAGCGAGTGGCCGATGCTGCGGCGCACGACCGCGAAGAAGAGCACGAGCACGCCCAGCGCCAACGCGATCAGCAGCGCCGGGTGCGAGCCGAAGAGGCCGAACGCGCCGTGGGTATTGCGGGTGTACGTGAACAGGAACACGTGCGGAATGCCGACGACGCTCTGATCCGGAACCAGCGCGCGGCGCACCGCCGCCTTGCTCAATTGATCGACGGCGAAGGCGAGCACCGCCGCGATCGCGACCCATGCCATGGCGCGCCGCGCTACTGCCGCTTCCCGCCGGAGACGGCGACCGCAAAGGCGGCGCCGCCCGTCAGGAGCGAGACGGCGATCGGCAGCACGAAGACCACGCCCGCGGTGGCCACGTGGCGGTGGAGCACGACGGTCAAGAGCGGGTCGATCATGAGCAGCCCCAAGAGCAGTTGGAGGCCCGCGATCACCGTGTAGAGCACGCCCGGAGCCTCGGGGGCGTCGCGCGTGACGCGCGGCCCCACGACCAGGCCGAGCGCGACGAAGAAGATCACCACGATCACCACGGCGAGCCCGCCCGTCTCGTGGAGCAGGGCTTGCAGCAGCAGACCCTCGATCACCACCACGGCGGCCAGCGCCAGCATCGCGCGGCGCGCGATCTCGCTAATGCGCACGGCGGCGCCCCCGTGGGGCGGGGAGGACGAGCGCGCCGGCACAGGAAACGTGCCGGACGAGCTCTCTCGAGAGATTCGTTCGTCGTGGGGTGGTCATCGCCCGTATGGTACGACGCCGGGGCCCGCGCGCCTGTGTGGCGCCGTCCGGGCGGCCGCCGGAGGGTACCGCCGCAGCATGCACCACTACATCACCTATCCGAACATCAGCCCGATCGCGTTCCACATCGGGCCGATCGCCGTCCACTGGTATGGGATCTCGTATCTGGTGGGCTTTCTCTGCGTCTACGCCTGGCTCGTCCGGCCGGCTTCCCGCGCCCGCACCGGCCTCACGGCCGACGCCATCCAGGACTTCATGGTCTACGCCCTGATCGGCGTCTTGGTCGGCGGGCGCACGCTCTTCGTCATCGCGGACGTCATCACCAACCACAACCTGAGCGTCTACCTCTCCCATCCCATCGACTTCATCGCCATCTGGCAGGGCGGGATGGCCTTCCACGGCGGGCTCATCGGCGTCATCATCGCGGGCCTGCTCTTCCTGCGCAAGCACCGCCATCTCACCTACCGCGTCTTCGGCGACGAGATCGTGATGCTGCTCCCCATCGGCATCGCGCTCACGCGCGTGGTCAACTTCATCAACGACGAACTGCCCGGGCGCATCGTCCCCGCCAGCGACCCGTGGGGCGTGCAGTTCCCCGACTATCCCGGGTACCGCTGGCCCTCTCAGCTCATGGAAGGCGCCCTCGACCTCTTCGCGCTTCCGCTGCTGTTCGTGGTGCGCCGCCTGGACCTCGCCGAAGGCAGCGTCTTCTGGTTCTGGTTCACCTACTACGGCCTCACGCGCACCGTCGCCGAATGGTTCCGCGAGCCGGGCTTCACGTTCTTGGGGCTCACGGGCGGACAGCTCATGTCCGTGCCTCAGCTCATCATCGGACTGGTGATGCTGGTCTACGTGAACGTCAAGTATCGGAAACGAGCTACCGAAGCGCGGTAGGGTGGAAGCCCCCCTCGAGTGCGGGGCGGGAATCCTACCCACCGCGGGGACGCGCGTCGGCGCACATCATGTGCGCCTCCTACTCCCTTCGCGCGCCTTCTCGCCATCCTGGCTCCAGGCGCGCCTCAGAGGCCCCGCTCTTGGGTAGGATTCCCGCCCCGCCCCTCACAGATCGGCACCGAGCCCGTCGCACATCACGCAA
>DATLUD010000050.1:0-33651 GCA_035533275.1 Candidatus Dormiibacterota bacterium | reverse complement strand
GCGCGATGGGGGGTTCGGAAAAGCCGACGGCAGGTAGCCTTCCGTCCGAGGGGAAGTGCCACGCGCGATGGTCACCGCTATCATCTTAATGAGCGTCGAGCGCGGCCGCCTGAAGTCGCTGGCCGAGGAGCTGCTGGAGCTGGACGGAGTGGCCGAGGTCTACAGCGTCGCCGGCCCCTACGACCTGGCCGTCATCGTGCGGGTCAAGGAACACGACGCCCTCAACGACCTGGTCACCGAGAAGATGGCCGCCCTGGACGGGATCCTGGCGACGGAGACCCTGATCGCCTTCCGCGCGTTCTCCAAGCGGGATCTGGGCATGATGTGGGACATCGGCGTCGACTAGCGCCCCCGTACTCCAACCGGTAGAGAGAGGCGACTTAAAATCGCTGTAGTGTGGGTTCGAATCCCACCGGGGGTACCAGCTCCCGCGAGCCGGCCAACGAAGGACCGCACCATGACCTTGCCTCTCGAGAGCGACTTCACCACCTGCGATTGGCACGCGGTCGCCGAGACGGAACACCTCGGCGAGCGCGGCGTCGCCTATTGGAAGACCCGCCAATTCGGTGACGTCCGCGTGCGGATGGTGCGCTACACGCCGGGCTACCTGGCCGACCATTGGTGCGAGCGGGGGCACGTGCTGCTCGTGCTGGAGGGAGCGCTGACCACGGAGCTGGCCGACGGCCGCACCGTCGAGCTGCTCCCGGGCATGAGCTACACCGTGCGCGACGGTGCGATGGCGCACCGCTCGCGCACCGACGCCGGCGCGCACCTGTTCATCGTGGATTAGCCGATGATCGAGATGCGGACGCCCGCGCAGCGCATTCGCTGCGGTCCGATCCAGGAGTTGCTCGCCGACCTGGGGCTGCCGAGTCCCGTGCTCGTGCTGGGCTCGCGGCGCAGCATCGGCGCCGTCGACTGGGACCCGCTGGAGCGCGCCGCCCGCGTCTCGTTCTTCGCCGGGTCGACCCCGCACAATCCGCAGGAGGCCGTCGACGAAGCCGCCGGGATCGCTCGGGCGATGGAGCCGGCCGCCATCCTCGCCGTCGGCAGCGCCAGCGCGATCGATCTCGGCAAGGCGGTCGCGCAGCACGCCGCCGGCGCCGAGCTGGTGGCGATCCCCACCACCCTGGGCGGCGCGGAGATGACGCGGGGCTACGGCGTCCTCCAGCCGACCGCTCAGAAGGCCGTGGCCGCCATGCACGGCGTTTACGGTACCGTCTGCTACGACCCCGAGCTCTTGGCCACGCTCCCGCGCGCCGTCCTGGGCTCCACGGGCATCAACGGCTGGGCCCACGCCGTGGAGGCGCACTATGCGCGCCGCGTCCATTGGCTGGGCCGGGCGGCCGCCCGGCGGGCGGGAGGCCGCTTCCCCGCGCTGCTGTTGGCCGCCGGCGAGCGCCGCGACGCCGCCGTCCACGCCGCGCTGTTCGAGGCGGCCTGCCTGGCCGGGTTCGCTCTCAACGCCTGCGGCATGGCCCTGCACCATGCCACGTGCCACGCGCTGGGCGGCCTGACGCAGATCCCGCACGGCGTACTCAACGCCATGGTGCTCCCGCACGCGCTGCGTCTCAACGCGGGCATCGCCCCGCGCCAAGTGGCCGCCGTGGCCGAGGCCTTCGGCATCGCCGACCTGGCTGCCGAGGCCGAGCGCCTGCGCGACGCCTTCGCGCTCCCGCGCTCGCTCGCCGAGCTCGGCGTCACCGCCGAGACGGCGGAGCGCGCCGCCGAGCCGATTCTCGCCTCCACGCTGTTGCGCAACAACCCCGAGCCCGTCGGCCGCGACGAGGTCTCGTCGCTGCTGCGGGCCGTCCACGGGCCTGCCGCGTAAGGCGCCGCTCTCGTCAGATCTCGATCTCGTCCCCGAGCTTGGGCATCTCCACGCGCGCGCTCCCCAGGCGCTCCGCGAAGAGCCCCATCGCCTTCTCTTCACCGTGCACCAGGATCGTGCGCTCCGGATGCATGCTCTCGCGCCACGCCAACAGCTCCTCTTGGTCCGCATGCGCCGAGAAGCCGTTGATCGTGTGCACTTGCGCGCGCACGGCGACGTCGTCGCCGTACAAGCGGACGTGCGTCGCGCCGTCGATGATCGCGCGCGCCAAGGTGCCGGCGGCCGCGAATCCCACGAAGACCACGCTGCTGTCCGCGCGCCAGAGGTTGCGCTGAAAGTGGCGCCGGATGCGCCCTCCCGTCGCCATGCCGGAGCCGGCCATGATGATCGCCCCTCCGGTGACGGCGTCGATCGCCTCCGACTCCGCCACCTCGCGCGTCACGTGCAATCCGCGCAGCGAGAACGGATCGCCCCCATCGCGAAAGAGCTCCGCCGTCTCGGGGTCGTAGCATTCGGGATGGCGGCGGTAGATCTCCGTGGCCGTGATGGCCATCGGCGAGTCGAGAAAGACTTGGGTGGAGCCCGGAATGCGCCCGCGCTCCACTCCCTCGCGCAGAAAGAAGAGCAGCTCCTGCGCCCGCTCGAGGGCGAACGTGGGAATCAAGACGTTGCCCCCGCGCCGGAACGTCTCGCCGATCGCCTGGTAGAGCTCCTCCACGGAAGGCGCGAGCGCCTTGTGGCGGCGATCGCCGTACGTGGTCTCCATCACCACCGTGTCGGCGGACGGCGGCGTCACCGGCGCACGCAGCAGCGGCCTGCCGGCGTTGCCGATGTCGCCCGAGAAGACCACCGTCTTCGTCGCGCCGCCTTCGGCGATCTCGAGCACCACGCTCGCGGAGCCCAAGATGTGGCCGGCGTCCAGGAACGTGGCGCGCAACCCGGCCCCCAGGTCGATGGGGCGCGCGTAGACGGCGTTGCGCCCAAAGCGGTCGAGCGCGTCGAAGACGTCGAGCTCTCCGTAGAGCGGCGGCGGCCCAGGCTCCTTGTGGCCATGGCGCGCGGCGCGGCGCCGGCGATGCATCGCCTCTTCTTCTTGAAGGTGCGCGGCGTCCAGGAGCACCAGCTTCGCCAGATCGCGCGTGGCCGACGTGGCGATGATCTCTCCGCGGAAGCCTCGTTTGACCAGCAGCGGGAGTCGCCCGCAGTGATCCAAGTGGGCGTGCGTCAGGAGAACGATGTCGATGCTCTCCGGCGCGAAGCCGAAGGGCTCGGCGTTCTCCTCCTCGAGCTCCCTGCCGCCCTGGAACATGCCGCAATCGACCAGGACGCGCTTGCCGCCGTGTTCGAACAGGTGACACGATCCCGTCACCCCTCGGTCGGCGCCATGAAACGAAATCTTCACGTCTCCTCCACGAGCGGCTGGCCGTTTGCCTCGTGCCAGCGCAGGATCCCATTCCAGATCTCATCCGCCGATTCGGCATACCAGAAGAGGTCGCGGTCCTCCACGTCGATCGTTCCCTCTTCGACCAGGAAGTCGATGTTCACGGCCTTGCGCCAGTACGACTCACCAACCAAGATCACGGGAACGGGCGTCGTCTTGCGGGTCTGCACCAGGGTGAGGATCTCGAACAGCTCATCGAAGGTGCCATACCCGCCAGGAAAGGCCACCAGCGCCTTGGCGCGCATCAAGAAGTGCAGCTTGCGCAAGGCGAAGTAATGAAAGCGGAAGCAGAGCTCGGGCGTGATGTAGGGATTGGGATACTGCTCGTGCGGCAGCGTGATGTTGAGGCCGATCGACTTGGCGCCGACGTCGTACGCTCCGCGATTCACCGCCTCCATGATCCCCGGACCGCCGCCGGTCATGACAACCATCCGGGAGCGCTCGCCGTCCCCCTCGACGCCTCCCACCAGACGTCCGAAATCGCGGGCGATCTCGTAGAAGCGGCTCTTCTCCACGATGCGTTCCGCGCGCGCGACGCGGCGCGCGAGTTCCTTGCTCGCCGGCTCGCGGGCGAGCGCCGCACGAGCCTCGTCCAGCGCGCGCCTCGCCGCCGCCGGCTCGCGAATCCTGGTGCTGCCGAAGACGACGATGGTCTGCTCGATGCGCTGGTCGCGCAGCATCAATTCCGGCTTCAGATAGTCGACTTCGAGACGGATGCCGCGCGTCTCGTCGCGGCGCAGGAAGTCGACGTCCTCGTCCGCCTGCCGGTACGACGGACTCTCGAGGATCGCCTTGAGGCGAGCCGGCGCATCGGGATCCTCCTCGCCGGGCTTGGGCCGGGACCACGGAAGGGGCTCGCGCCTGGCGCGCGGGTGCGCGGGCTTGGGGAATCGACCCGCCGGCACGTTTTCGCTCATCACGCTCTCCACGCTGCAACCTGACGGATGCTCTCTTTCGCCGATACACCGGATGCGCGCGCGGCTCCTTGTGAGAGGAGCCGCGAGCGTCAGCGATCGGCGACGTGCGCCGGGCCGCTAGGGTCCGGCCTCGAGGCGGGATGCCACGTCCTCGGTAGGCGTACTGGAGATGGCGTGCGGAGGCACGGAGGCATACATGGACGTGGTCTTCGCCACCGCGATGCCGTTCTCCGAGAGTCCGAGCACCGGAATGGTCGCGAAGGCCGCCAACGCAACGAAGATTACTCGACGTGATGACATGAGACGGATTCTCCTCTTGTGGAATGCACGGCCGTGCGGAGTCTTCACGCCAACGCATGTACCCGCATGGCGCCGCACGACGGTGACAAGCGGGCGAGGCTCGCGTGAATACTCCGTGAATCTTGCCGCGCTATCGGTGACGCCGGCGCTCCGGCTCGCGTCCGAAGACCACGTGCAGCTCGTGCTTTGCCTGCTCGAGGATCGCACGCCGCTGGGCGGAGAGGTTCTTCCCCGCGCGGTTGACGTAGAAGTTCAGCATCGACATCGCCGACTGGAATGGCTCGGCCTTGCGCGCGCGGCTGCTCAGCGCCGAGCGCTGGAGCGAGAGTGCGATCTCGCGCGGGTCGTCCCACGTGAAGACGCCTTCCTCGAGCTCCAGGGCATGACTCTCCTCGGTGACCTCCTGCGACCATTTCCTCGGCATGGACGCCTCCCGGGTCGATCTCTCGACGGTCCGTCACTCACGCTTGTACCCCTCGCCCAAGGTGACGTCGCCGCTGGGAATGATCCGGGCGCCCGCGACGGAGCCGAGCCAGCGATAGACCCAGGCACGATGCGCCGCGCCGTGCTCGTCGCGCACCTCGCGCGCCTCCCGGGTATAGAGCGTGCCCTCGTCCTCGAACGCGTCGAGCCGCGCGAGATGGACATCGTCGACCTCGTACAACTCGCCGGCCACGGAGCCGTCGCCTTCCACGAAGGCCGGCCAGCGGCATGCGTAGAGGCGCCCGCGCGTGGTGCCGCGGGCGACGAAGCGTGCTCCCGCCATCTCCGCGGCGTTCTCTTGCCCGGCGCGCAGCGTGCCGTAGACGAAGACGAGCTCGCTCACCGCCATCCGCCGACGATGTAGCCGAGGAGCAAGTCATGGATCGAGACGATCGCGGTGGCGATGCCCAGCGCGAGGAAGACTTGCTCGAGCACGATCAGCCCGCCCACGATGATGTCGGCGCGCTGAGCCGGCAGCCCCGGCAGCGCGCGCCGCTCGGCCAGCGTCATCGGGGCGATGCGCTCCAGCAGCTCCGTGAGCTCCCGGCGCACGATGCGGGCGCCGTCGACCAGCTCGCCCTCCCGCTCGCCGCGCGCAAGCATCGACGCGCACGTGGTGGCCGTGCCGCCGACGCAGATGAGGCGTTCCGTCCCGGCTCCGACCTCCACGATGCCGTGCAGCGCCTCCACCGTTTGCCGGCGAGCCTCCGCGAGCGCCGCCTGGGGCGGCGGGTCCTCGCGCAAGGGCGTCGACTCCGTCAGCCGCACGGCTCCGATCTCGAAGGAGCGCGAGCGTTCCAGTCCGCGGTGCGTGCCGACGGCGAGCTCCGTGCTCCCGCCGCCCGCGTCGAGCACGCCCACCGGGGCGTCGGCGCCCATCCCGTGCCCGTGGCCGGCGAGGGCGCCGATGAACGAGTAGCGAGCCTCGTCCTGGCCGGGAATCACGCGCAGGCGCAGGCCGGTCCGGCGCTCCAGCTCCAGCGCGAACGCGCCGGCGTCGCGCGCCCGGCGCATCGCGCTGGTGGCGATGACGCGCACCTCGGCCCCGGCCGAACGGGCGACGTGCGCGAATGCCTCCGCCGCGTCGAGCGTGCGCTCCACCGCCTGCGGGCGAAGCTCGCCGTCGGGCCCCAAGCCCTCGCCCAGGCGGGTGCCGCGGCGCAGATGGCGCACGGGGGTCCACGACGCCCCGGAGCGCTCGGCGATCAGCAGGCGCGTCGAGTTGGTGCCGATGGAGAGGACGGCCCGCACGTGACGAGGCCGCGCGCTAGTAGCGTTTGGCGGCCGCGGCTTCGCGCGTGCGCTGGATGAGCTTGAGCGAGCGCTCGTAGTCGCGCAGCGCGATGCCCAGGTAGAGCGTGTCGATGATCGAGAGCTGCGCCAAGCGGCTGGTCATCGCGTCGCTGCTGAACGCCGTCTCCTTGGCCGCCGTGAAGAGCTTGATGTCGGCGACCTTGGTGATCGGCGAGGTGGCGCGGTGCGTGAGGCAGATCGTGGTGGCGCCGTTGTCCTTGGCGTGGCGCAAGGCCTCCACCACGTCGCGTGACGCCCCGGTGTGGCTGATGCCGAACGCCACGTCACCCGGCTGGAGCAGGGCGGACGACATCGCCATGAGGTCGGAATCGACCAGGGCGACCCCCGAGATGCCAAGCTTCATGAACTTATGGTAGGCGTCGTACGCCAGCGGGCCGCTGCCGCCGATGCCGTAGCACTCGACGCGGCGCGCCTTCGCGATCGCGGTGACGGCCTTCTCCAACTCGTCGTCGGAGAGGACCTCGATCGTGTCGCGCAGGGCCTGGGCGTTGGCCTGAAAGACCTTCGCCTTGATCGTGGGCAGCGAGTCGGTCGGGGCGATGGCCTCGTAGATGGTGTCGACGGGCCCGACCAGATCGCGCGCCAGCATGATCTTGAACTCTTGGTAGCCCTTGTAGCCGATCTTCTGGCAGAGGCGGACCACCGTGGACTCGCTGGTCTGGGTGCGCTCCGCGAGCTCGGTGACGGTGAGGTGGATCAACTCCTCCGCATGCTTGAGGATGAAGTCCGCAACGCGTTGCTCAGCGGTCCGCAGCGACGAGTAGGTGCCCTGGATGCGCACGAAGCATCCCGGGACGTTTACCGCTTCGACCCGTTGGTTGGTCACCGTCATGGGGACAAGGTTCGCGCTGCGCTGCGGCCGAGCCTGGTGGCCCGGCGGAGACTAGGGCTGGGGGTGCTCCGGGAAGTGCTCGGCCCGCTTGGACTTGCGCTTGAGGTGGCGCTCGAAGGCCGGCGGTGCGTCGGGAAGCTCCCACTCCTGCGTCTGTTTGAGATACTCGGCGATCTTGCGCTCGAGCTCGGGATCGACGATGGCAGGTACCCCCTCCGCCGCCGGCTGCACGGACTCTTCGTCCTCGAGCAGGCGAACGAGCGGGCGCCCAGCATCTCCCGCGGCAGCGAAGCGGCGAGGGCGCCGGTCCCGCAGGGCCCGGCGGTAGGCTCCTTCGTGACTGCGCACGTCATCGGCGGAGGCGACGGCCAGGCGGCCGGAGCGCAACCGGACCGTGGCGCCGAAGGCATGCACCGAGATGACGGTGCCCCAGTCGCCATCGCTCCCGGGCCGCCCGGCCGGGTCACCGCCCAGCGGCGTGACCATCGGTCTGCAGGTAGATGATCTCCTCGTGCGGGCGCACGAGGTGGAGCTCGTCATGAATGGCCGGGACCGCCCCACGGGGCGTCTCGAGCCGGCGGATCTCGCGGCGCAGGCGAGCGTTGTCGGCGACGATCTCGGCACGGCGGACTTGGGTGGCGGCGAGGCGATGAGCCAGGTCGAGGTTCATGGCGACGGCATGGGCGAACTGCGCGACCACGAGCACGAAGACGGTAAGACACGCGGCCACCGTGACCGCACGCCCCATCAGTCGCGCCCAAGGACGCGGGAGTCTCACGGGACGCCTCGCACCAGCCGCTCGCCGTCGGCCTGCCAGGTACCGATGCGGCGATACTTCGCGTAACGCTGGGCGAGCAGGCGCTCGAGCGGCATGGCGCGGAGCGCGTCCAACGCGCGCCCCTGCGCGCGCAACAGCGCCGCCACCGTCCCCTCGGCATCGCGGTGCGCCCCGCCCATCGGCTCGGGCACGATCTCGTCGATGATGCCCAGAGCCAGCAGATCGCCGGCCGTCAGCTTCAGGCGCGTCGCCGCCTCCTCGGCCTTGCCGGCGTCCTTCCAAAGGATCGCGGCGCACCCCTCGGGACTGGCGATGGAGAAGATGCTGTGCTCCAGCATGATGATGGTATCGGCAACGCCGAACGCGAGCGCACCCCCCGAGCCGCCTTCCCCGATCACCGAGGCCACGACGGGAACACGCACCCTGGTCAGCTGCAAGATGCACTGCGCGATCGCCTCGGACTGGCCTCGCTCCTCGGCGCCGATGCCGGGATCGGCCCCCGAGGTGTCGATGTACGAGATGATGGGCAGGCCGAACTTCTCGGCCATGCGCATGAGGCGCAGCCCCTTGCGATACCCTTCGGGGTGGACCATGCCGAAGTTGCGGTGGACGTTCTCCTTGGTGTCGCGCCCCTTCTGTTGAGCGAGGACCATCACGCGCCGTCCGCCCAGCTTGCCCATCCCGCCGATGACGGCGGGGTCGTCGCGGAAGGCGCGATCCCCATGGAGCTCGACGAACTCGTCGAGCGCGGCGATGTACGACGTCGAGCGCGGCCGCATCGGGTGGCGGGCCATGTGGACCTTCTGCCACGCGGTGAGGTTGCCGAAGATCTCGCGCTGGAGCGAGGCGTACTTCTCCTCCAGCATGCGGATCTCGTTGGAGAAGTCGACGCCTTCCACGGCGCCCTCGCCGGTCCGCAGCGCGCGCTGCTGATCGTTGATCGCCTTGAGGTCGTTGATGCGCTGCTCGAGCTCCAGCAGGCCCTTCTCGCGCTCGACGATGACGTTCACGAAACCATCTCCTCGCGGCGGCCGGTCGGGTGCAGCAGCTCGAGCAATTGGATGAGCTGCGCCTTGATCCGTCCACGCTCGACCACCATGTCGGCATGTCCGTGCTCGACGAGGAACTCCGCGGTCTGGAAGTCGTCCGGAAGGCGTTGGCGAATGGTCTGCTCGATCACGCGCCGCCCGGCGAAGCCGATGACGGCCTTGGGCTCCGCGATGATGACGTCGGCGTCGAAGGCGAAGCTCGCCGAGACGCCGCCGGTGGTGGGATCGGTCAGCACGCAGATGTACGGTAGGCGCGCCTCTTGCAGGCGCGCAAGGGCCGCCGAGGTCTTGGCCATCTGCATGAGCGCGATCAGGCCCTCTTCCATGCGCGCGCCGCCGGAGGCGGTGAAGACGACGGCCGGCACGCCGCGCCGCGCCGACTCCTCGAAGAGCAGCGCCACCTTCTCGCCGACCACGGCGCCCATGGTTCCCCCGCGGAAGAAGAAGTCCATCACGGCCAGGCCGATCTCGAACCCGCCCATCGTGCCGAAGCCCGCCAATACCGCCTCCAGCACGCCCGACTTCTCGCGGTCGGCGGCGAGCTTCTGCGGATAGGTCTTGACGTCGGCCCAGTTCAGCGGATCGCGCGGCGAGAGCTCGGCGGCGATCTCGTGGAACTCCCCGTCGATCAGCGAGGCGATGCGGTCGGCCGCCGGCATCCGGAAGTGATGGGCGCACTTGGGGCAGACCAGGAGATTGAGCTCGAGATCCTTGCGGTAGAGCATCTCGGCGCAGCCGGGGCACTTGACCCAGAGGCCGGGCTCGCGCCTCTCGTGGCGACCCTTGAAGCCGCGCAGCCAATCGGTGACGGAGGGCATCAGCGCGCCAACCTCGTGCGATACATCTTCCCCAACTGCTTGAGATAGTTCACGATCTCTTTGGAGTTCAGCTTCGACTCCCCGGCCACGCGATCCGTGAAGACGTACGGAATCTCGATGAAGCGCCGGTACTTGGCCTTCACGACGACCTCGAGCCCGATCTTGAATCCGATGGGGTCGAGCGCGACGCCCTCCAGCGCGCTGCGGCGCACCATGAAGAAGCCGCTGGTGATGTCCTTCACGCGCGTGAGCGGCCGCGCGAGCCAACACGCGACCAGGCTCGTGATCTTGCGGCGCCACGGCCAATTGGTGATGCCGCCGCCGCGCACGTAGCGGCTCCCGATCGCCAGATCGTACTCGCCGGATGCGATCGCCTCGACCATCTTGGGTATGATCTTCTCGTCGTGACTGAAGTCGGCATCCATCGCGCCCACGATCTCCGAGTCGGGGCGCGCGAACGTCCAGCCGTCGATCACGCCGCTGGAGAGTCCCATCTTGCCCGGCCGATGAAGACAGCGCACCGGCAGACCCTCGCGCTCCAAACGGTCGACGATCGCTCCCGTTCCGTCGGGGGAGTTGTCGTCGACGACGACGATCTCGCCGTCGAGGCAGCCGCTGTTGAAGACCTCCGCGAGCCTGCGGATCAGCTTCTCGATGCCCGCCGACTCGTTGTAGGTGGGGATGACGATCGAAAACTTCAAACAGCCTGCCTCGGGTCCCGGTCCGGTGCGTCGTATCCTGGTTAGATACGGCAACGGCGGCGCGGAATCCCCGCTCCGCCCGGCAAGCTAGAGCTCGCCGCGCAATGCGAGCAGCGCCGCCATCAGCACGATGGCCGCCGTCTCCGTGCGCAGGATGCGCGGCCCCAGGGAGATCAGGAGCGCCCCCGCGGCTGCGGCTTCGTGGGCCTCGCGCTGGGAGAAGCCGCCTTCCGGACCGATCAGCACCAAGATGCGCCGCGCATCGCCGATCTCGACGATCCGCTCGCGCAGAGGACGCGCCTCCGCCAGCTCCCACGGCATGAGCATCGCGTCGTGCTCTCGCCCAAGGGCCAGCGCCTCGCCGAAGCTCAGCGGCTCCGTCACCTCGGGCACCAGCTCGCGCCCGCATTGCAGGGCTGCGGCCTTGGCCAGGCGCCTCCACCGCTCGATCTTCTGCGCACCCTCGGCACGCGCCACCGCCCGTTCGCTGAGCAGCGGCACGATGCGCGCCGCGCCGAGCTCCACGGTCTTCTCGACCACGAAGTCCATCTTCTGACCTTTGGGCACGCCCTGGGCGAGCGTGATCGCGAGAGCCGCCTCGCGGCGCGCGGGAGGCAACTCGGCCACGAGCTCCACGGTCACGCGCTCGCGTCCCACCTCGCGCACGCGTCCATCGAAGCGACGGCTGCGTCCGTCGAGGATCTCGACGGAGTCGCCCGGCACGGCCCGCAGCACCCCCGCGAGTCTGTGCGCGTCGCCCCCGGCCAGCGCCACGCGGTCGCCTACCGAGAAGGATCCCTCGACGAAGAAGCGGCTCATCGCGCGCGGGCGCGGAGGCTCACCCACTCACCGTCCGTGCGCCGCGCGGAGATCTCCAGCGCCAGCGCCGAGAGCGCGTCACGAACCGCCCGCTCGCGGGAGGTCACGATGCCCGCCAGGACGAGGGTCCCGCTCGGGCGCAGCCGCCCGCTCAGCGCGCGCGCGAGCTCGAGGATGAGGTCGGCCGTGAGATTGGCGACCACGACGTCGGCCGCTTCCACCTCCACGAGGTCGGCACGGCAAAAGTCGACGGTCACGCGCTCGGAGACGCCGTTGCGCTCGACGTTCTCGCGCGCCGCGCGGACCGCGACCGGGTCGACGTCGCAGGCATAGACGGAGGCGGCCCCGAGGAGCGCGGCCGCGATCGCGAGGATTCCCGAGCCGGTTCCCACGTCGGTGACGGAGTGCCCGGCCAGGTCGAGCTCTTGCAGGTGGAAGAGGCAGGCGCGCGTGGTAGGATGGAGACCGGTCCCAAACGCCTGCCCCGGATCGATCTCGACCAAGGCCCGCGCCTCGTGCGCGCCCTGCGGACGCTCCCACGGAGGCACGATCAGCACGTCGCCGACGCGCTGCGGGCGAAAGTGCTCACGCCACGCATCGGCCCACGCCGCGTCGGCCACGTCGTCGACCGAGACGGTCGCATCGGGGAGCGCCGCCGACAAGGCCCGGCGCAAGCGCTCGGCGCCGGCGCGCTCGTCGGCGGAGAACCAAGCGCGCAGCACCGGCGGCTGACCTTCGATGGCCGTGCCGCGGAGCGCGTGCGCGGATACCAGCGCATCGGCGATCGCCAATTCGGCCGGCGAGGCGGCACTGACGGCAACCTCGATCCAAGCGCTCACTCGACGCCGAATGCGTCCTTCACGCGCGCGAAAAAGCTCTTCTCCTCCTCCACCTGGTCGCCGCCCACGCGCGCGAGCTCCTCGAGCAGCTCACGCTGGTGCTTGCCGAGCTTGCGCGGCACCACCACGTTCACGCGCACCAGCAGATCGCCGTGGCCGTTCCCCCGCACGCTGGGCATGCCCTTGCCGCGAACGCGGAAGATGGTGCCCGTCTGCGTCCCCGGCGGCACGCGCAACGGAGCCGCCTCCCCCGAGAGCGTGGGAATGGAGACGTCGGCGCCCAGCGCCGCCTGCGGGAACGTGATCGGCATCGCCAGCGAGAGATCGAGCCCGTCGCGCGCGAAGAGCTCGTCCGGGGCGACGCTGAGGTAGACGTAGAGATCCCCGGGCGGGCCGCCGCGAATGCCCCCTTCTCCGCTTCCGGCGATGCGGATCCGGGACCCGTCGTCGACGCCGGCGGGGATGTGGACGGTGATCTTGCGCTCCGTCTCCACCCTCCCTCGACCGTGGCATGCGGGACACGGCGAGGTGACGAGCCTCCCTTCGCCGCCGCAGCGGCTGCAGGTGCTGGCGGTGACGAATTGCCCCAGCGGCGTCGAGCGCACTTGCCGCATCTGTCCCGAGCCGCCGCATTGCAGGCACGGCTGCGGCTGGGTCCCCGGCGCCGCGCCGCTGCCGTTGCAGTCGGCGCATTGGCCGAGGTGGCTGTATGCGATCTCGCGGTCGACGCCCGTGTAGGCCTCGCGCAAGGTGATCTCGAGATCGTAGCGCAGGTCGCTGCCGCGTTGCGGACCGCCGCGCGGCCGCGACTGCGTGCGCCCTCCGCCGAAGAACATGTCGAAGATCTCGCCGAAGCCCTCGCCCGCGAACGGGCCGAAATCTCCGCCGCCAACGCCGCCGGCCCCGTTGCCGGTGGAGCCGAAGCGGTCGTAGTGATCGCGCTTGAGCGGATCGGAGAGAACCTCGTAGGCCTCGTTGATCTCCTTGAAATGCTCGCCGGCGTGGGCCTTGTCTTCGGCAACGTCGGGGTGGTACTTACGCGCCAATTGGCGGTAAGCACGCTTGATCTCACTCTCCGAGGCGCCGCGGGGGACGCCAAGGATCTCATAATAATCGCGGGTCGGCATCAGAAGCTATGGCAACTCGACGTCGGTGAGGTGTTGGCTGAGGTGCTCCGCCGTGGCCGCGACGAGTGCCATCATGCGGCCGTACGGCATGCGCCGCGCCCCCAGGATCGCCAGCACGCCGAGGGAGCGGTCGCCCATGCGATACGGGATCGTGACGAGACTGCATTCGCTCATGTCCTCGAGGTCCAGTTCGCCGCCGATGCGCACCGACGGCTCGGCGTGCTCGCGCTCGATGGATTCGAGTACCATGCGGTAGAGCGTGCGCTGTTCCTCGACCAGATCGAGGATCGAGCGCAGCTTCTTGAAGTCGCGGAATTCCGGCTGGTCGAGCAGATGCTGCGCTCCGCCGAAGAGGATGCGCCGCTCCTCGGGGCGTCTGGTCTTGGCGAAGCCGGCCACGACCCCGTCGATCAGCGAAAGCGGAACCGGCGGCGCGATCTCCCTGAGCGCTCCGACCACGGCTGCGCGGTCCAACTCGGAGAGGAGCCGTCCCGAGAGCCACTTGTTCAGCGCGTTGGAGCACCGGGTGAGCTCGTCCGGGTCGACGGCCGCGTCGGGCTCGATCACGTGCTGCTCGGTGACCCCGGCGGTCGTCACGACCACCATCAGGATCGAGCGCTCGGCCAGCCAAATCAGCTGGAGGTGACGGAAGGTCTGGCTGTCGCGGCTGGGCGCCACGACCACGGCCAAGTTCTGGGAGAGCTGAGAGAGCAGGCGGGTGGTCTGCTCCACGATCTCGTCGAGAGCCCGCCCGGCATGCGCGAACTCGGCATGGAGCCGCGCGCCCTCCTCGTCGGAGAGATTCTCGGGGGGCATCAACCGGTCGACGTACGTGCGATAGCCTACGTCGGAGGGGACGCGGCCGGCGGAGGTGTGCGGCTGGACCAGGTAGCCGCGGGCCTCCAGCTCCGCCATCTCGTTGCGGATGGTCGCCGAGCTCACGCCGAGGTTGTACTTCTGAGTAAGCGTGGCCGAGCCCACCGGTTCCGCCGTGGCGATGTATTCGTAGACGACGGTCGTTAGAATATACGCCTTGCGCTTGTCCAGCTCGGGCACGCGCGGCTCGATCTCGGGCACGGTCCTTTTGGCACTCACTTTCCCAGACTGCTAGCGAGAGGGTATCACGCCCCGCGGGCGGGGTCAAGCGGAGCAAGAAGCGGCGCGCGAGCCTCGTGTGCCCGCGCGCCGCTCGCTTCCTGGCCAGGCCGTGCGGCTACTCGTCCGCCTTGGCCGAGCTCTTGGCCATCTCGGCGATGTTCTTGACGACCGTGGCGTCCGCCAGGGTGGTCGTATCGCCGAGGGGGCGCTCCTCCATGACGTCGCGCAGGAGGCGGCGCATGATCTTGCCGCTGCGCGTCTTGGGGAGGTCCGGAGTGAACGTGATGTACTTCGGCCGCGCGAAGGCGCCGATCTTCGAGGCCACGTGCTTGCGCAGCGCATCCGCCTCCTCCGGTGAGCCGACGCCGCCGCCCTTGAGCGTGACGAAGGCCGCGATCGCCTCGCCCGTGATCGGGTCCTTCTTGGAGACGACCGCCGCCTCGGCCACCTTGGGATGGTCGACGAAGGCACTCTCGACCTCGGTGGTGGAGATGCGGTGGCCGCTGACGTTCATCACGTCGTCGACACGGCCGAGCAGCCAATAGTAGCCGTGCTCGTCGCGCTTGCAGCCGTCAGCCGGGAAGTAGTAGCCCTGCTTCTCGAAGCGGCTCCAGTACGTCTTGAGATAGCGGTCGTGGTCGCCCCACAGCGTGCGGAGCATCGCCGGCCACGGGCGCGTGATCACGATGTAGCCGCCGCCGCCCAGAGGCACCGACTCGCCCTTCTCGTTGACCACGTCGGCAAAGATGCCGGGGTAGGGGAACGTGGCCGAGCCAGGCTTGGTGGCCGTGATCCCCGGCAAAGGTGAGATCAGAATCTGCCCGGTCTCCGTCTGCCACCAGGTGTCGACCACCGGGCAGCGCTCGCCGCCGATGTGCTGCTGGTACCAGACCCAGGCCTCGGGGTTGATCGGCTCGCCGACGGTCCCCAGCAGGCGCAGGGACGACATGTCGTGCTTGGCGGGATACTCCGGCCCCCACTTCATGAACGTGCGGATCGCGGTCGGGGCCGTGTAGCAGATGGTGATCTTGTACTTCTCGACCACCGCCCAGAAGCGGTCCTTGTCGGGGAAGTCCGGCGTCCCTTCGTAGATGACGCCCGTGGTCCGGTTGGCGAGCGGGGCGTAGACGATGTACGAGTGGCCCGTGACCCAGCCGATGTCCGCGGTGCACCAGAAGACGTCGCTATCCTCGCGGATGTCGAAGATGTACTTGTGCGTCGAGGTGATGCCCGTGAGGTAGCCGCCCGTGGTGTGGACGATGCCCTTGGGCTTGGCCGTGGTGCCGCTGGAGTACAGGATGTAGAGGATGTCCTCGGCCTCCATGTGCTCCGGTGCGCACTCGCTGCTCTGCTTCGGCACGATGTCGTGATACCACACGTCGCGCCCGCTCTTCATCTCTACCGGGTCGCCGACGCGCTTGAGGACGATCACCTTCTCGATCGACGGCGTATCCTTGATGGCCTCGTCGACGATCTGCTTGAGCTGGATCTTGCCGCCCCGGCGCCACCCTTGATCCTGCGTGATGAGCGCCTTGCACGCGCCGTCGATGATGCGGTCGCGCAGACTGTCGGCGGAGAATCCGCCGAAGACCACCGAATGGACGGCGCCGATGCGCGCGCACGCCAGCAGGGCGACGGGCAGCTCAGCCACCATGCCCATGTAGATCGCGACGCGGTCGCCTTTGCGAACGCCCAGCTCCTTCAGGGCGTTGGCCAGGCGCGAGGTCTCGTCGAGCATGTCCTGGTAGGTGAGGGTGCGGCTGTCGCCGGGCTCGCCTTCCCAATAGTAGGCGACCTGCTTGCCGTGGCCGGCCTTCACGTGACGGTCGAGGCAGTTATAGCTGACGTTCAGCTTACCGCCGTCGAACCAACGGGCGACTTTCGTCTTCTCGTCCCATTGCAGGACGGTATCCCATTTCTTGAACCACTCGAGCCGCTCGGCCTGCGAGGCCCAGAAAGCGTCCGGATCCTTCGCCGCAGCGTCGTAGATCTTTGGATCACTCCATTGCGCGTGCTTCTTGAACTCCTCGGACGGCGGAAAGGTCCGATTTTCCGCAAAGAGCGCCTCGATGGCTTGCTGCTGGTGTTCGAGCATATGAGCCTCCGATTGACGTCGCGCGATCTCAAAGCGCCCGGTGCGCACGCTGGCATGAGCTGACGCCCGGCGCGGGTGTTGTGAACCTTGCTTATTCGGATACCATGTGGGACCTCCCTCGCCGGAGGGGACCAGGCCTCCCGGGCAGGGGGTGGAAGGCAAGCGGCCTCGAACTCTTTCTTTCGGTATCCGGTACTCCAGCCTCGTGGTTCGTCGTTCGTCACTGTCAACGCAACGCTCGTTTGGAGGTGTACCGCATGGGAAGCTCCTCTCCCGCCCCGAAACTGGGCAACCCCGCCGGCCTTGGCCTGGCGGGATTCGCCTTGACCACGTTCCTGCTCTCGGCAGCGAATGCCGGACTGCTCCCGGGCTCCGACGTCTGGATGGGCTTCGCGCTCTTCTACGGCGGCTTAGCTCAACTGTTTGCAGGCATGTGGGAATTCGCCACGGGCAATACCTTTGGCGCCACGGCTTTCGGCTCGTACGGCGCCTTCTGGCTGGGCACCGCGTTCTACGTCTGGTTCTGGGCTCCGAAGTCCGGCAACGTGGGAGCCGACCTGGCGTGGCTGCTTGGCGCCTGGACCATCTTCACCGCGTACATGACGCTCGAGTCGTTCCGCATCAACAACCCGCCCGTGATGTGGGTCTTCGTGGTGTTGTTGGTCACCTTCGTGCTGCTCTGGCTGGGCGCGGCCCTGCACCAGGCCGGCTTGACCCAAGTTGGCGGGTATCTCGGGATCGTCACCGCGCTCCTGGCGTGGTACGCGTCGTACAAGGCGGTCCACAACAGCATCGCCTGACCTGGTCCCGGCGGGCGCCCGGCCCGTCTACGACGACTGTGCGGCGCGCTCGACGTGCAACACGCCCTCGCGCCGCACGTTCACATAGGCCCCGCAGCCGCAGTGGTACCAGGACTCCGTCACCGCGTGATCCTCGAGGCGATAGAGATATCGGGCGTCGGGCTTTCCGCTGACGACGGTCGAGCAGTTCCAACAGCGGGCGTCGGGATGCTCGCCCTTGAGCGGGATGAATCGAACGCGGTCCATGTTACGACAAGGTTATCACGCCGCGGCGCCCCGCGCCGTGATGCAAGTTACCTCACGTCTGTGCGAAGAAGCCGCTGAGCTCCGCCAGGTGCTCGATCCGCCGCGCGGGCGGAAGCGCCCGCAGGATCGTCTCCCCGTAGCGCTCTCCGCTCAGCCGGCCGTCGAGGAGCACCACGGCCCCCCGGTCGTGGACGCTGCGGATCAGGCGCCCGAATCCCTGCTTCAGACGCGTGATCGCCGCCGGAATCATGTACTCGTCGAACGACGAGCCGCCGGCCGATTCGATGGCGCGCATCCGCGCGGCCACCAGCGGATCCCCCGGCGAAGGAAAGGGCAGCCGATCGATGATGACGCACGAGAGCTGCTCGCCCACGACGTCGACGCCTTCCCAGAACGTTCCCGTGGCGAAGAGCACGGCCCCGGGAGTGGCGCGGAACCACGAGAGCAACTGCGAGCGTGGCATTTCGCCTTGGACGCGCGCCGGAAACGCCAAGCGCGGCCCAAGCAGACGATGAACCTCGTGCATGCGCGCGTAGGACGTGAAGAGCACGAACGCGCGTCCGCCTGAGCGATCGAGCGCCTCCTCGACCAGGGCCGCGGCGCGGCGCGGGAAGTCGCGCGACTTGGGGTTGCACGAGGGCGGCGCCACGAAGAGCCGCGCCTGGCGCTCGTAATCGAACGGCGAGGGCGCAACGGCCTCCTGCGCGCGCTCGAATCCCAGCGTTCGTCTCAAGTAGTCGAACGAGCCGTCCGCCGCGAGCGTGGCAGACGTCAGCACGACGTGCTCGCAGCGCTCGAAGAGCGCTTGCCGCAGAAACCGCGCCACTTCGAACGGCGCGGCGCAGACGCGATGGCGCTCCGTCGCATCGCCTCGCTCGACCCAAGCGATCGTCTCGTCGTCGGCGGCGCGCAGCTGCTCGAGCGCGCTCTGGTGGGCCGCGATGCCGCGCAGACAGAGCTCGCGGCGCCGCTCGGCCGTGGCCTCGTCGAAGGCGCCGCGGTACGCGCTCTGCCAGGATGCCTCGAGCCACTGCGCCGCGCGCTCGAACGCCGGGGCGAGCTCCAGCAGCATCTCGCGCGCGGAGGCGTTTGCGGCCAGAGGATAGCGGTCGCGCTCAACGGCGCCCAACTGGCCGGTGAGGCGATGCATCCCCTCGCCGAGCTCGGCTTCGATGCCGGCATCGAAGGCGTAGTACCGGTTCAGACGCCGGAGCATTCGCCCGACGGTGCGCTGCGAGACCGTGGAGGTGAGCGCCGCGGTGGCCCAAGCCTCGCACTGATGCGCCTCGTCGAGAATTGCCAGATCGTACGGAGGGAGGAGCGCGCCGCCCATGGCCAAGTCGAGAAAGAAGAGCGCGTGGTTGACCACCACGACGTCGGCGTGGCGCGCGCGCTCGCGGGCTTGAAAGTAGAAGCAGTCGTCGTAACGCCCGCACAATTCGCCCAAGCAGTCGTCGGCGTCGGCATCCACCTGCTCCCATTCGCCGGGTCCCGGCGTGACCGAGAGCTCGGACCGGTCGCCGCTGAGCGTGCGATCCGCCCAGTCCCAGATTCGCTCCATCGCCCCCGACGAGGCGATGAACGTCTCGCGGCGGAGGCGTTCGAGCTTGTCTCGGCAGAGGTAGTTGTTGCGCCCCTTGAGGAGCACCACGCGCAGATCCGTGCCCAGCGCGCGCTGAACCACCGGGATGTCCTTTTGGATCAGCTGTTCCTGGAGGGCGATCGTGCCGGTGGAGACGACCACCTTCTTCCCGGAGCGCAAGGCCGGGACCAGATACGCCAACGACTTGCCGATGCCGGTTCCCGCCTCCACGACGGAATGGAGCCCCTCCAGCAGGCCGCGCTCGATGAGCTGCGCCATCTGGAGCTGCCCATCGCGCGGCACGAAGCCGTCGAGCGCGCCGGCCACCGGGCCACCCGGAGCGAAGACCTCGTCGAGATGCATTCGAACGCGCGTTCGACTAGCGGTGGGGCCCGTCCTCGCCGGGCTCCGCGGGCTGGTCGATCGTTGGACCGGGGTAGGCGCGCGTCTCGTGCGAGCCGATCGCATAGGCGCGCCGCTCCGGCGCCGCCGGCACCAGCGGCAGGCCAACGAGGAAACCGGCGACCAACCCTCCCAAGTGGGCGGCATTGGAGATGCCGGCCACCGCGAAGCCGTAGACCAGGTTGAGGACGATGATGCCCACGGTCTGCTTGACCAGCATCTGCCCGGCCGGGCCACGGCGCAGACCCAGCGCCACCAGGCCTCCGAAGAGCCCGAAGATCGCGCCGCTGGCGCCCAACGTCGGGATGGCGTAGTTGAAAGCCAGTACCGAGAAGCCCGCGACCAGCAGCGAGACCCAGTAGATCACCAGCATCCGCGCGGCGCCGAACGTGAGCTCCACGATCGCGCCGACCTGCACCAGCGCGATCATGTTCAAGAGGATGTGCAAGAGGCCGCCGTGGAGGAAGGCCGCGGTCACGATGCGCCACCACTCGCCGTGCGCGATGGCGGGGCCGTACTCGATGCCGAGCTGGACCACCGGGCCGTTGAGACCGCCGGTGACCATCTCCGCGAGGAAGACCACGACGTTGATCCCCACCAGCACGGCGGTGACGGGTGTCAGGCGCAGGGCGGCACCTCCACCAGAATGGTCCGAGCGAGCTCGAGGCTGATGGCGTGCTGGCGGCCGTCGACGGCGATGGTCACCGGGCCGCCGAGAGGGGCCTTCTCCACCACGTGAACGCTTACGCCGGGCAGCAAGCCGATCTCGCGCAGGTAGCGCAGCATCTCGGGGACTTCGTCCGTCACGCCGGCTATCCTCACCCCGTCGCCGGGCTCCGCCTGCGCCAGCGGCGCGACGTCGAGCGTGGCTTCGCTGCCGTCTTCGGCGGGAATCGGATGACCGTGGGGACAGGTCTTCGGGTTTCCCAAGAACTCCATCAATCGCCGCTCGACGCGCCCGGAGATGGCGTGCTCCAGGCGGCAGGCCTCCTCGTGCACCTCGTCCCACGCCATGCCGAGGACGTCGGTGAGAAGGCGCTCGGCAAGACGGTGGCGCCGAAGGGTGCGCGCCCCGACCTCCGCGCCCTTCTGGGTGAGCGTGGCGGTGCCGCGGGGCTCGTGCTCGAGGAAGCCCTCTCCGGCCAGCTTCTTTAGGAAGCCGCTCACGCTGGCCGGCGAGACCCCTAGCTCGCTGGCGAGCCCGGAGGTGGTAACGCCCGGGCCCTCGCGCTCCAGACGGTAGATCGCCTCCAAATACTCTTCGACGCTCTCCGCGAAGTGCGAGTGACCCGACGGCATGTCTTATCCCTTCGCCGTGTCCGTGCTCTCCCCCGCGTGCGCGTCGATCGACGCCAGCAGGGTGCGCTTGAGCGGTTCGTCCGCGAAGCTCCGAGCGACGGCGTTGCGCGCGAAACGGCGCACGGCCTCCGGGCTGGTCATCTCGGCGACGCGCGCGTACTCGTTGATGAGCGTGGTCCCGAAGAGCGCGGGATCGTCGGAGTCGATCACTACGGGGACGCCGGCACGGTCGAGCGCGACGAGCGGGTGCGGCGTCTTCGGGCGCCAAGCGCCGGTGCGCTCGTTGGAGGTGGGGCAGACCTCCACCGCGACCCCACGCTCCAGCAGCAGCGCCACGACTGAGGGATCCTCGACCGCGCTCACGCCGTGGCCGATGCGCTCGGCTCCGAGCAGCTCCACCGCATCGCGGACGCTCCAGGCGGCCTCGGCCTCCCCGGCGTGGGCCACGGTATGCAGCCCCAGCTCCTTGGCGCGCAGGAAGACGGCCGTGAAGTCCCGGGCGGGAAAACGCCGCTCGTCGCCGCCGAGGCCGATCCCCACGACCCCGAGGTCCCGCAGCGAGTCCGCCAACGCCAGGGTCTGCGCGCCGCGCTCCGGGCCGAAGTTCCGGGTCAGATCGGCGATCATGCGCACCACCAGGCCGCTGCGGCGCTCCTCCTGGTCGAACGCCGCGCGGATCTCCTCAACCCCGGCGCGCACGTCGAGGTCGCGGTGGAAATACGTCCAGACGCTGGGCGAGATGAAGACCTCGGCGTAGCGGACACCCTCGGCGGCCGCCGTGCGGGCGTAGCCCGCGGCCAGGACGCCGTAGTCCTGCGGCTCCCTCAGGGCGGCACAGACGTCGGCGAAGAGGCGGAGGAACTCTTGGAAGTCCGCGAAGCGGTAGAGCTCCTCCGGCGGGAGCCCCCGGCGCGCCCCCAGGTCGACGCCGTGGCGATGGGCCAGCGCGATCAACAGCTCAGGCGAGATGGTACCCTCGAGGTGGACGTGCAGCTCGACTTTGGGAAGCGTGAGTAGGCTTTCGGGCATGGCGATGCGGGCTTCGTTGCAGGCACCCGACCGCCTGCGGGCGTAGGTAGGCACGGAGATGCGTTCTCGTGCGCCCGCCTTTCCGTTAGCCGCGGCCCTGGCGCTCACGCTGTGCCTGTTTGGGTGGACCCTGCCCGCCTCCGCGGCCACCATCTCGATCCTCGCGATCCCTCCGGTCACCGACCTCCAACCCTGGGCGAGCGGCCTCCAAGCGGAAGCCGACCTTCCCGGCCTCGGCGGGTACGACGTGCGAGCCGAGGTGCGCGGAGCGGCGTCGCTGACCGACAGCTTCAGCCTGGCGGTTCCGGCGCGCCCGAGCACGCTGGTCGACACGAGCTTCCACTTCTTCCAGGTGGGCCTGACGTTCTCGCGCACGTATCGCGGCCGCTTCGACTTGTACGCGGGTGCCGGTTACGCTTGGGAGCACAGCGACTACCACACGATCAACTTCGCGGGGTTCGGCACCGCGGGCAGCGGGTCGAGCGACGCCAATGGCCCGACCGCCGAGCTCGGCATCCGCTTGCCTCTTGGGAGCGTCGGCCAATTGGAGGCCGGCGTAATGGCGCTCTTCGCATCGCCGGCGGGGCAACTGTGCGACGCGCAAGGCCATTGCGCGCTCCCTGACACGCGCACCGTCTTGACCTACCCGTACTTCGCGCTCGGCGTGCACTTCTGAACGCGCGCACGAGCGCGTGTGCCCGGAGGGTTGACCCTCCGGCGTAAGTCGGGTACAATACGGTACGTTCCGCCGCGGGGTGGAGCAGTCCGGTAGCTCGTCGGGCTCATAACCCGAAGGTCGCAGGTTCAAATCCTGCCCCCGCAACCACCTAGAGGCACGACCTTACCAGTCGTGCCTCTCTTCATCTCCGGCGATGGCAGACGAACCACGAGCTGCAGCTGTCCGCCGACGAAATCGCACCGCACCTCGGCGATGATCGCGTGCAGCACCTCGCGCAGGGTCGCGCGATCGGCCTCGAGCAGGTCGGCGACGCGAGCGCGGGATCCGCCGTGCGTTCGACGCCGCCATCAATGCGCTTGGCATGGCGGCAGCCGAACGGAGCCCTGGCTGCCGGGGCGGAGGCGTCGCTAGGCCTCATCCCCCGACGAGCCCGAATACCAGAGCGTCCGATTATCGGCCCGTCGCGCCTCGCTTCCAGTGCCCATAACGCTCCAAGCATCAGCTTTACCATACCTTTACCGAAATGGGTTCCGGTCGCTTGGCCACTTGCCGAGTCTTTACCTTAGAGGGTGTAGATGAGTGACGGACCGCGTTGCCCCCAGTGTGGCCAGCCAGCGAAGCTCAAGGGCCGGATGCTTCCCGTCGAGGGCCTGAGCTATGACATCTACGTGCTCTGGTGCGCCGAGTGCGAAGCCATCGTCGGCCACCTCTGGCATACCGAGATGTTGCGCCATTTCGCTGAGCGAGCCGTCGACATGGTCCTCGATGGCCTCGTGGGCCCTCTCGATACGGCGCACGGCGACGGCCCGGCTAACCCGACCAGCGGCGACCCGAAGCCAGCGCAAGCATAGGAGGTGCTTCCCCATGCGCATGACCTATCGCCAGATCGAAGAGGAGATCGCGCACGCACGGAACGTGCATCGCAACAATCTCCGGATGCCCGACGATCGGATCGTGACCGGTGTCTTCGCGGCGCTCGCAGAGGAGATCTGCGTCGCCGCCCGAGGCACGCCCGTGGAGCACATGGCGCTGACCTTTCGCCATAACGTGGATCAGCTCTACGAGCGCATCAAGCAGCGCATTGAGGGGGACGGCTCGACGGCCGGTTGAGTCGACTCCTCAGCACGGAGAGGGATGCCAGCCCCAGCGCGTCCCTCTGTCGCCAGTCGTTCCCTTTCGGCTGGCGCTGCGGGCGGAACGCCGCGGAGGCCAAGAGGGCGGAAGCGGCGTTCCCTCTTTGCGATCATCGCTCCCGCTCACCCAGCGCGCCGAACATCTCGGCGATGAGCCGCTCTGGAAGCACCTGATGCCGTGCGGCCAGGTACTCGCGCAGCTCTTCGCCGAGTGCAGAGCGCCCGCGCCGGCACCCGCGATCTGACGGGCGACGAGCGCGCGCGACCTAGACGGGATGCCACGGACCTCAGTGGTGGCGGCGGTCGTGCCTGTCGTCCGGGCGGCGCCGATCTCGTCCCGGGTAGTAGCCGCCGCGCTCGCGTGGGGCCACGTAGTCGCGCCCGTGCCACTCGCCCCCGCGGTAGACGCCGACAGGCCGCTCATAGACCCGCACCCCGCGGTACACGCGGATCGGGTGCGCGTAGTAGGCACCGTGCCACCAGCCCGTGTTCCCGAAGAAGAAGCTCAGCGAGACGCTCGACCCGTAGTAGTACCACGGGTGGCCGACGTAGTACGGCACCGCGCCGTAGAAGACGTATGGCGTGTCGATCTCGTTGGCCGCGAAATACGGCCCCGCGTTGTAGCCGTTGATCGAGACGACCATGCCGGGTGCGAGCGTCAGCCCCGTGGGATTGATGACGGTCCCCTGGTGCAGCTCCACGTTGTCGACGTACCCGCGGTCGTCGCGGACCTGCAGATGGTAGCCCCCGTCGAAGGAGATGATCCGACCGTGGATCTGCTCGTCTTGGCTGGCATAGCTAGGAACGCCGGGCTGCGCGTACGACGGCGGCTCTTGAGCCGAAGCCGCGAGCGGCGAGGCGATGAAGGCGAGGCTCGCCGCCGCGAGCGCGGCGCGAGCGGCGCGAAATGTGTTGACCATGCCTCCATCATACTCGCGCGGCCATGGAAGTGCCTGAGAATCCTCGCGGCACCGGCGGTTCTCACGGAATTCTCAGCGCGCGCCCGTGCAACGAGCCGCTTCCCTACCGGGCATGCACGGCGTCTCTCTCGCCGGCTCAGCGCCTCGGTTCCGGGTACAAGAACGCCAGGCTGTGCGGAGGGTCCCGTATGTTCACGCTCTCGATCAACCGGCAGCGGCACGACGTCGACGTCCCCGGGCAGATGCCCCTGCTGTGGGTCCTGCGCGACGTCGTCGGCCTGACCGGCACCAAGTTCGGCTGCGGGGCCGGCATCTGCGGCACGTGCGCCGTGCATCTCGACGGCGCCGCCGTTCGCTCGTGCACGCTCTCCGTCTCGCAGGCCGTTGGCCGCGAGATCACCACCATCGAAGGTCTCTCGCGCGACGGCGGCCAGGCGCTGCAGCGCGCGTGGATCGCGGAGCAGGTGCCGCAGTGCGGCTACTGCCAGCCGGGACAGCTCATGACGGCCGCGGCGCTCTTGGCGAAGAATCCGAAGCCCAGCGACGCCGAGATCGATCAAGCGATGACCAATCTGTGCCGATGCGGAACGTATCTGCGCATCCGGGCGGCGATCCACCGCGCCGCCGCGGAGGCGTAGCGCCATGCCAGCTCAGCTCTCCCGCGCCCGCTTCATCCGCTTGACGTCGGCCCTGGGCGCCGGATTGACGCTCGGCGTCCAACTCCCCGCGTGCGGGGCTGCGGACGCCCAGGCCTTCGAGCCCAACGCCTGGGTCCGCATCGATCCCGACGGCGACGTCACCGTCTACCTCGGCAAGTCCGAGATGGGACAGGGCATCGCAACCGGCTTGCCCACCATCCTCGCCGACGAGCTGGACGCGCCCTTCGAGCGCGTTCGCGTGGAGTTCGCCGTCGCCGACGCCAAGTACAACGATCCATTCTCACGTCAGATGAGCACGGGCGGGAGCACGAGCGTCGAGCACTCGTGGATGCAGATGCGCACCGCCGGCGCCACCGCGCGCGCGATGCTGGTCTCCGCGGCGGCCAAGCGCTGGAGCGTCGACCCAGGCAGCTGCACCACGCGCGCGGGCATGGTGTACCATGCGTCGTCGGGCCGGAGCGCGACGTACGGGAGCCTGGCATCCGCGGCGGCAACGCTTCCGGTGCCGGCAAACGTGCCCCTCAAGACGCCCGACCGCTTCACGCTCATCGGCAAGCAGCAGACGCGCCTCGACCTCCCGGCCAAAGTCGACGGCACGGCCCGCTTCGGCATCGACGTGCGCCTGCCGGGCATGCTCTACGCGGCGGTGGCGCGCTGCCCCGTCTTCGGCGGATCGCTCAAGACGTTCGACGCCGCCAAGGCCAAGGCCGTACCCGGCGTCAAGGACGTCGTGCGGATCTCCTCCGGCGTCGCGGTGGTAGCCGGCAACACGTGGGCCGCCCTCAGCGGCAAGGACGCCCTCGAGATCACCTGGGACGAAGGCGCCAATGCGCACCTGGACAGCGCCGGCCTCTTCGCCGAGGCGGAGCGTCTGGCTCGCGGATCGGCACGCGTCGCCAAGCGCGTGGGCGATGTGGAGCACGCCACGGGCACGGTGATCGAGGCGACCTATCGTGGACCCTTCCTCGCCCACGCCGCGATGGAGCCGATGAACGCGACGGCCGACGTGCGGGGCGACCGCTGCGAGGTCTGGGCGCCGACGCAGTCGCAGACCCGGGCCCAGCAGGCGGCGGCGCGCGTGACCGGTCTGCCGCTCGAGCGCTGCACGTTGCGGACCACCTACTTGGGCGGAGGCTTCGGACGCCGGAACAACGTGGACTACGTCGAGGACGCCGTCGAGATCTCGAAGGCCATGCGCGCCCCCGTGCAGGTCACGTGGAGCCGCGAAGACGACATCCAGCACGACTTCTACCGGCCGATGAGCCTCAACGTGGTGCGCGGCGTGCTGGATGACCGCGGCACGTTGATCGCGCTCTCGCACACGGTGGTCTCGGCGTCGATCATGCGGACCTTCATTCCCGGAGGCGTGGGAGACCGCGCCGATCCCACCGCGGTCAACGGAGCCGCGAACCTCTTGTACGAGATCCCCAACTTTTACGCCGGCTACGTGGAGCAGGACCACGGCATTCCCGTCGGATTCTGGCGCGCCCCCGGCGCGAATTGGAACACCTTCGTCACCGAGACCTTCATCGACGAGCTGGCGCACGCCGCGCGCACGGACCCGCTCGCGTTTCGCCTTGCCATGCTCGGCGGTGCCCCGCGCGCCGCGGCGGTGCTCCGCCTCGCGGCGGAGCGCGCGGGTTGGGGGCGGCCCGCCCAAGCCGGCGTCCATCGCGGCCTGGCGCTCAGCGTCTGGAACGGCAGCGTCGGCGCGCTGGTGGCCGAGGTCACCATGGCGGGGAGCCGGCCTAAGGTGCGCCGCGTGGTCATGGCCGTGGACGTCGGCATCGTCATCAACCCGGCGATCGTCACGGCTCAGGTGGAGAGCGCCGTCATCTACGCCCTCTCGGCGGCGCTCGCGGAGCAGATCACGCTGAAGAACGGGCGGGTCTCCGAGCACAACTTCTCCGACTATGCGATCCTGCGGATGAGCGAGGCCCCGGCCATCGAGGTGCACATCGTCCCGAGCCGAGAGGATCCAACGGGCATCGGCGAGCTGGGAACCCCACCGCTCGCCCCCGCCGTGGCCAACGCCGTCTTCGCCGCCACGGGCAAGCGGGTGCGGAGTCTCCCGTTCGAGCAAGCCTTGGCGTAGCGAGGGGAGCCGCTGCGCGAGCGGTGAAGCTGGCCGCATGCGACGATTCGAAGGACGAGGCGCCGTCGTCACCGGCGGCGGATCGGGCATTGGCTTCGCGGTGGCGGAGCGCCTCGCGTCCGAGGGAGCCCAGGTCCTGCTCTGGGATCACGACGAGACGGCATTGCGACGGGCCGCTGAGCGGCTGGGAAGCGCCGTGCGCACCGCGGTGCTCGACGTCACCAAGGCCGACGACGTCGAGCGCCGCGCACGCGAGGCGGCGCAAAGCCTGGGGGCGATTGATGTGCTGGTGGCCAGCGCCGGCGTCACCGGTCCCAACGCGAAGACCTGGGAGTATCCCCTCGACGCGTGGAGGAGCGTCATCGACGTCAACCTCAACGGCGTCTTCCACTGCGCGCGGGCCATAGTTCCCGTGATGCTGAGCCGCGGCTACGGCCGCATCGTCAACGTCGCCTCCATCGCCGGCAAGGAGGGCAATCCCAACGCCCCCGCCTACAGCGCCTCGAAGGCAGGCGTCATCGGCCTCACCAAGTCGCTGGGCAAGGAGCTGGCGGGCACGGGCGTCACCGTCAACTGCGTGACCCCGGCGGCGGTGCGCACGCCGATCTTCGACCAGATGACGGGCGAGCACGTGGCCTACATGCTCTCGAAGATCCCGATGGGGCGCTTCGGCACCGTCGACGAGGTGGCGAGCTTGGTCTGCTGGCTGGCCAGCGAGGAGTGCTCGTTCAGCACGGGCGCCGTCTTCGACGTCTCCGGCGGACGCGCGACGTACTAGAGATGGATTGCGTTCGATGACCCCCGCCCGCCAGGCTCGCTTCGTCTGGGGCGCCGCGACGTCGGCCTATCAAATCGAGGGAGCCGTCCGCGCGGACGGCCGCGGACCGTCGATCTGGGATCGCTTCTGCGCCACGCCCGGCAACATCGCCAACGGAGACGCAGGCGACGTGGCCTGCGATCATTACCGTCGCTTCGACGAGGACGTCGGGCTGATGGCGCAGTTGGGCTTGGACGCCTACCGCTTCTCGGTCTCGTGGCCGCGCGTCATCCCCGACGGCGTGGGCCGCGTCAATCAGCGGGGCCTGGACTTCTACCGCCGACTCGTCGACCGGCTCGTCACGGTGGGCATCCGCCCGTACGTCACGCTCTACCACTGGGATCTCCCCGACGTGCTCCAGGACCGCTGGGGTGGCTGGATCGGGCGCGACACCGCCGACGCCTTTGTCGAGTATGCTGACGTGGTCTCGCACGCGCTGGGAGACGGCGTTGAGGCCTGGATCACGCTGAACGAGCCGTGGGTCTCCTCGTGGCTCAGCTACGGTTGGGGAAGCCACGCCCCGGGGTATCGCGACCTGCAACTGGGCATGCAGGCCGCACATCACTTGCTGCTCGCCCACGGTCTCGCGGTGCCCGTGATCCGCCGAAACACTCCGCGCGCAGAGGTCGGCATCACGCTCAACTTCAGCGCAATCGATTCCGCCTCGGACGATCCGCTCGACGTTCAGGCCGCCCGAGCCGCCGACGTCAACGTGAACCTCTGGTTCCTCGACCCGATCTTCCACGGAACCTATCACGAGCACTCGCTGGTGCCCGAGAGCCACGCCGCTCTGCGCATTCGCGACGGCGACATGGCCATCATCAAGGCGCCCATCGATTTCTTGGGGGTCAACTATTACACGCGGTTCACGATCCGCTTCAACCTCAGCGGGGCGACGCCGTTCGGCGACTACGTCGAGGTGCCGCACGCCAAGCGCACGACGATGGGCTGGGAGATCCACCCCGACGGTCTCTACGATACGCTGGCACGGGTGCAGGAGCGCTGCGCGCCGGCGAAGATCTACGTGACGGAGAACGGCGCAGCGTTCCCCGACACCGTCTCGGAGAACGGCGAGATACGCGACCCCGAGCGCATCGCGTACCTGCAGAGTCACTTGGACCAGGTGCGGCGCGCGATCGACGCGGGCATCCCGGTGGCGGGATACTTCGCGTGGTCGCTGCTGGACAATTTCGAGTGGACGGAAGGCTACCGTCAGCGCTTCGGTCTGGTCTACGTCGACTATGCCACTCAGCGCCGGATCGTCAAGGAAAGCGGCCGCTGGTACGCCCGGATGATCGCGGCCTCGCGCGCCGCGACGCCCCCCGGCGCGTAGCCGGGGCTCATGGAGACCACGCCTCGCCCGTAAGCCAGCCGGCGTGGCGCAGCCCCTCGAGGATCCCGCCAGCGTGCGGCTCGCGCGCGGCGTACGTTCGCGGGAGTTCCGGTAGACGGCTCAGCAGCTCCGGCTCCGCGCCGCCGACGATGACCGACGGCCCGGGAAGCGCCAACATGGCGCGGTCGTTCTCGGTGTCTCCGCACGTCATCGTCTGCGTCAAGGGCACGCCCAGACGTGCCGCGAGCCACGCGACGGCGTGCCCCTTGTCGACGCCATCGGGCAGCACGTCCAAGAGATCTCCGTGGCTGTGGACGATGGTCGCCGCCAACCCAGCCTCCCGCAGACGCGCGCGCACCGTGTCAAGCGTCTCTCGAGGCGCGACGTACGAGACCTTGTGCTGTGACGAGAGGCGTTGCGGCACCAGAAGCGGCACTCCCTCGAGAGCCCGCCGAACCAGCGCGACGTCCCAGCGCTCGCGCGGCGGCGGCCACCCCGCCAACTTGCTCCACGCGCCCTCAAGCTCGCGCGCGTAGGCCTCAGTTCCCACGCCGGCCAGCAGGTACGCTCCGCTCACGACGCCCCACTCACGCAGCACCCCATCCGCAGACGGCTGTTGGCGCCCTGTGGCGAATGCCAGGACCGGAGCCCCCGGCAGCCGCAGGAGCTCGAGGATCCGGTTCAGCGAAGCACGCTCTCCCAACAACGTGCCGTCGAGATCGCAGACCAGGAGTCTACGCAAGCGCCACGCTCTCGGCGGCGGCGAACTCCATGATGCGCCTGGCGATCGCCGGCCACGAGTAGGCCGACGTATCGGCGCACACGGCGGCGTTGGCGCGCGCCACCAGCTCACGCGGATCGAGGGCGTCGCGCAGGGCGTCCGCCCAGGCACGCGCGTCGCCGGGCGCCACGCGGCACCCGCCGCTCTCGGGGGCGACGAGCTCCCGCAGGCCTCCGACGTCGCTGGCCACCACGGGTATGCCGCACGCGCGCGCCTCCAGTGCCACCAGGCCGAACGCCTCGTAATGACTGGGGACCGCGACGATGTCCGCCGCGCGATACGCATCGGAGACCTTCTTGTTGGGGATAGGTCCGAGGAATCGTACCCATGGCGCCACTCCGAGTCCTTCCGCGAGCGCGCGCAGCTCGGGGACGCGCGAGTTCCGCTGGGCACCGCCAACCACGAACAGGCCGACGCGATCGCTCCGCTCGCGGAGCAGCGCGAACGCGCGGATGAGGTCGTCGATCCCCTTCTCTCTGGTGAGCCGTCCGACGTAGCCGATCCACGGTCCGGTCTCGTCGAGGCCGACGGCCCGGCGCGCCACGCGCGCCTCTCCAGGAGCGAACCGGCCGGCGTCGACGCCCGCCGGGATCGCCGCGAGCCGGGGCGGAACGACGCCGTACTTCTCCGCGTAGATGCCGAAGTCGCGGCGCCCCAACGTGACGATGCGCGCGCGCTTGAGCAGCCGCCTCTCGATCTCCACGCGGCGGCGCGTGACGGGATCGCGGCCTGGTCGCGAGATGCCCAGCGAGTGCAGCGTATGCACGTGCGGCACGCCGCGCTCGCCGCTCAGGATGTCGCCCAGATAGCCCGAGAGCCAATAGTGGCTCGAGACGACCTGGTAGGGACGGGCCGCCGCAATCTCGCGCAGCGACTCCAGAGCTTCGGGGAGGTGCTCGGCGATCGCGTCGTTCGGCAGCCGCTGAGCCGGGCCGGCCGGAATGCGCAGAATGCGGACGCCGTCCATCGTCTCGAACGCTCGCTTGCGCGGATCGTCACGCCGCGTGACGACGTCGACGGGCCAGCCCTCGCGCGCAAGCGCGCGCGCGAGCTCGCGCACGTAGATGGTGACGCCGCCGTTCTGCGGCGCGCCGACCAACGTGGTCGGATCGGCATGGAGCGAGATGACGAGCACGGGACCCGCAACAGAGCGCGGCTCCGCCGAGCACTCGATCGGAGATGCCAGCATGTTAACCCTCTTCAAACGCTCCGCGGCGACGCGCGTCGACCTTGGAGCGGGACTCGAAGCCTGCGGGGTTAGCTGACGGGTTCGGAGGGAGTCCTCTCCTACCGGCGTGGCCGGATGCACCCCACATGTGGTTCCCCCGCTCTCCGGACCTCACGGGCCGGAGACTCGGCACGGCTACGTTTGTCGTATCCGCCGTGTTGGCCTGCTAAACAAGCTGGCGCGAGGTATCGATGTGCAGGACCTAAGCGTGCTCGCTGTGCATCGCCCGCCAGATGCGCCATCCGGCGTACGACGTGATGGGGAGACCGATCACGAGAATCCAGAAGCCGGCGACGGCATTGGTCTCGCCGATGAAGTAGCCCCCGCACAACGAGTAGACGAGCGAGATGGCGGCGACCTCGAAACGCTTGAACGGATTGGACGACAATCCCGCGTCGTGGCGCGCGACGGCGATGATGTCGCTCGGCGAGATCGCGGCATTTTGGATCACCGAGGCGATGCGGCCGTCGGGGCCGACGACGATCAACGGCTGGTTGTGGTCGATCAGCGCATCCGTCGCTTGGGTCTCGGCGTCGCCGACGACCGCGGCCGTGCTGTCGCTCGCGCGGATGGCGGTGATGCCGAACTGGGCGAGCAACTTGCCGACGGAGTTCGGCGTGCCGGTAAGGAAGGACCACTGCGCTTCGTGGGCCCCGTACTTCTTGGCGTATGCCGCCAAGGCCGCTGGAGAGTCATAGTTCGGGTCGATCGTCAACTCGACGAGGTGAAAGCGCTCCGGCGAGAGTCGTTGCGCCAGCGCCGCGAACTTTCCGGTGACGACCGGACAGATATCCGTGCAGCGCGTGTAGACGAAGGTGACCAGCGTCGTCTTGCCCACGAAGTCGGAGAACCGCGTCTGCCGCCCATCCTGGTCGACCAGAAGCACGTCGGGGACGCGATCGCCGGGCCCGAGGAAGCTCTTGACGCTCGCGAAGCCCTGTCCCACCGCGTACACGCCCTCAGGGTCGACGTCGCGCAAGGTCCACGGCTTGGTCGAGCGGTCGACGTAGGCATCGATCTGCTCGCCCGAGTGAAGGGCGAGCGTGCCATCCAGTCGGTACGCGCGCGTCTGCGCGCTCAACATGCCGGTCACGGCGCGGCTGCTCATGATCACGTCGTGCGGCGAGGGCTGCGCCAGCACCGTTCCGTGCACCGGCATCAGTGGCACCGCGGCGTAGGCGGGTTGGTGCGCAGCGGCGGCGAGGACGGCCGCTAGGGCGAGTACCAAAAGGACTCTCATGGAATACCGACGGCCGCGACCGCGTGGCGCGTGCCTCCCGTCTGATAGGCCGCGATCACGTCTCGCCGCGTGACGACACCCACGAACGCGCCGCTCTCGGAGTCGACGACCGGAAGCAGCGAGACGCTCGGGTCGGACATCAGCGCAATCGCCTTCTCCAGCGTGTCGGCATGATCCAGCGTCTCGGCGGCCGGGCGCGCGAGGCTGCCCATCGTCGCCTCCTCGCCGCGTGCAAGATAGCCGGCCAGCTCCAGCGTCGTCACCGTGCCCAGAAAGCGGTCGCCGTGGATCACGGGGATCACCAGCTCGGCGCTGGTGCCGGTGCGGGCGAGCACGCCGTGGATCGACTCCTCGGCGCGCGCCACCATCGTGGGCTTGCGCTCGATCGAGGAGATCCGCATGAGCGCGAAGGGGCTAGGGTGCTTCACCTGCTCCCAGTCGATGCCGCGGCGCTCCAGCTTGAGCGCATAGACCGTGCTGCCGATGAGATATCTCCCCATGACCGTCGCGATGACGCTGGTGATCATCAGCGGCAATACGATCGTATAGTCGTTCGACATCTCGAAGACGATGGTCATGGCCGTGATCGGCGCCTCCGCCGCGCCCGCGAAGACGCCGGCCATCGCCACCAGTCCGTACGCGGCGGCAGGGCCCGTCCACGTGGGGAAGAGCTGGTGGGCGAAGTGGCCGAAGACGTTGCCGATCATCGCCCCGGTGTAGAGCGACGGCGAGAAGATGCCGCCGCTGCCGCCCGAGCCCAGGGTCAAGGCCGTCGCCAACGGCTTCAGGATCCCCAGCATCAACGCGTGCGGCCACGGAACGTGCTCGTAGAGCACTTGCTGGATGTGATCGTAGCCGACGCCGAAGACCTGCGGATAGAAGATGCCGATGACGCCGACCAGTCCGAAGCCCAGCGTGGTCTTGAGGATCGGGTTCAGCGACCAATCCTCGAAACGGTCCTCAAGC
>DATLUD010000049.1:0-17586 GCA_035533275.1 Candidatus Dormiibacterota bacterium | reverse complement strand
GCCGTCTGCCAGGCGAGGGTCACCGCCTCTTCGTCGCAGAGGTTCATCCCCACGGCCGCCAGGACGTGCGTGAGCGAGGCCTCTAAGGCGACGTCCTTGGTCGATGCTGCTTGGGCTTCGCGCAAAGCCTGTTGCGCAAGTCGCAATTGTCCCGCGTAATCCTCGCGCCCGGCACGAATCCACGAGGCAATCGCCTTTGCTCGTGCCTGGGCCAGTCCGTCGGGATCGCGCGCAGCCTGTTGCGCGAACTGCTCCGCCTCATCGAAAGCGCGGGTGACGAACAGAAGTGTAGCGAGGTTGTAACACGCGTAGGCCACAAGTCTGCCGTTGCCGAGCGCCTGTGCGCGCTCCAACGCTCCGCGAAGCACGTCTTCGGCAAAGGCAAACTGGTCGGTGAAGATGTGGGCCCGCCCCAGCAGCATCTGCGCCTCGAGCTGGGCCTCGGGGAACGCGGCGAGGAGCGGAATGCCCTCCTTGAGGGCCGTGAGGGCGCCCAGTGGGTCGCGCGCGAGGAGGGCGCGGCCACGCAGGGGCAGAGCCTGAGCAAAAAGCTCCGATGGCTCGGGCCGGATCGGCTCAAGGATGGCGAGGCAACGCAGGGACTCACCTAGTTCGGTGGCCGTCTGCGCCTCGGCGATCACCCGGAAATCTACGTCCTTGTTCAACCTGACGGGGGCTCCACGCGAACCGAAAGGAAGTTTCTTTTACTTCTCCTTCTTCCCGGGGAACCCCTCGCCAGGCTCTTCGGAGCGTAGCGTCCCTAGTACGGAGGAAGCGTGCCGTCGGCCGTCGAGCTGCCGCTCGCCGTATACGGTGGAAGCGTCCCGTCTGCCGCTATGACGTTGGGAGCCGCGGTGCCGGTGCCGCTAGCGTACGGTGGAAGCGTCCCATCCGCGCTGCTGGAGGCCAGCGGCAGCGTGTTCGCCGACGGGGCGAGGCCTCCGCCCCCGCACCCGGCCAGGGCGGTAGCGGCGGCGAATGCGAGGAGGAGCGCGGCATTGCGCAGGTTCATGAGTCTGTGTCTTCCTTTCATGCTGGCCGGGCGGGTAAGTGGTTGCCCGGCACCTTCATGAAGGAATCATAGCCCGGCATGGCATCTTCTTGCCATGCCTTTGTCATCGCTTCGTATGGCGGAACCTAGCCGGCGACGCTCCAGGCCTCGGTTGCGGTTTGGTTGCGGTTGCCACGTGGTTGCGATACAATCGAGGCGTGACGACGAAGAGGGTTCGCGCCATAGCCGCCGGACCCACGCATGGCTACAGCGCGCTCGTGGCCATCGATCGCGCGCGCGCCATCGGCGAGCGCCTCTACCCGAACGCCGCCGCGCGCAAGCTCGAGCGCCTCCGCAGGATGTGGAGTCTGAGCAAGAGTGAGGCCGGCGACCTCTTCGGCGTCTCCCGGCAGGCCATCCTCAAGTGGGTCCAGCGCGGCGTCCCCGCGGAGCGCGTCGCCGACGTGGCGGCGGTCTACGACTTGGCGCGCGAGCTCGAGCGGAACCTGAGGCCGGATCGAATCCCGACGATCGTCCGCCGTCGAGCCAAGGGGCTTGGCGGCCGCACGCTGCTGGAGACCGTTCGCGACGCAGGCGTCGAGCCCGTCTACCGCTACCTGGCGCGCCTCGAGAACTACGACGGGGCGTGAGGCACATCATTCGCGGCGGCCGATACTTCCGCATCGGCGCACGCGCATGGCAGAACCTACGGGACACGTCGTACGCCAAGGCGCTCGGGGGCCGGTGGAACGTTGCGGGCTCGTTCGGCGCACTCTACCTCAATGCGACGATCGAGGTGGCCGCGGCGAACGCGCGCCGTCTTCACGAAGGCGAGCTCTACTCACTCGACGATCTCCGTCCCGAGATGCAGCCAGACCTCGTGCCGTTCGACGTGGAGCGCCGCCCCTTCGTGGACGCGGTCGGTCGCAATGGCCTGCGCGCGCTCCGGCTTCCGCCGCGCACACCGTATGGAGTCCCGCATGGCCCATGCCAAGAAGCAGCGGCGCGAGCCTACGCCGCGGGCGAGCTGGGTATCGCCGCACACTCGGCAGCAGATGCGAACGCCACCAGCTTCGTGGGAGAGGAGTTGGCAGTCTTCGATCGAGCGGTTGGCGCAGCGAAGGCTCGGCGGCGCATTCGCTTCGACAGGTGGTACTACCGCTCGCCTTCTCGCGGTTGATCTCGCGGGGTTGGCCGCCGAAAAGAACGGGGCTCGCGGAATCCGCGAGCCCCGTTGACGTGGCCGACGTGTCGGAGCAGCCTCCGGCGCCCCGCGCCGCGCTTACGGCAGATCTTCGGGTGAGATCCCCTTGCGCTTGTTCAGCTGCACCTCGAGCGGGCTGGGCTCCGGCGCCACGTTGACGTCGTAGTCCCCCTCGTAATGCACCACCGGCTCCGGAGCGCGCACGCCGGCCCCGATGTGGAGCCGATGAGCCTCCTCGGCCATGCCCTGCCCGATGACCTCCATGAGCGCGGCCTCGTCGGCTAGGCCGACTCCGCCGTACTCCTCGGGCACCGGCGCGTGGCGCGGCCGTCCATCCTCGTCGATATCCTGTCCGTGGGGTTGGATCTCGATGTTGCGGTAGCGCGTCATCCCCGTACCCGCCGGGATGAGCTTGCCGATGATGACGTTCTCCTTCAGGCCGAGCAGCGGGTCGTGCTTGCCCTTGATCGCGGCCTCGGTGAGGACGCGCGTCGTCTCCTGGAAGGAGGCCGCCGAGAGGAACGACTCCGTGGCCAGCGACGCCTTGGTGACGCCCAGCAGCACCGGACTGCCCTCGGCCGGGCGGCCGCCGGCCTTCGCGGCGAGCTTATCGTTCTCGTCGGAGAGCTGGCTCATCTCGATGAGCTGACCGGGGAGGAAGCGGGTGCCGCCGCCGTCGACGATCTTCACCTTGCGCATCATCGAGCGCACGATGACCTCGATGTGCTTGTCGTTGATGTCGACGCCCTGCGAGCGGTAGACCTTCTGCACCTCGCGCACCAGGTAGTTCTGGATCGCGCGCTCGCCCTTGAGCCGCAGCACGTCGTGCGGGTTGAGCGAGCCCTCGTGCAGAGGATCACCCGCCGAGATCTTGTCGCCGTCCTTCACGATGGCATGCGTGCTGGACGGGATCTCGTAGGTGTGCTCCTCGCCGTGCTCGTCGACCACGACGATCTTGCGCTCGTTCTTCTCCTCGAGCACGCGCACGGTGCCCGAGACCTCGGTCACCACCGCCTGCCCCTTGGGCTTGCGCGCCTCGAAGAGCTCCTCGACGCGCGGCAGACCGGTGATGATGTCCTCGGTGGCCACGCCGCCCGTATGGAACGTGCGCAGCGTGAGCTGGGTGCCGGGCTCGCCGATCGACTGCGCGGCGATGATGCCCACCGCCTCGCCGATGTCGACCTTCTTGCCCGTGGCCAGGTCGCGCCCGTAGCACATGGCGCAGACGCCGTACTTCGCGCGGCACGTGAGCACCGAGCGGATCTTGACGTCGGGGATGGCGGCATCGATGATCGCCTGGGACTTGTCCTCGTCGATCTCCTCGTCGCGCCGCACCATGACGGTGTGGCCGTCGCGCGGATCGACCAGGTCCTCGAGCGCCCGGCGCCCGAGGATGCGGTTGTAGAGCGGCTCGATGATCTCCTTACCCGCGCGGATGTCGGAGACCACGATGCCCTCCGCCGTGCCGCAGTCCTCCTCGCGGATGATGACGTCTTGCGCCACGTCCACCAAGCGGCGGGTGAGGTAGCCCGAGTCGGCCGTGCGCAGCGCGGTGTCGGCCAGACCCTTGCGGGCGCCGTGCGTCGAGATGAAGTACTCGAGGACGGTGAGCCCCTCTTTGAGGTTCGCCTTGATCGGGATGGACAGGATGCGTCCCGACGGATCGGCCATGAGGCCGCGCATGCCGCCGAGCTGCTTGACCTGCGCCAGCGAGCCGCGGGCGCCGGAGGTGGCCATCATGAAGACCGGGTTGAGCGGGTCCTGCGCCGCCTGCATGACGGCCGTGACCTCGTCGCTGGTCTTGGACCAGACCTCGATGGTCTGGTTGTACTGCTCCTCCTCCGAGATGAAGCCTTGCTCGAAGAGGCCGTTGATGTCCTCGACCTTCTTGTCGGCGGCGTGGAGCAGCTCGTCCTTCTCGGGCGGCACCACCACGTCGGAGATGGAGACGGTGGTTCCGGAGACCGTGGCGTAGCGGAAGCCCAGCGACTTGATGGCATCGAGGAACTTCGCGGTCTCGGCGTTGCCGTACTTGCGGTAGCACTCGGCGATCAGCTTGCGCAACGTGCCCTTGTCGATGATCTTGTTGACGAAGGGCATGTTCCACTCTTCGGGGATCGCCAAGTTGAAGATCAAGCGACCCACGGTGGTGCGAATCAGCTCGCCCTGCCAGCGGACCTTGACCCAGTCCTGCAGGTCGACGGCCTTGAAGTCCAGCGCCATCAGCGCTTCCTTGGAGTCGGAGAAGACGCGCAGGCGCTCCTCCTTGCCGGCGGCGCCGTTGGCCGCCTCGGCGAGCCGCGCGAGGTGCGCCTTGGCCGGGCCCTTGTACTCCTCGATGTTGAACGTGAGGAAGTAGAGCCCCAGGATCATGTCCTGCGTCGGGATGGACACCGGGTCGCCGAACGCCGGGCGCATGATGTTGTTTGAGGAGAGCATCAGGATGCGCGCCTCGGCCTGGGCCCCCGCCGAGAGCGGCAGGTGCACGGCCATCTGGTCGCCGTCGAAGTCGGCGTTGTACGGCGTGCAGACCAGCGGGTGGATCTGGATGGCCTTGCCCTCGACCAGCACCGGCTCGAAGGCCTGGATGCCCAGGCGGTGCAGCGTCGGGGCGCGGTTGAGCAGCACGGGGTGCTGCTGAATGACCTCGTCGAGCACGTCCCAGACTTCCGGACGCACGCGCTCCACCATGCGCTTGGCGCTCTTGATGTTGTGCGCCTGGCCGCGGTCGACCAACTTCTTCATCACGAACGGCTTGAAGAGCTCGAGCGCCATCTCCTTGGGCAAGCCGCACTGGTGCAGCTTGAGGTTGGGGCCGACGACGATCACGGAGCGTCCCGAGTAGTCGACGCGCTTGCCCAGCAGGTTCTGCCGGAAGCGGCCCTGCTTGCCCTTGAGGATGTCGGAGAGCGACTTCAGCGGGCGGTTGTTGGGGCCCGTGACCGGACGGCCGCGGCGGCCGTTGTCGATCAACGCGTCGACGGCCTCCTGCAGCATGCGCTTCTCGTTCTTGATGATGATCTCGGGGGCGTTGAGCTCCAGCAGCCGCTTGAGGCGGTTGTTGCGGTTGATCACGCGGCGGTAGAGATCGTTGAGATCGGACGTGGCGAAGCGGCCGCCGTCGAGCTGGACCATGGGGCGCAGCTCCGGCGCGATGACCGGAACGGCGGCGAGGATCATCCACTCCGGCTTGTTGCCCGACTGGAGGAACGCCTCGACCACCTCGAGCCGCTTGATCGCCTTGATGCGCTTCTGCCCTGAGGTCTCCTGGAACTCGCGGCGCAGGTCTTCTTGGAGCTTGCGCAGGTTGAGGTCGCGCAGGAGCTCGCGCACGGCCTCGGCGCCCATGCCCGCCTTGAAGGCGTTGCCGTACTTCTCGCGGTGCTCGCGGTACTTCTGCTCGGTGAGGATCTCGCGCTTGGCCAGCGGGGTCTGTCCGGCGTCGATCACCACGTACGCGGCGAAGTAGATCACCTTCTCCAGCTGGCGCGGGGACATGTCGAGCAGGATGCCGATGCGAGAGGGCACGCCCTTGAAGTACCAGATGTGGCTCACGGGCGTGGCCAGCTCGATGTGGCCCATGCGCTCGCGGCGCACCTTGGCGCGCGTGATCTCGACCTGACAGCGGTCGCAGATCATGCCCTTGAAGCGGATGCGCTTGTACTTGCCGCAGTGGCACTCCCAGTCCTTGGTGGGACCGAAGATCTTCTCGCAGAACAGGCCGTCGCGCTCGGGCTTCAGCGTGCGGTAGTTGATCGTCTCGGGCTTCTTGACCTCACCGAACGACCACGCACGAATCTGCTCCGGGCTCGCGAGCCCGATGCGCATCGCATCAAAATTGTTCACGTCGAGCATATTCATCTCGTCTTAGAGCTCCTCGTCAGAGAACTCGTCGCGGAAGGACTCGTCCTCTTCCTCCTCGTCTTCCTCGGCCTCGGCCTCGTCCTCGTCCTCGAGCACGTAGCCCTCCTCGTCGGGCACGACCTCCTCCTCGACGACGTCTTCCTCGTCGAGCTCGGCCTCCTCGTCCGGGACTTGCAAGCCGCCCAGCGCGCTTCCCGCGACGTCCTCGTCGCCCTCGGCTTCCTCGTCGACGACTTCCTCGTCGACGACCTCCTCTTCGGAGACCTCCTCTTCGGCGGCTTCTTCCTCGCCGTGCTCGGCGAGCTCGGCGCCCTCCACGGCGGCCTCACCGACCACGGCCTCCAGACCCAGCGCGCGCGCGGCCATGCCCGCCCGAGCGAACTCTTCCTCGGCCCGCGCCGCGGCGGCCGCGGCCTTGCCGGGCTCCTCGGCCCCCATCAGCAAGCCGTACTCGCTGGCGCGCTCGGCGATGTCCTCGTCGGAGACGCGCACCTCGAGCTCCTCGCGGCTCTCCGTCAACACCTTGACGTCGAGGGCGAGCGATTGCAGCTCCTTGATGAGCACCTTGAACGACTCGGGAACGCCGGGTTCCATCACGTTTTCGCCCTTGACGATGGCCTCGTACGTCTTGACGCGGCCCACGACGTCGTCGGACTTGACGGTGAGGAGCTCCTGCAGCGTGTATGCCGCGCCGTAGGCCTCCAGCGCCCAGACCTCCATCTCGCCGAAGCGCTGACCGCCGAACTGCGCCTTGCCGCCCAGCGGCTGCTGGGTGATCATGGAGTACGGGCCGGTGGAGCGCGCGTGGATCTTGTCGTCCACCAAGTGCGCCAGCTTCAGCATATAGATGTAGCCGACCGTGATCGGACGCGCGAAGCGCTCGCCCGAGCGGCCGTCGCGCAGCCAGGCCTTGCCGTCGGCCGGGAGGCCGGCGTCCTGGAGCCACTCCTGGATGTCCTCGGCGTGCGCGCCGTCGAAGACGGGCGTGGCGATGTGCTTGCCCATGACGGCCGCCGCCCAACCCAGGTGCGTCTCGAGGATCTGGCCGACGTTCATGCGGCTGGGCACGCCCAGCGGGTTGAGCACGATGTCGACGGGTCCGCCGTCCTCGAGGTAGGGCATGTCCTCCTCGGGGAGGACCTTGGCGATGACGCCCTTGTTGCCGTGACGCCCGGCCATCTTGTCGCCCTGGAGGATCTTGCGCTTCTGCGCGACGTAAACGCGCACGAGCTTGTTGACGCCCGGAGCGAGCTCGTCGCCGGCATCGCGCTCGAACACCTTGACGTCGATGATCTTGCCCTTCTCGCCGTGCGGCACCTTGAGCGAGGTGTCGCGCACTTCGCGCGACTTCTCGCCGAAGATGGCGCGCAGGAGGCGCTCCTCGGCCGTGAGCTCCGTCTCGCCCTTGGGCGTGACCTTGCCGACCAGGATGTCCTCGGGGCGCACCTCGGCGCCGATGCGCACGATGCCGTTCTCGTCGAGATCCTTGAGCGCGTCCTCACCGACGTTGGGGATGTCGCGCGTGATCTCCTCGGGGCCGAGCTTGGTGTCGCGGGCCTCGCACTCGTACTCCTCGATGTGGATCGAGGTGAAGCGATCGTCCTTGACCATCCGCTCGGAGATCAGGATGGCGTCCTCGTAGTTGAAGCCTTCCCACGGCATGAACGCGACGAGCACGTTTTGGCCGAGCGCCAGCTCGCCCTCGTCGCTGGAGGGTCCGTCGGCGATGATCTGGCCGCGCTTGATCGCCTCGCCCACGCGCACGATCGGCCGCTGGTTGATGCACGTGCCCGCGTTGGAGCGCGTGAACTTGAGCAAGCTGTACTCGCGCTCGAGGCCGTCGGCGTCTTGCTTGACGACAACCTTGCCGGCGTCGACGAACGAGACCGTGCCATCGGCCAGGCAGACTACGCAGCCGCCGGAATCCTTGGCGGCGCGGTACTCCATGCCGGTGCCGATGATGGGCGCCTGGGGACGCAGCAACGGCACGGCCTGGCGCTGCATGTTGGCGCCCATGAGCGCGCGGTTGGCGTCGTCGTGCTCCAGGAACGGGATCAGCGCCGTGGCCACCGAGACGATCTGGCGCGGCGAGACGTCCATGAACTGGACGCGCTCCGGCGGCTCCTCGACGTACTCCTCGGCGAAGCGGGCGACCACGCGGTCGGAGACGATGCGCCCCTTCTCGTCGACCGGCGTGTTGGCCTGAGCGATAACGTACTTGTCTTCCTGGTCGGCCGTGAGGTAGCGCACCTCGTCGCTCACGCGGCCCTTCTCGACCACGCGATACGGCGTCTCGATGAAGCCGTAGCGATTGACGCGCCCGTACGTGGCCAGCGAGCCGATGAGGCCGATGTTGGGGCCTTCCGGCGTCTCGATGGGGCAGATACGGCCGTAGTGCGAGTGGTGGACGTCACGCACCTCGAAGCCGGCGCGCTCGCGCGAGAGGCCGCCGGGCCCCAGCGCCGAGAGGCGGCGCTTGTGCGTGAGCTCGGCCAGCGAGTTGGTTTGGTCCATGAACTGCGAGAGCTGGCTGGAGCCGAAGAACTCCTTGATCGCCGCGACGACGGGGCGGATGTTGATCAGCGCCTGCGGCGTGACCGTCTCGATGTCCTGGGTGGTCATGCGCTCGCGCACGACGCGCTCGAGGCGCAGCAAGCCGACGCGGAACTGGTTCTGGAGCAGCTCGCCCACCGAACGGATGCGGCGGTTGCCCAGGTGGTCGATGTCGTCGATGTGCACCTTGCGCTCGGCGACCTTGATCAGCCGCTTGATGACGGCGATCATGTCCTCGCGCTCGAGGCAGCGCTTGGTGAGCGCCGGCGGCGTGAGGCCGACCTCGGCGAACTCCTCCTCGAGCTTGAAGTTCACCTTGTAGCGGCCGACGGCGGCGAGATCGTAGCGCTTCTCGTCGAAGAAGAGCGAGCGCAGCAGGTTCTCGGCGTTCTCCGCGTTCTCGGGCTCGCCGGGGCGCAGCTTCTTGTAGATCTCCTTGAGCGCGTCCTCGCGCGTCTTGACGTCCTTGTCCTTCTCCAGGCAGTTCTTGATCAGCGGACTGTGGTCGAAGAGGGCGAGGATCGCCTCGTCGCTCTCCCAGCGCGGATCGAGCGCGCGCACGAAGGTGGTGACGTAGATCTTGCGGTTCTTGTCGATGCGGACGCCGATCGTGCCCTCGGTCTCGTCGTTCTTGGTGCCGTTGTCGGTCTCGAACTCGATCCACGCGCCGCGGTTGGGGATGATGGTGGCGTTGAACGTCGGCCGGTTGTTGGTGTCGACGTCCTTCATGAAATAGACGCCGGGCGAGCGCACGAGCTGGGAGACGATCACGCGCTCGGCGCCATTGATCATGAAGGTGCCCTTGTCCGTCATGAGCGGGAAATCGCCCATGAAGATCTCTTGGTCGGGGATGCCCTTGATCTCGCCGGACTCCGCCGTGATGAGGCGGACGCGCACGCGCAACGGCGCGCTGTAGGTCATGTCGCGCTCGCGGCACTCCTCGACCGAGAACTTGGGCTCGCCGAGCGAGTGCTCGCCGAACTCGAGCACCAAGTTGCCCGTGAAGTCCTTGATCGGAGAGATGGAGCCGAACGCGTCGCGCAGCCCGTCGGTGGTGAACCACTCGAACGACGCCTTCTGGAGCTCGATCAGATCCGGGACGCTGAGGACATTGGGGATCTTCGCGAAGGAATAGCGCTGCCGCTTGAGACCGACCTCTTCGGTCGCCTCCACGGTGAACGCGCCGTGTCCGTCGCCGGTGACGTTGGGGCGCCCCTGCGCCTGAACCGTAGTCTTCGCCATCTGCTCTCGTCCCTACTCGCCGTGTGACTGAAAAGCACGCTGCCCCCCGGAGCGCGCACCAATACCCAAATACGCAAGCGGGCCAGTCCTCTGCCGCACGACTGTCCGCGTTTTGCGTCTGCACTTATCCGGGGGGCATAGGGCGAAAGTATAGCACCCTGCGCCGCGCAACGTCAAGCAAGCCGGATGGACCCCGTACCTGCTCTCGCTTGCTCGCTCACGTTCGGGCCCCGAAAGGGAATCCCTGCCGGCGGTGGCGCCAGGAGGGAGCGGCGGGGGCGGGCGAAACGAGCAGGGATGCGGCGCGCCTCAATCGGCATCGCCATCTTCGCCGCGCTAGCGGCATGCCCGTCGGCCAGACCGCCGGGAGATTCTCGGCATGCCGCGCCGCCGCTCGCGGCTCCCACGCATCCGCCGATCGTGGTGGGCGGCCGCGCTCCCGCTCCCCCGCCGGTGCCGCGCCACCCCGCTGCCGGTGCCGCTCGCGCCGCCGGTGGCGCCGGTGCCGCTCGCGCCGCCGGTGGCGCCGGTGCCGCTGGTGCCGCCGGTGCCGTGGCCAAGCCCGGAGCGCCGCCGCTGCGCCGCATGGCCCCGCCGGCGCTCCTTCCCGCGGCCGCGCGCCCCGCGGCGCACCCCGAACCGACGGCAACGTCGCTGCCGAGCCCGCTGGTCTGGCGCCGGATGGCGTGAGCGCCCAGCGCGTCCACCTGTGCACGGCCCTCATCGAGCGCGGCGGGAGCGTGTTGCTGGTGGCCAACCGGTATCCGAACCACGCCGAGCCGCTGTGGAACCTGCCCGGCGGGCGTCAGGAGCCCGGCGAGCTGCTGACCGAGACGCTGGCGCGCGAGGTGCGCGAGGAGACGGGTCTGGAGATCCGGGTCGGCAACCTGCTCTACGTCAGCGAGTCGTACGACGGCGAGACCCAGTTCACCAACTTCACCTTCGCGGCCAAGGCGACCGGAGAGGCGCGCCTGCCCGCGGACGACGACCACGTGGTGGACGTGGCCTGGGTGCCGCGCTCGCGCCTGCACGAGCGCCTGACGGTAGCCGTGGTGCGCGAGCCCTTGCTGGCGGCGCTGGAGCGAGGCGTCCGTTACGCCGGCTATCACCAGGCCGGGATCACGATCCAGTTCAACGACTGACGGGGTGGTGAGCGGCCGGCCCCGCCGTGGGTCACGCCGGACCACCACGGATTTGTGCGAATTGCGTATTTTTCACAAACAGGTGAAAATCACGCACATCGAGAGCGTGAAGTGCGTATATTTCACACGCATGTGAAAAATACGCAAGCAGGTGATCGGGGGGCGCGGCGGCGCGGGGCGCGGGGGGGCGGCGGCACGCAACCGCAGCGGGCGACTCCCGGTTGCTAGCGGCATGGAGTTGCGGCATTTGCGGTACTTTGTGGCAGTGGCGGAGGAGCAGAACGTCACGCGGGCGGCTCAACGCCTGCACATGGCGCAGCAGCCCCTGAGCGCCGCGATCAAGAGCCTCGAGAGCGATCTCGGGTTCGATCTCTTCGAGCGGGTCGCCAACCGCATTCGCCTCACGCCCGCCGGCAGCGCCTTCTTGGAGGAGGCGCGCGGCGTCCTCGCGGCCGCGGAGCGCGCGGTGGAGCGCGGGCGCCGAGCGGCGCGCGGGGAGCTCGGGACGCTGCGCGTCGGCTACTGCGCCTCGGCGATGGCGCAGGTGCTGCCGCGCGGCATCGCGGCTTTCCGGGAGCGCTATCCCGCCATCGCACTCGATCTGCGCCGGCTGGATCAATCCGTGCAACTGAGCGCGCTCGAGCGCGACGAGATCGACCTGGCCTTCATCCATCGGCCGTTCGACGAGCGTGGCCGCTCATCGGTCGACGTGCTCGAAGAGCGCCTCTGGATCGCCCTTCCCGCATCGCACGGGCTCGCGCGCGGCGCGACGGTCGCCCCGCGGGAGCTGGCCGGCCTTCCACTGGTTCGGCTGGGCTTGGCCCACGACTCGTGGCGGATCGCGACCGATACGCTCTTCGCCCAGGCGGACGTCTCGCCGGCATACGCGCACGAGGCCGCCGATACCGACACCGCGATCGGGCTCGTCGCCGCGGGCCTGGGCGCCTGCGTCGTCGCCGAGTACGCGGCGCGCTCGCGCGCGCACGCCGACGTCGCCTTCGTACCGGTCGACACCGCGATGCGCATCCGCATGGCCGCCGTCTGGAACGAACGCTCCGTAGAGCGCCCGCTGCGCCGGCGCTTCCTCGATCTCATCCGAGCGTAACCCGCCACACGCATCCCGTGTCGCAGGCGGATAGAATCGGTGTTGGACACGCCGTCCTTCACCGGCTACGCTCAATGCATGGATACCACAATCACGAAGATCAGAGCCGTTGCCACCGCGAGCAATGGCGGCAAACGGCTTGCCGTCGTCGAACGCGAGGCACCCGCACCGCAGGCCGGCGAGACGCTGATCGCGCCTTCACGCATCGGCGTCAACTTCATCGAGGTGCTGCAGCGCCGCGGCTCCTACCCGGTTCCGCCGGGGACCGTGCTCGGATTCGAGGCCGTCGGCACCGCGCCGGACGGAAGGCGCTGCGCGGTCATCGACGTCTTCGGCACCTACGCCCAGCGCATCGCCGTGCCGAGCTCCAAGCTGATCCCCGTACCCGACGACGTCAGCGACGACCAGGCGATGCTGCTCTTCCAGGGCGTGACCGCGCACTCCATGATCGCGACCGCGCACCCCATCCGGGCGGGTGAGATCGCGCTCGTCTACGCGGCCGCCGGCGGCGTCGGCTCGATCCTCATGCAGTTCATCAAGGCAGCCGGCGCGCGGCCGATCGGCGTCGTCTCGAGCGAGGCGAAGGCGACGCCCCTGCGCGAGCGCGGCTACGAGGTCCTCGTCGGCGACGGCACGGACACCAGGCTCCTGCGCGAAGCCGTGCCCGAGGGCGCTCACGTCGCGTTCGATCCGAACGGCGCCGCAACGTGGGAACTCACACTCGAGAGCATGCGCCCGCGCGGCCACATCGTGCTGTTCGGCGCGGCAAGCGGCCAGGTGCCGCCCTTCCCGCCCTCACTGCTGCAGGAGCGCCATTCTCTGACCGTGAGCTATTGCAGCATCTTCGATCACATCGGCGACCCGGAGGAACGGCGGGCGCGCACCGATGCCGTGTTCGGCTGGCTGCGCAGCGGCACCGTGGTCCCTCTGCCGTTCCACACCTTCCCGCTCGAGCGCGCCAACGACGCGCTCGACTTCCTCGAATCGCGCAGGAGTACCGGAAAGATCCTGTTGCTGCCGTAGGGGATGCCGCTCAAGGCCCGCTAGGTCAGGACGATCGCTGGGCCGCAGACCTCAATGCGCTGCGCCGAGGCGCGGAATGGACGCGGCGCGAGCGTTGCGGCTCGGCCGGGCACGCTCCGGCGTTACGGGCAGCTACGTCGGCGGATGGGTGCGCTCGATAGAGCCAATCTTCCGCATATTCGCGGCGGTAGTCTCGGTCGTTCTTACCGTAGAGAGTGACGATGGTGATGGCGGCTGCGAAGCCGAGCGCGATCGTGATGGCAACCATGGTATTCTGTAAAATCTCCCTGTGCCATCATACCGCAACTCGCAGAACCAACAACTATCCAATGCTGTAGCGTATTATTAGCAGCGCTGACACAAACGGAGCATGGTGTTGCATGCCGGTGGGCGCACGCCGCGGCGCGTCCTCCGACTGTCCTGCGACAAATGTCTGAGGCTCTGCCGATACGTCGCGTATGCGATATGGTGACATAAGCATGGTACCATGCGCCGCGCCGCAATCGATATGACTCTTGTCGCTGCCGCGATCGCGAGACATCCAATCGGCAACTCGCGTCGCAAACGATGCACACGCGAAACATGAGTGGGCGGCGAGGTTGTCCTCGTCGTTCCCCGCCGGAAATCGGGCGTCTAACGGCTCGGCCAACCGGTTCCCTCGAAAGCGCGATTGACGCGGCAGAGGGCTTTCTATAGACTCAATCATGATGTCAAGCGATATGCACGGCGGCGACGGCGACCCGGCGACCAACTCGGAGGCCACGCCGCTGACCGATATGGAGGCCTCGACTCCACCGCCGTTGCGCTGGATGAGCGGCGCGCTTCGCTTCGGAGAACGCGTCGTCTTTACCGTGGTAGGCGTCTTGCTCTTCGGAGCCGCATTGACGCTTTCAATTCACGCGCTGGCAGTACTCTACGCGTTGGTCGTCGGGCCAGCCGGTTCGACGATTCGGCTCACCGCGAGTTTTCTTGATCTTGTACTCTTGATTCTCATGATCGCTGAGCTAGGGTATACCGTCTCCCTTTCGCTGCGCGGCGCGATCCTCATCCCGGAACCTTTTCTGATCGTCGGATTGATCGCTGTGATCCGGCGTATCATCGTCATCACCGTGCAGGAGGTAGAAGGCCAGCGAAATGCGCCCGGCATGTACTTGATCCCCCAGACCACACTCGAACTCGCAATTTTGACACTCGTAGTGATCGCGTTCGTCTTTGCAATCTATCTCCTGAGGAAACGCGCGTCGACGTGACGTGCAACTCGGCTGGCGTACGCGCACCCGAGATGCGATTGTGCCGGCTGCGAAGGAGAGCCAACCGCTCGGAACGCTTCCGGTTTCAGAAGGCCGGCCGGGTGAAGAAGCTCACGCGGCGCATGGTCATCGTTGCGCTAGACGGCTGGCCCGACCTGAAGATCCGGCTCGCGACCGGCGTGGCGTTGAAGTCGAACATCGCGCCCTCCTCGCGTCCTCCTCAGTTCTCACCAACTCCTTCGATGAAGCGCGGATCGGTATAGCAACCGGTTCGCACCGCACGCCGAATGCCGGCAAGCATCTGTGGGCCTTTCGAGTCTTTCGCAAGGACGCACGTGGCGCCGGCCAAGTGACAGCGCGCGGCCCAGCTCTGCTGCAACCTAGACGACAGGACCACAATCGTGGAGTCCGGCAAGACGAAGCGGATCTGGCGAATCGTTTCGAGCGGATCGTTCCAAAGATCGACGAAGTCGATCACCAGCAGGTCCGGGGCATACTTGCTGAGCTGAGCGACCCGCACGTCTAGCGAGTGCTGCGGCTGATCGTAGCCGCCTTTCAGCAGCACATCAGCGACGAGCTCCGCGACGGCCAGTTCACCGGTCACGATGGCTGATCTGGCGTTCTGCATGATTGCTTCTTGTTATGAGCAGGGGCGTGGCCGCCACGGGCGGCTCAACAGGAGTCGTGTTTTCTCGTCCCCACCCAAGCGCAACCCCCTCCTCCGGCTTGCACGCGCCGCAACAGGTGACCGATGCTGGCGGGTAGAGAGGAAATACCCGGATTATCCCATAATATATGGCTATTGTCTATCGTGATAATCAGGGGGCACCGGCTCGCGGGACCCCCGCACCCAGCTCCCTCCTTTAGCGAAGGGACCCGCTCGCTATGACTGGGCGTAGAGCGAAATGGCTCGAGAAGGCGGACCTGGGGGCGATCGCGTTTCTCCCACCATCCGACCCAGCGCGTGACCTCATCGCGGAGATCTTACGCGTGGTTTCCGTCTCGCATTGGAGCTTTGCGCGCTTCAGAGGGAATGGACCCTCCGACGAGTTGCTCCTGCCCGAGGGCGACAACGAGGGGCGGCGTGCGGAATTCGATTACCTCAGGGCAGAGTTCGTCCTGCAGCGCGGACGCACCCCGAAGGGTCCAAGCCTCTCAGCCACGCTTCGGTCGCTGGAGGCACCGTACATGAGCGGGATCACCCTCCTGTTCGCCGATAACCGCACCACGTTCGGGATATTGAATCTGCTGCGCACGGGGGAGTTGGGCCCTTTTACCTCATCGGAAATTCAGGCGCTCGCCCTGGCATTGGATTCGGCGGCGGATCGGCTCGCTGGACTTGCCCTCACGGAGGCGCCGTCCGGAAGCGTGCCCCGCGAAGGAGGCGCCGCGACACTCGACGCGCCGTCGATGCACGTCCTGGACCAGGACCTCAAGGTGATTCTCACGTGGAATGCGGCAGAGCAGCGCACTGCGGCGATCACGAGCTCTCACGCGCGCCTCGAAGATCGGCTGCCGCCAATCATCGAAGCGGCCGTGCGTGATGTCATTTCGACCTGGAGCTCGGATCCACACGCGCAAGTGAGCGCCGTCAGGCGCCCGGTGCCGTTTCTCGTCGTCCGCGTGCAGCCGCTGGAGGGGCCGATCGGGCTTTTCGTTGGGGTTTTGCTCGAACGTGCTCCAGGCAGTCACGTGTTCATGAGAGCCGCCGATACGTATGCGTTGTCGCCGCGAGAACTCCAAACGCTGGCGCTCCTCTTGGAGGGAGAGCCCCTGGATGTGATCGCGACATCCATGCACATCACGCCTTCCACCGTCCAAGACCACATCAAGAGCATGCTCGCCAAGACGAGCTCGAAGAATCGATCCGAGCTCCTCGCGAAGGTCCTGAGCCCTCTACACCAAGAGGACTGAGCAGGGATACCGCATCCCTCGTTTCCACGATTGGCAAACGCGAGCCCCGCCAGTTACAATGGGATTACCGAAGCCGAAGCCGACGCCGCCTTCGCAATCGCAGCATGGCGCAGCGCGGCTCCGCCCGGTGAACAGAGGACGGTCCGCTACCATGGTGATCCATGATCCGCCGAGACATTCACTCATTGTCTTGCATGGCGACTACGATATCGCCCGCCGGCACGAGTTGCGCGTGCAGCTCGAGCCGGCATCTTCGATGCGGCTCGTCTTGCTCGATATGCGGAAGGTCACCTACATGGAGGCGCGCGCGCTCGCCGAAGTCATCGCGCTCAAGCGGCGGATGCCCGGACCTGCCGTCGTTCGGATGATCGGCGTGCTGCCGAACATCCGCAGACTGCTCGATATCACGGGCCTCCTCAAGATATTCGAGCTCCACGACACCCTCACGAACGCCTTGGCGGAGTGACATGCTGGCCAGCGGGCTTCTTCGCGCATCGATTTCCGCGATGCCGCCGTGCTTGCGCAGTACCGTGGCTGTTGCGGAGGGATCACGCCGCCCGGGCGGGGAACGAGCGCGCAGCCATGAAGAAGTATCACAACGTCATCGGACACTTCACGCCGGACACCGCCGGCGATTACGTGCTGACGACAGCCGACGGCCGCGAGCTGAAGCTCAACCAGCTCGGTGAGGACGGCTGGCGCATCGTGAGCATGCTGCCGACGGATCGAAACGCCCTGCTGGTGGCGCTGGTTCAGGAGTACGAGGAGTGACGGATCGCGGCTCTTCCAGGGCTCGAGATCTCTAACAGGGTGCGGAAGAACCCCTGCGCTGATCGCCCTTGCCCCAAGGGTTTGGAGCCCAAGGACCCATCTGCATCGTCGCCGGCTCAGAACGCGGGTGACGTGAAGCAACTCTTCCGGAGCTGGACATTTCCCGAGCGCATTGGAGTCGATGTCATTTGCGCCGATGAATGACGATCTGATTGCCCTCGGTATCCTCGCCGAACGACATGAAGCACACCGGCGATTCGCGCGCCTCACCCGCCTTGCCCCCAAGTGAGCGTACGAGCTGCGCTGCAGCGTCGACGTCGGGCACGGCGAACATGATGCTGTAGCCCGGCTGCCACGGGAAATCCGCGTGCCTGCCGATCGCGAATGTTGAGCCGTCGGCGAGCTCGAACTCGGCCCACGCCGGCTACGGACGAAACGGGGGAGGCGAGGGTCGTCGATGGCCTGTTGATACGCAGGAGTTCGAAGTCACGCGCCTCTTCGACACGCCGCGCGAACTGGTCTTCGAG
>DATLUD010000048.1:0-2262 GCA_035533275.1 Candidatus Dormiibacterota bacterium | reverse complement strand
GAAGAACACCTCGTTGAACTCCGCCTCGCCCGAGATCTGGCGCAGGCCCCTGACGGTCACGCCGGGGGCGTCCATCGGCACGATGAACATGGTCAAGCCCTTGTGCTTGGGCACGTCGGCGTCGGTGCGGGCGAGCAGCAGGCCGTAGGAGGAGAACTGGGCATTGGTCGTCCACACCTTCTGGCCGGAGAGGCGCCAGCTGCCGTCCTCGGTCTGGAGCGCGCGCGCCTGCACCGCCGCCAGGTCCGAGCCCGCTGCCGGCTCTGAGAACAGCTGGCACCAGACCTCGTCGCCGTGCAGCATCGGGCCGAGGTAGCGAGCCTTCTGCTCATCGGAGCCATGGGCGATGATCGTCGGGCCGAGCATCCCGACGCCGATCGCGTCGAGAATCCCGGGCACGCCGGCGCGCGCGATCTCCTGATTGCAGATGACCTGCTCGATCGGGCCGAGACCCTGGCCGCCGTACTCCTTCGGCCAGGTGACGCCGGCGAGCCCCGCCTCCGCGAGCTTGCCCTGCCATGCGCGTCTGGCGGAGACGATCTCCGCCTCCTCCGTGAGGGCGTCGGGTCCTGTCAGGACCGGCGCCTGCGCCTTGTTCTCCTCGAGCCAGGCGCGCACCTTGGCGCGATGGGCTACCTGCTCGGGCGTGTCGTCAAGATCCACATCTCTCCCTTGGTTGACTGGCCAGTCAATATTACCGGCCGGCCGGGATCGGCTGCTCGGGGATGGGCCTCTGGTGGTAGACGCTCGTGAACGCGCGGTTCAGCAGATAGGCCGCCTGACGCCCCAGTTCGGGCGAATGCAGCAGCACGACGCCCAGCCGGACATGGTGGCGCTCGGCGGTGCCGACCAGGCACAGCCCGGCGTCTTCGGTCTCGCCCGTCTTCAGTCCGGTCGCGCCCGGGAAGCCGTAGCGCAGGAGCGGATTGTTGTTGTAGAGGTAGAGCTTGCCGCCCTTGATCGGAAACGGCCTGATCGCGCTTGCGCTGCGCGCCACCACCGCGATTCGGGGCTGGTCCAGATCGACGGACGCGAGCTCTGCGAGATCCACGGCGCAGGAGCTGTTGCGATTGTCGAGCCCGTCGGGAGAGGCGTAGCGGGTGCAGCTCAGACCGAGCGCGGCCGCCTTCGCGTTCATCCGCTTGACGAACTCGCCGACGCTGCCCGCGACCGCTTCGGCGAGCGCGACGGCTGCGTCGTTGCCGGAGGGGAGCAACAAACCGTAGAGCAGGGCCTCCGACGGCACCCGCTTGCCGAGCGGAAGCAGCCCGATCTTCGACCCGGCGGCGTCGACGGCGCGGCGGCTCACGCGCACCTGCGCGCTCTCGGGAAGCGATTGGACCACGAGCAGGGCGGTCATCATCTTCACGAGGCTTGCGATCGGCAGCGCCCTCGTCGGCTCGCGCTCCCACAGCACGCGCCCGGTGTCGAGGTCGAACAGCAGCCCCGCGCGCGGCGGATGGTGGAACGGCGCGTTCACCGGCTTCGCGCCCGTGAGCTCGAGCGCAAGTGGCGGCCGCCCGAGCACCATGCCCAGTCGCGACTTCGATGGGGGCGCCTGCGAAACGTGGCGAGCGATGCGCGCGTGGCGTTCGCCGCCATGAGCCCGAAACGCTCCGCCGGCGAGCGCGATCCCGGCCGCGGCCGCAAGCGCCAGCGCCGCTGCGATGGCTGCCTTCATCGCCGTGGAGGATTGCGCAAAGACCCGACGATTCCAACCGTGAGAAGAACGAGCACGAAGATTCCCAGGGCGCCCTCGATCGAGGGACCCTGGCTTGCGATGCTCTCGATCGTGAGGACGGCGAACAGGAGGATGAACGCAAGCGCGACCCCGAACACCGCTACGCGCGTCATCCGGCGGCCCCGAGAGAGACCTGCGCCGCGAGCCACAGGCCGAGCAGCAGCGCGGCGGGGACCTCGATGACGGTGAAGAGAAACGGCACGACCACGAGCGTGAACACCCGCCCGCGCGGGAAGAGGACGAGGTAGGCCGTGAGCACGGCCACCGTCGCGCCCGCCGCGCCAAGCGGCAGCGCCGCGGGGAGGGAGCCCTCGCCGGCCAGCGACCGCACCGCAAGCGCGAGCAGCCCGCCAACCAGAGAGACCGCGAACAGCCGAGCGTGTCCCACGCGGCCCTCGACGCTGGGCGCCAGCAGCGCGAGGAAGAGGATGTCCAGCAACATCGCGACCAGGCTTCCGTGGCGGGTGGGCAATGCGAACCCGGCCACGCTCGCCGCGATCAGCGCCAGCGTGACGAGTGGG
>DATLUD010000047.1:0-18056 GCA_035533275.1 Candidatus Dormiibacterota bacterium | reverse complement strand
GCGGAAGAGGAGTACTCCTCTTCCGCGCGCCGGCGAACCAACTGCACGCGCTATGTGGAGGCCATCTCCGCGCGGCGACGCTCCCAAGCGCGCACCGCATCGATCTTCTTGGCGAGGTAGTCGAGGAACCCGCCCTCGAGCACGAAGGCCTTGCGCAGCGGATCGAGTTCGAAGGGGAAACGATGTTCTCCGGCCTCGACCACTTGCGCGGCCACGTCGATGCGCGCGCGATCGACGTGACGCAACGCTTCCACCTGCTCCTTCGGCAGCACGACAGGAACCACGCCGTTGGTGTAAGCGTTCTCCAAGAAGATGCGCGCGAAGCCCTCGGCGATCACGGCGCGAAAGCCGTGGTCGGTAATCGCCCACGCCGCGTGCTCGCGCGAGCTCCCGCACCCGAAGTTCTCGCGGGAGACGATGACGGAGGCGTTCGGCTTGCTCGCCAGCAGGTCGGTGCCTCCCGGCATCCCGGTGAAGAGGTACTGACCGTACCCCGTCTTCGTCACGCCCGTGAGATGCTTCGCCGGGATGATCTGATCGGTGTCGACGTTCGCACGGTCGACGAAGAGGATCTCGCCGTCGACGATCATGCGACACCTCCGGCCACGGCCACCTGGCGCTCCCCCACCTCTTGCGGGGAGGCCAACCTTCCCAAGACGGCGCTGGCGGCCACGACCGCGGGAGAGGCGAGATGCACGCGGCCGCCGGCGCCCATGCGCCCCGGGAAGTTGCGGTTCGACGAGGAGACGCACCGCATGGCCGGTGCCAGAACGCCCATCGACATCCCCAGACACGGCCCGCACGAGGAGTGGGTCCAGAGCGCGCCCGCGTCCTGGAAGACGTCGTGAAGGCCCTCGCGCTCCGCCGCCCGGCGCACGGCCTGCGAGCCGGGCGTCACGATGGTGGGAACGGAGACGCGCCGCCCGCGCAGCACCTCGGCCGCGGCACGGAGGTCGGAGAGGCGCGAGTTGGTGCAGGAGCCGATGAACGCCTGATCGATCGCGATCTCGCGCAGCGGCTGCCCGGCCCGCAGGCCCATGTAGTCGAGCGAACCGCCCGGGGCATCGGCGGGCACCGTGCCGTCGATGGGGGAGCATTCGCCGGGGTTGGTGCCCCACGAGACCATCGGTCGGAGCTCGGTGAGATCGACGGTCGTCCGGGCATCGTATGCGGCGCCCTCGTCGGCGCGCGCTGCGCGCCAGCGGGCGGCGCGTTGGTCCAGGTCCGCGGCGCCGCGCTGCTTCTGCGTTCCTTGCAGATACGCCACGGTGACCTCGTCCGCCGGGCAGATCCCCGAGGTCGCGCCGGCCTCGATGGCCATGTTACAGAGCGTCATCCGTTCCTCCATCGAGAGCGTCGCCACCCCCGGCCCGTGATACTCGATGACGTAGCCGGTGCCGCCGCGGAATCCGAGACGAGAGACTACCGTCAGCGCGAGATCCTTCGCCGTGGCTCCGTGACCCAGACGTCCCACCAGCTCGACGCCGTAGACCTTCGGCCGCTGGAGGATGAGGCAACCCGCCAGCATCGCGCCCCCTTGCGCCGTGCTCCCGACGCCGAGCGCGAACGCGCCGAACGCGCCGAGCGTGCAGGTGTGGCTGTCGCCGCAGCAGAGCGTCATGCCCGGCTCGACGTAGCCGCGCTCGGGGACCATGACGTGACAGATGCCGTTGTCGCCGATGTCGTAGAGCTCGATGCCCTGGCGTTTGGCCCACGTGCGCAGCACCTGGGCTTGGACGGCCGTCTCCGTGTCCTTGGCGGGCGAAACGTGGTCGTTCATGGCCACGATGCGGTCGGGATCGTAGAGACGATCACCGAAGCGCTCCTCGATCTCGAGCGCGCCGGTGGGAGTGGTGATCTCGTGGGCGACCACGCGGTCGACGAACACCAGGGCGTTGCCGCCCGGAAGCTCCTCGACCACGTGCGCGTCCCAGAGTTTCGCAAAGAGCGTCTTGGTCATGATCAATCCCGCATGAAGGCGCCGACTTCGGGCATCGCGTGGCTCGAGTCCAGACCCGGCGCGCCGGGCTCCTTCTTGCCCGCACCCGCCGCCAGCCACGGCATGAAGCTGCGCAGCTCGTCGCCGACCGCCTCGATCTGGTGGCGCTTGCCCTCGTTGCGGAACCGCTCGAAACGCGGCTTGCCGGCCTCGCACTCGGCCATCCATTCCTTGGCGAACGTCCCGGAGGTGATCTCCGAGAGTATCTCACGCATCACTTGACGGGTCTCGTCGGTGACGATGCGCTTGCCGCGCGTGTAGTCGCCGTACTTCGCCGTGTTCGAGATGCCGTCGCGCATGCCGGTGATGCCGCGCTCGTACACCAGGTCGACGATGAGCTTCATCTCGTGGAGGCACTCGAAGTACGCCATCTCCGGCGCGTATCCGGCGTCGACCAGCGTCTCGAAGCCCGCGGTGACCAGCGCCGAGAGGCCTCCGCAGAGGACGGCCTGCTCGCCGAAGAGATCCGTCTCGGTCTCCTCGCGGAAGTTGGTCTCGATGATCGCGGCACGGCCCGCGCCGATGCCGATCGCCCAGTTCCGCGCGATCTCCAGCGCGTCGCCGTGCGGGTCTTGCGCCACGGCGATCAGGCACGGAACCCCGCGCCCACCCTCGTACTCGCTGCGCACCAGTCTGCCGGGCGCCTTGGGGGCGACCATGAAGACGCTGACCGCCGGCGGCGCCTGCACGTAGCCGAAGTGCACGGCGAACCCGTGCGCGAAGCCCAGAGCGGCGCCGGGCTTCAGGTTGGAGGCCACCTGCTCGGCGTAGATCCGCGGCGTCTCCTCATCGGGAGTCAACATCATCACGACGTCGCTGCGGGCGGCGTCCGCGGGGGTGACGGGGCTCCAGCCGTCGGCAATCGCCTTGACGTACGAGCCGCCCCCGGTCCGGAGTCCGACGACCACGTCGCAGCCGGAGTCGCGGAGGTTGAGGGCATGCGCCCGGCCTTGGCTGCCGTAGCCGATGATGCCGATGCGCTTGCCGCGCAGGCTCCCCGGATCGGTGGTCTGGGCATGTTGGACGTTCATCGGTACTCCTCTTGGTGATTGGAAAGCAGGCGGGATACGATCGCTGAGAGACGGTGCAGATCGGGTGCCGATCCCTCGACGGTGATGACGGCGGATCGCTCGCCGAAGTTCGCCCGCACGCTGGTCGCGGTGCATCCCGTGCGCGTCAGCGCCGTCAGCACCTTGGCCAGCGCGCGTTGGTCGCGCAAGGGTAATTCGAGTCGTTCGCTCATGCCGGGGTTCTCTCGAGCATCTCGTCGATGTGCCGGCCGGCGGGAACCATGGGAAAGCAGTTCTCGGTTGGGAAGCACGCGCAGTGCAGCAGGTAGGCCGAATCCGACTCGAGCATCTCGCGCAACGCGCCGTGCAGGTCCTCGGGCCGCTCCACGAAGCCGGAGCGCATGCCGTAGGCCGCGGCGAGCATGCGAAAATCGGGGTTGTCGTAGAGATCGGTCGCGACGATGCGCCGGTCGTAGAAGAGCTCCTGCCACTGGCGGACCATGCCGAGGTGACGGTTGTCGACCACGACGATCTTCACCGGCAGCTCGTAGCGGCGGATCGTCGCCAGCTCGTGCATCGTCATCTGGAAGCCGCCGTCGCCGACCACGGCGACCACCAGGTCGTCCGGACGGGCCACCTGCGCGCCAACGGCGGCGGGAATCCCAAAGCCCATCGCCCCCAGGCCCGCGGAGGTCAGGAAGTCCCGGCTGCTCTCCAGGCGGACGCGCTGGGCCATCCACATCTGGTGCTGTCCCACGTCCGTTGCGACCACCGTGCCGGGCTCCATCATCGCCGCCAGCGCATCGAGCACGTCCGTGGCGGAGAGCTCCCCCCCTTCCGTGCGGGCGCGCGGAAGGGGGCGGCGCAGCCCCGCGATCTCCTCGAGCCAGGCGTCGTACGTCGGCAGGGCCGCCGCCTCGGCCGCCTCGATGAGCGCCTGCATCGTGGCGCGCAGATCGTCGACGATGCCGATGTCCACCGGGATGATCTTGCCGATCTCGCTGGGATCGATGTCGCAGTGAATGATGATGGCGTCTCGCCCGAACTTGGACACGTCGCCCGTGACGCGGTCGTCGAAGCGCATGCCGAGCGCCAGCATGCAGTCGGCACGCGTGACGGCCAGGTTCGCCGCCTTGTGCCCGTGCATGCCGAACATGCCCAGGTAGCGGTCGTCGGCGGGATCGGGCGTCCCCAGCCCGTTGATGGTGGCCACCACCGGGGCGCCGATCAGCTCCGCGAAGCGGCGGAACTGCTTGCTCACGTCTGCCACGCGGGTGCCGCCCCCGACGATGAGGACGGGGCGCTCGGCCCGCGCCAGGGCGGCAATCGCCTCGGCGGCCAGGCGCCTGGTCTCCGGGAGCGCCACGGGCTCCGGCGCTTGCGGCGGCTGCGCCTCGCTGCGCAGCGGCCCATCCCACACCAGGCGCTCCTTGAGCGCATCGGTGGTGATATCGACCAGCACGGGACCCGGGCGCCCCGACGTGGCGATGCGGATCGCCCGCTCCACGGCGGCCGGAATCTCGCTCGCCCGCCGGACCAGCACGTTGTGCTTGGTGCACGGGCTCGTGATCCCCACCACGTCGGCCTCCTGGAAGCCGTCGGTGCCCAGCAAGGCCGAGCGCACCTGCCCCGTGATCGCGAGCACGGGAACGCTGTCCATCATGGCGTCCACGAGGCCCGTCACCAGGTTCGTCGCCCCCGGTCCGCTGGTGGCGACGCAGACGCCCAGCCGCCCCGTCGTGCGGGCGTAGGCGCCGGCCGCGAACGCGGCACCCTGCTCGTGGCGCACCAGGTAGTGCGCGAGCCGGCCCTGGGGAAGGGCGTCGTAGAAGGGCATGATCGTGCCGCCCGGATAGCCGAATACGGCATCGATGCCATGAGCCTCCAGGGCCGAGAGCAGTAACCGCGAGCCGGTGGTCTCCACGCTACCTCCACCTAAAACGAAAGCCGCCTCGCTGGTCGGCGAGGCGGCTTCTTACTTTCGTAACCTGTCGTCAGACAGCGCCGAACCTCACCGACCCCTTCCGAGGCGGACAAGAAGGCTAATGACGACAAGAAGCTGAGACGACATTGTTGTGGCCGATGCTACTACGAAGCGTCAGGCCGTGTCAATGACCCTCGCGAGGGAGTAGCCTTCGGGGCCTCCGGCGGACGCCGCGAACCTTGACGACGCGTGCTACACTCCAGGGTAAGATGCGCTTTCAGCTTCTTGGCCGACTTCTCCTTACGAGCAACGCTCCACGACGAAGCGGTTGAGGTCTGCGCATCCCCTGAAGAAATGACAGGAAACGCGCCCCCGCTTCGGCGGGGGCGCGTTTTACTTCTTTTGCGAGGTGAAAAAATGGAGGTCCGGATCTTCGATACGACGCTGCGCGATGGGGAGCAATCCCCAGGCGCCGCCATGCGGGCCGACGACCGCCTTCGGATCGCCACCGCCCTCGACCGTGCCGGCGTCGACGTCATCGAGGCCGGCTTCCCGGCCGCCTCGCCCACCGTCGCGGCCTCCGTGGCCGAGATCGCCGCCGCGGTGCGGCAAGCCGGCGTGGCCGCGCTCGCCCGCGCGAGTCGCGGCGACATCGAGAAGGCATGGGAGTCGATCCGTCACGGGCAGCGTCCGCGGATCCACACCTTCATCGCCACCAGCCCCATCCACATGGAGCACAAGCTGCGGATGACCCCACGGCAGGTGCTCGCTGCCGTGGACGAGGCCGTGCGCTTGGCGAGCAGCCTCTGCGCGGACGTGGAGTTCTCCGCCGAGGATGCCACGCGCAGCGAGCGCGACTTCCTCGTCGAGGTCTTCCAGACCGCACTCGATGCCGGCGCCACCACGTTGAACGCTCCCGACACGGTCGGCTATACGCAACCCGACGAATACGCCTCGCTCATCGAAGATCTGCGGGGGCGCATCCGCGGGAGCGAGCGCGCCGTCTTCTCCGTCCACTGCCACGACGACCTCGGCTCGGCCGTGGCCAACTCACTCGCCGCGGTGCGCGCGGGAGCCGGGCAGATCGAATGCACCGTGAACGGCATCGGCGAGCGCGCGGGCAACTGCGCGATGGAAGAGGTCCTGGCCGCGCTGTGGATTCGCAACGACATCTACGGCGCCGACGTTCGCTTCGACATGCAGGCCATCCCCGCGCTCTCGCGCATGGTCGCGCGCGCCACGCACATGCCCGTGCAGAAGCACAAGGCCGTGGTCGGGGCCAACGCGTTCGCGCACGAGTCGGGCATCCACCAGGACGGCGTGCTGAAGCACCGCTCCACGTACGAGATCCTCCCCGCCGAGATGCTCGGGCGCAGTGCCGCACGTCTCCACTTGGGCCGCCAATCGGGGCGTCACGCCATCCGCGTGCGTCTGGAGCAGTTGGGGTACGCCTTCGACAAGGAGGAACTCGACGCGTTCTACCGCGCCTTCCTCGACGTGGCGAACGCGAAACGTGAGGTCACGGACGCAGATCTGCGGGAGATCGCGTCCCGGGCGCAGGCGCAGCGGCTCGTGCAGTCGGCGTAACCCGCGCGTTCACGAAGTCCAAGAGCGGCTTGACGGTGAAGCCGTCGCTCAGCACCCGGCAGGCGTCGTCGACCACGGCCAGCTTCTCGGCGGCGCGCATCTGCATCGCCGGGAAGAAGGCCAGCTCAGGGCAATCCTCGCCGCCGAGGAAGTCCAGCGGGTGGAGCAGGATGGAAGGCTCGGTGCCCGTCAGGCGGCACAGGCCCACGGCGAAGCGGACGTAGCGCCGGGCCAGCGCGGGCGAGACCGCGCTCAGATAAAGAACGTAGCTCACGTGGATCGGCACCCGGAAGATCGGCATCGTGGTCACCGGGACCTCGGCGATCTCACCCTCGGGCGTCCGCACGCGATGGAAGCGGTTGGCCTCAAAGCCGTCCGTGAACGCGCCGAAGAGTCCTTCGCGCTCCTGCCGGGAGTGCTCGTCCAGGTGCGTCGACCGGAAATAGTAGGCACGCGCCAGCGGACCAATCCACGTCGGCAGCGTCGAGGCGTCGTAGGCGTAGCCTCTGCGGGCCAGCACCTCGAGGATCGTCGTCGACCGCGTGAAGCCCGGCCCGCGAAAGCCGACGGGCCGCTGCCCGGTCGCCGCCTCGATGCACGACTCGGCATGCGCGATCTCCTCCTCGATCTCATCCTTCGAGCGCGTGTGAAGCCACGGCTCGTGATGGAACGAGTGGTTCCCGATCTCGTGCCCCGCCTCGGCGATGCTCCGCAGCACCGGCACGTTTCGCTCGAGCGCGGCGTCCTGCCCCACGATGAAGACGGTGATGCGCAGACCCCGCTCGCCGAGGAACTGCAGAAAGCGCGGGACCACGATGTCGAGGTACGAAGGAAAGCTCTCCCAACCGGGATCGCCGTGCGTCTTCATGTAGGACCACTTGTTGTCGAGGTCCAGCGAGAGCGCCGCGTCTCTCATACCGCCGCCGCTCCGGCCCGGGGCGCCGTCTCCAGACCGGCCGTCAGCTCGTGGAAGGCGCGGTCGGCGAGTTGGATCGTTTCGTTCACGTTGAGCGTTCCATTGACGATGTGGGCACCGTTGACGACGTAGAGCCCCGGCACCGACGTCCGCATCGGCGGAAGCCGGTCCGAGTATCCGAGCGTCGAGAGCGGCAAGACGTAGCGTACCCGCGAGAGCCGAAAGCTACGCACCGCGGCGCGATCGAAGTGCGGGTACATGCGCTCGAGCGCCCCGAGGAACTCCTCCTCGACGTCGGCGTCGGAGCGCTCGAAGGCGGCGTCGCCCGAAGGGACGTACTTCGGCAAGTAGACGAGAGAGCGCCCGCCGAACGCCGCCCGGTCCACCAGCGCGGACATCTCGATCACCGCCGTGAACGGCACCCAGCCGTCGACGATGTTGGTGATGTAGTACGGGCTGATGGGGCGATCCAGCAGGAGCGAGGCGCAGAGGATGCCTTGGTACTCCACGCCCTCCAAGAGGGCGTGCTCCTTGGCCGTCAATTGCGGACAGAGCCGCGAGGCCACAGGAGAGGCGGCGGTCACCACAACGCGGTCGAACGCGTCCTCGCGGCCGCCCGCGCTCGAGACCACGAGCTCGGCGCCGGCATGGCGCGTCACGGCCGAGACCCGTCGGTCGACCTCGAAGCGCACGCCCTCGCCGGTGAGCACGTCGGCAAACCGGTCAAGCACGCGCGCATAGCCGCCGGGGACGTAGCCAAAGAGCTCCCGCTTCGCGCCGGTGCGGCGCGCCGCGTACATGCGGGCGATGATCGCCCAGATGAAGGCCGCGGAGACACGCTCGGCATTCGCGCCGAGCTTGGCGCGCAAGAGCGGCTTCCAGACCTTCTCCACGGTTCCGGCGCCGGAATGGCGCGTCAGCCAGTCGAGGGCCGTGATCCCTTCAAGGGAGCGCCAGTCCTCCAGGCGCGAGGCGTGGAGGATGGTGGCCCCCAGCCGGAACTTCTCGATCGGCGAGAGCAACGGAAAGGTCGCGTAGTCCAAGACGCTGGAGAACGGGTGGAGCCGGCCGTTGGCATAGAAGCCCGTGCGCGTGGTCACCCAGACGATCTCGCGCTCGAGGTCCAGCTCGCTCAGCAGCCCCCGCAGCGCCTGATCCGAGAACAGCGTCACATGGTAATGGCGATCCCACACCACGTCACCCAGACGCCAGGCCGACGCCAGCCCCCCGAGCGTGGGAGCGCCTTCCCAGATCGTCACCTCTTGGCCGGCGCGCGCCAGGCGGTGGGCAAGGGTCATCCCCAGCATCCCACCGCCGACGATGCACCAGCGCTCGCGGGTCATGAAACGGCCGCTAGCGCTGTGACCCCGCCCTCGCGGACCTCAAACGCTTCGCCGCACTCCCCACACGTCAGGCGCGTGGCCTGCGTGCGATCGATCGCGGCGACGCGCCCCAGCACCTGGCCGCACTTGCAGACGTAGCCGATGGTTCGGGCCGGGCTGCCCACCACCAAGTGGAAATCCGGCACCGTCCTCGTCACCACGGAACCCATCCCCACCATCGCGAAGCGGCCGATCTCCAGTCCGCAGCCGATCGTGCAGTTCGCTCCGATGGTCGCTCCTTCGCGGACCAGCGTGGGCAGCGTCGTCTCGTCGGGATCCGAGGGGCGCAGGCGCAGCAGATCATTCGTGGTCGCGCGCGGGAAGCGGTCGTTGGTGAAAACCGTCCCGGCGCTGATCATCACGCCGCGTTCGATGGTGACGGCGGTGCAGATGTAGACGAACGCGTTGATCTTGACGCGATCGCCGATCTTCACCCCGTAAGCAACGTACGTCTTCTCGCCGACGATGCAGTCCTCGCCGATCGAGGTCGAGTGCCGGATGTGGACGTTGTCCCAGACCGAGGTCCCATCACCGATCGTCACGCCATCCTCCACGATCGCCGTCGGGTGGATGCGCGCGCTCATGACACCCTGAGCGCGGCCGTGCTCCGCGTCCCGATCTCGCCGAGCGAGCCGCGGATCGACTCCCAGTGGCTGCGCTGAAGCGCCGCGTAGGCCGCGTTGATCACCTCGACCGAGGCCAGGGCGTCGTAGGGCGTGATCCTCAGCTCTCCGCGCCCGAGGATGGCGTCGGAGAAATTCTCGATTTGGTTGCGGAAGGCGCGGACCTTGTCGTAGCCGTTGCCGAAGACGTTCCACTCGGTCTCGCCGGAGAGGCGATAGCGCGACTCCTTCCACCCGACCAGAATGGTCCCCCGGCTGCCGTAGATCCGCAGATAAGTGTCCAGCTCCTTGTCGATGCTCCACGAGAGGTCCGTCGTTCCCGTGACGCCTTGCTCGCTGCGCACGAACAGGTGGATGGTGTCCTCGACCCCGAGCCCCTGGATACGCTTGGCCTCGAAGATCTGAACGTCGACCAGGGTCCCCAAGAAGTAGCGCAGGATGTCGACCGAGTGGGTGCCGTTGTCGATGAGCACGCCGCCGCCGCTGCGCTTGGAGTCGCCGTTCCAGCGCTTGGACATGTCGACGCGCGAGGTGAACGCGTTCTCGATCAGCACCACGTCGCCGATCGTGTGATCGTGGACCAGCTCCCAGGCCCGCTGCACGTCGTCGACGTACCGGAACTTCGAGGCCATCGTGAAGACGGCTCCGCTGCGCTTGGCCGCCTCGAGGATGCGGTGGGCGCTGGGCACGCTGATGGTGAGCGGCTTCTCGCAGAGCACCGCCACGCGACGGTTCAGGAAGTACGTCGTGATCTCTTCATGGGTGTGCGGCGGCGTGCAGATGATCACGGCGTCCAGATCGGCGCGCCCGGCCATCTCCTGGTACGAGGCATACGGCTCGCACCCGACCCGCTGCGAAAACTCCCAGACGGCGGTCGGATCGACGTCGCAGGCACCGGCCAGCCGCGCCGTTTCGAGGCCGCGGAAGGCCGCCTCGTACGACTTGGCGATGGCTCCGGTTCCGACGATCCCGAAGCGCAGGCCCTCGCTCCCCATCACGCATCCCCCTGTAGCTTGGCGACCGACGCGCGAATCGCGTCGGCGATGTACCGCACGTGCTGCTCCGTGAAGCGGTCGTTCCACGGAATGACCAGGATGCCGTCGAGGGCTTCGAAGGTGCCCGGGAACAGCTCGCGGCGATAGTCGACGGCCTCTTCGCGCGCCAACGTGAACGGGAAGCGGCTGTCGCCGAAGGTGCGCTGGTCGCGGAAGACCTGGCACATGAACGCCGGCTTCTGGATGTAACGCGGCGCGGTGAAGATCTCGTACGCCCGCAGCAGTCGCGCGATGCCCCCGACGCCCTCGGGCACGATGTGGTCGTCGACGCGGATGCAATACTTCCAGTAGGTGTGCCGGCTCTTCGGTCCCACGAAGGGCGCCGAGACCCCGGGGAGACCGCTCAGGCGCTCCGTCAGGTCGGCAGCCAGCTCGATGCGGCGCTCCACGACCGCGTCGAGCTTCTCGAGCTGGGCGACGGCGACGGCTCCGCAGAGCTCCGACATGCGATAGTTCAGCGCGAGGAAGTAGTGGTCGGGCTGCGGGTCGCCATACCCCCAGGCCTTGTTGATGAACAAGAAGATCCGCCGCGCCAGCGCGTCGTCGTTCGTCACGACCAGGCCGCCCTCGCCCGTGGTGATGTGCTTGCCCTGCTGGAGGCTGAAGGTGCCGATGGCCCCAAGGGTTCCGACGGGGCGCCCGTCGTAGGTCGACCCGAACGCCTGCGCGCAGTCCTCGATCACGGGGATGTTGCGCTCGCGCGCCAGGGCGGTGATCGCATCCATCTCGCAGGGGTTGCCGAAGAGGTGGGTGACGATGATGGCCTTCGTCCGCTCGCTGAGCCGAGCGGCGACCGCTTCCGCCGTCACGTTGCACGTCTTCGGGTCGACGTCGGCGAAGACCGGGATGGCCCCTTGGTAGACGATCGGGGCGAGCGCGCCCATGTCGGTGATGCCCGTGGTGATGATCTCGTCGCCCGGCGACGGGTCGATCGCGGCGACGGCGCAATGCACGGCCGCCGATCCCGACGCGCACGCGAAGGCGTGCTTGACGCCGAGCTTCGCGGCGAACCGCTCCTCGAGCGCCTTGACGAAGCGCCCCTTCGTGCTGGTTAGCGTCCCGCTACGGATGGCCTCGCTGACGGCCGCGATCTCCTCGTCTCCGAGGTTTCGGCCCGTCGCGTCCTGATCTGACGGGAGAGCGATCTTCTGAACGAGCATGTCCATGAAATGGGGCACTCCTTATAGATGGTTGGTCGAAGGTCGCCAGGCCGCGGAGGCATCGGCCGGGGGCCGCCCGCGTCGGCGCTCGGCCGTCGCTGCGAAGCCGGCCTCGCGAGGGGGCTCCGCTTAGTCTCTCGCCGTGGGGAAGGCACTGTGCGGTCGGTCACACGTCCATTCTAGGGGAGAATCGGCGGCCCTCACCAGGGACAGCGTCAGCCATCGGCAACGGACTTATCTCCCTGCGGTCCTAGGACCCACGAACCGGGCGAGGCAAGGGGCTCCACGGGCGCGGCGCGAGCCGCAGCGCTCGGTAGACGGGCAGCAATCGCCCCGCGGGATTGGGAGGAAAGACGCGCTCCGCCTCGACCGTGAACGTCTCCAGCAGCGTCGGGATCGTGCGCCCACGGCGATCGCCGTAATCCTCGTCGGGATGCACGCCCGCCACGAGCCGCAGCGCGCCATCCAACAGCGCGCCCTGGCCGGGCGTCACGGCGATGAGGCGCCCCGTCGGGCGCAGCACGCGCACGATCTCGCGGCTCGCCGCGGGAAGGTCTTCGATGAACTCGAGCGCGCTGACGGCCACCACGACGTCGAATGTTCCGCTCTCGAAGGGCAACGCGGTCGCCGAAGCGCGGCGCAGGTCCGCATGGATGCCGCGCGCCGAGAGAATCGCTGCGACGTCGCTGCTCCGCTCGTGGACGTCGACGCCGAAGAGCTCGCGGCAATGGGAGGCGAGCTCCGGCATGAAGACGCCGCTGCCGTATCCGATCTCCAACAGGCGCTCGACCGGCGAGCCGCCGAGCAAATCGAGCACCATCCGAAAGCGGCGACGCGAGATGTAGCCCAGCAACAGCCGGTGGTTCCATTCGGCATGATCCACGGGCCCCGTCTGCACCAGCTCCCCGGCTGGAAGAAGCTGCAGCGTCGAACGCGTTCTCGTCACGATGCAACATCATACCCAGGAATCGCCGGCCGCGACAGGGCCGCGCAGGAGCGCCTGGAATGGCCCCTTCATGACACCTATGACCGGATGGGAGGGATGAGCGCGACGATGCGGCCGCTCGACGACGTGACCGTCGTCTCGCTCGAGCAAGCCGTGGCAGCGCCTCTTGCCACACGCCAGCTTGCCGACCTGGGAGCGCGCGTCATCAAGGTCGAGCGCCCCGGCGAAGGCGACTTCGCGCGAGGCTACGACTCCACGGTGCGCGGACAGTCGGCGTACTTCGTCTGGCTCAACCGCTCCAAGGAGTCGCTGACGCTCGATCTCAAGCAGGCAGCGGCGCGAGAGATCCTCGAGGCTCTGCTCGCGCGAGCCGACGTCTTCGTGCAGAACCTCGCTCCCGGTGCGGCCGCTCGCTTGGGCTTCGGCGCGCATGCCCTGCGCGAACGCTACCCGCGCCTCATCACTTGCAGCATCTCCGGATACGGCGACGACGGCCCGTACCGCGAAAAGAAAGCCTACGACCTGCTCATTCAGGCCGAGAGCGGCCTGATCTCCGTGACGGGGAGCGAGGACGAGGCCGCGCGCGCGGGCATCTCGGCGGCCGACATCGCGGCGGGCATGTATGCCTTCGGCGGCATTCAGACGGCTCTGTTGATGCGCGCGCGCACCGGACGCGGCAGCCACGTGGAGGTCTCCATGCTCGAGGCCCTCACCGAGTGGATGGGCCATCCGCTGTACACGCAGGCGCACGCCGGACGGCCGCCCCGGCGGAGCGGGCCGCGCCACCCCACCATCGCGCCATACGGTCCGGTGCGCATGGGCGACGGCGGCACCGTGCTCATCGGGATCCAGAACGAGCGCGAGTGGCGCAGCCTTTGCGAGGGGGTGCTCGGATCGGCGGAGTTGGCGAGAGACCCGCGCTTCGTGAGCAACGAGCAGCGCGTGGCGAACCGCCCGGCGCTCGAGGCCGCGATCGACGAGGTCGCCGCCGCGCTGACGACCGCCGAGTTCGAACGCCGCCTCGACCGGCATGCGATCGCTTACGGCCGCATCAGAACGCTGGACGAGGTGCTCGAGCACCCGCAGCTGCGCGCGCGGGGGAGATGGCGCACGGTGGGCACGCCGCGTGGCGAGATCGCCGCCTTACTGCCGCCCGCCACCATCGAAGGCGTGGAGCCCCGCCTCGACCCGGTTCCGGCGGTGGGAGAGCATGACGAGTCGATCCTCCGGGAGTTGGGCCGCGACGACGCGGCGATCGCCGCGCTCCGGCGCGACGGCGTCATCTGAGGCGAGATCCGGCGGCGCCCTCAGGCCATCGGCCGCAGCCGGAACGGAAGAATGGGGCGGCGCTTGCGGGCAGCCTCCTCGATGCGCCCGCTCGCGGACGGCGTGCCGAACCGCGCGACCATGATGGCGACATCGTCGAGCGGCAATGCCCCCTTGAAGACGGCGTTGTGAATCGCCCGGGCGTCGTTCTCGTGGGCCGTGCTCGCCACGTAAGTCACCGCGCGCAGGAGCTCCTGCTCTCCTTCCACGGGATCTTGCTTCCATTCGACGACGCCGTCCGTGTAGACGACCATCATGGAGCGCGGCTCCGCCACGAGCGTGTGTGTCGCGTACGAAGCGTCGTGCAGAATCCCCAGCGGCAGACCGCCCAGCGGCAAGACGCGCGCGCTCCCTTCGGGTCCGTGCAGGATGGGCGGGGGATGACCGGCCGACGCGTAGCGCACGGTGAACGTCCCGACGTCGATGTAGCCGCAGAGCGCCGTCACCATTCCCGACTCCTGGAGCAGGGCCACCGTGTTCACGTTGGTGAGCACCGATCCAGGGTCGTCGTCGTGGACGGCCGCGGCGAGGATCGCCTGGCGGACGCGGTTCATGGTCACGGCCGCATCGAGGCCATGGCCTGCGACGTCGCCGATCGAGAAGAGCAGTCGCCCGTCCGGGAGCTCGAAGGCATCGAACCAATCGCCCCCGACCTTGGCGTCGCGCGCGGCCGGGACGTACGAGCCCTGGAAGGCAACCTCGGGGGTCTGCGCCAGCGACTTGCTCGAGAAGGCCTCTTGAAGGGTGTCCGCGACCAGCTTCTCCTGCTCGTAGTCGTGCCGCAGCCCCTCGAGGGCCTTCTTCTCGTCGTCGATGTCCTCGGCCGTGGCAAACCAGGCGACCACCGCTCCCTCGCGTCCCGTCACCGGCTGGATGAAGAAGCGATGCCAGCGGAAGTGGCCGTCCCAGCGGCGCAGGCGGCACTCGCCCGTCCCGCCGCGACCATTCGACGTGGCGCTCTGCCACGTGCGCAGGAAGCCTTCGAGGTCGTCGCGGTGGACGACGTCCGCCCAGTCGAGGTGCACCTCGCCCGTCGACTTGCCGGTGTATTCGCGCCATCGGCGGTTGAAATACTCGATCTCGCCGCGCGGCGTGGCGGCCCAAACGATCTGCTGAAGGGCGTCGGCAACGCCGCGGATGTCGCCGACCCGCTCGGCGGCACGCCGGGACTCCCGCTCGTGCTCCAAGTGAGAGAGGGTGCTGACCTGCCGGGCGACGAGGAAGATCCCCAGACCGCCTAAGATCAAGATGGAGGCGGAGCCGTAGAGGAGCATGCGCGTGATGCCGGCGGAGGCATCGCGCAGCGATGAGGCCTCGATCGAGTCGAGGATGGCCTCCGTCGCGCCGACTTCCGCGCGGTAGCGATCGAGAAGGTCCTTGCCGGCCAGCATCAGCTTGAGCCGCTGACCCGAATGCGGATCCTCGATCAGCGGCATCGCCGTCTCCTTGGTCCATCGCGCGCTCAGCGCTTGCGCCGCTTTCATGCTGGGCAAGGCCGTCGTGATCCCCAAGCGGGCCAGCGCTCCGCCGAGCTGACTGCGCACTTCGTGGAGGCGCTTCTCGGCGACGTAATACGGCTGGAGGAACTTCGCGTTCCCCGTCCCGGAGTACCCGCGGATCGCCGACTCCTCGTCGATCTGGAGCTGGATGCACTCGCGGACGAGCTCATGCGCCTGACGCACGTCGAGCGCCAAGCCGAACGACCCCACGAGCACGCCGCGGATGGCGAAGAACCCGTAGACCAGCACCAGGAGCGCGAGCATGAGCAGCATCGCCGCCGCCAGCGGGAGCCGGTCGCGCCTCGTCGTGGTCCGCAGGTGGCCGTCTGTGCCCACTCTCATCGTTCGATTCCGCCGAAAAGCGCGCGCGGCGAGCCGGCATAACGACCGGCACGCGCGTTCGGTTTGCGGCGACGCCGTCCCATAAACACCCGTAAGGGTGTTCGCTTAGCGCACGCCTGTTCCTCTTGGGGCTTCGGGACGAAGCGTTACGAGCCCTTCGCGCCGGACGCGTGGCGGCGGCGGGCCTTAGCGACTTTTCCCATGGCCGTCGCGGCCTGCCCGGCGAAGATGGCGAGGCTGACGTACTGGACGACGATCGTGACCAGCGTACCGACGGCGAGCGTCTGTGGCGAGACGCGCATCACGAGCAACACCACCACGACGAGGGGCAGCAACCCCGGCACCAGTCCGGGAATGCCCAGAAGCAACGCGGGGCGAAAAGCGATTCCGCAGCGCAGCACCGCCCAAATATGGCCGGCGAGACGCCGCAGGTTGAGGCGCCCGCCCGCCTGAGCGCGCTGGGCGCTCCACGCGAGCTTGGCGGGAATCTCGACGATCTTGGCACCCTGCCGCAGCGCGGCGAACAGCAGCTCCGCGTTGGCCTCCATCCCATCCCCGGCCGCGGGGATCCCCCGCGCGAACGACGCGCGGTAGGCCCGCACCATGCAGGTGGCGGTATGGATCCTGACGTTGGTCGCCAAAGAGAGGAATCGGTTTGCCTCGCGGCTGAGCATCCGGCGAAGCCACGGGACGTTGGTCACGCTGCCGCCCGGCATGTACGCCGAGGCCAAGACGATGTCGGCGTCGTGCTCGACGGCTTTCTCCAGCATCGCCACGACGTACTCGGGCGCGTAGCTGAGATCCGAGTCGACCGTGACCAGATAGGTGCCCGAAGCGCCGGCGAACGCGGTGCGCAGCGCCGCCCCCAGACCGCGGTTGCGGTCGTGGCGCAGGACGACCGTGTCCTCGCGCTCGCGCGCGAAGCGCTCCGCGATCGCCAGGGTCTCGTCGCGGCTGCCGTCGTCCACGATGACGATCTCGAAGTCGAAGCGCTCGCGGTAGCCGTCCAGATAGGCGGCCAGGGCCTTGAGGTTGGGACCCAGAGCGACGCCCTCGTTGTAGGCCGGCACGATGACCGAGACCGCCGTCTTCGCGGGCGCTTCCGCCTCGATGTCGAGCCGTGAGAGCGCGGCTTCGCTCATACAGCGCCCTTGGGAAGCATGCCGGCCGGCGGAGGAGTGAAGTAGTCCGTGTAGTCCGACCACTGGCTCTCCGTACGGTTCAGGATCACGCCGACGACGTTCTTGATGCCCAGCGACTCGAGGCGCACCACAGCCTCTCGCGCCGCGCGCTCGTCCGTGGTGTCGGCGGAGATGACCAGGGCCACGCCGTCCACCTTGCCGCTCACCACCAGGGCGTCGGTGATGGGAATCAAGGCGGTGCAGTCCACCAAGACCGTGCTGTAGAGGTCCCGTGCCTCGGCGAGCAGCTCGTCGAAGCGCGGGGACTGGAGCAGCGTGAACGGATTGTCCGTGAACGTCCCGCTGGTGATCACGTCCAGCCCGCTGGAGATGTTGCGCACGGCCTCCTGCAGCGTACACGTGCCGCGCAGCATGTCGCCCAGGCCCACGCCGTTCTCGATGTCCGCCTTCATGTGGACGGTCGAGCGCCGGAGGTCGGCGTCGATCAGCAGCACCTTCGGCTGGACGTTCGCCAGCACGTTCGCCAGATAGTAGGCGATCGTCGACTTGCCGTCGCCTTTGGTTGGGCTGGTGATGGCCAGCGTCCGCGGGGCGCCGCTCGCGCCCAGGCGCAGGGCCGTGCAGAGATGGAGGAACGCCTCCATCGTCATCGAGCGCAGCCAGGGCAGTGAATGGCGGCCGGGCTTCTCGAACGCGGGCACCTCCGCCACGACGGGCAGACCGACCACGCGCGCCACGTCCTCGCGATTGCGCAGGCGACGCTCGAAGTACCCGACGATCACCACGGTCGTCGCCGCGAGCACCAGCCCCAGGACGATGGCGATCAGCAGGTTGAGCTTCAGGTTCGGCATGACCACGGCATTGTCGGCCGCGGCCGCTTGCACGACGGTCACGTCGCTGATGGCGCTCGTCTCGGCCACGAGCGCATCGTTGTATTTCTGTTGCAGCGCGGTGTAGACGTCGGAGGCCATCTTCGCCCGCTGCTGCAGAGAAGCAACCTCGTTGGTTTGCGCCGGCAGCCCAGCGATGATGGGCGCGAGACCTTTGCCCTGGGCTCCCAACTCAGTGATCTGCGCCGCGTCGCCCGCGATGCGCGCGCGATACTGCGCGGCGGCTTGCTGCAAGGTCTGATAGACCGGATTGGG
>DATLUD010000046.1:0-26603 GCA_035533275.1 Candidatus Dormiibacterota bacterium | reverse complement strand
GCGATGCTCCGCAAGTGGTGGACGTCCCAGAGGGCCGCCCCGATCGCCAGCAACAGGAGCGCGCCAAGCACCCCTAACCCGGCGTACAGATGGCGGCGGGCAATTTCTAGCCGATACACGGCATAACCGTGCGGCGGGATGATCTTGACGAGGAACCGATCGCTCAACGCGCTCCTCGGCTTCGCCCGTCGTCTTGGTCATCCTGCCGGGCGAGGAGGCGGCGCGGAGATGGCCACGCGGCCAGGAGATCCGCGGCACACGAGCGAGTTCGCTTACCGTTGCTTCCTTCCGGACCTGGCGGGGTTCACGACCGCCCGTTGCGCGGGACCCGGCCGCGTGGCTCAACCTATCGTATCAAAGCGGCGCAAGGGCGATGCGAAGAAATTTCCGGTCTTCGCGCGCGGGGCCGGAAGGAGGGCGCGGGCGTCCGCAGAATATCCTGGGCGAAGCGATCGTTGTGCGCAATCTCTTGCGCCCACACCCGGCAACGGTCGCTTCCTGCTTTTCCTGCGGTCCCTACGCCTCGAGCCGTTGCCACTGAGCGACCGCCGCGACGCAGCCCACCACCGCCAATCCCGCCAGCGCCGCCAGGTCCGGCGCGTCAGGCCGGTAGTAGTGCATCGGGCTCGCGTCGTTGAGCCCGCACGCCGCCTGGACCAAGACCGACTGGAGCGGAGAGGTCGAGACCAGCGCGAGCGTCCACATCACCGGCCAGATCAGCCCGCCCGGGGCGGTGTAGCCGCTGCGCATCGACGCTGAGGCCGCCTGCACCAAGCCGTAGAGCGCGAACGGGAAGAGCAGGTTGAGCGCCACGACCATCCACGCGTGCTCTCCGAAGATGACGTACTTCCACAGATGCATCGCGGTGATCGGCAGGAGCTCCCCGACGACCATCACGATCGCATAGGCCGCCGTGATGGCGGCGAGATCGACGCCGATCACCGCAAGCGCGGCGCGCCACCGCTCGACGGGCATCGTCCACGCGAACTCCGCGAAGCGCCGTTCGCGCGCGAGACTCGAACCCACGATCGAGGCGAAGATCGCCGCCACCAGGCCCGCCGTGAGCGCGACCGCCGCGAACTCCACGCCGACGCCGTGCCACGCCTTCGCGCCGGTGGTGACGCTCAGGCCCATGCCGGGGGACGACGTCACCCCGTTGTGAATCGTGCCCACGTGCACCCCGGAGTCCGCATTGATGTGGATCCCGCCGAGCAGCGAGCCGACGGTCGCCGCCAGCGCGACGATGCCCGTGAGCCAAACGAGCTTCATGCGCAGCCGGACGAATTCTTTGTAGGCGAATGCTCGCATCTTCTTCCCCCGATGCTCTCAGCGTTCTAGTTCCGCGAGCGCGCCGTCCATGCGCGCGCGCCGTCGACCTCCACCGCGCGCGCGTTCTGCTCGGCGCTCGCCGGTGCCGCGTCGTCCACTTCCTCGAGCGCCACGCCCAAGCGCAGCCGCAAAGAGCCGAGCGTCAACGAGAACTGCGTTCCGAGTATCTCCATCGTCTTCACTCCGATCGCCCGACGGCGAGCAAGAAGAGATCTTCCAAGTTCTGGTCGAGCACGCGGGTGCTCTTGGGACCGAGCGCGCCGATCTCGCGCGCGATCGTCTCGCCCTCGGCGCGAGCGTACAGACGCACCACGCGGCCGTTCTGCACCAGCGAGCGAACGCGTCCGTCGCGCGCGAAGGCGTCCAGCGCGGGCGGCTCGTGATCGAAGACCGCCTCGACGATCTTCTCCTCCTGTTTGAGCGCGTCGAGCTCTCCCTCGAGCACGACCCGTCCGCGATCGAGGATGGTCACGCGGTCGACCGCACGCTCAACCTGACCGATCTGGTGCGAGGAGAGCAGAACGGTCACGCCGCCGGCGGCCGCGTCGATGATCAGGTCGAGCACGTCGCGCTGGTGCACGGGATCCAGGCCGCTGGCCGGCTCGTCGAGCACCAGCACCTCGGGACGCGCCGCGAAGGCCGCCACGAGCGCAAGCGCCGTCTTCTGCCCCTTCGAGAGGTGCTTGACGCGCTTGCGCACGTCCAGGCGAAAGCGCTCCGTCAGCTCGCGGGCGCGTAGCGCGTCGAACGAGCGGTGCGCCACGCGCGTCATCTCCAAGACCTCGCTCCCGCGCATCCAGTCGTACAGCGCGCACTGCTCGGGCACGTAGGCGACGCGCTCGAAGACCTGCGGCCCGGGCGCCAGCCCCAGCAGGAGCGCCGCTCCCGAGCTGGGGCGCAGCAGCCCGAGCAGACAGCGGAACGTCGTGGTCTTGCCGGCGCCGTTGGTGCCGAGCAGACCGTAGATCGAACCCCGGGGAACCTCGAGCGAGAGGTCCGAGAGCGCGGCCGTCGTTCCATAGCGCTTGGTCAGTCCGCGCACGCTGATCGGCGCCGGAGTGATCATCGGTTCGACTCTCCTTCTTTCAGCACGTCGTGCTCCGGATACCAGCGATCGAGCGCATGGTCCACCAGCTCTCGCAACTCCCGGCGGGTGAGCCCCAGCGATTTCGCCTCGCGGACCGCCCCCTCCACCGCGGATGCCGCGACCTCGGCGACCGCGCGGCGCGCCGCCCCCGGGGCGCCGTTGGCCCGCACGAAGGATCCGCGCCCGGGGCTGGTCTCGATCACGCCGTCGTGCTCCAGGTCGCGGTAGGCCCGGGCGACCGTGTTCGGATTGACGGTGAGCTCCTTTGCCAGCTGCTTGACGGTCGGCAGCTGCTCCCCCACGTCCAAAACGCCCAACGCCACGGAGCGCTTCACCTGCTCGATGATTTGCAGATAGATGGGCACTCCGCTGCGCGGGTCGATCGTGAAGAACGCGGGCATCGAGGGCTCGCGGTTAGAGCCTGGGGCCCCAGCCCCGGAAGATCCCCTCGCCGTAGCGCTCGGGCAGGCGGACGCGCGGGCGGCTCACGTTCTCGAACGAGGGGCGGTCGTCGGTGCGGCGGGGGATGGTAACGTCGGCCATCGTCTTCTCCTCTGCGATGCCCCGGCGGGCATCTTCCTAATGTACTGTTGTACTATTTATCTAGTACAACAGTACATTAACGCTGCCTACGCCTCTTGTCAAGGCCCGCTCGCGAGACTCTTGGATCTTGACGCGTGATCGCTGGCTAGGGGCGCCGCGCCAGGGCGAAGCGCTCGAAGTCGGCCGGCCAGAGCGGGGCCGCGTACAGGTAGCCTTGGACCTCCCGGCAACCCGCCGCTCGAACGAAGGCCGCGTGCTCTTCCGTCTCCACGCCCTCCGCCACGACGCCCAAGCCCATGTCGCGCGCCATGGCGATGATGCCCCGGACGATCGCGGCATCGACCTGGCTGTGGACGCTCCCCTGCACGAACGCCTTGTCGATCTTCACCTGGCTGATGGGAAGGTGCTTCAAGTACGCGAGCGAGGCATGACCCATGCCGAAGTCGTCGATCGACAACGCGATCCCCGCGTTGTTCAGGCCCCGCAGGGAGCTGGCGTCCTGCTCCGCGACGCGCACCGCCACCGACTCGGTGATCTCCAGCGTGAGATCGCGTGACTCCAGATGCGTCACCCCCAGCACCCAGCTCACCAAGTCGGCGAAGCGCTCCTCGCGCAGTTGGCGCGCCGAGACGTTGACGGCCAGGCGTAGGGCGCCGAGACCGGCGAGCCGCCACCGGCTCACCTGATCGCAAGCGGTGCGCAGAACCCACGCCCCGATGGAGAGGATGCTGCCCGTCTCCTCGCTCACCGCGAGGAACTCGTCAGGCATCAGCAACCCATGCTCGGGATGACGCCAGCGGATCAGCGCCTCGCAGCCCACGAGCGCCCCGCTCGCGACGTCGACGACGGGCTGATAGGCCAGCTCGAGCTCGCCGTTTCCGACGGCGTTGCGCAGCCCCGCGTCGAGGGAAAGGCGGCCGAGGCGGCGCTCCGAGAGCGCGGCGAAGAAGGCGTGCCGGTCACCCTCGGAGCGTTTTGCGTGGTGCATCGCCGCCACCGCTCCGTCGACGAGCCGCCCGACCTGCACGGCGTCGGCCGGATAGAGCGCGATGCCGACGCTGGCGGTGGAGAAGATCTCGTGACCGTCGACCAGGACGGGTGCGGAGAGCGCGCTCCGGACGTCGTGCGCCAACAACGTCGCCTCGTCGGCTCCGTCGCGTATCCAGGCCAAGGCGATGAACTCGTCGCCGTCGCCGCGACCGATCTCCCCGCAGCGGGCAAAGAGCTCGCCGAGCCGGCGCGCGTGCTCCGAGAGCACCGCGTCGCCCACCGGGCGCCCGAGCTCGTCGTTGACGACGGCGAACCGGTCGATGTCCATCACGAAGACGGCTAGCTGCAGGTGCTCGCGTTCGGCACGCTCCACGGCCCGATCCAAGTGATGTTGGAAGGCGATGCGCGAGGGCAGCCCCGTGAGATGATCGCGCGGCGCCTCTTGGCGCAGGCGATCGATGGCCGCATCCCCATGCCGGCGCACCTCGCGCCCGACGATCAGCGTCTCTCCGCTGCCCGCCACGGCAGTTACCGCGATCGCCCGGAATCGCCGCCACCGTCCCTCGGCATCGCGCATGCGGGCCGAGAACGAGATCGGATCTCCCTGCTGCTGGAGGCGATCCAACCCTTTGCCGACCATCCCCGCATCCCGCGGGTGGAGCAGCGACGTGAAGGGCCTCCCCAGCATGTCGTCGGGCCGGTACCCCAGGCGCGCCGCGGAATCGGAGGGCCAGAGCATCAGGCGCCCGTCGCGCGCTACGCGCACCCGCAGGTCGAACACTTCGTCGACGATGCGCTCGTACAGGCGCCCATCGGAATCGGGCGCGGCACCGTTGGTCGGCTTCGGCACGCGAGGCGTCATCCGGACAGCGTTCTCCGCGACGTGACACGGCCAAAGAGCGGCGGTCTCGATCGTCGCGCGCACTCCTACGCGGTGGGACGATGGGATGCCTGCTTTGCCGCCCGAGTCGATCGCGCTCTCGGGAAAATCACAGGTTCGACGCATATAGTCGAGGCGATGTCCGCCCTCTTGCGTCCGGCCGCGTTCCTCGCCGCCGTCGTCATAGCTCTGCTCGCCCCCGTCCGCGCGCTCGCGCAGAGCGACTCCGGCACCATCGCCATCGCCGTCGTCGACGCCGCCTCGAAGAGGCCGCTGGCCGGCGCCCGCGTGGTGCTCGAGGGTCCGATCCTCGCAAGCGAGGCATCGGGGGCGGACGGCAAAGTCACCTTCACCAACGTCCCCAGCGGCATCTACCAGGCGCGCGTCTTCAAGGGCGGCTACGGCGGGGCCACGTCCAAGGAGTTCGAAGTCCTCTCCGGACGCGCCGTCACCCTCACCGTCGCGCTCGCTCGCACGCAGACGACCAGCGGCCTCAAGGTCATCGCCAAGATCACCGTCACCGCCCAGCCTGGGACCGGCACGGACGTTGGGAGCGGGAGCGCGGTCCGCCGGCTCTCCGACGATCTGGTGCAGGCGCTGGGCAAGCTGCCCGGAGTGAACGTCGACGACGGCACGGGCAGCGGCAACACGGACGCGGCGGAGACGATCTCGCTCGACGGCCACGATCCCTCGCAGACGGCGGTGAGCCTCGACGGCATCCCGCTCAACGCGCCGGGGCAGGCGGCCAACATGCGCGAGATCTCGACCGATCTCTTCGCCGGAGCGAGCGTCGCGCACGGCCCGATGGCCGGCGCCCTGGGCGGCGGCGTCAACTTCCGCACGCTCGAGCCCACGTTGACGTGGCAGGGAGAGCTGACCACGTCGGTGGGATCTCGCGGCGCCGCCGATACGGTCGTCTCCGAGCGCGGAACCTTCGACGGCATCGGCGTCGCGTTCGTCCACGCCGTGCGCGGGAGCGACGGGCTGCTCTACGGCCAGCGGTTTCTCGACTCCAGCGGCTTGGACTACGCGCACGGCGGCTCGCGGCTCACCGGCGGCGACATGGTGAAACTGCGCGCCCACCTCGGCGGAACGCAGACGCTCACGGCCTCGTACCTCTCCTCCAACTTCTACACCGACCTGGTCTGCACCATCGACACCGGCCCCCTGCCGTGCGGGTATGGTCCCGGCAACGCCGCGTATGGTCACTTCACGATGAGCGCGTTGAGCGATACCGCCCTGGTGGGGCTGGTCGGGCTCCAGCTCTCGGCCTACGGCATCTCCACCACGCACGACACCGATCTGCTCGACCGCTACGTCGGCGGCGTGCCCGATCCATACGGCACCGACTCGCTCCGCCAAACGCACGGCATGGCGCTGACCGCCACGCTCCCCGCGCGCGGGAAGCACACGCTCTCGGTCCAGGCGGCGACGTCGCACTCGACGTTCACCACCACGCCCATCAACGCGCAGACGGGCATCTACCTCCTGGTTCCCACCAGCGCCACCACCTACAGCTCGCTGACGCTCGACGACCGCATCGACGCCAACGCGCGCCTGCGCTTGGGAGAGGAGTTCGGCGTGTCGAGCTCGACCGGGGCGGGCTCCTCCCTCCTGGTGGGCAGCAGTGCCACGTGGTCCCCAACCTCTCGCGACGTCTATACCGCCCAAGTGGACGCCGGCAACGCCGGAGCCACGCCGCCGCGCATCGGGATCCTGACGGATCCCGCCGGTCTGCGCTTCGACTGCGCGGGCGGCATCGCGTACGGCAACGGCCCGGGGGACGAGCCCGCCGCCTCGAGCTCGTTCTCGGCGCGAGCGGGTTGGGAGCATCTCTTTCGCGGCGGCGATCTGAGCGCCACGCTCTACCGGCAGCAGCAGAACGGGACGCTCGTGCCCACGGAAGTCAACGCCGCGGCGTTGCCGGCCGGCTACTTCCCCGCGAATTACTTCGCGTTGGCTCAGCAGGCGTACGACTCCGCGGGCGGGTGCGGCGGCACCGGCGCCTTCGCGCCGAGCAATCTCTACCTCACGATCCCGCTCGGCGGCGTGACGCGCGTCTATCAAGGACTCCAGCTCGGCGGCGAGATCTCCATCGGTCGAAGCCTGGTGGTGCAAGGCTCCTACACGGTGCAGAGCGCCGCGCTCTCGTCCGCCGACCCGCGCTTGATGAATCCCTACTCGACCACGATCTCCGGCGACCAGCTTCCCGGCGTGCCGCTCCACCGCGCGGCCGTCCTCCTCGACGAGAAAGCCCCGGGGTCCGCCGTCGAGGCGCTCGCCGACGCGCAGTACACCTCGGCCAACAATCCGCAGAACCTTCCCGCCTACGTGACCGTGGACGCCGGAGTGACGATCCATCTGCAGCACGGCACGCTATCGTTTCTTGGTACCAACCTCTTCGACACGCACGGCGGCGCCTTCGCCACCGCGAACGGCGGCGTGCCGTTGGCAACGCTGGGCGGCACGCTCCTGCCCACCATCGTGCGGCCGCTCGCGCCGCGCAACCTCTCCGTGACGTATGCGGTGCCGATCGGACCGGGCGCCGCGAGCGCGGCTCCTCCCTCGGCCTCACTCACGCCGCTGCGACGAGAGGGGGGTCCCGGCGGTCCCGGAGGCTACGGTGGTCCCGGAGGCCCCGACCGCCGCCGCGGCTTCTTCCAACCGTTGCCCTCGGCGCCGCCTTCCTCTCCGCTCGCGCTCGACGCGAACCGGCCCGCGTGCGACGCCGACGCCGCCGCGCAGGCGCGGCCGATCCTCGACGCGCTCGCGGCATACGGCGACGCGCTCGTTCGCGCGAAGGCTCCGAGCGGGTATCCCGCCGGGCCGCCGGTTGGGGCGCCCGCCATCCCGGGCTTCGCGGTGGCTTATCGTCCCACGCCCGGCTCCTACGCGCTCTCGCTCGTGCCCACCGACTTCGCGAGCCTGCGCGCGCTAGCGCGCTGCGCCACGCTTCACATCGCCACGGAGAGCGAGGCGCGCGCGCACGGCCTCTACGTGCCCGCACCCACGCCGTTCGGCGGCTTCGCGCTGGCCTTCAGCCCGCGAGCCGGCCTCTACGCCGTGCGCCGTCCACCGGCACCCGGACGGGAGCAGTTCCGGCTCTACCGTCTGCCCAGCACGAAGCCCGCCCACCCGTTTGCCGCCGAGGACCGCTCCTCGTGCACGCCGCAAGCCCGCGAGGTGGCGGTGCCGCTGCTCGACGCGCTCGCTCGTTATGCCGCAGAACTGGATCCAGCGCATCCCGCGGCCTGGCAACCCAAGGGCTGGAGCGTGAGTCTGCGGCGCAATGGGAGCGCGTGGTGGCTCGAGGCGCATCTGGTCAACATCCAGACGGTGCCCGCGCTGCTCGACTGCGCGCACGTCTCGATCGGCACGCGCGAGGAGGTGGCAAAGCTCGCCCTCGGCGGAAGCCCGCCCCCTTCCCTCGACTACGCACCCGCGCTGGGTCTCTACACCGTGCGCAACGATCAGCCGCGCCGGCCGCAGGGCCCTACTGCTCCGAGTAGTCCTTCTTCGCCAGCGCCGTCGCGATGATGCGCTCCTGCTCCACCGCGTGCGCACCGGCATACCCCTCGCTGGTTGCCGAGCGATCGGGACGCCCCACGTAGCCCCAACCGATGCCCTGCGGCAGCAGATGCTCGCGAAGCCGCCGCGAGACGAAAGCCCTCGCCCCCTGGTTGCGCGGCTCCTCCTGCACCCACGCCACGCTCTTGACCTTCGGATACGAGGCGATGACCTCGTGGACGCGGGCGAACGGGAAGGGCTCGAGCATCTCCACCCGCACGATCGCGAGATCACTCGCCGTCGCGCGCCCCGCGTGCGCGATCAGATCGTAGTAGATCTTGCCGCTGCACAGGATCACGCGCGTGATCGCGCTGCGGTCGGTGACCGACGGATCGTCGATGACCGTTTGGAACGCCCCGTCCGTGAGATCGCTCAGCGTGGAGTTCGCCGCCTTCAGGCGCAGCAGGCTCTTTGGCGTCATGAGCACGAGCGGACGAGCCTTCGGCGAGCGGGCCTGATCGCGCAGCAGATGAAAGTACTGCGCCGGCGTTGAGCAGTTGGCGATGCGGATGCTGCCTTCGGCGGCGAGTTGGAGAAAACGCTCGAGACGCGCGCTCGAGTGCTCCGGCCCTGCGCCTTCGTAGCCGTGCGGCAGCAGCAGCGTGAGCCGCGAGGTCATGCCCCACTTCGAGCGCGCCGACGAGATGTACTGGTCGATGATGATCTGCGCGCCGTTGACGAAGTCTCCGTACTGCGCCTCCCAGAGCACCAAGGCGTCCGTGGCCGCGATGCTGTAGCCGTACTCGAAGCCCACGCACGCATACTCCGAGAGCGGGCTGTTGTGCACTTCCAACGAGGCGCGCGCGTGCGGAAGGTGCTGCATCGGCGAGAACCGGGCGCCGGTCTTGGCGTCGTGCAGGAAGAGATGCCGATGACTGTACGTGCCGCGCTCGCTGTCCTGCCCGGTCAGGCGGATCGGCACGCCCTCGGTCAAGAGGCTGGCGAAGGCCAAGGCCTCGCCCAGACCCCAGTCGAACTCGCCGCCGTCGTCGAGAGCGGTGCGCCGGCGATCGAGTTGGCGCGCGAGCTTGGGATGAACGGTGAAGCCGTCGGGTACCTGCAAGAGCTGCGCGTTGAGGGAGCGCAGGACGGCCGCGGGGACGCTCGTCTCCACGGCGGCGACGGGAGCGCCGTTCCCGTTCACGGGTTCGGTTCTCGCCTTGAGCGCCACGATCCCCGACTTGACCCGCTTGTGCGCCTCGCTGAAGCGCTTGGTGGCGTCGTCGAAGGCGGCTCTCGCCTGGCCTTCGGTGATGAGCCCCTGCGTCACGAGCTTGCGCGCGTAGAGATCGCGAGCCGTCGGGTGCTTGGCGATCACGTCGTACATCAGCGGCTGCGTGTACGCCGGCTCGTCGGCCTCGTTGTGGCCCAGGCGGCGGTAGCCGACCAGATCGATCACGACGTCGCGGCCGAAACGCCGCCGGAACTCCACCGCCAGACGCGTGGCGGCGATCGTGGCCTCCACGTCGTCGGCGTTGACGTGGATGACCGGGACGTCGAAGCCTTTGGCGAGGTCGCTCGCGTAGCGGGTGGAGCGTCCCTCGCCGGGATCGGTGGTGAAGCCGATCTGGTTGTTGCCGATGATGTGCAGGGTGCCGCCGGTCGTATAGCCGGCCAGCATGGAGAGGTTGAACGTCTCCGCCACGATCCCCTGACCGTTGAAGGCGGCGTCGCCGTGGATCAGGATCGCGGTAGCCTTCTTGCGGTCGATCGTTCCGGAGCCCGACGAGCGATCGGTCTGCGCCGCGCGCGTCTCGCCCTCGACCACGGGGTCGACTGCCTCCAGATGGCTGGGATTGCTCGGCAGCACGACGTCGATCTGCTTGCCGGAAGCGGTGCGGAAGAGCCCGGCCGATCCCAGGTGGACGGGAACGTCTCCGGTGACGCTGCCCTCGCCCATGCCCTCGCCGCGCAACTCGACGAGCTCGAACTCGGTCAGCACGTCCTCGATCTTGCCGCCGGCGATGTGCGTGATCGTCGCCAGCCGGCCGCGGTGCGCCATCCCGACGTACGCCGTGCCGATGCCGTCGGCGGCGAAGGTCTCCAGCGCCTCGGCCAGCATCGGGACGAGCGCGTCGATGCCCTCGATCGAGAAGGTCTGACGGCCAAGGTACGTGCGGCGCAGGAAGCGTTCGAAGGCCTCGACGCTCGTCAGCCAATCAAAGAGCCGCAGACGCTCCTCGTTGGAGAGGGCGCGGCGGTGCGCGCTCGACTCGATCTGCTCGCGCAGCCACGCGCGTTGCTCGCGGCTGGACAGATGCTCGACCTCGTACGCGATGGTCGAGGTATAGGCCGACTTGAGACTCTCCAGGACTTCGGCCAGGTTGGTGCCCGGCACCCCCACCTCGAGGATCGACGCGGGAACCGCCGCCAGCTCCGCGCGCGTGACGCCGAGGCTCGCGGGATCGAGCACGGGGTCGCCCTGGGCGGGCGCGGAGAGCGGATCGATGTCGGCTGCCGTGTGCCCGTGCGTGCGGTACCGCACCACGAGCGCCATGCCAGCGGCCGCGGCCCGCAAGAGGGCCTCGCTCGGCACGGCGGCGGCGGCGGAGCCCGGCGCTGGCGCGGTCAGGCCCAAAGGCTGAGCAAGGCGCAGCGCCCCCGGCCGCGCGAGGCCCATCCCCTCGAAGGAGGTCTCGTAGAAGGCATCCTCACCGCCAAGCAGCTGCTCGATACGGCGCAGGAACTCCCCCGACTCCGCCCCTTGGATGATGCGGTGGTCGTAGGTGCTGGTGAGCGTGACGACCTTCGCGGCGCCCAGCGCCTTGAGGGTGGCATCCGGTACCGAGGCCAGACCCGGCGGGTAGCCGATGGCGCCGGCGGCCACGATGGTTCCCTGGCCCGCCATCAAGCGCGGCACCGAGGCGATGGTACCGATGCCGCCGGGGTTGGTCAAGGTGATGGTGGCGCCCGCGAGGTCGTCGGCTTGCAGGCTGTTGGTGCGGGCCTTCGCGATCAAGGCTTCGTAGGCGGCGTGAAACTCGCCGAATGAGAGCCGGTCCGCGTTGCGGATCACCGGGACCATCAGAAAGCGCGAGCCGTCCTTGCGCGTGAGGTCGACGGCGATGCCGAGGTGGACCCCGGCGACAACCCGCTCCGGCGTTCCGGCGGCGGTGCGGCGGAACGCATGGGCCATGCTGGGCACGGCGGCAACCGCGCGCGCGACGGCGTAGGCGATGAGGTGCGTGTAGGAGACTTTCTCCCCGCGGCCGGCGTGCCTCAGCGCTTCGTTGAGCTCGCGGCGGCGCGCGTCGAGGACGCCCACCTCGAGCGTGCGGAAGCTGGTGGCCGTGGGAATCGAGAGACTCTGCTCCATGTAGCCGGCCAGCGTCGCGGCGGGGCCCTTGATCGGGATCACCTGCTCCGCGGCTCCAGCCCGGCCGTTGGGTCCCGTGGCCGCCAGGACGTCGCCAGCGGTGATGCGGCCGTGCTCGCCGGTGCCGTGGACCGCGGAGAGCTCGACGCCCCGCTCGCGGGCAAGCTTACGAACCGAGGGCGCGGCCGGCCCCCCCGGGGTCGCGGCAGGCGGCGCGGCGGAGGGACGCTTCGCGGCGGCGGCGCCTTCCTCAACCTCGGCCAGCACGGCCCCGACCGTGATCGAGTCGCCCTCTTGGACCAGCAGCTTGACGACGCGCCCGGCGACTCCCGCCGGGAGCTCGACGTTCACCTTGTCGGTGGTGATCTCGGCGATGACGTCGTCGGCCGCGACGGCGTCGCCGACCCGCTTGCGCCACTCGGAGAGGATGCCTTCGCTCACCGACTCGCCCATCGCCGGCATCGAGATCTGAACGACGGCCCCGGGTCGGGCCGGCGCCACGGGGGTCTGAGCAGCCGGGGCGGCGGAGCCAGCGGCGGCCGAGGTGTCGATCTCCGCCAGCACCGAGCCGACGGTCACGCTGTCGCCTTCGCCGGCCAGGAGCCGTACCAGCCTCCCGCTCGCCGGGGAGGGCAGCTCGACGTCGACCTTGTCGGTCGTGATCTCCGCCAACGGCTCGCCTTCGGAGACGACGTCTCCGACCTGCTTGAGCCAGGCCGTGACCGTCCCCTCGCTGACCGATTCGCCCATTTCGGGAAGGGCGACTTGGACCAGCGTTTGCTCCACCATGAACTCCTCTGTGCCGTGCGACGAATGTCGGAGAAATGAAAAAATGCCAGCGCCGTGCCTTCCGCGCGGGAGGCATGACACCCTTGGTCGCATCGCCAATGACAACCTGCATGAAATCCTCGACGCGCGGCATTCGTCTCCTGACGGCAACGGCGGCTTGGTTCGCCGCATTAGCCTTCTTGAGCGCGTGCGGCGGCGGCGCGAGCGGCGGCGGCGCCGCCGCGCCCTTGCCCCCGCCGCCCGTCCAGCAAAGCAGCATGTTCGTCACCGACGCGTATCAGAACGCGGTGCTGGTCTTCCCCGAGAGTGCGAACGGCAACGTCTCACCCGCTTCGTACCTCGCCGGATCCAACACCGCGCTCGCCGGTCCGTCGGGCATCGCCGTGAGCGCCAACGGCACGATCTACGTGACGAACGCGCTCAACGACAGCGTCACCATCTATGCCGCCGGAGCGAGCGGCAACGCCGCACCCTCAACGATCATCGCGGGTAGCGCCACGGAGCTCGACGCCCCCGTGGGCATCGCCGTCGCCGCCAACGGCACCGTCGTGGTGGCGAACTCGGGAACGACCAGCGGCACGCCCAGCATCACGGAGTACGCCCCGGGCGCCAACGGCAACGCGGCTCCCACGAGCGTCATCGCGGGAGCCGCGACCACGCTCGACCGGCCCGGCTATCTGACGCTCGACGCCGCGGGCAACATCTACGTCGCGAACCTCCTGGGCAACAGCGTCGCGGTCTTCGCATCGGGGGCCACCGGCAACGCCGCTCCCGCCCGCCAGATCGTGGGCGCACAGACCCAGCTCGCCAACCCCGACGGCATCGCGCTCGACGCCAACGGCAGAATCTACGTCGCCAACGACGGCAACGGCTACTCGGTGACCGTCTACTCTTCCGTTGCCGCGGGCAACGCGGCGCCCCTGGCCGTCCTCGCGGGCAGCAACACCGCCCTCTACAACCCCTCGGGCATCGCCGTGAACGGCTTGGGAACGCTCTTCGTGGCCGACACCACGGCCTTCGGATCGTATGGCGGCGTGACCCTCTATGCGCCGGGAGCGTTCGGGAACGTCGGCTACAACGCCGTCGTCAGCGGCGGCAACACGGGCTTCGTTCGCCCGGCGGGCATCGCCCTCCACTGAAAGGCGGCGGGGCGGCTTCGAGGCCGCCCCGCGCGTGGCATGTCGCGCGTGAGGATCTCCCTCACACGCGGGCCGTGGTGCCCCCGCTCTGCATGGCAGCGCCCAACTCGCGCTCGTAGACCTGCGAGACGATCGACGTCACGATCGCCAGGATGCCCATCACCACGTTGCTCCAGATCATCGCCGGATCTCCGCGCACGAACGCGGTGGAGATCAGCAGCCAGATGCCTGCGAGGATGTTGATGACGGGCCACCAATTCGCGGCCCCCTTGGCTTGCATGCTCAGCTCGATGAGCGCGACGACGCCGATCACGACCCCGGTGATGGTGACGTTCCACGCGGCCCCGGTGGCCGCGGTCGCCAGAACCCACGGTGAGAGCAAGACAAGGATTCCCAACGCGAGGTTGATCCACGGCACGTAGATGTGACCTTTCGTCATCGTGAAATCACCTCCGTCGTTCTTCTACCCACTCCGGGCCTCTAGACGACGTCGGGATCGTAGATCATGCGAATCGTTCCCACGCGGCATCCCTTGGCGAAGAGCGCGATGGAGAGGTCGTTGTAGACCAAGCCGGTGTCGCGCGCGTAGGTGAAGATGCCCCACGGCCGCTCGCCTGCGCGGCGCTCCAGCGAGCAGCCGGCCGCGCGGAAGCCGGCGTACGGCGTGCGCTTAGGCAGGTCGTCGGAGGAAGCGCCCAGACCGATGCGGCTGCAGCGCAGGCTCAGGTCGTCCTCGAAGAAGCGCTTGATGCGATTCTCGTTGAGGTCGCGCACGTGGTCGCCGGTCCAGTCACGCCGGCACTCCCGGAAGTGGCCGAAGCAATAGCCGTTCAGGTCCACGGCGAAGAGCGCCTTGATCGCCGCATGGCGCGGAACCCAGCGGTCGATGATCTCGTTGATGCCGTCCTCGACGTGGCGATCGTAGCGCGTCTCGAACTTGGGGGGATCGAAGCCTTCCGCCGGAACCCGCGAGACGTCGAAGAGCCGAGCGAGCCGTTGAATCGCCGGGCCGGTGAGCTCGACGTAGTCGGTGTCAAAGCAGTCGGAGAGCGAGACCGCGCCGCCGTCGATGGCGGCGTCGAAGACCGCGTCCATCTCGGCCGCCAGCTCGAGGCCCCATCCGCGCATCTCCTCGGCGAAGATGCCCAAGGTGCGCCGTGCCGCCACGTCGTGTGCCCGCTTGCCCAGAAATGCCAGCGCCAGTCGCCGCGAATCCGTCGCCGTGACGCCGTCCGCCTCCACGCTCGTCTCGGCGCTCTGGAGCTCCTCGACGACCCGTTCCAGCGCCAGCGACTGCTGCTCCGCCGTCGTCGCCACTTCGAGGGCGTGCGCGACCGTCTCGTCGAGCGCCGCGCGCAGCGACTCCACGGAGGCGCGCACGACGTCCGCCTGCGCTTCGACGTGCCCGGTGCTCTCCACCGCGGCCGCCGCCGCGGCGTCCATCTCGCGGCTCGTCTCCAAGACCGCCTCCACCAGCCGCGCGACCCCCTCCGTCGAGCCATGGGTGGAGCTGGCGAGCTTGCGGATCTCGTCGGCGATCACGCCGAACCCCCGCCCCTCCTCCCCGGCGTGGGCGGCCTCGATCGCCGCGTTCAGCGAGAGGAGCGTCGTCTCCGCGGAGATCCCCTCGATCAGGTCTCTGATGCTCTCGGCGCTTCCGGCCGCCGCCGTCATCGCCCCGGCAAGCACGCGTATCCGCTCGACGACCTCACGCGTCTCCTTGACGCTCTCGAGCGAGCGCGACATCACCTCGGTCGACGCATCGTACGCGCTCTTCATCTCTTCGAGCACGCCGCGCATCTCGGCTCCGGCGCGCAATGCCGCTTGAGCCGAGCCCTCCAGGTCCTCCATCGCGCCGCGCACGCCCTGCAGCTCGCGGCGCAAGGTCCCCAGCGAGCCCCCGATCTCGCGCCAGGCATAGCTGTTGCGCGCGATCGCGACGGCACCGCGCATGATCTCCATGAGAATGGTGCGCTCGTCGGTCGCCACGCGGCCGGCCAGGCCGCGCACGGCGGCGATGATCTCGTCGACGCCCGGATCGTCTCCCTCGAACGCCACGGGATCCGCGGCGCTCACGCGCGACGAGGCCACGTCGTCGATCCATGATGCCAGCTCGTCTTGCGCACCATCCGATTCCGAGGGGCGCGGAAGCATCGTCTCGGAGACCCCTCCGAGATCGAGGCGGTATGCCGCGATCGTCTCGAGGATTCGCTCCGTGACCGCGCCGAGGTCGAGCTCCGCGGCACGCTGAGCGAGAGCCGTCGTCGACTTCCCGTTCTCGGCGACACGGTGCACGTTCTCCTCCACGCCCGCCAACCCGGCACGCTGCCGCTCGGCCACGGCGGTGATCTCGGCGATCGATCGCTCCAATCCCGCGAGCAGCTCTCGCGTGGCTTCGAGCCCCGAGGCCGCAGTCGCGACGTCCCGGGCCAGCTCCGCGGTGCCGCTGGTCGCGGCCGCGATGGCCGCGCGCACCTGGGCGACGGTCTGGTGGATCTCCTTGACGATCGCAGCGACGTTCTGCGCCGACTCACGCGTCGAGAGCGCGAGCTGCCGCACCTCGGCGGCGACGATCGCGAATCCCTTCCCGGCTTCGGAGAGATATGCGGCCTCGATCGCGGCATTGATCGAGAGCAGGTTCGCTTGCCGCGAGATGTGCTCGAGCGTGTCGAGAAAGGCTACCACTTCCCTGGCGGCCGTCTCCATCCGCGCGATCGCCGAGGCGCCCCGCTCCATCGTCTCGCCGATCCGTTCGAGCGTGGTGCGCACGTCGCCGATGCCCGTGGCGACCGTTGTGGACGAGGCGGCGGCTCGAGCGGAGAATCCCCCGAGCGCCGCGGCGGCGTCGCCGACGTGGGCGGCGGCGCCTTCGGCTTCCGCGATCGCGGAGGCCGCGTGCTCGATCAGCCCGCGCTGCCCCTCGACGTTGCGCGCGACCGATGAGAGCTGGACGGCATTCGTACCGACGGTCTGCTCCACGCCGGCGACGATCGCACGGTACTCCAACATCTCAGCGCGAAAGGCCGCGACAAGGCGAGCAAGCGCCTGAGCGATCGCCCCGTCGCCGCAGCTTTGCGGCGGACTCTCCGTGAGATCGCGGTCGACCGCCACACCGCGCAACCATCGCGCGTACGTGCGCAGCGAGTCAAACGCCACCACACCACGGCCGATGGTCATACCCTAGTCATCGACCGGTCCGAACCGAAGGATTAGTCCTCTACCCGCCCCGTGACCTCGCCGAAACCGATCCGCGGCGCTCCGTCGCGCCCTCCGGCGTGACCGGCCAGCACCACCGTGTCGCCGTCCTCCAGGAAGGCGCGCGTGGTGCCGTCCGGCAGCGGCAGGCGGCGGGAGCCTTGCCATGTCAACTCGATCAAGCTGCCGTAGTGCGGCGCGAGATCGGAGACGGTGCCGGAGGCAAAGAGATCGCCTGGCCGCACGGCGGCGCCGTTCACGGTGGCGTGAGCGAGTTGCTGCGCCATGTTCCAGTACATGCGGCGAAAGGTCGGCGTGGAGACCACCGCGGCCTCGACGCCGCACCGCGCCATCTCCGCGCTCTGCAACGCGACCGAGAGCTCCACCTCGTAGTTCCACGGACCGGCGACGCGGAGGTACTCGAAGACGGGCGGCTCTTGCGCGGGACCCTCCACTCGATGCGGCTCGAGGGCGTCGAGCGAGACCACCCACGGCGAGATCGACGTCGCGAACGACTTACCCAAGAACGGCCCGAGCGGCTGATACTCCCACGCTTGGATGTCGCGCGCGCTCCAATCGTTCACCAGCACCAGCCCATAGATGTGATCGCGCGCCGCCGACGCGGGGATCGGTGAGCCCAGCACGCTGCCGGCCCCGGCGACGAACCCCACCTCGAGCTCGATGTCGAGCGCAGCGCTCGGGCCGAACGTGGGCGGATCGTTGGGATTCGGCCGCCGCTGCCCGTGCGGTCGCCTCACCGGCGTACCGCCGACCACGATGCTGCCGGCACGGCCGTGATAGCCGATCGGCACGTACCGGTAATTCGGCAGCAGCGGCTCGCCATCGGGGCGGAAGAGCCGTCCCAAGTTGGTGGCGTGCTCGATGGAGGAGTAGAAGTCGACGTAATCGCCCACCGCAAAGGGCAGGTGCATGCGCCCCGCCGCACGCGGGAAGAGCGCCCGCTCGACGAGCCCCGGCACGTCGCGGAGCTCCTCGTTCTCCCTCGAAAGCAGCGCCGAGAGGCGGGCGCGCCCGGCACTCCAGGCCGCTCGCCCGCGCGCCAGGAAACCGTTCAGCGAGCCGGCGGCAAAGAGCCCGCGCGCGCCGGGCAACGCCCCGTCCAAGAGGCCCGCCTCGGCCACGAGCGCCAAGTCGAGCGCGTCGTCGCCGATCGCGGCCGCGACCCGCGGCGACTCCGCGCCGCGGGAGATCACGCCGAGAGGGAGGTTCTGGATCGGGAAGTCGCTGCCATCGGGCACGCGAACCCAAGAGCGCAGCGCGGGATCCGTGGTCGCGTCGTAGCGCGTCATTGCCGCAACATGCGCAATGCGACGAGATCCGCGATGGGCTCCGCCAGCAATCGGTTCCGCACGCCGCACACTACGGCGCGCGGCCGTCGCCCGCCTACCGGACCGCCGGCTTCGCCCGCAGGTACTGCTCGGGCCACCGAACCTCGCTGTCCAGCTCGTGCGCGGCCTCCAGCGGCCAATACGGATGACGCAAGAGCTGGCGCGCGAGCGCGACGGCGTCGGCGCGTCCGGCGGCGAGGATCTCCTCCGCCTGGCGGGCGTCCGTGATCAGGCCCACCGCCACCGTCGCGATCTCCGCCTCGTGACGGATGCGCTCGGCGAACGGCACCTGGTAGCCCGGTCCAACGGGGATCTGCTGCCGGCGGTCGAGCCCCCCCGAACTGGCGTCCACGGCATCGACGCCCAGCTTCTTCAGCTCGCGCGCGAGCGCCACGCTCTGCTCGAGGTCCCACCCGCCCTCGACCCAGTCGGTGCACGAGAGGCGCACCCAGAGCGGCTTCTCCTTCGGCCAGGCGCGACGCACCGCTTCGACCACCTCGCGCAGGAGGCGCGTGCGGTTCTCGAAGGTGCCGCCGTACTCGTCGTCGCGCGAGTTCGAGAGCGGCGAGAGGAACTGGTGGAGCAGATATCCGTGCGCGGCGTGGATCTCGACGAGATCGAAGCCGGCTTCGTCGGCCCGCTCCGCGGCGCGCACGAACGACTCCCAGACGCCCGCGATCTCCTCGCGCGTGAGCGCTTTGGGGGCGGGCCACGACGGATCGAAGGGGAGCGGCGAGGGCGCCGCCGTCTGCCAGCCGCGCGCCTCCGGGCCCACGTGTCCGCCGCCGCGCCACGGCGCGTCCGTCGATCCCTTGCGCCCCGCGTGGGCGAGCTGGATGCCCGCGAGCGCGCCTTGTGAGTGGATGAAGGCGACGATCGGCGCGAGGGCGTCGCGGTGCGCCTCGCTCCACATGCCCAGATCGTCGGGCGAGATCCGCCCCACGGGAACCACGGCCGCAGCCTCGGTGAAGACGATGCCGGCCCCGCCGACGGCGCGCGAGCCGAGATGGACGGCGTGCCATTGGTTGGCGCGCCCGTCGGGCGAAGAGTACTGACACATCGGCGAGACGACGATGCGGTTGCGCGCGGTCACCCCGCGCAGGACCCACGGCGTGAAGAGCTCACTCATGTGAGCAGGGGACCCGCGCCGCTGCGCTAGGGTTGCGCCCCGGTCGGCTCCCCCGCTTCGGTCAGGACCCGCTCGATGGCGGCCTCGATGCGGTCGTGGCCCTTGTCTCCGGCCAGGAAGTGCCGGGGAAGCCCGTGCTGCGGCGTACTACGTCTTCGATCGCGCGGATCAGCTGCGCGGGGTATTGATCCACGCGAAGTGGCTGTGGAGCGATTCGGTCGAACAGCCGAGAACCTCGGCGTCGGATAGAAGCACAGGATCAGCCACTTGCCGGGGCCGGCCGCGTCCTTGGTGCTCTTCATCCGGAAGTCCGGAGCGGGATCTCCAACGTGTTGGGCCGCAGTCGAGATGACCTGCAAGTAACTTTCAGTTTACCTACTGGGTCAAGCCCCCGGAACATTACCCTATGCATCTTGCGTCACTGCGGCGCGCGACGACGGCAGGCGGCCGCACTGCCCCCGCGAACCGGCTTCCCGTGCGTAGACCATCTCTCGCGCGCAGCCTGGCCGTGCTCGCGGCGCTCTCCACCCTCTCGCTCGCCGCGCCCGCCGCGGCCGCCGTCCCGGTACAGACCCTCCCGGCCGACACCGGGATGACCTGGCAGGTGGCGCCGCCAGAGATCGCCGCGAGCTGCGCCGCAGCCATCGCCCGGAGCAAGACCGCGATCGCGGCGATCGAGGCGATGCCTCTTGCGCAGCGTACCCTCGAGAACGCGATGCTGCCGATCGAAAATGCCGAGGCGGCTCTCAACGACGATACGGCCGTCGACACGGTCCTCTACGAGCTGGCGCCCAGCAAGAGCGTGCGCGACGCCTCCGCCGCCTGTGCGCAAAAGGTCTCGGACTACCAGACGGTGCTCTCGGCCGATCCGCAGATCTACGCCACGGCCACGCGCCTGCAGGCCGAGGGGGCGGGCGGCACGGACGCCGACAAGGCGCTCCTGCGGCTCTACGTGGTCTCCGGCCGGCGCTCCGGAGCACAGCTCGACGACGCGCAGCGCGCGGAGGCCACGACACTCTTCCAGCGTCTGGGTGATCTGGAGCGCCGCTTCGGCATCGCCCTGTCCGAGGACCACACCACCGTCGCCGTCACCCGGGCCGAGGCGGCGAGCCTTCCGCCCACGCTGGTCGCGACGCTGGCGAAGACCTCGAGCGGCTATGTGGTGCCGGTGAACGAGAGCACGGTTGGCCGCTTCATGGCCAACGAGAAGAGCTCCTCGGCGCGCGAGCGCTTCTTGGTGGCGTACGGCAAGCGCGGCGGACGCGAGAACGTCAAGCTGCTGGAGCAGGCCGTGGCGATCCGCGATCGCTTGGCGCAGCTCTTGGGCTTTCGCACGTGGGCCGACTACCAGCTCAGCAACAAGATGGCGAAGTCGCCGCGCCGGGTCGATGCCTTCCTCGCGCAGATCGACGCCAAGCTGCTCCCGAAAGCTCGACGCGAGATCGCGGTGTTGGCCGCGCTCAAGCGCCGGGAAGGCGGCACCCGGCCGTTTGCCTCGTGGGATTACGCGTACTACGAGAACCAGCTGCTCAAAACGAAGTACGCCGTCGACGAGCAGGAGGTGCGTCAGTACTTCCCCATCGACCACGTGATCTCGAGCGTGCTCGCGATTTACCAGCGCCTGCTCGGCGTCACGTTCAACGAGATCTCGCCCGCCGACGCCTGGGCTCCCGGCGTGCGCGAGTTCTCCATCGCCGACACCGCCACCGGCAAGCCGATCGGGTGGTTCTACCTCGATCTCTTCCCGCGCCCCGGCAAGTACGACCACTTCGCGAACTTCCCGCTGCGGCTGGGACGCGTGCTCCCCGACGGCAGCTATCAGAAGCCCGTGGCCGCAATCGTCGGCAACTGGCCCGCGCCCGAGCCCGGGAAGCAGGCTCTGCTGAGCCACGACGACGTCATCACGTTCTTCCACGAGTTCGGCCACCTGATGCACGCCACGCTCTGCACCTCGCCGTACGAGACCACCGACAGCATGGTGGGCGTGGAACAAGACTTCATCGAGGCGCCCTCACAGATGCTGGAGAACTGGATGTGGCAGCCGGCGATCCTCGAGCAGGTCTCCGCCAACGTGAAGACCGGCGCCCCCCTTCCCGCCGCGCTCATTGCCAAGATGGTGGCCCTCAAGCACGTCGACGACGGCGTGGCGTGGACGGCGCAAGCGTTCTACGCGACGTACGACATGACGATCCACAGCTCGGGTCCGCAGGTCCGCGCCACGCAGGTGTGGGAGGCGCTCAAGCCGCGCCTCACCGTCTTCCCGATGATGCCGGGAACGTATCCGGAGGCGGGCTTCGGCCACCTGATGGGCGGGTATGACGCCGGCTACTACGGCTATCTCTGGTCGAAGGTCTACGCCCAGGACATGTTCACGGTCTTCCAGCACGGCGGGTTGGAGAGCCCCGTGGTCGGTGCGCGCTACCGCCGCGACATCCTCGAGCCGGGCGCGATCTATCCGGCGCAGGAGCTGGTGGAGAAGTTCCTGGGGCGGCCGCTGAGGTACGACGCCTTCTATCGCGACCTCGGCATCGGCAAGTAGGTCCGCGGGCGACTCACTCGGCCCCCGTCACGATGGCGACGGAGGCCGAACAGCCCAGCCGCTGCGCGCCGGCCTCGATCATCGCCACGGCATCGGCCCGCGTGCGGATGCCGCCCGATGCCTTGACCTGCGCGCGCCCGCCAACGCACTCCCGCATCGCACGCACGGCTCGCGCGCTCGCTCCGCCGGCCGCGTGGAACCCGGTGGACGTCTTGACGAACGCCGCGCCGCCCGCGAGCGCCGCCTCGCATGCGCGGCGAAGCTCGTCGCCTCGCAGCGCAGCGCTCTCCACGATGGCCTTGACGGGCACGCCGGCAGCGGCGACGACGGCACGCACGTCGTCGCGCACGCGATGGTCGTCCCCGGCGCGCAGCGCCCCCAGATCGATGACCATGTCGATCTCCGTTGCGCCGTGACGGACGGCCTCAGCGGCTTCGGCGGCCTTCTGCCCGCTGGTGGTCGCCCCGAGCGGAAAGCCGGCCACCGAGCAGATGCCCGCCGCGCCGCCGCGCAGAGCGGCCGCGGCACGGCGCACGTGGATCGGGTTCACGCACACGGTGGCGAACCCGTAGCGCAGCGCCTCGGCGCAGAGACGCTCGATGTCCGCGGCCGTGGCGAACGGCTCGAGCAGCGTGTGGTCGATCAACGGAGCGAGATCCATGGTCGCGCCATTCGCGCATCGGCGGGCCCCGCCCCGCGGACACCCCGCCGCCCCCCCTTGCCGCCGGCGCAGTGGACTGCTACAATCGCCGTCGTACGCTCGGCGCACCCGCTGGGGCACTCCGTCGAAGGGGAAGGCAAAAGGTCCCCGCGAGCGCCGCGAGTGGGGATATGCAACCCGAGGCGAGTGCCTCGGAACCTTCAAAGGATCAGGGGTCCCCGCGAGCGCAGCGAGTGGGGTACGGAGAGGTGTCGGAGCCTGGTTGAACGAGCGCGACTGGAAATCGCGTAGACGGCTCAAACCGTCTCGAGGGTTCGAATCCCTCCCTCTCCGCCATATTACAAGATACGTTCTCGAATCATCTCATGAATACATGATGGTAAAGCAGAGTGCAGGTTCACCTGAGTCCATCTGGGCCAGAAGCAATTGAACACGTTTCGAATTGCACTCGCCAACATCCGGTTCCCGGCGACTCCCGACGAATCGGTCATGTTGGCCGAACAAGCCATCGCTCAAGCGTCCGTTGAGCGCGTCGACATCATCTGCTTTCCGGAATGCTTCATTCCCGGCTACCGAGGAGTGGGAAAGTCGGTGCCGCCTCCCGACACTGCGTTCCTCGAACGCGCCTGGTCCGCCATTGCAGCGGCCGCCGCGAAAGCAAACCTAGCGGTTGTTCTCGGAACCGAACGCGTTGTCGATGACGCCCTATTCGCTACAGCACTCGTCATCAATCGAGACGGAACGACCGCCGGTTTCCAGGACAAGGTCCAACTCGACCCCTCCGAGGAAGGTTTCTATTCGCCCGGTTCCGTGAGGCGGGTTTTCCAAACCGGCCCGCTGACATTTGGTATCGTGATCTGCCATGAGGGCTGGCGCTATCCGGAAACGGTCCGCTGGGCCGTCCGACACGGCGCACACATCGTGTTCCACCCTCAGTTCCACGAAGCTGAGCCCGGCGGTTACCTGGCCTCGAGTTTCGCCGACCCTGCGAACTCGTTCCATGAGAAAGCACTCTTGTGTCGCGCCGCCGAGAACACGTGCTATTTCGCAACGGCAAACTATGCAAGTGCTGGGTCTCCGACCACCTCGGCGGTGGTGCGGCCCGACGGGACACTGCTCAGCTACCAGCCATACGGTAAAGAAGGGTTGCTCGTCGCGGACATCGACATCACTGTGGCCACGGGCCTCCTCGCAGCGCGCTACACATCTGTCTAGCAGATCCACGGCCCCGAGATCATCGCGGTGACGTGAGAACGCGCGCTCGCGAGAGCGCGCGTTCTCACGTCACGCTGTCCGCGCCGCCGAAGATAGCGCGCTCCACGAGCTCTGCGATGGCCGCGATCTCCGGCTCGCCAAGCCCTTCGTCGTCCGAGGTGGCGCGCCGCACGCAGCCCTCCAGCATGGTGACCAGCGCGTCGGCGAGGTGCGCGCACGAGGCCGCGAACGCGACGTAGCCGTGCACGCGCAAGCGATCCAGATACTCCGCCCACTCGCTCACCGATTGCTGACGGCGCTCGCGGCGCATGCGAGCCACGCGCGGATCCGTGGCCGAGAGGGCGAACCACGTGCGCACCAGACCTCGGCGCTCCGCGCGCCCTCGCAGCATCTCCTCGCACCGCCGGCGCAGACGCTCCCGCTCTTGCGCGAGCGTGCCCAAGGGGTCGCGCACATCGGCGGCCCGTAGGCGCGCCGCGTTCTCCTTGAGGCGCTCGAGCGCTTGCACCAAGGCGTCGTCCTTGTCGGTGAAATAGCGATAGAACGTTCCGTGCGCCAGACCCGCCTCACGAGCGACGCCTCCCGCCGTGAGGCGGCGGTGATCCGTCCGCTCCAGCAGATGCTCCACCGCCGCCAGCAGACGCTCCCGCGTCTCCCCGGGGCTGGGAGGCTCCGGCGGCAGGGTTTGACCATCCTCGATCCGGCCGAGGTACGTCCAGCGCCCCCGCGAGCGCCCTGTGACGGGGTCCCGGAACGCCTCCACACGGTAGCGGTACGCCCGCCCGCGGACCCGCTTCACGACCTCGTAAGCCATTGCTTTAGCTCTTAATCAATTGACGGCGCTGACTGGTGTAGGTATACTGATACCTGCGTCATCGGATCATACCACGACACCTGGAGACCTGTCATCGCTACCATCGCCATCGGCGCGAGCCCGCCGAAGCCCAACGAACGCGCACTGGCCCTGTTGACCATCACGGTCATGCTGGGCATGATCATGGCGATCATCGACTCGACCATCGTGAACGTGGCACTTGACACGATGGCGGGGAATCTCGGGACCTCGATCGACGAGATCTCGTGGGTGGCCACGGCGTATATCCTGGCCACCGTCGTGGTGATGCCGCTCAACGGCTTCCTGACGGCGCTGTTCGGGCGCAAGCTGTACTATGCCGCCTCGATCGCCGTCTTCACCGCCTCGTCGTTCCTCTGCGGCACGGCTCACAGCCTGGGCGAGCTCATCTTTTTCCGCGTGATCCAGGGCATCGGCGGCGGCGCCCTCCAGCCAACGGCCCAGTCGATCCTCTTCGAGTCGTATCCTCCGCAGCGTCGCGGCCAAGCGATGGCGATCTTCGGCATCGGCGCGATGTTCGGCCCCGCCGTCGGCCCCACGCTGGGCGGCTACATCGTCGACAACTACAACTGGCCGCTCATCTTTCTCATCAACCTCCCGATCGGCATCATCGCTCTGCTGATGACGATGGCGTATGTTCCTGACCCCAGCTACATCAAGCGCGCCAAGGTGGCGCACCTCGACTGGCTCGGTCTGGCGGCCATGACGGCCGGTCTCGCCTCGCTGCAATACGTGCTCGAGCGCGGTCAGCACGACGACTGGTTCAACTCCGACACGATCATCACGCTGCTGATCGTCGCCGTGGTGGGCCTCACCGTCTTCATCTGGCGACAGCTCACCGTGGAGCACCCGCTCGTCGACCTGCGCGTCTTTCGCAACCGAATCTTCGCGGCGGGCAACGTGCTGGCGATCGTCCTGGGGTTCGGTCTCTTCGGAACAGCGCTGATCCTTCCGCTGTTCTTTCAGACGCTGCTGCGCTTCGACGCGTTCCAGACCGGCTTGGCCCTGCTGCCCGGAGCCCTCGCGACCGCCGTGGCGATGCCCTTCGCGGGGCGCATCACGGACAAGGTCGATCCGCGGATCCCCATCTTGTTCGGCATGGTCCTCTTCGCGCTCTCCACGTGGTGGATGGGCTCGCTCAACCAGAATGCCGGCTACTGGGACGTCTTCTGGCCGCGAACGTGGCAAGGCTTCTCGTTGGCGTTCATCTTCGTGCCGCTCTCGACCGCGATCATGGGCTCCGTCTCCCGCGCGGAGACACCGAACGCCTCAGGCATCTACAACCTGGTCCGGCAGTTGGGCGGGAGCTTCGGGATCGCAGTGCTCACGACGATCCTCTCGCGGGAGCAGACGTCCGTCTACCAGACGCTCTCGAGCGGCGTCACGCTCCACAGCCCCGCCGTGCAGCAGAATCTCGAGAGCACGACGCATGCGCTCATGGCGCAGGGCCACACCTTCTTCGAAGCCCAGCGTCTGGCGCTCCTCGAGCTCTCGAACACCGTCTTCACGAACGCGCTCGCGATCTCGTACGACGATCTCTTCCGCTTCACCGCAACGGTCTTCTTCTTCTGCCTGCCCCTGGTGCTGGTGCTGCGAAAGTCGCGGTCCGCCAAGGCCGGCTCGCACGCCTTAGCGTTGGACTGAAGTAAGCGCGCCCACGACGAGAACGGAGAAGGGCACCGTTACGGGTGCCCTTCTCGAGTTGGCGGAGAGGGTGGGATTCGAACCCACGAGACGCTCATCACGTCTGCTCGCTTTCGAGGCGAGTGCCTTCAACCACTCGACCACCTCTCCATACCCCACTCGCTGCGCTCGCGGGGACCCCTGATCCTTTGAAGGTTCCGAGGCACTCGCCTCGGGTTCCAAACCCTACTCGCTGCGCTCGCGGGGACCCCTGATCCTTTGAAGGTTCCGAGGCACCCGCCTCGGGTTCCAAACCCTACTCGCTGCGCTCGCGGGGACCCCTGATCCTTTGAAGGTTCCGAGGCAGCCGCCTCGGGTTCCAAACCCTACTCGCTGCGC
>DATLUD010000045.1:0-69314 GCA_035533275.1 Candidatus Dormiibacterota bacterium | reverse complement strand
TGAGGTTCGACACCTCGAGCCTGACGCCCGGGGATGCCACGGTGCGCATCCATCAGGGATCGATCGAGGACACGGTGCGCTACTTTGCCGCGCTGCCATACCCGGTGGTGAGCTCGCCGCCGGTGCTCTACGACGGTGATTCCTCGATTCTGCTGAGCGGCCAGCGGCTGCAGCTGATCCGTTCGGTGACGTTGAAGAATTCGAGCGGCAAGACGCTGCTGGTGCTGCCGAGAGAGCGCGTTGTCCCCGCGTACCGCGCGGACGGCACGTCGGCGCGCTTTGTGGCGCGCAGCGGGCGCATCTCGCTCTCTGCCCAGCCCACCATCTTGCAGCTCTCGTACTATGACGGGCGCCCTTCGAACGAGGTGCCCGTGAAGGTGGAGCCGGCGCGGCCCGCGATCAGCCGGGCGAGCGTGGCTTCTTCGGCTGGTGCGGCTCCGGCGGATCTGATTCCGCTGGAGCGCGGGATCGTCTTTTCGCCGGGGAGCGCCGTGATCAGCGTGACGGGACCGCCCGGCACTGTGTACCCCGAGAAGGCGACGTTGCGGCTGCGCAAGGCCTCGCTGGCGCGCGTGTACGGCGACGGGGCGACCACGACGACGCTGGCCACGGTGAGGCAGGCGGACGGGCAGACGCTGCAAGCGACCTTGGACTTGAGCACGGCGTTGGGGGCCGGGCTGAGCGAGCGGGTGCAGGTGCAGGTCTACGACCCGCAGCGCAAGGTGGGGAGCGACTGGGTGACGCTGCAGCCGCGGTTCGTGCCGAGCGCCTCGATCGACGCGATCGACTGCCCTGTGGGGGGCCCTGGTGCCGGTGGCGCGGCGGCGGCGGACGCTGCCGGCGCTTCGGGCGCCGGGCCGTGCGAGATGTTCGGGCAGAACCTCGACCGCATCAAGGACGTCTCGGATGGGACGGATACGAGCGTGCCGGCGCCGTGCCCGGCCTCGGCGCCGACGGAGCGCGGCTGCGTCTTGGTTAAGGACTATCCGACGTACATCGTGACGATGTTCGGCGCGGCGCCGATGCCGCGTTTTCGCGTGAGCGATCGGATCGTCAAGCGCGGCGTGACGCTGCCGACTCCGGGGCCGACGACGTCGCCGCGGCCGAAACCGCCGGCAACGCCGGCAGCCTCCGTATCGCCGTCTCCCTCGCCGTCTCCCTCGCCGTCGCCCTCGTTGTCGCAGTGAGCGTCCGCGGCCCGGAAGGGCCGCTGGGCGTCAGGTGCCGCTGGGCGGCGTGAGCGCGCCCGGCGAGCTTGGCACCATCGAGCGCATCAGATGGTCCGCCGGGAACCAATTGGCGAAGGCTGCCACCATCTCGGACGAGAGCCCGTGCATCTCGGCGTATCGCGCATTCTTGTTGCGGATCCACGTGCGAATCGTGAAAAGCTGGACGATCGCCACGATAGCCGGTATCGCCGTCCAACAGAATATGAGCTTGAGCCACGCGATGCTCCGCCCGAGCAGGAAATCGTGGCCTCCGTATGCACCGACGATCCATACGTAGAGCCACACCGCATCGGGGTCGCGAAGACGCCAAGTGCTGATATCGTCCATTGCGTTCTCCTCCGAATCGTTCATAAAGGCAAGCGCCGCCAAAATCGCGGAGCGCGAGGGAACGAGAAATGCGCCGCGCGGCGATTCACCGCCTCTTCCGGCGGGGCCCCGGGGGTGCCATCGGCGTGGCATCCCCTTGCGCTACGCTCGTGGCGGAGGGAACGCCGGGATGACCATTCGACACGAGGTCGACGTCACCAAGCCGTTCGTCGCGATCCGGAGCGAGCGGGATGGGCGGGGCTGCGGGGCTTGCGAGGCCGAGTATCTCGTCAATCCCCTGGGCGAGCCGCTGCGCAACGTGGCTACCTCGACCGGCGGCGCGGGGATTTGCGGCGCGGGGATTTGCGGCGTGGGCGGCGGCGCGGGGCCGAGGCAGAGCGCGCTCATCGTGGCGCCGCGCGGCTTTGTGCGGATCGGGCGCTCGACGCGGAGCGCGTACGACGCGTTCCTGGTGTATTGGAGCATCTCGTACGAGACGGAGTCGGGCGGCGCGGTGGGGGTCGGCTTCGGCTCGTACAAGGGTCTGGCCGACGCGCGGTGGATGGCGGAGATTCCGATCCTGGGCGGTGCGGGCTGGATCCTGCCGCGGAGCGTCACCGGCTCCTGACGACGGCACCCTTGCGCTGCGCGCGCCGCCGCGCAGTAGGTGGGTGATGAACGATACGGCGGGCGGTTGCGCGCGCTCAGCGCGGCGTAGGGGTGCGGGATGGCGCCGGGCTCGAGGGGCTGGCGGTTGCGCGCGGGGCCGGGCTCGAGGGGCTGGGGCGGCTGAGGCTCTCGTTCGTGAAGGCCACCACGATGCGCTCTCCTTCGGCTCCGCCGGGGGTGCTCTGGAAGCGGACGTGGTCGCCGGAGCGGGCCAGCAGCTCGTCGGGGCGCTGAGGGTCGTTGATCGCGTAGATCTGCTCGGAGCCGCGCAGGGTGAAGATCAGCTGGGAGGAGGTGCGCGCAACGCGGTCCAGCACGCCCGTCTCCGTGCCCTCGCCGACGCCGCGCGGCGAGAGGCCGCCGACCCAGGCCTGGTACTGCGCCAGCGCGTCCTGCACGGGGAAGGGGCTCTGCGGGTTGCCCACCACCACGTGGCCGTTGCGGGCCTGCACGAGGGCCAGCGTCTGGAACTTGCCGGTGTCGGCGACCACGGGCACCACCCACGTGATCTCGCCGAAGAGGTCGTAGAGCACGGGCTGCGTGGCCTGCAAGCGGCTCTGGCGCACCAGGCCGTTGGAAGCCACCGCGTTCTCAGCCGCCTTGGAGCTGAACGAGCCGCCGACGGCGGTGTAGTAGGTCATCGCCCCCGTGACGGCGTTCATGTAGGTGAAGCCGGTCATCGAGGCGTCGCTGGCCGCGGGGGACGTGTGGTCGACGAACCAGACGAACTGGTCGCCGGAGCTGAGGATGCCGAAGACCTCGTCGCGCGCGGGGAGGTGGACGTCGCGCTCGGTGGTGTGGGCGTTCCACCAGCCGTGGACGTAGAGGCCGAACCAGATGTTGTAGTCGAGCGCGAGCGAGGGCGGCACCACGCGGCGCACCCAATGCGGTAATTGGTCAAAGCGTGCGCGCCGGTAGCGCGTCATGGCGCCGGTGACGGGGTCGACGATGACCGCGTCGGTGACGACCATGCCGCTGTTGCCGATGGTGGGGCGTCCCAGCGTGCAGACGTACCACGCCTTGCGGTGATCGTCGAGCTGGAGCGTGGTCTCGAGCAAGACGCGGTTGCCGTAGCGGAAGTAGACGTGGCGCGCGAGGTTGTCGTTGAGGAAGGCGCTGGGGATGTACTTCATCGGCTCGTCTTGGAGGAGCTCCGCGCCTTGGTCGGGGCTCTGCGCCGAAACCACCACCACGCCGGGCGAGGTGCGCCGCGTGAGCCATTTGATGACGTCGCGAAACTCCAGCGGCGCCACCCAGACGAGCTGGCCGGCCACGGGCTGGACGTGGTAGTTGCCCACGCGGTAGTAAGCGCCGAGCTGTCCGATGACTTTCTCGCCCTCGAAGACCGCCGACTCTTGCGGCACCACGCGCAGGAGTCTGGGATCGATCCGCTGGGGCGCGGCGGTGGAGGTGACGGCGTGGGCGAGGTTGCGCAGGCCGCTGGCGTCGAGGAACGGCAGGGCCTCGAAGACGGCGAAGAGCACGAAGAGCGCGAGCGTGCCGGCGGCGTAGGGCAGCAGGGGCTCGCGGTGCATGGAGACGACGCGCCGCGAGACGATCCACGAGCGCAGGGAGAGCACGCCGCTGTAGAGCGCGTTGGGGACGAAGGTCAGCAGCAGCAGCGGGACGACCTGCGGGAAGACCAGCGGGGGCATGGTCACGTAGACGAAGATCGCGACCAGCGGCGCGCCGACGGCCAGCCGGAAGGCCTGCCCGGCCAACCAGTGACGCTTGAAGTCCAGATTGATCAGGCCCAGGCAGAGAAACGCCGTGGCCACCAGCACCATCACCTCGCCGCCCTACGGCGCCGCGGGTTCCGCCACCTCTTCTCGTTCGGGGTGCGGTTACGTTGGGGTGCGGTTGACGGCGGTTTGCGGGGGTTTGCGGGGCCAGCCCTTGACGCGGCGGTTTCTTGCGTGATTCCTCCGGTGGAGGTATCCGCATGGAGATCAACGCCTCGCCCCTCCAGGGCGACCGTCAACTGCGTCTGGCCGTGGATCAGCATCACCGCCCCGCCGAGGTCACGTTCAGCGGCACGGTGGCAAGCGAGCCCGTCTATTTCCACAGCACCCGGAGCGGGCTCACGCACGAAGCCTTCGACGTGCGCACGCCCTCGGGCTTGCGCGCCCAGGTGGTGGAGAACGTCGACGTGGGTCCGCGCGTGCCCGTGCATCGGGGCGACGCCGTGACGGTGCGCGGCGAGTACGTGCGCGACGCGGGCGCGACGCACGTGGTCCATTGGACCCATCACGATCCCAGCGGGAGGCACGCCGGAGGCTTCATCGAAGCCGGCGGGCGGCGCTACGCGTGAGACTTTTGGCCGATCACGTCGGCGCGCGCGCGCGCCTTCGCCGCCAGGAAGCGCGGCGTCCCGAAGGACTCGAACGCTTGCACGAGGTGCAAGTAGCGCGGGTCGTTGCGCGAGAGCCCTTTGAGCGTGAGGATGTCGGGAACCGGCTTGTCCTTGGAGAGCACGATGTGGTACTCGTGGCCGGCCTTGGTCGCCCAGAACTCGGGGCTCGTGAAGGCGAAGGTGTGGCTGCCGCTGACCCCGCCGATGCTGGAGGCCACGCGGATGGTGTACGCGGCGTTCGCCCCGTTCACGAAGGGCTTGGCGGCAAGCTCCTTGATCCCGTCCTGTTTCGCCTTGTCGAAAAAGGCGGGAACGTCGACGCTCCGAAGGATATCGTGAACGCTGGCCCGGACTCCGTTGCGCCCCAGCAGGGTGTAGGCCACCTCGGAGCGGCCGTCGACGTCGTCCATCGCGTAGCGCTCCTCGACCAGCGGTCCGGACCGGTATGACACCAGCATCGAGAGGTGCAGCTCACTCGGCGAGTCCAGGACGCGCTGAACCCGCTCGAACTTGGCGAGGTCGCCGCGGACGCCGTAGTGCCAAGCACCGTAAAGAAACAGTATTATTCCGGCTGCGACGCCCAGATCACGCACGATGCGTGGTAACGAGGATTTCATTTCACTCCGATAATCTGGAGGTGAACACGGGAGGTCTCGCGCCGACGGGACCACGTTGGCGTTTCAAGCTCGAGGTCCAGGCCATGGTTGGGCGCGCCGTCGTTGGCGCCCTGGTCCTGTTGAGCTTCTTCTTTGGTCCTCCGAGCGCGCACCAGCAGGCGGCGCTCGTGCTTGGCCTCATCCCGTTCGCGGTCGACGCCCTCCTGTGGCCCGTCCTGTGGCGGAGGCGCCCCTCCGGCGTGCTCAGGGCCATCGGCTTCACCGCCACGCTCTGCGACCTCGTGGTCGTCGCCGCGGTTGCGGTGGCGGGGCTGGTGCCGCTGGCCGCGCTCCCCCTCCTGGTCGTCCTCCCGCTGGACGAGCTGGCGATCCGCTACCGGGGGCGGGGCGCCGTGGCGGGGGTGCTCTTCGCCTTGGTCGTGGTGGGGTTCGCCTTGCTGCGCCAGGAGAGCACACTCACTGGTGAGTCGCTCCTGCTCACCCTGCTCTGGCTGCAGGCGCTGATCCTGGTGGTGGGGGGCGTGCGCGGCTTCATGGCCTCGGCCACCGAGTGGCGCGCCAGCGAGCTGGTGCAGCGCAGCGAGCGGGCCGGGGCGATGGCCGGCCAGCTCTCGACGCTGCTGGAGCTCTCGCGCGAGCTGCTGGAGCAACGCGACGTCGACGATCTGCTCTCGTCGATCGCCGTGGGCGTCAGCACGGTCTTCGGCTTCAAGTACGTCACCATCTGCTTTCAGACCGCTCCCGGCGGAGACTTCGAGCGGCGCATCCTGTGGGGCTTTCCGCCCGAGATCGTCGCGGAGCGCTCGGGGGAGCTGGTGGAGCGCGAATCGTTCTCCGAGTCGCTGCGCCACGCGAATCAAGTGGTCGACCACTGCTACTACGCCCCCGCCGAGCGCTACGTCAGCTTCAAGAACGAGATCTACGTGGGCGACCTGCCGCGCCACGCGCCGCGCGCCCATCCCGGCGCGTGGCACGAGCGCGACTCGATGGCCTTCGTGATGACCGACGCGCGCGGCGAGATCGTCGGCTACATGTCCGTCGACGGGCCGCAGGACGGCAGGGTCCCCAGCCGCGAGACGATGGCCTCGATGCAGATCTTCGTGAACATGGCGGGATTGGCCATCATGAACGCCGACCACACGATTCGCGCCAGCGAGCGCGCCCGGGTCGAAGAGGACGCGCGCCGGCTGCAGATGGAGTTCCTCAGCGACGTCTCGCACGAGATTCGCGCCCCCCTGGCCACGATCAGAGGGGCCTCGGCGCTCCTGCGCACCCACGGCGACGAGCTCGACCCCGAACGACGGCGCGAGTTCCTCGACGCCCTCCACGACGCCTCGGGGGGGCTGGCGCGCATGGTGGAGGACCTTCTGCTGCTCTCCAAGCTGGAGGCGGGCCACTTCCGACTTCGCCCCGGGCCCGTGGACTTGCTCGCCGTGGTGCGCGACGCCGTACGCGCCGCGCTGGCCGAGCACCCCGGTGCGCCGATCTCGCTCACCCTCCCGCCAGACCCGATGGGCCCCGTCTGGGCCGACGCGCACCGGCTCCAACAGATCCTGGTCAACCTGCTCTCCAACGCGCTGAAGTACTCTCCGGCGCGTTCGCCTGTGTACGTCGAGGTCGCCCCCGGGGGGCACGGCGTGCGCGTGGCGGTGGCCGATGAAGGCCCCGGCATCCCAGCGCACGAGCGCGCGAGGCTCTTCACGCGCTTTGGCCGGCTGAGCAACGCCAAGGCCGACTCCACGGGACTGGGTCTCTACATCTCCAAGAGCCTGGCCCAGGCGATGGGGGGGGACCTCGACTGCGACTCCGAACCGGGCGCGGGCAGCACCTTCTTCCTCACGCTCCAGTACGCCGACGCCGCGGCGGCGGAGCAGCGGAAAGGGGAGCCGCCAGGTGAGGAACGCGACGATGCTCTTGGAGGAACTACGTAACGGGCTGCTGCTTGCCGACGGGGCGGTCGGCACGATGCTCTATGCCGAGGGCGCAGCACCGAACGCGTGCCTGGAGGCGCGCAACCTGGACCAGCCGCAATCGGTACGCGCGCTCCACGAGCGGTACGTCGAGGCCGGCGCCGACCTCATCGAGAGCAACACGTTCAGCGCGAACGCGCTGAAGCTGCAGGACTTCTCGCTGGAGCACCGCCTGGCGGAGATCAACGCCGCCGGCATCCGCTTGGCCCGGCGCGCCGCTCTGGCGAGCCCCGTTGGGCGCCGCGTCTACGTGGGCGCCAGCGTGGGACCGCTGGGCAAGATGCTGCGCCCCTTCGGCACGCTTACCGAGGACTTGGCCTGCGACGTCTATCGCGAGCAGTGCGCCGCACTGGCGGCCGAGCGCCCCGACGCCTTCGTGCTAGAGACGCTGAGCGGCGTGGCCGAGGCGCGCGCCGCCATTCGCGCCGCGCGGGAGGCGGCCGCCGAGATTCCGCGGATTTGCACCTTGGCGCTGCTCGAGGACGGACGCACGCAGTACGGCGAGGAGGCCGGCGCGGCGCTGCGCGCGCTGGCGGAGGCCGGGGCCGACGTGGTGGGCGTCAACTGCGCGCTCGGCCCCGCGCAGATCTACGAGATCCTGGCAGGGGTGATCTCGGGGTTGGACGTCCCCCTGGCCGCGCAGCCCAACGCGGGCTTTCCCGGGCGTCTCCACGGACGCACGGTCTACTTCAGCTCGCCGGAGTATTTCGGCGAGTACGCTCGCCTCTTCGCCGAGCTTGGCGTCAACCTGATCGGCGGGTGTTGCGGCACGACGCCGGCGCACACGATGGCGATGCGCGAGGCCCTGCGCGGCGCGCATCTGGGCGACCGCCGCGCGGTTCACGCCGTCGCCGTGCGCGAGTACGAGCGTCCCGCGACGCCCGCGCCCGCGCGGCGCCGCAACGCCTTCGACGAGCGCTTGGGGCGCGACTTCGTGATCACCGCCGAGATCGAGCCGCCGCGCGGCATCGACTACCGGGCCCAACTGGCCGGGGCGCGCCTGTTGGAGGAAGCCGGCGTCGACGCCATCGATTTGACGGACAACCAGCGAGCGCAGCTGCGGATGAGCCCGGTGGCGCTGGCCAGCCTGCTGATGCAGCAGACGAGTCTGGCGACCATCTTGCACTTCAGCTGCCGCGACCGCAACGTGCTGGCCCTGCAGTCGGAGCTGCTGGGCGCAGCCGCGCTGGGCATCACCGCGATTTTGGCGCTCACCGGCGACCCCGCCTCGTTCGGCGACTACCCCGTGGCCACCGGCGTCTTCGACGTCAACAGCATCGGCCTGGTCGGCATCTTGCGCGCTCTCAACGAGGGCAAGCGTCTGGGCGGCGCGGAGATCGGGCCGCCGGCGTCGCTCAAGATCGGCGTGGCCGTGAATCCGCTGGCGCGCGACTTGGAGGGGGAGCTGGAACGCCTGCGTCTGAAGGTGGAGAGCGGGGCGCACTTCGCGCTCACGCAGCCCATCTACGAGATCGAGGCGCTGCGGCGCTTCATGACGGAGCTGGAGCGCGCGCAGATCCCGCGCATCCCGATCTTAGCCGGAGTGCTGCCGTTGCGCTCGGCGCGCAGCGCGGAGTTTCTCCACAACGAGGTGCCCGGCATGTCGGTTCCGGACGCCATCCGCGATCGCATGCGGCGCGCGGGTGAGGGTGCGGCGCGCGAAGGCATCCGCATCGCCAGCGAGTTCGTCGGCGAGGCGCAGGAGCTGGTGGGCGGCGTCTATGTGATTCCCATGGGGCGCTACGAGGCCGCCGCCGAGGTGATCGCCCCGGTGGTCGCCGCGCGGCGCGCCGCGGCGGGCGCGTGACGCCCACGCGGCTGCGGGTCGCCTACCGGGCCCTGCCCGACGGCATGCGCGCCGACGTCGCGATCGTGATCGACGTCCTGCGCGCGACGACGACGGCCTTGGCCGCGCTGGAGGCCGGCGTGCCGAGCATCCGCGCCGTGGCGGAGTTGGAGCACGCGCGCGCGATGGCGAGCCGGGGCATGCTGGTGGCCGGCGAGCGTCGCGGGCTGCGCGTGCAAGAGTTCGCCTTCGGCAATTCGCCGGTCGAGATCGCCGCGGCGGGGCCTCTTGGCCGCACGCTGGTGCTCTGCTCCACCAACGGCAGCCGCGCGCTCAGCGGCGTCACCGCTCGCGCCGCCTTCGCGGGGTGCATCCGCAACGCCGCGGCGAGCGCGCGCGCCGCGACCCGCGCCGCGGATCACGGCGAAGGCATACTGCTTCAGGGCTCGGGGCAGGACGGCAAGCCGACGGCCGAGGACGAGATCGCCGCGGGAGCGATCATCGCCGCGCTGACCGCGCTGCCGCTGACGCTTGAGGAAGACGAGGAGGCGCGCCGCGCGCACAACGCCTGGCTGGCCGCCAGCGCCGAGCCGGCGGAGGCCCTGCTCGCGACGCCGCACGGCTCGTATCTCGCCTCGCTGGGCCTAACGGAGGACGTGCGCTACGCCGCCGCGCTCGACGCCTCGCCCAACGTGGTGGCGGTACGCGACGGAGTGCTCACGCTCGTGCGTCGAGAGCGCGGTTGACCAGCGCGTCGGCCTCGCGGTTGAGGCTGCGCGGCACGTGTTGGAGGTCGACCGAGGCAAAGCGCGCCAGCAGCCGGCGCGCCTCCTCATAGAGCGGACGCAGTCCTTCGTTCTTCACGCGGTACTCGCCGAGCAACTGCCGCACGATCAACTCGGAATCCATGCGCACGCGCACCGCTTCGAAGTGCAACTCGAGCGCCGCCCGCAGGCCTTCGATGAGCGCGCGGTACTCCGCGACGTTATTGGTCGCCCGGCCGATGTAGGCGGAGACTTCTTGGACCACCCGCCCGTCAGTCTCGGCCACGACCGCGCCGATCGCGGCGGGGCCGGGGTTTCCGCGGCTGCCGCCGTCGGCGTGGATGATCGCCGTGCGCGGCGTGGTGGAAGTCGCGGCGTCGCTGTGCATCGCGCGGGAGTACGGGAACACCTCTGCGACAACCTGCCGGGCGATGCTGCCGCGCCTGCGGGACGCGGAGACGCGCCGGCCCAGTGCATTCGCCCTCAATTGGGAATAGTCTGCGAGACTCCTCGAAGAGGTGCGAAGACATGACTTCATCAGCAGCGCATCGAGACGGCGAAATGCGCACCGTTCTTCGACAGCAACGCGCGGCAGCAGACCCGCGAAATGGAACGTGCCCAAGTGATTCATCTTGGGCACATTCCTCATGGTCGGGCTGACTGGATTTGAACCAGCGATCTCTAGCCCCCCAGGCTAGCGCGTTAACCAAGCTACGCTACAGCCCGCCGACGGCATCCGTACGGGCGGGATCCGAACGGGCGGCCCTTGCGAGCCGCGCCCTCTCATACGCCCACGACGCGCTCGGCCCCTGCGAGCGCAAGCAAGAGGGGCGCGGCTTGCGCGCGCCGCGCCCCGAAGAGCGTGCGCTTGGTTCTAGAGCTCAGGAGCGCTTGCGGCGCTTAGCCGCGGCCGCCACGGCGTCGCGCAGCCCCTTGCCGGCGGAGAACGCGGCCACGCGCCGCGCGGGAATCACCAGCTTCTCGCCCGTCTTCGGGTTCCGGCCCTCACGCTTCTCGCGATTGCGCACCTCAAAGCTGCCGAACGGAATCAACTGAACCTTCTCGCCGGCCGTGAGCGATTCGCGAATCGTATCGAACACGCTGTCAACGGCGGCGGTCGCCTCGCGTTTGGTCAATCCCGTCTTTTCTGCCACGGTGGCGATCAGATCGGCCTTCGTCACGTTACTCCCTCCCCCAAAACATGCGGGGTCGTCAACATCCTAGGTCGGCAAAGCCGAAACGCGGACGCGCGTAGATCGTCCGGCTCGCCGTTCGCCGCCTTGCTACGCTTTGCCGGAGTGAGCCTCCTGCCGAAAAGTGGCGGAAATCCTGTATTCATCGCCGATTGCGAGACAGATAGGTCACGAGCGCCCGCAGCGCGACGGTATAGGAATCGGAACCGAATCCAGCAACCACGCCCACGCAAGAAGCGGCCGTCACGGAGTGGCGGCGGAACTCCTCGCGCGCATGGATGTTCGAGAGATGGATTTCGACGGCTGGAACGGCTATGCACCGGAGCGCATCGGCGATGGCATAGGAATAATGGGTATACGCGCCGGGGTTGATGAGGATGCCTGTCGTGCCATCGCCGGCCGCGCGGTGAATGGCGCTCACGAGCTCTCCTTCTCCTTGATGCTGCTCGCTTGTGACCTGGATGCCGAGGGCCGCGCCCTCGCGCTCCAGCGCGTCGTCGATCTCGGCGAGGGTGGTTCGGCCATAGACCTCCGGCTCACGCGTTCCCAACGCGTTGAGATTGGGGCCGTGCAATACGGCGATACGCATCGATCCTCACACGACGTCGGCTGCTCGAACGCCCATTCGGGAAGGGATCGCCGGCGTCCTCGGCGAGAGCATGAGGCCCATGGATCACCTCGTCACCGCCACCGCCGCCGGCGGTACCCTCCGCGTGCATGCGGCGGTCACCACGGAGCTCGTCGCAGAGGCGCGCGGTCGCCACGACCTCGCTCCCACCGCAAGCGCGGCATTGGGGCGTCTGCTCACCGCCTCGGCACTCATGGGGGGATCGCTCAAAGGCGCCCAGCGCGTCGTGCTGCAAGTAGCCGGGGATGGGCCGCTGCGCAATCTGCTCGCGGAGGCATTTCCGGATGGCGAAGGACTGGGCGTCCGCGGGTATGCGCTGCATCCCGAGGTGGATCTCCCGCTCAGCGCCGCGGGCAAGTTCGACGTGGGAGCAGCGGTGGGTTCGGGCGTGCTCCAGGTCACGCGCACGCTCGAGAGCGGACAGCCCTATACGGGGATCGTTCGGCTGGTCAGCGGGGAGATCGGCGACGATGTCGCCGCCTACTTCGCCCAGTCGGAACAGACGCCGTGCGTGGTCGCGCTGGGCGTGCTCGCGAACCCCGCCGGGATCCTCGCCGCCGGGGGCATCGTCGCCGAGCTCCTCCCGGGCGCCGCGGACCACGCCGTCGACCAGCTGGAGCGGGCGGCCGCCGCGCTGCCGCCCGTCACGTCGCTCGTGCGCGAGGGCGCCTCTCCGTGGGACCTGGTACAGCGTCTCGTCGGCGACCTCGAGCCCAAGCATCTGCGCCGCCTGGCCACGCGATTCGCTTGCCGGTGCTCGCGCGAGAAGATCGAGGTAGCCATCCGCGGCCTCGGTCCCCAAGCGCTGCGTGAGATGGCGTGCGAGAGCCGCCCACAGACCGTGACCTGCGAGTATTGTGCGCGCGTCTACGAGGTGACGCCGGACGAGGTCGCCGCGATCGCGGCGCGCTAGCCCCTTCCCTAGAAGGGGTCGTGGAAATGGCCGAGGATCCGGCCGTCCACGAAGTCGTACCACCAGCCGCACGGGCAGATCACCGGCGGGCCGCCCTCACGCGGCTCGTCGTGCACGCGCCCGCAGACACGGCAGGCAAATTGACCGGCGGCGATTTTTTGAAGCGTTTCCGAGTGGCTCACGGTCATCGGTACTCCGAATGGTCGTGCCGCATCACTGCGGCGGGGGTAGAACGCGAACGAAACGCCGGCTGCCGACGGAGAGCACCGCCGGCGTCCGCTCCTGCCATGGCGCCGAGGGGTTGGTCACGGGCTCGCCGTTCAGCCGCACGCCGCCGCCCGCGATAAGGCGCTCAGCCTCACGCTTGCTCGGCGCGAGACCACTGGCGGCGAGCACGAGCGTGATGTTGCGCGGCCACGCTTGGAGGACGAACTCCGGCATCTCCGCCGGCGCCTCCTTGCGCTGCACCGTGCGCTCGAAGTACGCGCGAGCCGCGCGCGCGGCCTCTCGACCGTGGTAGATGGCGACGATCTCTTCTGCCAGATCCTTCTTCGCCGCCATCGGACCGACCGCGCCCGCGGCCAGCTGAGACGCCAGCTCGTCGCACGCCCCTTGACTCCGGAAGGCCGCCAGCCGGGCATAGCGCGGAATCATCGCGTCGGGCAGCGACATGAGCTTGCCGAACTGCTGCTCCGCGGGCTCCCCGATGGAGACGTAGTTGCCCAGCGACTTGCCCATGCGCCGCTCCCCGTCGAGACCCTCGAGGATCGGAGCGGTCATGCAGATCTGGGGGGGCTGGCCGGCATGCTCCTGGAACTGCCGGGCGAGCATGAAGTTGAAGAGCTGCTCGGTGCCCCCCAGCTCGACATCGGCCTCCATGGCCACGCTGTCGTAGGCCTGCGCGACGGGGTAGAGGAGCTCGTGGAGCGAGATCGGCAGACCCGTGTGATACCTGTTCGAGAAGTCGTTCCTCTCGAGCATGCGCGCCACCGTCACCTGCGATGTGAGGCGGAGCAGATCGTCGAACGCCAGCGGACGCAGCCACGTGGAGTTGTACATGATCTCCAGCCGCTCGAGGTCGAGCACGCGCCCCGCCTGCTCGCGGTAGGTCGTCATGTTCGCTTCGATCTGCTCGCGCGAGATCGGCTTGCGCTGCTCGTTGCGCCCCGTTGGATCTCCGATCAGCGCCGTGAAGTCCCCGATCAAGAGGATCACGCGATGCCCGAGATCCTGAAACTCCCGCATCTTGTGCAGCACCACGGCGTGGCCGAGGTGGAGCTCCGAGCCCGACGGATCGACGCCGAACTTCACCGTGAGCCGGCGCTTACGGGCAATGCGCGCCTCGAGCTCCTCGATGGAGACGATGTCGGCGCAACCGTCGGCAAGGAAAGCCGCCTGCGCGGCCGGCGTCATGGAAATATCGGCAGCCATGGGAGGGAGCGCTGTTCCATGAGCCGCCGACGACTCCCTTCCCGGTATGCTCACTGCAACTCGATCACCGTGACGCCGGTGCCGCCTTCATCGACGTTGCCGTAGCGCATGGCGCGCACCTGTGGGTGGCCCTTCACGAATGCCTGGAGTCCACGCCCGAGCATGCCCGTTCCCTTGCCGTGGATGAGGCGCAGCGTCTTGCCCCCGGCCAGCATCCCTTCGTCGAGCCAGCGCTCCACCAGCGGCTCCGCCTCGGCCACGCGCATGCCGCGCACGTCGAGCTCCAGGCGAGCCTGCGCGGCCAGCGCCGCCGAGCTGCCCCCGCCTCCCGCGCGCCGCGGCTCCCGCTCGGGGCGCGCGGCGCGGCCCTCCAGGCGCACCTCGTCGCGGGAGACCACCGTCTTCATGGTCCCCAGCTGCACCAAGAGCCGATCGCCGTAGTCTTCCGCCACGGTGCCGCTCTGTCCGAGCGAGGACACGTGCACGCGATCCCCGACCCCGATCGCCTCTCCGCCGGCCCCAGATGGCCCGGGCTCCGGCTCGATGCCCAGGTCGCCGTGGATCTGCTCCAGCGCCTTGGCCAGCAGGTTGCGCTGGCCTGCCGTCGCCCGCGGCCGCGGGGCCCCGCGCTCGGCGCGACGCGCCAGCTCTTCGGTGAACTCGCGCACGGCACGGCCCAGGCGCTCGCCCCCCTCCGTGCGCAGCCGCCGCCGCTCCTCGTCGAGGCGCTCGCGGGCCTGCGCCAAGCGATGCGCCTCGCCGGCCAAGACCTGGCGCTCCTCGCGGAGGCGGTCGACCTCGCCCTGGAGGACGGCGCGCTCCTCGGCCAGCGAGGCGACGGCGCGGTCGTACTCGCGCTCGCCTTGGGCCAGCAGCGCCTCGGCGCGGTCCACCAACGGCGCGTCAATCCCCAAGGCGCGCGCCAGCGGAAAGGCGAGCGACTGCCCCGGGCTGCCGACGTCCAGGTGGTATGTCGGCGCGTGCGTGCGAGGATCGAACCGCACGGAGGCGTTGCGGACGTGCGGGGTGGCGTGGGCCCAGATCTTCAGCTCCGTGGCATGCGTGGTGACGATCGCCCGCGTGCGCCGCTCCAGCAACACCTCGAGCATGGCGATCGCGAGCGCCGCCCCGGCCCCCGGCTCCGTGCCGCCGCCGATCTCGTCGACGAGCACCAGGCTGCGCTCGTCGGCGCTGGACAGGATCTCGCGCATTGCCACGATGTGCGCCGAATAGGTCGAGAGGTTCTCCGCGATCGACTGCTCGTCGCCGATGTCGGAGTAGAGCCCGTCGAATGCGCCGACGGTCGTGCCTTCTTCCGCCGGCAGGTGGAGGCCGCAGCACGCCATCGCCAGGAAGAGCCCCACCATCTTCAGGGTCACCGTCTTGCCGCCCATGTTCGGCCCGGAGATCACGATGACTCGCTGTTCCTCATCGAGCCGGACGGACTGCGGCACGGGCGTGCCGCGCAGCAGCGGGTGACGCCCTTCCACGATCGCGATGCGGGCGTTCTCGGCGATGACCGGGGCCACCGCGCGCTGGCGATCGGCCAGACGGGCCATCGCCGAGGCGAGATCGAGCTGGGCCAGCACCTCGAGGTTGGCGCCCACGGCAACGCCGTTCTCGCCGACGCGCGCGGAGAGCTCGCGCAAGATGCGATCGACCTCGCGCTGCTCCTCGATGCGCAGGGCGCGCAGGCGGTTGTTGGCCTCCAACGTCACCAGCGGCTCGATGAAGACCGTGGCGCCGCTCGAGCTGGTGTCGTGCACGACGCCGGGGAACTCTCCGGAAAACTCCGCCTTGATCGGCACGACGTAACGGCCTTCGCGCACGGTGACGATGGACTCGCCGATCATCTTTGCGTACTTCTGTTGACGCAGAACGGCCGACGTTCGCTCCCGCACCTCGTCCTGCGCCTGCGCGATGGCGCGACGCAAGCGCGAGAGCGCCGAAGAGGCGCGGTCGAGCACCTCGCCGCGCTCGCCGATCGCCTCGCCGATCTCGCGCAGGAGCTCGGGCAAAGGCCGATGCGGGCGCACCAACGCGTGAAGGGCCGGCGCCTCCGCGTCGTGCACGGCGCGCACCGCGGCGGCCACGGCGGCCAGCGCGGTGTAGACCGCGCGCAGCTCCTCGCCCCCGAGCGCCGCCCGCAACGCCGCGCGCTCGACGACCGGCGCGCAATCGGGGATGCCGCCGAAACCGAACGTGGACTCGGCCAGTACGCCGCGCATCTCCGAGGTAGCCGCTTGCGCCGCGCGGATGGCGGCGACGTCGGTGGTCGGCCTCAGCTCGCGCGCGCGGGCGGCCGCCACGGCGCCACCGCACTCGCCCGCCAGAGCCTCGCGGATGGCGGCGAAGTCGACCGCCGCCAGCGTCCGCTCGTCCGCGAGGGCCGGACCCATCGCCGTCTCCCGCCCCGCGCTCAGGAGCCCGTCAGGCGATCGCGCAGGAGCCGCTCCGCCATCTGCGGATTCGCCTTGCCCTTCGAGGTCTTCATGACCTGGCCGACCAGCGCCTTGAGCGCGTTCTCCTTGCCAGCCTTGAAGTCGGCGACCGACTTGGCGTTCGCGGCGAGCACCTCGTCGACGATCGCGGCGACGGCCGTCGGGTCGCTCAATTGCGCGAGGCCCTCGCGCACCACGATCTCCTTGGGCGAGCCGCCCTCGCTCATCACGTGTTCCAGCAGCTCCTTGGCGGTCTTCGACGTCACGGCCCCGCCGATCGAGAGCTCCGCGAGCTCTCCCAACGCGGCGGGCGTCAAACGGTCCTGCCCCGCGATGGAGATCCCGCGCTCGTTGAGTATGCGCGAGACGTCGCCCAGCAGCCAATTGGCCACCGCTTGCGCGTATGCTGCGATGCCCTCGCCCGAAGCGGCGGCGCCCCCCTCGATCGTCGCCGAGAGAAAGCGGGCCAGATCCGGATCGTCGACGATCTGGCGAATCTGCGCCGGCGAGAGCCGGTAGTCACGCTGCAAGCGATCGTACGCGGCGATCGGCGTGAAGCCGACCGTGGAGCGCAGCTCCTGCACCCACGCCGCGTCTAGCGCCAGCGGCACGAGATCGGGATCGGGGAAGTAGCGGTAGTCGTGGGCCTGCTCCTTGCTGCGCATCGAGTGGGTCACGCCCTCGACCTCGTCCCAGCCGCGCGTCTCCTGCACGATGCGCCCGCCTTCGGCCAGCACGCGCCGCTGACGCTCGATCTCGTACTGAAGCGCACGATAGACCGAGCGGAACGAGTTCATGTTCTTGATCTCGGCCTTGGTGCCGAAGGGCTCCCCCGGCTTGCGGATGGAGACGTTGGCATCGCAGCGCAGCGAACCTTCCTCCATCTTCACGTCGGAGATGTCCAGGTAGAGGAACGTGAGCCGCAGGTACTCGAGGAACGCCACGGCGTCCTCGGGCGTGCGCAGGTCCGGCTCGGCCACCACTTCCATCAGCGGGACGCCGGCGCGGTTGAAGTCGACCAAGGAGCGCGTGCTCCCCGCGATGCGGCCGTCGCGCGAGCCCATGTGGCTGGACTTGCCGGTGTCCTCCTCCAAGTGGATGCGCGTCAGCCGGCACGAGCCTTCGCTCCCGTCGGCCCGCCGGAAGCGCACCACGCCGCCGCTCACCAGAGGCATGTCGAACTGGGAGATCTGGTAATCCTTGGGCATGTCCGGATAGAAGTAATTCTTCCGATCGAACTTCGAGTGCGCGGGAATCGCGGCGTCGAGGGCCAAGCCCGCGCGCACCACGTGCTCGATGGCGACGCGGTTGGGCACCGGAAGCGCGCCGGGAAGCCCGAGGCAGACGGGGCAGAGATGGCGATTCGGCTCGCCGCCGAACTCGTTGCGGCAGCCGCAGAACATCTTCGAGTTCGTCTTCAGCTCGACGTGACACTCGATCCCGATGACCGCCTCGTACGCTTGCTCGACCATCGTCGTCATCGCACGCCCTCCAGCGAGGCCGGGGCCCGGTCGAGCGTGAAGCGCGTCGCCTGCTCGTAGGCATGCGCCGCCGCGAAGAGCCGTGCCTCTTGGTAGAGCGGCGCCACCAGCTGAAGGCCCATCGGCAGCTCGCTCTCCCCGTCGCGGACGAAACCGCAGGGCACCGAGAGGGCCGGCACGCCGGCCAGCGACATCGGGATCGTGTAGAAGTCCATCAGGTACATCGCCACCGGGTCGTCACCTTTGGCGCCGAACTCGAAAGCCGCCGAGCTCGCCGCCGGGCATGCGATGAGGTCGCACTGCGCGAAAGCCTGCTCGAAATCGGCCGCCATGAGGGTGCGCGCCTTCTGAGCGCGCACGTAGTACGCGTCGTAGTACCCGCTGGAGAGCGCGTACGTGCCGATCAGGATGCGCCGCTTCACCTCGGGGCCGAAGCCCGCCGCGCGCGTCTTGGCGTACATCTCCTGCACGTTGGCGCCCTCGACGCGCAGGCCGTAGCGCACGCCGTCGAAGCGCGCCAGGTTGGACGACGCCTCGGCCGGAGCGATCAAGTAGTAGGTGGCCAAGCCGTACTCGGCGTGCGGCAGCGCGACCTCCACCACCTCGGCGCCCAGCGCCGCCAACTTCTCGTAGGCGCGGCGATAGAGGGCGTCGATCTCCTGGCCCAAGCCCTTGGTATCGAACTCGCGCACCAGGCCCACGCGCACCCCGCGGAGGTCGCCGCGCAGCGCCGTCGCCGTCGGCTCGACGGGGCGCGGAAGGCTGGTGGCGTCCATGGGATCATGGCCGGCCATGACGTCGTACATCGCCGCGGCGTCCTCGACGGTGCGCGCGATCGGCCCGATCTGGTCCAAGCTCGAGGCGAAGGCGATGAGACCGTAGCGGGAGACGCGGCCATAGGTCGGCTTCATCCCCACGACGCCGCAGAACGCCGCCGGCTCGCGGATCGAGCCGCCGGTGTCCGACGCCGTCGCCAGCGCCGCCTCACGGGCCGCCACCGCGGCCACGCTGCCGCCCGAGCTTCCGCCGGGTACGCGCCGGAGATCCCACGGATTGCGGGTCACTCCCAGGGCCGAGTTCTCGCACGAGCTGCCCATGGCGAACTCGTCCAAGTTCGCCTTGCCCACGGGAACGCAGCCGGCGTCGAGCAGCCGCTGCACCGCCGTCGCCGTGTACGGCGCCACCCAATGCTCCAGGATCCTCGAGCCGGCCGTGGTGACGGTGCCGCTGAGGCACATGTTGTCCTTCACCGCCAGGGGCACGCCCGCCAACGGCAGGCGGCGCCCCGCCGCCACGGCCTCGTCGACGAGCAGCGCCTGGCGGCGCGCCAGGTCGGCGGTCGCGCTGAGGAAGGCTCCGATGCTGGGCTCGACCCGCTCGACCTGCGCCAGCTGGGCGTCGAGGACCTCGACGGCGCTGGCCTGCCGGCCGTTGACGGCTGCCGCGATTTCCGTCGCGCTGCGCTCGATCATGCCTGCTCCTCCATGATCTGCGGCACGGCGAAGTAGGCCCCTTCGCGCGACGGCGCGCCGGCGAGGGCTTGGCTCCGGTCCAGCGAGGGGCGATACTCGTCCTCGCGAAGCACGTTGGTGAGCGGCACCACCTGCGCGGTGGGCGCCACCCCGCTCACGTCCAGGTTCTGGAGGAGCGCGACGTGCTCCAGCACGTTGTCGAGCTGGCGCTGGTAGAGCGCCGCCTCCTCCGGCGAGAGCTCCAGGCGCGCGAGCCGCGCCACATACGTGACGTCGATGCCGCCGCCGGCCGCGGGCGAGCTATCTGATGACAAAGTCCGGGTACTCCTTCTCTTCCTGGGGCGCGCGGGAAACGTCGGCTCCGGCGGACTCCAGGCGCACTTCCTGGTCCGCCGCGGGCCCCGATTCCTTCCGCCAGAGGGTGCAGAGCACCTCGACGTGGCCGGTTTGCGGGAACATGTCGAACGGCTGCACGATCCCGATCTCGTAGCCCGCGGCGTGGAGCTGCGCCACGTCGCGCGCCAGCGTGGCGGGATTGCACGACAGATACCAGACGTTGGGCACGCGGGCCGCCGCCAGAGCCTCCAGCGCCGCCGCCTCCACCCCCTTTCGCGGGGGGTCCAGGAAGGCGATCGAGGCGGCCCGCAGGGCCTCGCGCGCGCGCGGCTCGCGCAACGCCTCCTCCACGCGTCCGACCGCGAACTCCGTCGCCCGCTCCACGCCATTGAGGGCGGCGTTCGCCCGCGCCTCGTCGATGGCGTGGGCGCTCTCCTCGACGCCGAAGACCGTGCACCCCAAGCGCGCGAAAAAGATCGAGAACGTCCCGGCTCCGCAGTAGAGGTCGACGATACGGCGCGGCTTGGTGAGGCCGGAGGAGATGAACCGGAAGATCTGTCCCACCATCTCGCTGTTGACTTGGAAGAACGAGGCCGCCGAGACGCGGAAGCGGATGCCCTCGATCGCCTCTTCCATCTCCGGTTGCCCCCAGATGGTGCGCTGCCTGCGCCCCATGACCGCGTTCTGGCTGGCCGGCTCGAAGGAGTTCTGCAAGCCGACCACCCCCGGAAGCGCCGCGAGCAACTGGCTCGCGGCGCGGTCGAGATGCTCGGCGGGGCGCTCCGTGGTCAGCGAGACCACCGCGTGTCCCAGCGCCCGCCCGGCGCGGGCGACCACGTGACGCACGCCGCGGAAGATGGCCGCGGCGCCGGCGGAGTGCGCCATCGCCGCAAGGTTGCGCACGTAGCCGTCGAGCTGCGGCAGCACGATGGGACATGCCTCGATGGGTACCACGTCGTGCGAGCGCGGTTGGTAGAATCCCAGGGCGTACCGCTCGCCCGAGCGCTCCTGCACCACGAGCGACATCTTGTTGCGGTACGCCCTGGGGAAGAGCATGCCGATCGTCTCGCTGACCTGCGCCTCGACCCCCGCGATCCGCTTGAAGGCGTTGGTCACCATGTTGCGCTTCCAGTGGAGCTGCGCGGGGTAGGCCAGGTGCTGAACCTGGCATCCGCCGCAGGCCCCGAAGACCGGGCAGAAGGCCTCCGTGCGCTGCGGTGAGCGAACCAGGACGTCCAGCAACTCGCCGACCGCGTAGTTGGCCTTCAGGGAGGAGATGCGCACGCGCACGCGCTCCCCGGGAAGCGCGCCGCTCACGAAGACCACCATGCCGCCGGCGCGGCCCACGCCCTGCCCGTTCGCGAGCAGGTCGGTGAGCGAGAGGATGACCTCCTGGCCGAGCGACGGAGCGGGGTTAGTCGCGCTTCTGTTCGTCAAGCGAGCGGAGAAGCTGGTTGGCTTCGTCGATGAGGGACTGAATGCGGGTACTCGTCGGGTCCTGTTCGCGGCGTCCCCACATGCTCCGCGCAACGATGTAAGCGGCGGCCGCCGAGACGGTGATGACGGCGGCCCAAAAGAGCACGCGTCCGTTCACGCCGGCGCGAGTGGCGTCGGACGGCTCGGGAGCATGCGACGAGTCAGCGGTCATCTCGGTCAGATCGGTCATGGTCACCTCTGACCGGTCATCTTCGGCGAAGGCGCCCGGACGCCTCCGGCGCGGCATCCGCCTAGGCGACCGCCGCCTCCTGCGCCGCCCCGTCCAGCGACTCCAGCTCGCGCTTCTCGGAGGCCGAGATCACCCGCTGGAGGTCCAGCATGATGATCAGACGCTCATCCAGCTTGCCGACGCCGCGAATGTACTCGGTCTCGACGCCGGAGATCATCTCGGGCGCCTCCTCCACCTGCTCCGCCGGGACGCGCAAGACCTCGCTCACCGCGTCGACCACCATGCCCACGCGCTTGGCGCCGATCTCCGTCACCACGATGCGCGTGTTCTTGGTGTGCTCCGCCCGGGCCATGCCGAAGCGCGCGCGCAGGTCGATGATCGGGATCAGCTGCCCGCGCAGGTTGATCACGCCCTCCATGAAGTGCGGGGCGCGCGGCACGTGCGTGATCTGCACCATGCGGTTGATCTCTTGCACCTGCCCGATGTCGACGCCGTACTCCTCGTTGCCCAGCGAGAAGGAGACGACCTGGATCGTCTCGCCGGTGAACTGCTTCGCTGTTTTGTCCTGCATGCTTCCCTCCTCGAATTGCAGCCAGCCGTTAGACGGCCGCGTACTCCGCCCGCGCCACGCGTCCCGAGGTGTACGCCTCGCTGACCATGGAGTGCACATCGATGATCAAGCTGATCGAGCCGTTCCCGAGGATCGTCGCCCCCGAGATGCCGCTGATCCGCCCGATGACGTCCGAGAGCGGCTTGATGACGATCTCCTGCTCGCCTTGGAACGAGTCGACCACGAGCCCCACTTGGCGCCCCTGCACGCTCACGATCACGATCATGACCTTGTCGGGGTCGCGCCGCGTGCCCAGGCCGAAGAACTCGCCGATGCGCAGCAGCGGAACCACCGAGCCGCGCAGCGTGATGACCTCGCTGCCGTGGACCGTGCGCACTTCGGACATCTCCACGCGCTGCGACTCGATGACGGAATCGAGCGGAATGGAGTAGAGCTCCCCTCCGACGCGCACCAGCAGGGCCTGGATGATCGCCAAAGTCAGGGGAAGCTTGATCGTGAACGTGGCGCCGACGCCCTCGCTGGAGTCGATGTCGAAGACGCCCTTGAGGCGCGCGATGTTCTTCTTCACGACGTCCATGCCCACGCCGCGCCCCGAGATGTCGGTGACCTTCTCGGCCGTCGAGAATCCCGGTTGGAAGATCAGCTCCATGATCTCCCGGTCCGTCAGCTTCTCCGACTCCGAGATGAGGCCGGCGCGGATCCCCTTCTCGCGCACCCGCGCGAGGTTGATGCCGCGGCCGTCGTCGCCCACCTCGATGATGATCTGGTTGCCTTCGTGGTAGGCGTTGAGGCGGATCGTGCCGACCTCGGGCTTGCCCGCCGACCGGCGTGCCTCGGCCTCCTCGATGCCGTGATCGACGCAGTTGCGGATCAGGTGCATCAGCGGCTCGCCGATCTCGTCCACGACGGTCTTGTCCAAGTCGGTCTCGGCACCCCGGATCTCCAGGCGCACTTCCTTCTTGCGCGCCTTCGAGAGGTCGCGCACCATGCGCGGAAAGCGCTCGAAGACCTGACCGATCGGCACCATGCGGACCTTCATGATGCCTTCTTGGATCTCATTGGTGGTGCGCGCCAGCAAGCCGGCCGAGTCCGCCAGCTCCTTGGTCAGGGGCTCGATGGCGCTCCGCACGGCGAGATCCTTGAAATCGCTCAACGAGCGCCCGAGCGTGGCCGCGATGTCCGAGATGCGCGTCCTGTTGATCACCAGCTCGCCGACCAGGCTGAGCAGCGAATCCAATCGCTCGATGTCGACGCGGATCGTCTGCGAGAGGTTGCGCCGCTGCTCCTGGCGCGCCTCCGCCCGCACCTCGCGCGCTCGCGGCTCGGGGGCGGCGCTCGGCGCCTCGGCGGCGCCGGACTCCGTGGACGCATCGGCCCCCTCCTCCCGCCCTTCCAGCAGACGGGCTACCTCGGCCTCGAAGGCCGCGATCTCCTCCTCCGTCGCGTCCAAGCGCTCCAGTCCGTGCATGTCGCCGCCGCCCGCCTCGCCGGCGACGATGGCGGCCGTGGCCTCGTACAGGGAACTGAAGGACTCCAACCGCTGGATGTAGCCGTCGACCCCCTCAGGGACGATCGCCTCGCCCGTGAGCGCCCGGATCAGCGCCGTCAGGATGTCGCGCCCCTCGAAGAGCAGATCGATCGACTGCTGCGAGAGCGGCATGCGGTCCTTGCGCAGCAGATCGAAGACGCTCTCCAACCGATGGGCCAGCTCCTGCACTTCGACGAAGCCCAGCATGCCCCCGCTGCCCTTGATCGTGTGCATCGCGCGGAAGAGCTCGTTGACGATCTCCGCGTCGATCTCGTCGCTATCGACGAAGCTCTCCAGGCGCAGCAGCGCCGAGTCGATCGTCTGGAGAAGCTCGTCCGTCTCGTCTTTGAAATACTGGACGAACTCCGCGCGATCGAAGAATTCCTCGCTCACGACGGTCGATCCGTTCCCATCACGGCTCCATGCCGTGGATGATCTCCACGGTCTTCAAGGCGCGAGGAACGAGGCGTGCCGGCCGTGGCCGAAAGCGCCACGACTCATTCGACTCCGAAGACTTGGAGCAGAGGCTGAAGCGACCCCGCCTCGGGGATGAGGACGAACTGCCCCGAGACGGTCGTCCGCGGGTCGATGAAGTCGCTCTCCACCAGGAACACGTCCTGGTCCGGGAGGACCGACATCAGCGTCCGGAAGGCGGCCTGGAGCGTTCCGTACGAGAGCGTCGGCACCGACGGCAAGAGGTTGATGCCCGTCAATTGGATCAGCGCCGTGAGATACGACCCGGCCAGGATGTTGCCCAGTTCCTTGAGCGTCGAATCGATGATGGAGTCGAAGATCTGGATGTTGCCCACGATCCGCTTGATGAACGCATTGACGAACTCCAGCGCGTTCTCGCGATCGAAGAGCACCAGCATCTGACCGGGCGCCTCACCGCGCACGTACATGTGCAGAGCCGCCACGATGCGGTCGTTGTGCCCCACGCGATTGGAGAGTTCGCGAAACTTCAGAATGTCGATACGCGGCTCGGTGAGCTTGATCGTCGTGTTGAGCAGTTGCGAGAGCGCCGTCGCCGCGTGGCCGGCACCGATGTTGCCGACCTCCTTGAGAGCGTCTTTCTGCAAGTCGCTCAGATTAAGCGAGATGGACATGGGGGGTGCCTCCCTACGACAGCACTTTGTTGATGGTTTCGAGGATCTTCGGCGGCTGGAAAGGCTTGGTGATGAAAGACTTTGCGCCGGCCTGGATCGCTTCGACCACGAGCGCCTGCTGGCCCATCGAGGTGCACATGATGATCTTGGCGTTGGGATCGTGCGAGATGATCTGCCTCACGGCCGTGATGCCGTCCATCTCCGGCATGACCATGTCCATCGTGACGAGATCGGGGCTGAGCGACTTGTACTTGTCGACGGCTTCGGCACCGTTCTGCGCCTCGCCCACGACTTCGAAACCGCTCTTCGAGAGGATGCCCTTGATCATCATGCGCATGACGACCGCATCGTCGCAGATGAGGACCTTCTTCATCATCCCACTCGCTCCCTAACCCCACTCACTTCGCTGCGCGTGGCTCGCGGGGACCCGACAGTATGAAAGGCTCCTGCGCGCTCGCGCCGGATCGAGCTCCGCTTCCGGGAGCTCCGTTCGTGTGACGCCCCTCCGGGGGCGCATTCGTGTGCATCACGAATGCTCATAACGCTCCTTCGTATCGACCCACCCCGCACCAGGCGTGGGTTTCCTCCGTGTTGTATCGGCCCCGAACAGCGAGAAATTAACGCTCTTGCAGGACCTTTACGCGAGGCCGCGCGCGCGCAAATCCACCTGGCGACGGTTGATGAACTCGCTGATGGTGCGGTCCCCGGCAGGCGAGAGGTTGCGGAACCGGACGCCGTGCGAGAACTTAGCCGAGCCCTCGATGCGGTCGACGCGCATCACCTCGCAGACCACCTGAACCGGCGGCGCGCTCCCCAGCGGCACCTGCACCTCGATTTCCAGGCCGTTGCGCAGCTCGCAAGGCAGGGTGAGCGCGAGCCCCCCGCGGGAGATGTCGCGCACGGTCGCCCGATCGAACTGTCCGACCCCCTTGCCGCCCGCGGCCATCCGCCACATGCCCGGCAGCGTGGCGTCCATGCGCAGGGCCGAGCGCTGGTTTGCTTCGCCGCCGCCGACGATCCCGACGCTCTCGGGGATGGCGAAGCGCAGGTGTCCGCGGGCGTCCTCGCCCACGAGCCGGGTGCCGAAGCGGTACTTCCCCTGCGTGGTCGTGAAGACGATGGCCACGGCGGCCCCTTGGCGCATGCGGCCCGCCTCGGGACGCGAGGTCACGATCGAGTCGTCGTCCACGTGCTCGACGCAGACGTCGAACGTCGCGCTGGCCCCGTAGTGGAGCTCCACCCAGGTGTTGACCTTGGGGAGCATCCGCCGGATGGCGGGCGAGGGCTTGCGCTTGAATCCCAGGGCCTGAAAGAGCTTCATGACCGTATGCCCCTCCCTCTGGTCACGAGTGAGCCGCCGTCGGTGCCGCGTCTTGGAGCGAGATCTGGCCGGTCGACTCGACGCGCAGGCCGGGAACGATCTCGCTGTACGCCAGCACCACGAGCTGCGGCGCCGCGCGCTCGGTCAAGCGCTTGAGCGCAAGGCGCACCGAAGGCGAGCAGAGCACGATCGGGTGGACCCCTGCGGCCGAGGCCGCCTGGATCTGCTCCGTGAGCGATCCGTAGATGTGGGCCACCGTGCCCGGATCGAGCACGGCATAGGCATCCTCGCCACGCCGTACCGCCTCCGTGAGCAGGGCTTCCAAGCGGGGATCGACCGTGATGACCGAGAGCAGCCCGTCCTCCGCGTACTCGGCGCAGATGTGGCGCGCCAAAGCCGCGCGCACTCTCTCGCCGAGGTAGTCGATGTCCTTCGACTGACGGGCGGCGTCGGCGAGCGCCTCCAGAATGAGCAGCAGGTTCCGAATCGGAATGCGCTCGCGCAGCAGGCTCTGCAGCACGCGCTGCACTTCGCCCACGCTGAGCAGCGCGGGGACCAGCTCCTCCACCACCACGGGGTAGTGCTGCTTGACGTTGTCGAGCAGGGCGCTGGCTTCTTGGCGCCCGAGCAGGTCCGCGGCGTGGGCCTTGATGATCTCCGTCAGATGCGTCGCCACCACGCTGGTCGGATCGATCACCGTGTAGCCGGCCATCTCCGCCTGCCCGCGGTTCGAGTCGACGATCCAGAGCGCGGGGAGGTTGAACGCCGGTTCCACCGTGGAGATGCCCTCCACGGGCTCCACGGCGGTGCCGGGGTTCATCGCCAGCAGGCGCCCCATCATCACCTCGCCGCGCGCCATCTCAAGGCCGTAGAGCTTCACCACGTAGGCGCTCGGCTTGAGTTGGAGGTTGTCGCGCACTCGGATGGGCGGCACGACGATCCCCAGCTCGCGCGCGGCGTGACGCCTGATGGCCGTGATGCGCTCCAAGAGGTCGCCGCCCTGCTCGACGTCGACCAGCGGAATCAGTCCGAAGCCGATCTCCAGCTCCATCGGGTCCAGCGCGAGCAACGGGACCACGCTCTCCGCGGGCTTTGCCGGCACGGAGGCTCCCCCCCCGGCGGTGAGGCTGCCGGCGACGCCCCCGGCGGCGCCGGGGAGAGCCGCGGCGGGATGGCGGCGACGCACCGCGCGATAGCCCACAAAGAAGATGCCGCCGATGAGCAGCATCGGCACCGGGGGCAGCCCGAGGAAAGCCATCACGGTGAGGAGCACCGAGCCGATGAGCAGCGGCTGCGCCCGCTGAGTCACCTGGCCCAGCAGCTCGTCGCCGAAGCTGCCCTGGGAGGCGGCACGGGTGACGATGATGCCCGTGGCCGTGGAGATCAGCAGCGCCGGGATCTGGGTGACGATGCCCTCGCCGACGGTCAGCAGCGTGTAGCGCTGGAGGGCCTGGACGATGTCGAGGTGCTGCTGGAAGATGCCGACGACGAAGCCGCCGAGGATGTTCACGAAGACGATGATGATCGCGGCGATTGCATCGCCGCGGACGAATTTCGACGCGCCGTCCATGGCGCCGTAGAAATCCGCGTGCCGCTGGATGTCCTTCCGGCGCTGGCGGGCCTCGGCCTCGGTGATGAGACCGGCGTTGAGATCCGCGTCGATGGCCAGCTGCTTGCCCGGCATCGCGTCCAAGGTGAACCGGGCGGCTACCTCGGCGACGCGCGTGGCGCCGTTGGTGATGACCACGAACTGAATGACGATCAGAATCGCGAAGATGACCACCCCGACGGCGTAGTTTCCGCCGACCACCAAGCTCCCGAACGCCTCGATGACGCGCCCCGCGAAGCCGTGGAGCAGGATGAGCCGCGTCCCCGTGATGTTCAGCGAGAGCCGGAAGAGCGTGACCACCAAGAGCAGGGTCGGGAAAACGCTGAAGTCCAGCGCGTTCTCCGTGTACATGCTGATCAGCAGGATCAGCAGGGCCGCCCCGATGTTGAACGAGAGGAGCACGTCCAGCAGCGCCGAGGGCACCGGGACGATCATCAGAATGACGAGCATGACAACCGACGCCGCCACCAGGAAGTGGGCGTTGGCGGTGATCGTCCCGAGAACTCCTTGCGGCTTGGCCGGCGCTCGAACTGCCATCTATGCGATCGTCCTGTGCTTGAGCTTGTAGACGAAGGCGATCACTTCCGCCACCGCCGTGTAAAGATTCGGCGGGATCGGCTGGTCCAGCGGGACCTTGTCGTAGAGTTGACGGGCCAGGGGTGGGTTCTCCATGACGGGCACGCCATGCTCGGCCGCGATCTCGCGGATCCGCTTGGCCAGCAGGTCGGCCCCCTTGGCGCTAACCACCGGTGCGTCCATCTTGATCTCGTCCCACATCAGCGCCACGGCGAAGTGCGTCGGGTTGGTCACGACCACCGTCGCCTTCGGAACCGCGGCCATCATCCGTCGACGGGAGCTCTCCCGCATCTTCTGGCGGACCCGCGCTTTGACCATCGGGTCGCCTTCGGACTGACGCGCCTCATCCTTGACCTCTTGCTTGGTCATCATGATGTTGCGCTCGAACTCCCACCTCTGATAAGCATAATCGGCGAAACCGAGCAGGAGCAGCAGTATCCCGAAGCGCCAGCCGATCCCGTAGGCGACTCCCTCGATGAAGCCCAGGGTCTCCCGCGGCGACATGGCCCCCAGCTCGGCGAAGCGGTCGACCTGGCCGTAGAGGCTCGTCCAGACCAGCACCCCCACCGCCACGAGCTTGAGCCCCTGCTTCACTAAATTGACCGCGACCTGCCGCGAGAAGAGCCGCTGGAAGCCCGCCAGGGGGTTGATCCGCGAGATCTGCGGCACGAGGATCTGGGCGCTGAAGAGCAGGCCGATCTGCGCCACGTTGGCCACGATGCCCACCACCACCGCAACCCCGGCCACCATCAGCAAGAGGGGCGCCAAGAGCATGCCGGCCTCCAGAAAGAGGCGCCAGACCGAGGAGACCGTCGGATCCGCCAGGTGCGCCGCGGCCCCCACTTGGAGCCTGAACAGGCTGCCGAACGCGTTGATGGCCCGCGTGAAGTAGAGGTGGAGGACGATCACCAGGCTCAGAAAGACCGCCGCCGAGGAGAGATCCGGGCTACGCGCGACCTGCCCGCGCTGGCGGACCTCGCCGCGCCGTTTTGGTGTCGCTTTCTCGGTCTGGTCGTCGCGCGGCATCGCTACTGCGCCGGCCTCATGGTGCGCAGCGTCGTCTGCACCTGCTGCGGCAGCGCGGAGAAGGCTTGCGGCAACAGGTATCCCAGCAGCGGCAGCGTCACGGCGACCATGATCAGCCCGACGCCGATCTGCAGGGGGAATCCAACCACGAAGACGTTGATCTGCGGGGCCACCCGCGCCATCAGGCCCAGGGCCAGATTGGTCACGAAGAGCGCCGCCGCCACCGGCGCCGCGATCTTGATCGCAAGCAGAAAGCTCTGGGCGAGGAAGACCCCGAGGTCCTGCTGCATGCCGCCCGTGAAGGCGACGTAGGGCAACGGCACCGTCGTGAACGACTCGGCGAGCCCTTGGATCAGCAGCAGATGGCTGTCCGTGGCCAGGTAGATGAGCGAGGCGATGATCAGCTCGAACTGCCCGATCACGGAGACCTGCTGCTGCGACATGGGATCGACCACGTTGACGATCGAGAAGCCGATCTGCAAGTCGATGATCTCGCCGCCGAACTGAACGGCCATGAAGACCAGGAAGGCGACGTAGCCGATCACCAGACCGATCAGCGCTTGAGCGGCGATGGCGTTGGCCAACGCAAAGAGCGAGGGCAGGGGCGCGATCGGATGGATCGTCTTGAAGACCAGGAACGCGATGGTCCCGGCCAGCGCGACCTTGGCCTGGAGCGGGAACTGCGGCCCCCCGAGGACGGGAATCAGCGAGAGCGTCACCGCCGTCCGCACGAAGACCAGCAGAAACGTCTCGAAGCCGGCCGGCGTCAGCCCGAAGAAATTCACCATCAGTGCAGGTACATCCCGACGTTGCTGATGACGTTGCTCATGAAATCCGTCATGATGGCCAGCATAAAGGGGCCGAAGAGCAGAATCGCGATCCCGACCGCCAGGATCTTGGGGATGAAGGCCAGCGTCGGCTCCTGGATCTGCGTGACGGCCTGGAAGACCGAGATGACGAGGCCCACCACCAAGCCGAAGATCAAGGCCGGCCCGGTGACCAAGAGCACGACCCACATCGCCTCGCGGCCCAGCGAGATCGCGTCGAGGTACGTCACCGGTTGAAGCTCACGAACAGCGTGTGCACGACCAGGTTCCAGCCGTCCACCAGCACGAAGACGAGGATCTTGAAGGGCAGCGAGATGATCACCGGCGGCAGCATCATCATGCCCATCGACATCAGGATCGAGGCCACCGCCATGTCGATGACGATGAACGGAACGTAGATCGCGAAGCCGATCTCGAAGGCCGTCTTGAGCTCCGAGATCACGAACGCCGGCACCAGGACGTACGTCGGCACGTCCGCTTGGGTCCGCGGCCGGGGCTCCTTGGAGAGGAAGTAGAACAGATCGAGGTCCTTCTCGCGCGTCTGCTTGAACATGAAGACGCGCAGCGGCTGGGCCGCCCGGTTCAAGGCCACCTGCTGCGAGATCTTCTGCTGCATGTACGGCTGGACCGCCTGCGAGTTGACCTGGTCGATCGTCGGCTTCATCACGAAGAACGTCAGCAGCAGCGCGAGGCCCACCAGGACCTGATTGGGCGGCATCTGCTGGGTGCCCAATGCCGTTCGCACGAACGAGAGCACCACGATGATGCGCGTGAACGACGTCACCAGCACGAGCAGAGTCGGCGCCAGCGAAAGGACCGTCAGGAGCAGCAGGATCTGCAGCGAGAGCGCGACGTCCTGCGGCTTGGTGGCGCGCCCGATGCCGAACTGGATCTGCGGCACGGGAATCGGCGCGGGCGCCTGCTGCGCCGCGGCGAGGGCGCCGCAGAGCACGACGAAGCCTGCGACGAGGCAGGCTACGAGCGCGAGCGACCGGGCTACACGGGCAGTCACCGTCGCAGCACCCTCTGCCACAGGCCCCGCACCGTCCGCGTCTGCTGCTGGGCGATGCGCCGCTGCTCTTCAAGCCACGGCTCCACCGCTTCGGGCGGGATCTCGCTGACCAGCGAGACGCCCCCCTGGCCGCTGCCGAGCAAGTAGTAGCGATCGGTGACCTTGACCACCGAGACCCAGTTCTGATGGGTGAGCTGGGTCGACTCGATCACCCCCACCAGCCTCCGACCCGTGACCACCAGCATGCGCCGCCGAGCGAGTTGCGCGACCACCCAGCTGAGGGCGGCCAAGAGCACGGCGATGACGGCGATCGCGTAAACGTACTGCCCGATCAGACTGGGTGTCATGGCCGCGGGGGTTACGCGCGGTCGCCGGGATTCAGCTCGGAGATCTTCACCGCGAACTTGTCGTCGACCACGACCACCTCCCCACGGGCAATCAGGATGTTGTTGACGTAGAGGTCGATCGGCTCGGCGTTGCTCTTCTCCAGCTCGAAGACGCTGCCGGGCGTGAGCGAGACCACTTCGCGCAGAGGCATCCTTGCCTGTCCGAGCACCGCCGAGATCTGCAGCGGTATGTCGTGCACGAGATCGAGATTGGCGCTGCCGGGTGAGGGCATCAAGGGCGCCGTCGGCGCCATCGGCGCGAACTCGGCGGGCTTGGCGTGCACCGGAGCGCGAGCGCGCTCCCGCACCTCGGGGCTCGCCTGCGCATGGAAGCGCGAGGTGGCTTGTTCGGTTACCCTATTGGCCAAGAGCGCCGGCACGTCGATGGAGAACGAGCCCGAGAGAATCCCTTCGATCTCCAGCGGGACGGCGAAGGAGACGAACGGCGGCGCGGGGAGCGCGCCCGCATCCTCCACGACCCCGGCCTTGGTGCCCTCGGCCGTCAAGCCCACCTCTTCCGCGAGGGTGGCCGCCATCGCCGAGGCGAGCTGACCAGCCGTCTCCGCGACGATCGAGAGCTGCATGGCGGGAATCTCGTCTTGCGGCTCGCCGGTGCCGCCGACCATCAGGTCGACGCAGCGCGCGAGGTCGCCCTTCGAGAAGCGGACCACCAAGGGCGCCGCCAGGGCGGGAACCTCCGCCGTCGCCGCGACGCGATCGGCCTCGAGCCGGATCGATTCCGACGACGCCGAGGCAAGGGGCTCCCCGACGCGCACGGCGCGGTCGAGGAGCGTCCCCAGAGCCTCCGCGCCGGCGCGGCTGATCGCCGTCGCCAAGGCCTTCAACTGCGGATTCGAATCTGCCACGGTCCCCTCTACTCCTCCGTTCCCACGATCGAGGCCACGCGCGCCGCGAGCCTGTCGCGGTTCGCGCCCACGTGGACGCGGAACTTCTCGTGCTCGTTGACTCGGGCCACGAGCGACTCGGTCGTGGGCACGTCGAAGAGCACGACGTCGCCGACGGCAAGCGCCAGCAGCTCCTTGAGCGCCACGTCCGTTCTGCCGAGCTCGACAGTCACGGCCACCTCGGCGCGCTCGACGTTGCGCGCCAACTCGGCCACGTCCGCCTCCGTCATGCCCCGCCCCGTCATCACGCTCCCGGACCACTGGAACTCCGAGAGCTGGGCCGCGATCGACTGGAGCACCAGGTACGGCAGGCAGAAGTTCATGATCCCCGTCATCTCGCCGATCTTCAGCTCGCACGAGACGTACGCGATCATCTGATCGAGCGGGATGATGCGGGGAATGAACTGCGGATTCGAGTCGAGCGCCTCGATGCGCAGCGAGAGGGTGAGAAAGTGGCTCCACGCCTCCCGATAGCTCGAGAGCACCCGCGCCATGAAGCGCTGCATCAGCGTTCGCTCGATGTCGGTGAGGTCGCGCAGCTTCTGCGGCAGCCAGCCCGGCCCGCCGAGGAGCCGGTCGATGATCGAGAACGTGAGGTTGAGGTCGAGCTGGACGATGCCGCTGCCGGGCAACGGGTCCATCGAGAAGATCGAGAGGATCGACGGGACGCCGATCGAGGCGATGAAGTCGCCGTAGCTGATCTGCTCGATGCCGATGATCGTCGCCTCGACGCGCGTCCGCAGATAGACGGAGAGCGCGTTGTTCAGAAGACGCGTGTAGTTGTCGTGCAGCGTCCGCAGCGTGTGGAGCTGGTTGGTGGTGAACTTCTCCAGACGCTTGTTGAAGCGAAAGTCGAAGTTCTTGATGCGCTTGGCCTCGGCTTTCTCCGCCTGGGTCTCCGGAGCGGCCAATTGGTTGACGAGCGCATCGATTTCTTCTTGCGAGAGCATCGACATGGTTACTCTCCCAGACGCCTCTCTTGTTGCGTGGCCTTGTCGCTGAGGATCACGATGTCCACGCGACGATTCAACTGACGATGCTGAGGTGTGTCGTTGGGGACGAGCGGGCGGTACCGGCCGTAGCCGGCCGCCGAGATGCGGGTGGGATCGATGTGGTCTGCCTCCACGAGATAGCGCACCACGTTCGTGGCGCGGGCAGTCGAGAGCTCCCAGTTCGTCGGATAGGCAGCCGTGTGAATCGGCACGTTGTCGGTGTTTCCCTCCACCGAGATGTCGTTCTTGGTCTCGCGCAAATAGACGGCGACCTCGTTCAAGATCTCGCGTACCCGCGGCAAGACCTCGGCCGAACCCGATCGATAGAGCGCCTTGTCCGTCAAGAGGCTCACCACCAGCCCACGCCGCTCGACGCGCAGACGCACCTCGCTCTCGAGATGCCTCTCCTTGAGAAAGGTCGCCAACTGCCGTTCGATTTGCTGCAGAGAGGGCGAGCTCCCGCCTTTCAGGTCGCTTTGCTGCCCCGCAAGCGGCGGATGGTTGACCCACTCGCGACCGGTGAAGCCCGCGTTGACCTCTTTGGCGAAGCGGTTGAACTTGACCGAGCTGATGGTCGAGATCGCGAAGAGGATGATGAACAGCGCCAGCAGGAGCGTGATCATGTCGGCGTACGTCAGCAGCCAGCGCATCATGCCGGCCGCCTCGTGGTGTCCGTCGTTCCCGCCGAACCGCGATCTCCTCCGCGAGCGCGAGAGGGAGGAATCCGACGTCTTCATCTGCTGCGGTATCAATGCCATGATCGCGCGCTACCCCGCCGGTGCCGTGCCCAGCTCGCCGACGCCGCCGCCGGCCTCGACTTCCATCTCGCGCTCTTCGGGGTCGAGGAATGCGTGGAGCTTCTCCTCCAGCAGGCGGGGGTTGTCGCCGGCCTGGATGGCGAGGATGCCCTCGATCATGATCTCGCGCAGCAGCAAGATCTGCTGGGAGCGCTCGCGGATCTTGCCCGCAAACGGCAGCCAGAGCAGATTGGCCAGCGAGATGCCGAAGAACGTGGCGACGAAGGCTTGGGCGGTGGCGATGCCGATGGTGCCCGTGACGTTGGAGGTGTTTCCTCCCAGCGAGCCGAGGCTCTTGAGCATGGCGATCAAGCCGAGCACGGTCCCGATGATGCCCAGCGTGGGAGAGTAGCCGCCCATGGTGGTCCAGACGGACTCGGCCTTCTTGAAGCGCTGCTCCACATAGCCGACCTCGGTCTCCAAGATCTTGCGGATGATGTCGGTGTCGCGGCCGTCGATCACCAACTGGATCCCCCTGCGCATGAACTCGTCTTCGAGATCGTTTGCCTCGTTCTCGAGCGCCAGGAGCCCTTCGCGCCGCGCCTTCTCCGCAAAAGCCACCAGCGTGGCGATCGTTTCGCGCTCCTCGAGGTGCACGGCGCCGAAGACCATCCTCAGCGCCCCGATCGCTTGCACGAGGGCCTTAAACGGAAAAGAGATCATCGTCGCGCCGATGCTGCCGCCGAAGACCAGCAGGAAGGCCTCCCAGCGCGCGAAGATGATCGAGACGTCGACGTGACCGATCGCAGCCGCGAGGACCAACGAGCCCCACGCGACCAAGATGCCGATGATGGTTGCTGCGTCCAAGCCGTAGCCTTCCTTACGATCGCGCGGCGTGCGCGGACGCCGGGCGCCTCACAAGAGCGGTCATCGTCCTTCCGCCGGGGGCGGTTCGGGCCCGTGAATCGCCCGTTTGTAGGCGACCACCCGGCGCTGGACCTCGTCGAGGGTCTCCAGCACGCGCAGCTTGTTGCCGCTCGAAAGGGTGACCACGGTGTCGGGCGTCGCCTCCACGTACTCGATCAGGTCGGCATTGAGGACGATTGACTGTCCGTTGAGACGGTGCAGTGAGATCATCACTGGAAGTATCGGCAGAATCAGCGTCCATCGGTACGAACGACGGCGGTGATTGCAGTCACCTTGCTTGCTTGCTTTTGCCCCCGGATGCCCCTCCGCGGAGGCAGATGCCAGGAGGGCCCCACCGCGCTCGGTGGAGCCCCCTGGCGCGCTCGCGCGCGTGGCGTGAGGCCGGCTCTATCCGCTAGCCGGTGCCGGGCAGCAGGTTCACCACCGTCTGCTGCATTTGATCGGACGTGGCGATCGTGCGGCTGTTGGCGGTGAACGCGTTCTGGGCGACGATCATCTTCGTGAACTGATCGGCTAGCGAGACGTTCGACTGCTCGAGCGCCCCCGAGACGATCGCCCCGGCGCTGCCGGCATTTGCCGCGCCGACGACCGGCAACCCCGAGTTCGCGGTCGCCTCGAACTGGTTGCTGCCGATGCGCTGCAGGCCGCCGTTGTTGGCGAAGGTCGCGACCGCGACCTGAGCCAGCGTCTTGACCTGACCGTTGCTGAACTGCCCCTGGATCGATCCGTCCTGGCTGACGCTGAAGTTGTTCAGAACGCCGGCCTGGTAGCCGTCCTGCGTGAGGGCGGCGGTGGTGTACGGCGAGGCGAGCGCCGTAGCCTTGGTCCAATCGAGGTTGACCGTCGTGGGCGCCGCGGCGTTGTTGGGTGTGGCCCCCACGCCCGGAGTCGTCGGCGGGCTGTTCGGCGGTCCCCAGAGGCTGACCGTGAGCGGCACCGTGTTGCCCACGGTGAGGGGCGCGCTCGCGTTGAGCGTGGCCGAGCTCGCCGCCACCGTGGTCTGCTGCTCGTTGGTGGGCGCGGCGTTCGTGGCCCCGATGAACTGGCCGTTGGCGTCGAAGTACACGTACCCGCCCGGGGTCAGCTCGCCGGCGGCCGGCGAGATGGAGGTGCCGTCCACGGCCGTCACCGTGTAGGCGAAGCGGGTGGCCGGGGTCACCGGGCCCGAGCCCGAGGCGGTGTTGGTGACCGTGGAGGGGAGGGCGCCCGCGATGTAGCTCGACGTGCCGCTCACGTTCGACGTCACCGGGTCGACCGTGCCGAAGGCGCCGCCGGCGGCGTTGATGGACGCCGCCGGGAGCGGAGTCAGCGTGATGGTCAACTGGTGCGCGTTACCGAGCGAGTCGTAGACGGTGGTCGTGAGGATCTTGTCCGCCGTCGTGGGGGCGGTCACCCCGTTGACCACGGTCGAGGCGGCGTTCGTGGTGGCGGCGTTGTTGGTGCCGGTGGCCGTGAGCGCGTACTGGCTGGAGTCGTTGTTGCCGCCCAAGTAGAGGTTGTTCGTCTGCTGGGCCTGCATGGTCAGGCCGAGTGGGATGGTGATGGAGTTCGGGGTGCCCGTCTGGGTGATCTGCCCCTGGGCGTTGGCCATGTAGCCCTGCACCGCCAAACCGGAGCCGGGGTCGATCAGCATCCCCTGGGAGCTGAGCGTGAACGCTCCGTCGCGGGTGTAGACCTGGTTGCCCCCGCCGCTGGTGTTGGCGAGGACGAAGTAGCCGTTGCCGTTGATGGCCAGGTCGGAGTTGACTCCGGTGGTCTGCAGACCACCCTGCGAGAAGTCGGTTTCGATGGTGCCCACCTTGACGCCCAGGCCGACGTCCTGCGGATTGACGCCGCCGTTGGTCTGCGTGGGTGCCGAGGCGTAGCGATAGCTCTGGTAGAGCAGGTCCTGGAACGTCATGTTCTGGGACTTGAAGCCCGTCGTGCCGACGTTCGCGATGTTGTTCGAGATGACGTTCATGTCCGCCTGATAGGCGTTCAGTCCCGTCACCCCGGTGAACAACGAATCGAACATGCGTCGATCGTCCTTTCGAGGAACGCGGGTTCGGTAGGTCCCCCGCGTTGGCGGCTTCCTCTAGGAGGTCCACCGCCGAGTGGAGATGGTACTGATGTGCGGGCCGGTCAGCCGATGATCGCCGCCGAGTCGATGTTGGTGAAGACGTTCTCCTTCATCGATTCGCCGTCGACCGCGGTGATGACCACGCGGTTCTTGATGCTGACGACCATGGCCACGTCGCGCAACATGAAGAGGGACGACTTGGCGCCCTTCTGGGCGGCCTTGTCGGCCATCTGGTTCATCCGGGCCATGTCTTCGGCCGAGATGGTGATCTTGCGCGACTGCAGCCGCTCGAGCGCGTGCGCCGAGAAGCGGAGCGGCTCGCCCGATGATGGGGCGACCTGCTGCTGCTGACGCAGGACGTCTCGAAAGGCGGTCCCTGAGGTCGGAGGGATCTGGACCGGCGTTCGCGCCGGGCCGACCGCACCGCCCGGCTGGACGCCGGCCGCCGCCTCCGCGATCGCTTTGGGATCCATGACTTCTAGCCCACCGTCACGATCTGGCTGGGCGTGAAGAGCGCGGGGTTGCCGTTGCTATCGCTGATGACGTTGCCGTTGGCGTCGGTCATCGTGAAGTACGGCTGCCCGTTCTGGACCTCGATCTTGCCGACGGTTCCGCTGATCAGCGAGCCGTTGTTCTGTCCACCGTTGGAGGTGTCGACGGTGACCGACTTGCCGATGAAGCCGGCCATCTGGGTCACGGAGAACGTCGATTGGAAGCTCTGGAACGCGTTGGCGAGGTTGGTGGTCTCCTGAAGCGACGAGAACTGCGCCAACTGAGCCACCATCTGCGTGTTGTCCATGGGCTGGGTCGGATCTTGGTTCTGCATCTGGGTGGTCAACAGCGTGAGGAAGTCGTTCTCCCCCAGGACGGTGTTGCCGGTCGTCGTCGGGGCGGGTTGGTTGATGAGGGAGCTCAGAGGCGATCCGCTCCCCGTCCCAGTGACGCTTGTCGTTGTCATGTCATGCTCCTACACGAGGTAGTCGAGATAGCCGGCTGGCCGCGCCGTCGCCGGAGGACCGAACGACGGGATGGCTGCCAAGGGATCCTCGTCTTCGAACGAGCCGTCGCCGCCATGGCGCGCGAACGGCGTGTACGACGACTGAGGCTGCCGGTACGCGAATCCGCCCTGCGGATCGGCACCGACGTTGACGGAGAACTGCTGGAGCTGGAGCCCGTGACCGGCAAAGGCGCGCCCAAGTTGAGACGCCCCTTGCTGCAGCGCCGCGCCGGCCGCCGGAGTGGCGGCGGTGAACGAGGCGCTGACCCCGCTCGGGCCAACGACGAGGCGCACGCTCACGTCGCCGAGGTTCTCCGGCACCAGGTGGATGCGCAGCGTCGTGGTTCCGTCCGAGGGACGAACGCTGAGCGCGCGCGCCACCTGATCGATCACCTGGTAGTGGTCGAACGAGAGGGTGGACGCGCTGTGCGGCGCGCCGGCCGTCGTCGCCGCGGCATTCGACGGGGCGGTAGCCGGCTGCGCGCCGGTGACGGCCCCGAGCAGCGCCCCCGTGGGCGTGGTCGGGCCCGATGGAGCTCCGCTCGCTCCGCGCAGCTGCCGCCCGCCTCCGCCGTGCGCGAGCGCGAGGACGGAGATCAGCGACGTGAGCTGCGGGTCGATGCGTACCGGTGCCCCCGTGCCTTGAGCGAGGCCCGGAAGCGTCGGTTGGCGCAGCGCGGATTGGGTCACGGCATACGAAGACGACGAAGCGACGGTTGGCTTCAACGAGCCGTCCGTCTGCGGTTGCGGGGCTGGGAGTCCTCTCCCCAAGGGGTCCAAGGTGCTCGCCAGGTTTCGAAACTGCTGCCCCGTCTCTCCGGTGTCCGCCCCCGCCGCGATCGCGCTTGCGACAGTCGCGATCCGCTGTGCGAGGGCCTGGGCCATCTCGGCCGGAGGTCCGTTGCCCGGTGGACCGGTTGCCGTGGAGTTCATCGCGGGCGCGCTCGCCTGGGCGGGCGTCGCCGGGACGGTGGCTTCGGGGTTCGTGCCGCCGCGGGCCAGTGCCGAGGCGACCGAGTCTTTCAAGCGCGAGACGAAGGCCGGATCGAGCGAGCTTCCCGAAGATTTCGAGAGCGCGGCGAAGGCCTGGGTCAGCGCCTGCGAGACGGTGCCCTCGATCTGTGCCGGCGTGCTCCCCGAGCCGAGGAGGGCGTCGATGCGCGCCGCGATCGAGGAGATGCTCGCGTGCGTCCCCGCGGACGGGGGCGCGCCGAGCGCCGACTGCACGCGATCGAAGAGCATCGCGAGTGCCGGAGGGGGTTGCTGCAGCATGCCGCCGAGCAGACTCTCCAATTCCGAGAGTGCGCTCGATCCGCCGTCGCTGCGTCCGGCGGGCTTCACCGGGCCCGACAAGCCGCGGAAGAACGACGCGAAGTCGACTCCGCCGGTGTCCGTGCCCGCTGGCCCACCGGCGCCGGGAGGCGGCGGGGCGGCTGCGGTTGCAATTGAGGCTATGGAAGGCAAACCCATCTATACACCTCCTTTCCGCCTGAGACTCCCTGCCGCAGCCACGCGGCAGAGGCAGACGATCGCCGACGCGGCGATCGCTTCTCTTTCGTCATCGGCTGCCGACGACGAAATCTAGAGGCTTACCGGAGCGCCGCCCGGGTCTTGGCGGGGGCAACGCCGGTGTTGGAGGCCAAGCGGGTCGCCGTGAGGCGCGCCGCGAGCTTGGCAGGCATGGCCCCGAGGATCTCCCCCACCTGGCCGGCCTCCATCTTGGCGAAGACTTGGGCCACGAACGCGTCGGGGAGGCGCTCGGCGATCTTCGCCGCGGCCTGCGGGTCCATCTCGTTCCAGATCTGCGCCGTGCGCTGGACCTGCGGATCGGTGCGCGGGCTCGCCGACGGTCCAGGGACAGGAGCCCCCGCTCCGCCCGGCGGCGATTGCGGCGCCTCGGCCAACCGTTGGCCAAGCTGATTGGTCTGCGTGGTCAGCGCGGAGATCTGCTTGTCGCGCGCCTGGATCTCGCCGTGGAGGCCGTTGATTTGCCGCTGCAAGTCGGCGATGCGCCGGTCGCGCTGGTGGACCGCGCTCCGGAGCGCGCCCGCGTCGAAGGTCGCCCCGACGGCGTCCATGGCGGAACCCACGGGCGGCAGCGCATGGAGACGCGCTCGGCTCGGAGGCCAGGCGAAGGCCGCCGCCAGGACGGCGATCACGGTCAACGGGACGACGACGCGCCAGTACTGGCGGCGCGGCTTACGTTTGCGCGTGACGATCACGGGTTGCCTCTCTCCCGCCCGCGCGACTCGATGCGGGCGTTCGTGTCGTCGACCTGGCGTTGCTCCACCAGGCGCTCCTCGGACTGGAACGTCTGCCAGCGGCGCTCGCGCAGCCGCTCGACCACCTTCTTCTCGGTGCTCGCGGCCACCAGCTCGGCGCGCGACGCATCCACCTGGCCGCGGCAGGCCGCAACGCGCTCGCGCTGGAGCGCGATCTCTGCCGCCACGTGCTCCAAGTGGGCGTAGTAGGCGTGCAGCTCCTCCAACTCGAGCTCGGCGTGACGCCCGCGGACCGTCCGCACGTCGTCGTCGCGCGCCGCCTCGAGCCCCTGCAGGCGCGCCTCGGCGTCCTGCAGGAGCCTCTGCGCCGCGGCGAGCCGCTGCATCCGCTCGCGCTCGCGCCGCTCCCGCAGCTCGAGCACCGGTTGGAGCGTGAACGTGAAGCGTCTCATGAGATCGCCACCACGCCCGCCACGGCGTCGGAGAGCTGCGAAGCCTCATACGTGTCCTGACGCAGGAAGTGCCGGATGCTCTCAATCTTGGAAATCGCCAGATCCACCTTGGCGTTGCTCCCCGGAACGTAGGCCCCGATGTTGATGAGATCCTCCGCCTCGCGATAGGTGGCGAGCAGATCGCGCACCGCGCCCGCGCTGCGCTGGTGCACCTCGTCGGTGACGTCGGGCATCACGCGGCTGACGGAGCCGAGGATGTCGATCGCGGGATAATGGTTGGCCGTGGCCAGCGCGCGCGAGAGGACGATGTGGCCGTCGAGGATCGACCGCACCGCGTCCGCCACCGGCTCGTTGAGATCGTCGCCGTCCACCAGGACGGCGTAGATGCCGGTGATCGTCCCGCGCGGTGAGGTACCGGCGCGCTCGAGCAGCCGCGGCAGCAGCGCGAAAACGCTGGGCGTGTAGCCTTTGGTGGTGGTGGGCTCGCCGATCGCCAGGCCCACCTCACGTTGCGCCATGGCGAAGCGCGTCACGCTGTCCATCATCAGGGTGACGTCGAGCCCACGGTCGCGGAAGTACTCCGCGATCGTGGTCGCCACGAACGCCGCCTTGATCCGCACGAGCGCCGGCTGGTCGCTCGTGGCCACCACGACGACGCTGCGGGCGAGGCCCTCCCGACCGAGGTCGCGCTCGATGAAGTCACGTACCTCCTTGCCGCGCTCGCCCACCAGGGCGATGACGTTGACGTCGGCGCTCGTGTTGCGGGCGATCATGCCGAGCACCGTCGACTTGCCGACGCCGCTGCCGGCGAAGACGCCCACGCGCTGCCCCTTGCCGCAGGTCAGCAAGCCGTCGATCGCGCGGATCCCCACGGAGAGCGGCTGGTCGATCCGCGGGCGGTCGAGCGGGTTGGGCGGCGCGGCACCGATGGGCCGGCGTTCCGCCGCCGCGATCGTGGGACCGCCGTCCATCACGCGCCCCAGACCGTCGAGCACGCGGCCCAGCAGCGCATCGGAGAGCGCCACCTCCAGCGGACGCCCTTCAGCTATCACCTCCGAGCCGGCGCCGATGCCCGCCAGCTCACCCAGCGGCATGATCAGCACCTTGTTGTCGCGGAAGCCGACCACCTCGGCCATCACGGGCGGGGCGTTGCGGCGGTAGGTGATGCGGCAGATCTCGCCTACCGCCATCTGCGGCCCCAGGCTCTCGATTACCACGCCGATCACCTGGCGGACGCGCCCGTTCGTGCGCACCAGGTCGGCCGCGCGCAGCTGCGCGATGTGGCGCTCCGCCGAGAAGCGCGGAAGGGCGACGGGTTCGATCTCAGCTGGCTTCGGCATGCCCCACCACGCCGCCCGGACTCACCTGGCGGTCGAGCGTGACCTCCTCCTCGTCGAGGCGGAGGAGCTTGCGGGCCTCCTGGAGCTGGTTCTCGATCTTCGCATCGACGCTGCCGGCCTCGGTGTCGATCACGACGCCGCCGCGGTCGACGCGCAGATCGCCCACGAACCGAACCTGGCGCGCGTCGCCCGGAAAGAGATCCTCGCGCCCCTGACGGATCGTCTCCAGGTCGCCGGGGTTGACGCGCACGACCATCGTCTCCTTGTCGGCCAGACGCGCGATGGCGGCGCGGGCGACGTCGAGCACCACGCGGGGATCGAGCTCGATCTGGCGGTGCACGACGCGCGTGGCCACGGCCAACGCCAGCCGCACGATCTCCGACTCCGCCGCCTCGATCACGGCCAGCCGCTCCGCGCGCGCCGCATCGACCAGGCCGCGCAACGACAGCAGCGAGCCGTGCATCTCCGCCTCGGCGGCTTCGAGGCCCGCGGCGTAGCCGGCCTCGTGGCCGGCGCCGCGCGCCTCCTGGCGAACCGAGTCCAAGGCCGCCGTCGCCTCGTCGATGAGCTGCCGCGCGCGCCGCTCCGCCTCATCCACGACGCCCAGTGCCTGCGCGTGCGCGCCTTCGACCAGGCGCAGCGCCTCCTCGCGCGAGGCATCGAGCTGGGCCTGGACCTCCCGCGGGGTAAGCCGCTCGCCGAGTTCCGGCGCGGCAAGGGCCTCTCGCCCGTCCAGCGCGGCGACGCCCTCGAGGGCATGCGGCGGCGGCTCCGGCGGAGCCCCGATCCGGTAGCGCTCGCTGGCGATCTGCGCTCCCTTGACGACCCGACGCATCGTGCTCTACATCCGTTCCTAGACGAACCGCTCGTCCCTCGCGCCGCGCGCGATCACGATCTGACCGTTCTCCTCCAGCGTGCGGATGACGTCGACGATCGTCTGCTGGGCGCGTCCCACGTCGCGCACGCGAACGGGGCCCAGCACCTCGATGTCCTCCTTGAGCGTCTGCGCCGCGCGCTGGGACATGTTCTTGAACACCTTGTTGAGCAAGTCGTCGTTGGCCGTTTTGAGGGCCAGCGCCAGATCCTTGCCGTCCACCTCGCGGAGCATGCGCTGGATCGAGCGGTCGTCCATGTTGACGATGTCCTCGAACACGAAGAGCAGATTCTTGACCTCGTTGGCGATCTCGGGATCGCGCTGCGAGAGGCCTTCGAGGATGTTCTTCTCCGTCTCGCGGTCGACGAAGTTCATCACCTGGGCCAGCGACTGCACGCCGCCGGCCTTGGCGAAGTCGGCCCCGCTGACCAGGAGGCGCCTGCCGAGCAGCTCGTCGAGCTGTTCGAGGACTTCCGGCGCGGTCTTCTGGAGGATGGCGATGCGCATCGCCACGTCAGCCTGCAGCTCGGGCGTGAGAGCCGAGAGCACCTGCCCCGCCTGATCGGCGCTCATGTAGACGAGGATCAGCGCGATCGTCTGCGGGTGCTCGTCTTGGATGAACTGGAGCAACTGCGCCGGCTCCGTGTTCTTCACCAGCTCGAGCGGATTGCCGTGCTTGAGCGCCGCGAAGAGGCGGCTGGTCATGTCATCGGCTTGGCCCGCGCCGAAGCTGCGCTCCAGGATCTCCTTGGCATACTCGATGCCGCCCTCGTTGATGTACTTGAGGGCGACCGCGCGCTGATACGCCTCGGAGATGACCGCGTCGCGCTTCTCCAGCGGGACTGTGGTGATCTTGGCGATCTCCACGACCACCCGCTCGACCTCGTCCTGACGCAGGAACTTGAAGATCGTGGCGGCGAGCTCGAGGCCGAGGCTGATCAGGAGGATCGCGGCCTTCTGCGGACCGGTCATCTCCGCGAGGATGCTCTGATGCGTCTCGTTGGCCAACGCCGCGCCCATCAAGGGCTGGCTCGGCATCATCGCGCCGCCGAGATTGATGATCGGGGAATCGCCGATGCCCCCACTCATTCCGCTCCGCTCCATTCGCGGGAGTCCTGCCTGTTCATCTGTGCCTCCGGGAGCGCGGCGCCCCATGCGGGGCACCGCGTCTCGCACAACGCGCCTGCTTGGGGGTTCGTCATTCCGCCAGCCACAGCTTGATCAACTTGGCGACGGAATCCGGGTTCTCTTGAGCTACCGTCGTCACGTACTCGATCATCTGCTCGCGCGTCAGATCGGCCGCGCTGCGAATCGGAGCGGCCAGCCCCGGGGCCTGCTCGAGCATCGGATGCTCTTCGAACGGCGGCAGCTCCTCGGCCAGCGTGGCGTCGAAGGTCGGCAGATCCGGACCGAGCGCCTCGAAGCTGCGCCTGCGCATCAGGCGGTAGGCCAGCGCGCCGCCGCCGATCAGCAGCAAGATGACCACTGCGGCGAGCGCCCAGCGCGGCAACCCCAAGGGCAGCGTCCCCGAAGAGAGGGCCAACGTCTGATTGAAGACACTCGGGTTGAACGGGATGGCCTCCACCGTCACGGTGTCGCCGCGGGCCGGATCGATGCCCGCCGCCGCGGAGACGGCGTTGCGGATCTTCGTCACGTCCGCCGGCGTCAGCGCGTAGGCGGAGGAGGCGGCGTTGCTTCCCGGCGCCGGCGCCACGACGGGCGGCACGTTGACAAGCACGGCGACGGAGAGCTTCGTGACCTTGCCGGGAGCGTCGATGTGCTTGGTCGTCGATTCCGTGACCTCGTAGTTCCGAGTCGCCTGTGACTTGGAGTAGTTGCCCGTCGCCGTCTGCACCACGCCCTGATATGTGGGAATGTTCGACGTCGTGCCGGGAACGCCGGCGGCCGGGCGAGCGCCGGGCGCGCCCGTGTACCGCTCGCGGCTCACCTGCTCCGAGCGGACCACTCCCTGCGGGGCGTACTGCTTGGTCTCCGAGGAGTTGGCGTCGAAGTCCAGATTCGCGTTGACCCGCGCGACGGCGTGGAGCGGCCCCAGCGTCTGATCGAGCATCGATTGCACGCTCTGCTGGATCGCCATCTCGTAGCGTTGCTTGGCCACCAGCTGCTCAGCGGTCAGGTTGATGGCGTCGTTGCCCCCGCTCTCCGCGGTCTTGTCCGGCAGCAGAACGTTGCCGTCCTGATCGACGATGGTCACGTTGTCGGGCTTCAAGCCGGGAACCGCCCCCGCCACCAGCAGCGTGATGCCGCGGACCTCGGAGGGCAACAGGGTCATGCCCGGCTTGGTCGTGACCGCGATCGAGGCGGTGACCGGCTGCTGCGTGGCCGTATAGAGTTGTGCCTCCGGCTGGGCGATGTTGACGCGCGCCGACTGCACGGGGGTCAGGCCTTGGATCGTCCTCTGCAGCTCGCCCTCGGTGGCGCGGAGCTTCATGATCCGCTCCTGGAACGTGGTCATGCCGAGGTTGGTCTTGTCGAAGAGCTCCCAGCCCGCGCCGCCGCCCTTGACGGCGCCTTCGCCCGCGAGCTTCACGCGCTCGGCGTACAGCTGATCCATCGGCACGCGTACGGTGGCGCCGCCGTCGGCGAGCTGGTAGGGTACCTTGTCGTCGTTCAATTTTTGAATGACGGAGGCGGCATCTTGCGCGGAGAGGTTCGCGAAGAGCACGCCGTAAGGTCGGTGGGCCGGGCTGTACAGCCAAGCCAACAGCGCGACCGTCGCAACGATCACGATCCCGCCCGCGCCGATGAGCATCCGCGCGTTCCGCGGCTGCTCGGCCCACATCCCTTGGGCCCGGCCTAACCAGTCTCTCCAGGTCGTGGAGAGGCGATCCATTGGCTCACCTACTCATAATCGACGCCGCCCCGCGCATGAGTGGAGTCGAAAAGCTCGCCAACCCTGGCCGAGTAACGGCACCCATCCATGGTTGCCGTATCATCTCTCTATTCATCGCCCAAAGGGTCGCCTTTATTTAATGGAGACCAGGTGCGCGCACCCGGCCCCGCCCCCGACGCCTGGGCGACGGACCCGGCAGATCCCTGCCGGGGGCTGGACACGGCCGCCGCGCGGCCCTCGGCGCGACGCTACACGGTAATCAGCGCCGATCTCTCCGCTCCGACGGAAACCCAGCCAACCGGGGTATCGGCGGCTTGCTCCAAAGCTTGAACGTAGGCGCGGGCGGCCGGCGGAAGGTCCTCCAACCGTCTCGCCCCACTCACGTCCTCGCTCCAGCCGGGAAACCACGCCACCTCGGTCTTCACGCCCTCTTCTCCCAACTGGTCGACGCCGACGCTCTGGCCGTCGCGCGCGTACGACGTGACGATGCCCACGCGCTCGAGCCCCGTGAGCACGTCGAGCTTGGTGACCACCAGGCGCCCCACGCCGTTGAGACGGCACGCGTAGCGCGCGGCAACGGCATCGAACCACCCGCAGCGCCTGGGCCGGCCCGTGTTCGTGCCGTACTCGTTGCCCCGCTCCCGGATCATCTCGCCCACGGCGTCGTGGAGCTCGGAGGGAAAGGGACCGGCTCCGACGCGGGTGCAGTAAGCCTTGGTCACGCCGATCACCTCGCGCACCTGCGTGGGCCCGATCCCCAGCCCTACGCACGCGCCGCCGGCGATGGTGTGCGAGGACGTGACGTACGGATAGGTGCCGAAGCCGATGTCCAGCATCGTGCCCTGCGCTCCCTCGCAGAGGATCTCCCCGCCACGCTCCAAGATCTCGTGCGCCAACGCGACGCCGTCCACCAGGTGCGGCAGGACGCGGGGCGCGAGCGCATGGAGCCCGTCGACCACCGCCTCTGCCTCGAGGTGGGCCCCGGCGGCGTCCAGGCGCGCGGCGTGCAGCGCCAGCGCCGCGCGCACGCGCTCGGCCAGACGCTCCGGATGACGGAGGTCCCCCGCACGCACGCCGGTGCGCGCCACGCGGTCGACGTAGGTGGGACCGATGCCCCGCCCCGTGGTCCCGATCGCCGCCGCTCCGCGATCCTGTTCGCCGAGACGGTCGAGCGCGATGTGATACGGGAGCGTCAGATGCGCGCGCTCGTCGAGCTTGACCCGCGAGACGTCGACGCCGATGGCCGCCAGCTCGTCGAGTTCCTGCACGAAGCCGGCCAAGTCGATCACCACGCCGGCCCCCACGATGAGCGGTTTGGGCGCGTGGAAGACGCCGCTGGGCACCGAGCGCAAGACAACCTTACGCCCCTCGACCACCAGCGTGTGCCCGGCGTTGTTCCCGCCGCCGAAGCGCGCGATGGCGTCGGCGTCGTTAGCCAGGACGTCCACGATGCGGCCCTTGCCCTCGTCTCCCCACTGGACGCCGACAACGATTACCGCCCCACTCACTCCGCTTTGCTCCGTTCGCTGGGACTCGGATTGCTTGAAAGACTCCGGGGCGCTTGGCCCCGCCTGTACGTCACTGCGTTTTGCACGTTGCTCCTCACTCGCCGCGGAATTCGAGATCGCTGGTATCGCCCAGCGGCAGTGGCGTACGCCCGCCGAACGAGGTCATGACGAACTCGCTGAACAGGGCGTTGGGCCAGCCGAAATCCACGCGCGTGAACTTCGTCGGGTTGTTGGGGTCGAAGGACTCGTGGAGAAGGTGGTCGCCGGGGTCGCTGTCGAGCAGCTCCTTGAGCACCTCCTCCTTCTCCGCCTGGGAGGTGGTCGTCATGCCCTGCATCAACAGCGAGAGGGGCCATACGTAGCCGTCCGGCGTGTGGGCGCTTCCGATCCCTCGCGCGAACTTGCCCGCGTAGTAGTACGGATCGTTCTTGGAGAGCAAGAAGCGGCGCGTGTTTTGGTAGACGCGCGCATCTGGCTTGGTGTAACCCAGGTATGGGGCGCTCAGGAGCGAGGGAATGTTAGCATCATCCATCAGCACCGAGTGCCCCAACCCGTCGACTTCGTATGCGTAGACGTAGCCGTAGTTGGGCGTGAAGACGATCCCGAACTGCTGGATGCCGTCCTGCACCTCCGAGCGCAGGCTCTTGGCGCGCTCCGCCTTGAGCACGTTGCGGTAGACGGCGCGAAAAATGTCTTCCAGGTCCCCCAGCGCCACCACGGCCATCATCTCCGAGGGAATCAGGTAGTTGTACTGGCAGGCATCGTCGGAGGGGCGGAAGGCGCTCCAGATCATGCCCGTGTAGGCGACGGGATTGCCTTTGCCCCCGTTGGGCATCTCCTTCTGCGTGTAGGTCGAGGAGCGGTCGTGGTCCTGCTCCCGCTCCATGGTCTCCAACGCCTTGGTCAGCGCCTGTTCCATCACGGGGTCGAAAATGGAGACGTCGCCCGTCGTCTTCCAATATGTCCACGCCAGGACGATCGGGTAGCAGAGAGAGTCCAGCTCGTACTTCTCCTCCCAGACCTTGTAGTCGAGCGTGAACGCGTTCGCGTACGGGTCGATGGTCAGGTAGCGAGCTTGCCGGGCGATGATGGCTTGCAGCAACCGCGCGACCGAGGGGTCGTCCTTTGCGAAGAAGAGGTACGGGCGAACTTGGGCGCTCGAGTCGCGCAGCCACTCGGCGGGGATGTCGCCCGTCTTCACGTAGGCGGTGCCGTCGCTGGCATACTGGGCGAGCTTCGTGGTGCTCAAGAGCGCGGCTCGGAACATCACCTGGAGGCGCGCATTGGGGCTGCGAAAGGCGTCGGCTGCCGCCTCGATCGAGGGGAGCTCGAGCGCGTCCGCGCGCGAGGGCGGGAGCCATGCCGCTGCAATCGACGCAGCCACCGCCGAGGCCAGCAGGGTGCGGCGGTTCATCGGTAGACCGGGAAGGCGGACGGGCGCACGGACGATCCAGTTTGCCGCCACCCGCACGTCGGCCTGCTACCGCGCAGGCACTCGCAGCAGCCGGAGGTCGGGCAAGTGGCGATACGCCTCGCGAAAATCGAGGCCGTAACCCACGAGGAACTCGTCACCGATCTCGAACCCGCGATAGCGGATCGGCACGTCGACGATGCGCCGGTGGGCGCGATCGAGCAACGTGCAGACCGCGAGCGAGGCCGGCGCGCGCGCGCCGAGCATCCGCAGCACGTACTGCAGCGTCAGGCCCGTGTCGACCACGTCTTCCACCACCACGACGTGTCGGCGCTCCACGGCGACGGAGACGTCCGCCTCGATCCGCACCCCGCCGCCGCGCTCGTGCTCCCGCGTGTACGAGGAGATGGCCAGGATGTCCAGCTCGACGGGGACGCGCACCGCGCGGGCAAGGTCGGCCAGGAAGATAGCCGAGGATTTCAGCACGCCCACCAACAGCGGGACGCGACCGGCATAATCCCGCTCGATGGCTCGCGCCAGATCGCTCACGCGCGCTCCGATGCTCTCCGCCGCGAAGGCGACCTCACCCAGGACCGGGGCGCCTTCAGGCATGCGGAGCCAACCCGTACTTGGCGAAGAGCGCTCTGACGTCGCGGTTGTAGAGCAACTTCACGTTCACGTGCGGATAGAGGGCGCGCAGCAGGCGCACCTTGCGGTTCTTCCGCGTCACGAGCGACTGCTTGAGGACCGTCACCTCGACGTAGAGATCGTAGTCGGGCAAGTAGAAGTCGGGCGTGAACGACTCGAGGATCCTGCCTTCGTCGTCCCAGACGATGGGGAACGAGCGGGGCTCGTACTCGTAGCCGACGTGATAGTAGTCGAAGATCCTCGCGACCTCTGCTTCACTCGGATGGGCGAACGATCGCCTTGGCCCCATGGTTGATGAGTACGGCGCCGCTCCGCTCTCGCCCCGCCGGGAGGACGAGACGAACCCGCGCCCCGCCGCAGCTCGAGCGCTCCAAGAACAAGCGCCCGCCGTGGAGCGCCGCGACGGTCTCTGAGAGGGCCAAGCCCACACCCGAGCCCTCGGCGCGGCTCGCGGCCGAGCCGCGGCGCAGGAAGGCCGGAATCGTTTCGAGATCCCCGTCGCTGAAGCCCGGGCCGTCATCCTCCACCGTGAGCACCACGCGCCCGTCGGTGCGCGCCGTCTCGACCCGGACGGCACTCCGAGCGAACTTGATCGCGTTGTGCACCAGATTGAGGGCCGCCTGGGTTGCCCGCTCGGCGTCCAGCAGCGCGGGCGCCGGGCGCAGCCGGCGCCGCAGGCACACGCGGCGTCCGCGCGCTTCGAGTGCCAAGCTCTCGACGGCCGCCCGGGCCGCCGCCGCCAGATCCCCCGGCTCCACGCGCAGTGCCCCCGCCCCCGTCTCCAGCAGCGAGAGCTCGAAGAGCCCGTCGACCAGGCGAGCGGCACGCAGCGTCTCGCGTTGCGCGATTTCGAGAAAGCGGCGAACCTCGGCGCGGCGGCGCGGAGGATCGGAGAGCAGCACCTCCAGATAACCGCGCGCGGAGGTGAGCGGCGTGCGCAGTTCGTGGCCGACGGCCGTGAACAGGGCTCGACGTTCGCGTTCGAGGCGCCCCGTGAGGAGTGCGGCTTCCTCCGCCTCGCGGACCGTCGAGGGCAGTGCGCTTCGCCCGTCGATCCAACCGACTCCGGAGGCCGCGCCGGCGGCCGCCAACTCCGCCACGATACGGGTCGCCACCACGCGCAGGTCGGCGCACGCCGTCGCCGGGCGTAGCCGCGGACGCCCGAGGATGCCGGCGAGCCAGCGCTCCGGCCGGCTGCCGCGCGCCACCGCGTCGCAGGAGCGCACCATGCGCGCGAGGAGCGCACGCCGCAAGCCCGCCGCCTCGACGACGATCAATGCCGCCTCCCCGCCCGCCGACCGTTCGCGAGCCAGGCGCGCCAAGAGCCGATCTGCGCACCTCACGGCGGCGAGAGCTTGTATCCGAATCCGCGCACCGTCGCGATGAGACGGGGATGAGCCGGATCGTCCTCTACCTTCGCCCGCACGCGGCGCACGTGCACGTCGACGGTGCGCGCGTCGCCGTCGAACTCGAAGCCCCACACGCGCTCGATAAGCGATTCGCGCGAGAACGCGACGTTGGGGTTGGCCGCCAGCAGGGCCATCAGCGCATACTCGCGCGGCTTGAGGGCAACCGCGCCGCCGTCCCGGCGCACCTCGCGGGCGCTCTCGTCGATCTCCAGCGCCCCGATGCGCACGATGCGCGCCGCCGGCGCGGGTGGGGCGAGTCGCCGGAGGATCGCACGCAGCCGCGCGGCGAGCTCGCGGGCGGAGAAGGGCTTGGTGACATAGTCGTCCGCCCCCAGCTCGAGTCCGAGCACGCGATCGACCTCGTCGCCGCGCGCCGTCAGCACCAGCACCGGCAGCGCCTGCCCCTCGCGGCGCAGCGTTCGCAGAACCTCGATGCCGTCGACCACGGGGAGGCCCAGGTCCAGCACCAACGCGTCGATTCCCGAGCGCGCAAGGCGCAGCGCCGAGGGACCATCGGCCACGGTTTCCACGCGATGCCCCTCGCGCTCGAGCGTGTAGGCCAACAGCTCGCTGATCTGGCGTTCGTCGTCGGCGACTCCGATCGTGCTCACGCGCCGGAAGTGCCCAACGCCGGCGCGGGTAGACGCGCGCGCGTCCGGGCGCGCACGAGGGGAGCGCTATTCCGGCGCGGGAGCCTCGGCGGCGAGCGCCGCGCCCCGGTTGGGGAGCATCATGAGCGCGACACCCACGAGAATGGTGGCGCCGGCGACCACCTCCGCGGCGGTCAAGCGCTCTCCGAACAGCAGCATGCCCAGGATGATCGCGATGAGCGGGTTCACGTAAGCATACGTCGAGGCGAGCGCCGTCGGCGCATGCCGTATAACGTAGAGAAAGGCCAGGTAGCCGACGAGACTTCCGAAGACGATCAGCCACGCGAGCCCGCCGATCGAAGCCGGTGAGATCTCGCTCCAGCGCACGAGGCCGACCTGACCGAAGAGGATCGACTCGCCCGCGATCAGCACGCCGCCCGCCAGCATCTGCATCGCCGTCGACCGGATCAGCGAACGGGCTCCCTCAAGACGGCGCTGGAGCATCGAGCCCAGCGACCACGAGACATTGCTCAGAATCGCCAAAGCGACCCAGAGGACGGGCATCGCCCCGATGGCGCCCCGGTCGAGGAGGCTTGGAGCGATCAGCATCGCCACCCCGCCCAACCCGAGCACCATGCCCAGTCCGGCCGTCCACGTCAAGCGGCCGCGGTAGAGCATGAAGTCGAAGAGCGCCATCCATACCGGCGTCAGGCTGAGCAGCAGCGCCGTGATGCCCGTCGGGAGGTACTGCAGGGCCCACGCGGTCGTCGCGTTGCCGATCATCAGCAGCATGGCGCCGCCCACGAAGGCGGCGCGCCAGTCCTCGCGCCGGGCGCGGGCCCGGCCCGTGAGGTCGGCGGCGATCCACAGCACGCCCCCGGCGATCAAGAACCGTACGCTCGCCATCACGAGCGGCGGTATCGTCTCTCCCGCCAGGCGCATCCCGGCATACGTCGACCCCCAGAAAATCCAGACGGCGGCTACGGAGAGCGGCAAGAGAACGGGCGCGGCTCGCATGACGACCCGACCAACCCGGCCCAGACGCCGCGAGTTGCAGTTCAGTCGCTCGCGAGGGGATCGACGGCCTCCGCCAAGAGGCCCGCGGCACGCTCGCGCAGCACCTCGTAGATCAGCGGGGTGGGAAAGCCGAGGCGCTCGAGCGCACGCGCGAGCGAGGCATCGCTGCGTCCGGCCTCGACGCGCAGCATCCGTGCCAGCGCCGCCTCGGCCCGGTCGCGTTCGCTGCGCTCGCCATCGCCGCGCGCGGCTTGCGAGACGGCTGTGCGCGCGGCCTCCGGGTCGACGCCCTTGCGAACGAGCTCGGCCACCAGCCGGCGGTCCCCCACGTTCCGGCGCTCAACCGCACTCTCCACGTGCAATTGCGCGAAGAGCCGGTCGTCGAGGTAACGCTCGGCCTTGCACCGCTCCACGGCCGCGCGGGCCTCGTCCTCTTCAAATCCGCGCTGCTCCAGCTTGGCGAAGAGCGCCGCCTCGGTCAGGCGGCGCCTCGCCAACATGCGCAGGGCGGTGACGTAGGCGGTGGCCACGTCCGACGCCGGCGGAGAGCCCTACTCCTCGCCGGCTTCGCCCACGGCCACCGCGGCGGGCACCGCCCCGTTGCCCGAGTTCGCGGCCTTGAGCTGTTCGCGGATCGTCTCCTCGATCTCCGCGGCGACCTCCGTGTGCTCTTCCAGGTAGCTCTTCGCGTTCTCGCGTCCCTGGCCGATCCGCATGTCTCCGTACGTGTACCACGAGCCGCTCTTGCCGATCAGGTCGAGCTCGAGTGCCTTGTCGAGGATGGAGCCGATCTTCGAGATGCCCTTGCCGTACGTGATGTCGAAGTCGGCCACCCGGAACGGCGGGGCCACTTTGTTCTTCACCACCTTGACGCGCGTGCGCGTGCCGACGACTTCTTGGCCGACCTTGATCTGCTCGAGCTTGCGCACGTCGAGGCGAACCGAGGCATAGAACTTCAAGGCGCGGCCGCCGCTCGTCGTCTCCGGCGAGCCGAACATCACGCCGATCTTCTCGCGGATCTGGTTGATGAAGATCATCACGCACTTCGAGCGCGAGATCGCCGCCGTCTGCTTGCGCAGCGCCTGCGACATCAGACGCGCCTGACGGCCGACGTGCGAGTCTCCCATGTCGCCCTCGATCTCGGCCTTGGGAACGAGCGCGGCGACCGAGTCGACGACGACGACGTCGACGGCGTTCGAGCGCACGAGCATCTCGGCGATGTCGAGAGCCTGCTCGCCCGTGTCCGGCTGCGAGACCAGGAGGTCGTCGAGATTGACGCCCAGGTTGCTGGCGTAGCTGGGGTCGAGCGCGTGCTCGACGTCGACGAAGGCCGCCGTCCCGCCGTTGCGCTGCGCCTCGGCGATGACGTGGAGGGCCAGCGTGGTCTTGCCGCTCGACTCCGGGCCGAAGATCTCGACGACACGTCCGCGCGGCAGGCCGCCGACGCCGAGCGCGAGGTCGATCGCGATCGAGCCCGTGGAGATGACGTCGAGCGCCATCTTCGCATGGGCCTCGCCCATCTTCATGATCGACCCTTTGCCGAACTGGCGCTCGATCTGCGCCATCGCGGCTTCGAGGGCGCGTTCCTTCTCGCTCTGTGCCACCTCTGATCCGTTCCCTTTCCAGCGGGCTGAGCGCCAGCCCGTCACTCGTGCGGCCGCGAATGCGCGGCCGCATCCCTACCTTACCGTCCTACTGTGCCATCTGTGCGGCACACGCCTTTGACAAGGGTCCTCAGTCAAAGAGCGCGTCGACGAACGCCTGCGGCTCGAAGGCCTGGAGTTGGTCGATGCCTTCGCCGACCCCGATGAACTTGACCGGAACGCCAACGCGATCGGCGATCGCCACCACGATCCCGCCCTTCGCCGTGCCGTCCAACTTCGTCAGCACCAGCCCCGTCAACTGCGTGGTCTCGTTGAAGAGGGAGGCCTGGGAGAGGGCGTTCTGCCCCGTGGCGGCGTCGAGGACCAGCAGCGTCTCGCAGGGCTGGTCGGGGAGCTCGCGGGCGATCACGCGGCGGATCTTCTTCAGCTCCTCCATCAGGTTGACTTTGGTCTGCAGGCGGCCCGCCGTGTCGACGAGGCAGACGTCGACGCCGCGCGCCCGCGCGGCGCTGACGCCGTCGAAGACGACCGCGGCGGGATCTCCCCCCTCGCGGCCGCGGATCACCTCGGCCCCCGCGCGTTGCCCCCAGATCTCGAGCTGCTCGGCGGCGGCGGCGCGGAAGGTGTCGCCGGCCACCAGCAGCACCTTCTTGCCCTCGCGCACCAACCTGGCGGCCAGCTTCCCGATCGAGGTGGTCTTCCCGCTCCCGTTGACGCCCACGACCAGCACCACGGCGGGTTTGCCGGCGAGCTGGAGCCGCTGGCCGGGGCGCGTCATGAACGCGGCGACGTCCGTGCGAAAGCGCGCGATCGCCTGATCCGAGGTGCGCCAGAACTCCTTGCGCGCGACGTCCTGGAGCGACTCGAGGATCTTCTCCGTCGTCTCCACGCCGAAGTCCGCGGCGATCAGCGTCTCCTCGAGCTCCTCCCAGAACGCGGCGTCGAGGGGGCGGCGCTCCCGCGCCAGCTCCTCCACGCGCGAGAGGGCGGCGCGCGACTTGAAGAGCGAATCGCGCAACTTGCTGAACCAACTCATCGGACCTGCACTTCACCCGGCGGCTACGCGGTCCTCTTACGCCGGAGGCGTCTCGCCGCCGTCGGTGCGATACACGAAGATCAGCACCTCGGCAACCACCGCGAAGAGCTCGCGCGGAATCACGTCCCCCGCATCCAGACGCGCCAGTGCCTCCACGAGCGCACCGTCCTCGTACAGGGGCACGCCATGCTCCGTGGCCGCCTTGACGATCTCCTCGGCCATGCGGCCGCGCCCGACCGCGACCACTTCGGGGGCCTGCGTGCTCAACGGATCGTAGCGCAACGCCGCCGCGGCGGGCCGTTGCGGCGCTCCCCGTCGCAGATCGACGCGACGGTCACTCATGCGCGCAGATCCAACGCGGATCCGTCGTCGCGCTGGTCAGCCGCGGGCGCGCCGGGGGCGGGGGCAGGGGCGGCGGCCTGCGGCGCGACGCCGGCGTCCAGTCGCACGACGCGATAGGACAGACGCTCCAGGCGCGATGCCAGCTCGGGGAGGCGCTGCTCGAAGGCGGCGGCGGCGCTGGCGCGCTCCGCCTTCACGTCGACGCTGAGCGCGCGATCGGCGCAGAGCAACTCGATCGCCACCGTGCCGTGGTGCTTGGTCTCCAGGACCAGCGCCAGGTGGAAGCTCTCCGGGCTCACGGGCGCGGCGGGGTTGCGCGCGTCGCGCGCGACGCGCAGATATGCCTGCTGACCGCCTTGCGGAAACGGCAACGGCAGCGGTATCGCCAGCATCTGCGGCGTCGACGCTTGGAGCGAGAGCGTCTGCACTTGCGTCGCGGTGATCGCCGTGAGCGCGCCTTGGAGGGCGGCGCGGGTCGCCGGGTCGGCGCCTTGGGGACCCGCCATCAACTCCATGACCGCCGTCTTCAGGTTCGCGGCCACCGCCTCGCGCGCGACGACGGCACGCGCCTGGCCGACCTCCTGCGGCACTCCCGGCGTGGAGGCCGCCGCGGTCCCGGGCGCCGCGGAGGGCGCGGGCCGCGATGGGGTCTCTGCCCCCGGCGCGGCCTGCTCTGGAACGAGCGCCTGGCGCAGCCGGGCCTCGCCGCCGAGCACGTGCTGGACGTACGCATCGATGCGCGCGGGCAGTACGTCGGGCTTGCCGGGATCGAGCGTTCCCACGAACTCGGCGATCGTGCGCACGTAGCGCACGCGAGGATCCTCGCTCCCCAGCGGCAGGGCCTGCTGGAGGACCTCGAGCGCCGAGGCCACGCGCGCACTCCCAGAGAGGGCGATCCGCGCCGCCGCCAAGGTGGTCGGCGTGACGGGGATGCGCAGCATGCGAAGGAGCGCGGCCCCCGGCGGCGCCTGCGTGACCGCCCGCGCGACGGCGGGCGGCGGCGCAACGGGGGGCGCCGGCTGAGCGGGGGACGGCACGGAAGCGGCCGGGGCCTCCTCGAGCGGCGATGGGGCCGCGGGCAGCGGAGGCGCGGCGCGGCGCGGCTCGGCCAGCGCCCCGGCCGCCGTGGAGAGGCGAAAAGCGGCCAGACGTGCCGGAAGGTCATTCGCGGGCGGGGGCCCGTCCGTCTGCGGCGAGCGAGCGGCCGGAGGAGCCGAGCCGGCCTGCGGCAGGGGGACGGCCGCCGGGTGAGCGGGCTCCCCCGGGATGCGCGGATCGGCGGCGGGAAGCGGGGCCGATCGCTGCGGCGAGGATGGCTGTGCCGGCACGTGTGCCAGCAGCTTCAGCAGAACTTGATCGGGCGTGAAGCCTTCCACGCGGACCTGGAGCAGGTCACCCGGCGCGACGCCTTCAGGCAGCGCCGCCAGCACGGGACGCCCGGCGATCTCGATGGTCGGGCGGCCGACGACCTGGGCCAGGACTTTGACCGTCAAGACGTCGCCTACGTCGAGCAGGGCGCGCAGTTGAGCGGCCTCGAGCGGCTGCCCGCCGCCGGGCTGCGCGCTCGACGACAAGAGGGCACGGATCAGGCCCGGGACGCCGCTCACCGCCGCGCGGCCTCAGGCGGAGAAGTCGATGAGATGCTCGTCGTCGGCAAAGGCGAGACCATCCGGCCGCTCAGACGGAAGGCCGGCGGCGCCGCCGCGCGGTCGCCTCCCGGACGCCTGCCCCTCGGATCCCCCGCTGCTCTCGCGCTCGCCGGTGCGAATGCGGGAGAACTCCGCCTCGTCGATGACGCCGACGCTCTCCTGGCGCTCCTGCACCTGGGCGGCAAAATGCTGCTGGGTGGCCGCCTGCGCCGCGACGGGACCCTCGAGCTGCTGCTGGGTCACGGCGGCGGTCTGAGTCGCCTGCAAGATGGAGAGTTGTAGGTCGACGGGTCGCAAGGCCATCCTTGGACGCTCCCCCCTTTGCCTTACCATATCGGTATCGGCTCGATCTGTAAAGGTACGCTCCGTTGCGGGGGGTTCAGCCGGTCGCCTCTTGCGGTTTGTTCCGGCGCACGTACTTCTGCTTGACGTTCGGGTCGTTGTCGCGATACCCGAGATCTTCTTTCAATTGGCGTAAGGCGACCCGGAGGTGGATGACGGCCTGCGCATGGATCTGCGAGACGCGCGACTCGGAAACCTCGAGCACGCCCTTGATCTCCTTGAGCGTGAGGCCCTCGAAGTAGTAGAGCGATATCACCGTGCGCTCTTGCGGCGGCAAGCGGTCCACGGCTTTGCGAAGCGACTCCTTGATCTCCTGGGATTCGACGACGGCCGTGATGTCCGCCGTCTGGTCCTTGAGCGTGTCGACCAGCGGAATCTCATAGCCGCGCTCGTTGGGGAGGAACTCCTCGAGCGAGAGAATCGTCGTGCCCTTGATGCGCAGGAGCAGGTGGTGGAGCTCGGAGACCTCGATGCCCAGCTCGCTCGCAACCTCGGTATCGCTGGCCGTGCGCCCGAGGCGCCCTTCCAGCTCCTGGTACGTCCGCTCGAGCTCGCGTGCACGCTGGCGGACAGCCCGCGGCACCCAGTCCAGGGCGCGCAGGGCGTCGAGGATCGAGCCGTTGATCCGGGTGATCGCGTACGTCTCGAACTTGACCCCGCGCGCATCGTCGTACTTCTCGATCGCGTCGATCAAACCGAGGATACCCTCGTTGATCAAGTCGTTGATCTCGACGTTCGGGGGCAAGTTGATGGAGATGCGACCCGCAACGTATTTGACGAGATGGAGGTATTTGTGGACGACCTCCTCCCGGGTATACGTGGTCCCGCCAATGGTGTACAGGGCGGGGCTCCCGGATCCACTCAACGCGTACGCTCCTTGCGAATGACCGCGGAGTGATGTTTCCTCCACGCAGGAGGCGGAAACCTGCCCTAGGTCGCCTTGGGGTTCACCCGGCTAAACCGTCGATGGCGGGGGTCCGGCGAGCGCGTCGACGATCGCTCCGGCGACGCCGTTGAGCGAAACCACGCGGTCGACCACGCCTGCCAGCGCTGCCGCGCGCGGCATGCCGTAGACCACGCACGTCGCCTCGTCCTGACCGACCACGTATCCTCCCGCGGCCTTGATCCGCTTGAGACCCTCCAATCCGTCTTGCCCCATGCCCGTCATGATCACGCCGACGCTCCGCCCGCCGAAGCACGAGGCCGCGCTGGTCATCATGTGGTCGACGCTCGGCACGTGCAACGAGTGCCCCGCGGGTTCGATGAACAGGCGACAGACCCAGCCGCCCTCGCCGCGGCCAAAGGCGAGCTGGCGTCCCGCGGGAGCGATCACCGCCATACCCGGCCGCAGCGCAAGACCCTCCTCCCCTTCGACTACCCGCAAATGCGAGGCGGCATTCAGACGCTCCGCCAGCGGGCGCGTGAAGCCCGGCGGCATGTGCTGAACCACGACGAGGGGCACGGGCAGATCGGCCGGCAGGGCCGGCACCACCTGCGAGAGAGCGACGGGTCCCCCGGTCGAGGTCCCCAACGTGACGATCTCGTACGCGTCGCGTCCGGTGTGCCAGATCGGGGAGGGCACGGTAAGCGGCGGCGCCGGAGCGGGCGGCCTGGGCGCGACCGCCGAGGGCGTGCGCAGGGCAGCAGGCGCAGCGGCCGGGCCCCGCGGGGGCGGCATCAGCTTCGTCCCGCCCACCGCGCGCAGCTTGGCGACGAGGTCGCGCGCCACTTTGAGGATGTCCATGTACGCCGCGGTGGGCTTGGGGATGAAATCCATCGCGCCAAGCTCCAGGGCGCGCAGCGTCTCCTCGGCTCCCTCGCGCGTCACCGCGCTGATCATGATGATCGGCGTGGGGTGGGTGCGCATGATGGCGCGCACGGCCTCGAGCCCTCCGATGCCGGGCATCTCGACGTCCATGGTCACCACGTCCGGGCGCAGGAGCGCGACGCGCTCGATCGCCTCCTCGCCGCTGTTGGCCGTTCCCGCGACCTCCAGACCGGGCTCGTTCTCGAGCATCCTCGCCAGCGCGCGGCGCATGAAGGCGGAGTCGTCGACGATGACGACGCGGATGCGCCGCTCGTTCACGCGCGTGTCCCCGGCGCGGCGTACCACGCGCGGGCCTCGCGCGGCTCCGGACTCGGCTTGCGGCGGTAGACGATCGTGTCGGGCAGCAGCATCGGCTCGTAGAGGTCGGTGACGTGAAAGAGGGACTCCGCGTGACCAAGGAACAGGAAGCCGCGCGGCGAGAGGCGCTTCGCGAACGACTCCACGACGCGCTTCTGCGTCGGGCGGTCGAAATAGATGAGCACGTTGCGGCAGAAGATCGCATCCATCTCCGGCACGATGGCCATGGCCTGCTCGTCCATGAGGTTGAGCCGGAAGAAGCGCACCTGGCGCTTGATCTCCTCCCTCAGGCGGTGCTCGTTGGGTCCGGCCGGCTCGAAGTGCCGCTGCAGCATCGCCGGCTCCGTGGCCCGGAAGGAGAGACTCTGGTAGACGCCGCTCTGGGCCCGAGCCAAGACGCGGTCGCTGATGTCGCTGGCGTGAATCTCGAAGGGGACGCCGGCCAGCCGCGGCGACTCCGTCAGCGTCATCGCCAAGCTGTACGGCTCCTCGCCGCTGGAGCACGCCGCCGACCAGATCCGCAGCGGGCGCGCACGACGCTCCTTCAGCAGCTCCTCCAACACGCTCGCGGAGAGCGCCTTCAGCTGAGCTTGCTCGCGAAAGAAGTACGTCTCGTTGTTGGTGAGGACGCTGGCCAACTCGCGCAGCTCGGCACCCCGCGCGACTGGGCTGCGGAGCAAGGCGTAGTAATCGTTGTAGCTCTGGAGGCCGGCCTTCGCCAAGCGTACCGCCAGGCGCGATTGGAGCAGAAACTGCTTCCCGTCGTCATAGAAGATTCCGAACTCCTCGCGAATGAGGTCGCGAAGCGCCCGGAACTCTCCTTCCGACATCGAGCCATCCAATACAGCACCCTCGCCCGTTCCGCCGCGTGCGCCTCTGTGGGAGTTTCGGCCGGGGCGAGGTCGTGGTTTAGCACCGCGAATCACCCGTAACGGATGCGAGGGTTCACCGCGGCATAGAGCACGTCGACGCAGGTATTGACCACGACGAACGTGACGGCGAAGAGCAAGATGCAGCCGTTGACGACGGGAAAGTCGCGGTTCGAGATCGCCTCGAACGCCAGGCGACCCACTCCCGGCCACGCGAAGATGCTCTCCGTGAGCACCGCGCCGCCCAGCAGCAGCCCCGTCTGCAGGCCCACCACCGTGAGGATGGGGATCAGGGCGTTGCGCAATCCGTGGCGCAGCACCACGGCGCGCTCACCCAAGCCCTTAGCTCGCGCCGTCCGCACGTAGTCGCTGCTCAGCACCTCCAGCATGCCGCTGCGCGTCATCTTCGCGATGATGGCCAGGGGGATCGTGCCCAGCGTGAGCGCGGGGAGCACGAGATGCCACAGCGCGTTGGCCGCGGCCGCCGGGTCTCCCTCGAGCAAGGCGTCGAGGATCAGCAGGTGCGTCATGGGGCGCACCGTGTAGATCATCGAGAGACGGCCGCTGATGGGAAAGAGGTCCAGGTGCCAGCGCCCGGGCACCACCGCGAAGAGGTAGACGAGCATCCAGCCCAGCCAGAACACCGGCACCGAGACCCCCACCAGAACGAGCACCATGATCGCCGCGTCGAGAGCCGAGCCGTGACGCACCGCCGCCAGCACGCCGGCCGGGACGCCCACGGCGACGGCGAAGATCATGGCCGCCAGCGCCAGCTCGACCGTGGCGGGAAAGTACTGCAGGAGCTTTGCCGCGACGGGCTGCTGGTCGAAGATGGAGGAGCCGAGGTCACCGTGCGCCACGGCCCAAAGGTACTTCGCCAACTGCACGTACCATGGGCGGTCCAACCCCAGCTGGGCGTTCAGTTGCGCGACCGCCTGAGGCGTGGCATGCTCCCCGAGGCGTACGGTGACCGGACTCCCCGGAATCGCGTGCATGAAGAAGAAGCTGACCACCGTGATCGTGACCAGGACGGCAACCAGCCGCAGGATGCGTTGCGCGACGAATCGTGCCATCGGCCGGCGGTCTTTGCTTGCCCCCCTGCCGCCCCCTCCGTCGCCCGGAGAGGCCGCGCCCGGGCGGGAGAGGTGGCAGGGTAGGGGCCCAAGCGTGCGAAAGCGTGCCGCAAACGAGCCCGCGCCGCAACGCAGCTTGGACGACTTCTAGGCGAGCCTCGTCCACATCGGCGAGGCTTCCGCGTGCGCGAGGGCCCTATGTGCGACATCGAGGGGGGCATGCTGCCCCCCGTTGTGGAGGAACATGTCTAGTACCCTAGGGATCACGTTCGCCCTGGTGTGCGGACTCGCCGCGATCGTCTACGGCATCGTGCTCATCGCGTGGGTGCTCAAGCAACCCGCGGGCAACGAGCGCATGCAGGACATCGCCCGCGCGATCCAGGAGGGCGCCATGGCGTTTCTGCGGCGCCAATACACCACGGTCGCCATCGCCGCCGTCATCGTGGCGATCCTCATCTTGATCGCGCCGCCCCTCGGGTGGAAGCCCGCCGTCGGCTTCCTGATCGGCGCCATACTCTCGGGCGCTGCGGGCTTCATCGGCATGATCGTCTCAGTGCGCGCCAACGTGCGCACCACGGAGGCGGCCCGCAAGGGCCTCGCCCCGGCGCTGGCACTGGCCTTCCGGGGCGGCTCCATCACGGGCCTGCTCGTGGTGGGCTTGGGCATCGTCGCCGTCGCCGGCTATTACGCCATCATGCTCGCGGTGACGGGTGGCAACATCCCCGAGTCGCTCGCGGCGATGGTCGGCCTCGCCTTCGGCTGCTCGTTGATCTCGGTGTTCGCGCGCTTGGGCGGCGGGATCTTCACCAAGGCCGCCGACGTCGGTGCCGACCTGGTCGGCAAGGTCGAGGCGGGCATCCCTGAGGACGACCCGCGCAACCCCGCCGTCATCGCCGATAACGTCGGCGACAACGTCGGCGATTGCGCCGGCATGGCCGCCGACCTCTTCGAGACGTATGTCGTCACGACCGTCGCCGCGATGCTCCTGGCGTCCCTTACCTTGGGCAAGGCGGTTCCCAACGTTGAGATCTTTCCGCTGGGCCTGGCCGGCGTCTCGATCATCGCCTCCATCATCGGCACGTTCTTCGTGCGAAAGTCGGAGTCGGGGTCGATCATGGGCGCCCTCTACAAAGGTCTTTGGGTTGCTGCGGTCCTCGCCGTCATCGCGTTCTGGGGCCTCTCGTGGCTCTTCTTCGCCAACGCCGCGATCGTGCCATCGCTCAACCGCCCGCTGGGCACCTGGGACGTCTGGCTCAGCTGCGTCGTCGGCATGATCATCACGGTCGCCATCGTCTACATCACCGAGTACTACACCGGCACCCAGTTCTCACCCGTGCAGCGGATCGCCAAGGCCTCGACCACCGGACACGCCACCAACATCATCTCCGGTCTGGCGGTCTCCATGCAGGCGACGGCACTGCCGGCGCTGGTGATCGTGATCGGCATCCTCGTCTCGAACGCGCTCGCCGGGCTTTTCGGCGTGAGCCTCGCCGTCATGGCGATGCTCTCGATGGCGGGAATCATCGTAGCCATCGACTCCTTCGGCCCGATCACGGACAACGCCGGCGGCATCGCCGAGATGGCCGAGCTGCCGGAGAGCGTGCGCGGCGTCACCGATCCGCTCGACGCCGTCGGTAACACCACCAAGGCCGTCACCAAGGGATACGCGATCGGCTCCGCGGCGCTGGCCGCCGTGGTGCTCTTCGCTTCGTACGTTCAGGAGCTGGCCAACCACGGGTTGACCAACCTCACGTTCGGAATCAACGAGCCGTACGTGCTCACCGGCCTGATGGTCGGCGGCCTGTTGCCGTACTTCTTCAGCTCGCTCTCGATGGAGGCGGTGGGACGCGCCGGCGGCGCGGTGGTCGAGGAGGTCCGTCGCCAATTCAGAGAGATCAGCGGGATCATGGAGGGCACGGCGCGCCCGGACTACGCTACCACCGTCGACATCGTCACCAAGGCGGCGTTGCGCGAGATGATCGTCCCGGCGCTGATCCCGGTGCTGGTGCCGATCATCATCGTGCTCATCGGCTTGCTTCTTCCCAGTGGGGATGGGGCTAAGCTCCTCGGCGGCGTGCTCGTCGGCTCGATCGTCACCGGCTTCTTCCTCGCCGTCTCCATGACCAGCGGCGGCGGGGCCTGGGACAACGCCAAGAAGTACATCGAAGACGGCCACTACGGCGGCAAGAAGTCGCTCGCGCACCAAGCGGCCGTCACGGGCGACACCGTCGGCGATCCCTACAAGGACACCGCCGGACCGGCCATCAACCCGATGATCAAGGTCCTCAACATCGTGGCCTTGCTCCTCGTGGGCTTCCTCTCGACGCACTGATCGAGCGCGTCCAGACGCGATGGAGCGCTGAAGGGAGGCGAGCGATCGCCTCCCTTCAGCGCGGAACGGGCCGCGACGCTCCTCCGTTCCCTGGGTAGAGATGCAAGGAATGAAAAACCTGCTCGCCGGCTTCCTCGCGATGGTCCTGCTCGCCGCCCCGGTGGCCGTGCGCGCCCAAGACCCAGAGGCGCAGATCGGCCAGCAAGTCTACAAGCAACTGGAGGGCGAGGGAAAGATCGTCAAGGACTCGCCCTACTACAGCGTCCTCGATCCGATCGCCAAGCGCATCGCCGTTGTGGCCGATCCGCAGTACCAGTACCCCTTCCACTTCATCCTGGTCAAGGAAAAGCAGCCGAACGCCTTCGCCGTGCCCGGCGGCAACGTCTACGTCACGCTCCCCTTGATGACGTTCGTGCAGAATCAGGAAGAGCTCGCCGGCGTGCTCTGTCATGAGACCTCGCACGACATCCACCACGACGTGATGCACCGCATCAACGTCGAGCGCAACCTGAGCATCGGCGCGACGCTCCTGGGCGCGATCTTCCACGTGAACCAGCTGGGCGCGGCGGCCCTCAACCTCGCCGCGAACCTGCAGAGCCTTCGCTTCTCGCGGAGCATCGAGCAGAACGCCGACCACCTGGGTGCATACACGTGCTCGAAGGCGGGCTACAACCCCTGGGGCATGGCGTGGCTCATGGAGCGCTTCCAGAAGGTCGAGACCAGCTCGCCGCCCGAGTTTCTCTCCGACCACCCCTCCGATGCGGCGCGCATCGAGGCGCTCAAAGCCGAGTTCCAGGCGAACCCCGAGATCTTCGGGCACTGGAGCCCCTCGCTTGCCAGCGCCCACCCGTTGCCCAAGCCGTGAACGCATGAGGGGCGCGATCGATGATCGCGCCCCTCATGGCTCAACGAGTTCGAGTAAAGGCTACTTGATCTCGACCTTCGCGCCGACTTCCTCGAGCTTCTTCTTGACGGTTTCGGCCTCTTCTTTGGTGACGCCCGACTTCACCGGCTTGGGAGCCGACTCCACGAACGCCTTGGCCTCGGTGAGGCCCAGGTTCGTGAGCTCGCGGACGACCTTGATGACCTTGATCTTCTCGGCGCCGATCTCGGTGAGGACGGCGTCGAACTCGGTCTGCTCGGCGGCGGGAGCGGCGGCGGGAACGCCCGCGGCGGCGACGGCCACCGGCGCGGCGGCCTGAACGCCCCACTTGTCCTTGATGGTGGACACGAGCTCGTTGAGCTCGAGGACGGTCAGCTTCTCGATCTGTTCGATGATCTCGGCAACGGCCATGATGATCTCTGTTCTCCTGTCGTAACGTTACGCGGCGGGGGTTGCGGCTTGCTTCTCGGCGAGCGATTCGAGGACGCCGGCGAGCTCGGTCTGCTTGCCGGAGAGCGTGGACACCAAGTTCTGCAGCGGCGCCATGAGGAGCCCGACCAGCTGCGCGCGCAGCTCGTCGAAACTCGGGAGCTTGGAGAGCTGCTCGACCTCGGCCTTGCCGATCACCCGGCCGTCGACCAGACCTGCCTTGACCTCGAGCTTCTTCGTCTCGTCGACGAAGGACTGGAGGGCCTTGGCCGGCCCGACCACGTCCTCGCCTGCGAAGACGACGGCCGTCGGTCCGTGGAGAAAGGCTTCGAGTTGGCCGGCGATCTCGGGCACGGCCTTGGTGAAGAGGGTGTTCTTCACCACGGCATACGTCGCGCCGCCCTTGTTGAGCTCGCGACGGAGCTTCGAGATCTCGCCGACCGTCAGTCCGCGAAAGTCCGTCAAGAAGAGGCTGCGCGTCTGCGTCATGCGCTCGCGCAACTCTTCGATCTTCGCGTCCTTTTTTGCGGTTGGCATGCTTCACCTCAGGTATGTCCGCACGTGTCCCCAGAGGGGGCGCCACCTCACGCTTCGCGAGGTGCACGTGCAGACGGAGGTGAGCAGCGAGGCGAGCGCCTCGATCCCATCACGCGTCGCGTCGGCATCCTCGGCAGGCGCCCCGTCGGGGGCATTATCGCAAGCGGCCTGCGGTCATCGGAAGACGTTACGGTACACCGAAGCGCGCGGCGGACCCGCGCGACTCCGACGGATATTTATACCAAAGGCGCCGCGCCTTGTCAAACACACGCGGGAAACTAACTACCGCGTATGGGTATGCGCCACGTGCTCCAAGAGGTCCATGCGGCGCCGCAGATCCTGCAGTTCCTGTCGAACGGAGACCGCTTCCTCGTCCTCGTGGATCAAGCCTGGGCGCCCGTCGCCGTGCGCCGCAGCGCGCCCCAACAGGGCGTCGAGCGAGATGCCCAGGGCGTTCGCGATGCGCACCAGCACGGGCAGACTCGGGAGGTTCTGCCCCAACTCGATGCGCGAGATCGTCTTGTACGGCAGACCCGTTTCCTTGGCGAGGGCATCCATGGTGATCCTCGCTGCGACGCGCGCCTCCCGAATGGCCGTGCGCAACGCCTCTCGGAGGGCATCATCCGCCCTGGTAGAGGCCCTCTGTCGCCCAAACGAGCCTGCCGTGCCCCCCACTGACGCCATTTCTGAAGCCCCACCTAAGCTTTGGTCAGGAATGACCGAAATGGTATAACAGCTGTAACTTAAACACCCGGTTATGTCACCAGTATCTTGCCTTATTCCCAGTCATTCATGTCTTGAAAAGATAGGCAAGAATGTCCAGCGTGATCTTGATATTCCTCACCTCCCGAGGAATGTCCTAGCCGTCCCGTCCCCTTCCGCGGCCGGTGGTTCCGGCGATCACCGAACGCTTCGGGTTCGACGACGTCGCCGCGCTCAAGTGCAACTCGAGAAGCGAAGGGGGACCGAGCTTAAGCTCGGGCCCCCTTTCGACAAGCGCCGGCGGCACCCGGAGACTTACGCGACGGCAGCAGCCTTCACGCGGTTCGGGTCGATCTTCACGCCCGGGCCCATCGTCGAGCAGATCGTGATGCTCTTGAGATAGGTTCCCTTCGCCGCGGAGGGCTTGGCGCGGTTTATGGCGTCGACGAGCACGGCCAGGTTCTCCGCCAGCGCATCGCCGCCGAAGCTCACCTTGCCGATGATCGTGTGGACGATGCCCGTCTTGTCGAGACGGAACTCGACCTTGCCGGCCTTGATGTCCTTGATCGCCGCGCCGATGTTCGGCGTCACGGTGCCCGCCTTGGGGTTGGGCATCTTCTGTGCCAGGATGCGTCCCAGATTGGAGCCGACGGCCCCCATCATGTCCGGCGTGGCGACGGCGACGTCGAACTCGTTCCAGCCCGACTTCACGCGATCGATCAAATCCTGATCGCCCACCACGTCGGCGCCGGCGGCTTGCGCCTCCTTGGCCTTGTCGCTCTTGGCAAAGGCGATGACGCGCACCGTACGCCCCGTTCCATTGGGCAGCAGAACGGTGCCGCGGACGTTCTGATCGCTCTTCTTGGGGTCGACGCCTAGACGGATGTGCACCTCGACGGTCTCGTCGAACTTCGCCGTCGCGATCTGCTTGACCACGCCGGCCGCCTCCGCCGCGTCGTAGAGCTTGTCCACGTCGTACTGCGTGACCGCGTTGCGGTATTTCTTGCCCTGCGCCATTACGCCTCGACCTCCACGCCCATCGAACGAGCCGTCCCGGCGATGATCGCAGCCGCCGCCTCGACGTCGTTCGCATTGAGATCGGCCATCTTCTTCTGCGCGATCTCCCGCACTTGAGCCGCCGTCAGTTTGGCCACCTTGTTGCGGTTGGGAATCGCCGACCCCGACTCGATGCCCGCGGCCTTCTTGATCAGAAAGCTCGCCGGCGGCGTCTTGGTGACGAACGTGAACGAGCGGTCTTCGTAGACCGTGATCTCGGCTGGAATGATTTCACCGGCCTGCTTGGCCGTACGCTCGTTGTACGACTTGCAGAACTCCATGAGGTTGATGCCGTGCTGGCCCAGAGCCGGGCCAACCGGAGGTGCGGGGGTGGCCTTGCCGGCTTGCAGCTGCAAGATCACCTTCGCGATTGCTCGCTTTGCCATGATCCATTGTCCTTTCGAAGGCGGTCACCCGTGATCCGCCGATTCTGCCACCGTTTGCCGGGTGGTCGCGGCCGATACTCCTAGATTTTCTCGATCTGGTAGAACTCCAACTCGACCGGCGTCTCGCGGCCGAAGATGGAGATCAGGGCTCGGACCTTCTCCTTCTCCGGCTGGACCTCGTCCACGATCCCGGTGAAGTCGAAGAACGGGCCGGAGGTCACCTTGACGCGGTCGCCCTTGGCGAACTCCACCTTCAAGCGAGGCGTCTCGATGCCCATCTGCTTGAGGATGGTCTTGACCTCTTTCTCCTGCAAGGGAAGCGGCTTCTCGCCGCCGCCCGGAGATCCGACGAAGCCGGTCACGCCAGAGGTATTGCGCACGACGTACCACGACTCGTCGTCCATGACCATCTCGACGAGCACGTAGCCCGGAAAGACTTTCTTCGGGGTGATCTTGCGCTTGCCGTCCTTGAACTCGACCTCGTCCTCCATGGGCACCAGGACACGGAAGATCTTGTCCTGCATGTTCATGGAGTGGATGCGGCGCTCGAGATTGGCTTTGACCTTGTTCTCGTAGCCCGAGTACGTGTGGATCACGTACCAGTTCTTCAGCGATTGGCGGTCTTCAGACGTCGTCACGGTTTGTCTCGATCCCCCCTCTAATGGCCGACGAGGGAGAACAGCTTTTCGAATCCGAGGTCGACCAGCCACGTGAAGAAGCCGACCAGGATCACCAAGGCGACGACCAAGACGGTAGCGGACACCCATTCGTCGCGTGACGGCCAGGTCACGCGCTTCATCTCGGCGATCAACTGGCGCACGAACTCCTTGATCTGCACGTTGCCGGCGGCGCGTGCTTGCCGGGGCTGGGTTCCGCCTCCCCCGGTCGGCCTAGTCGGCCTGTTCATCGTGCGACTCTCCACTCTCAACTTCATCCCTTGGCGAGAGAACGAGGCCGCGCGGGGCTCCGCGCGGCGCTCGACGGTGGCAGGGCAGACAGGACTCGAACCTGCAACCAACGGTTTTGGAGACCGCTACTCTACCATTGAGCTACTGCCCTATCCGGCCCCGCTCGTCTTTTCGTCCAACTCTTCGTCGCTCATCGCTCGCGTGCCAACAGCACGCGTCGCTCTTCACTCCTCGATCTGAACGAAAACCCTTCGCGAGCCCCTATTGCGACCCTTGTCGACCTTAGCGCGTTTCGCGGTGCGCCTTGTGGCTCCGGCAGAAACGGCAGTACTTGCTCATCTCGAGCCTGTCGGAGTGCTTCTGCTTGTTCTTGGTCGTCGAGTAGTTGCGGCGCTTGCACTCGGTGCACGCCAGGGTGATGATGACGCGGTTTTCTTTCTTGGCCACGGCTCGTGCCCCTTCGGAACATGAAGAGAACGGACCCGCAGTCCGTTCGACACCCTAGTATAGCACGGGGCGCAAGCCCTACGATACACGCCTGCGCAGCCAGAGGCCGAGCATCCCGAGCCCGAGGAGCAGCCAGAGCCCGCCCAGGGCAAGCAGTGGGAGCGAACGGTAGGTCCGCCCGACCAGCAGCAGGCAGGTGGCCGGCACCCCGAAGAGCACGAAGGCGGTGGTCCAGGCGCGGAAACCCCGCGAGTAGCGGCTGGGCACGTATCCTCTCCTTCTTGCTGTCTTGCTGTTGGCCGCGGAAACCGGCCCCGAGGCACGAGAGAGCCCGCGGGCCGGGCCCGCGGGCTGAAACTGGTGCGGCCGACTGGACTTGAACCAGCAACCTGAGGCTTAGGAGTCCCCCGCTCTATCCTGTTGAGCTACGGCCGC